>NZ_QKZF01000021.1:0-131882 GCF_003253915.1 Burkholderia sp. 28_3
CGCGAAGGCACGGCGCACGTCGTCGAGCGTCGCCTTCGGCACGGTGCCGACCAGCGCGCCGTCGTACGGGTTGCGCACGTCGATCACCGCGTCGCACCACACGCGCTGCCCGTCGATGCGCAACGCTTCGTGACGCACGTCGGATGCGGGAATCGGCTTCAAAACCGTGCTCATGTCGTCTCCGTTCTCGTGAGGCGTGGTCGTGGCCACGCTGTCGGGCTAGCGCACCACCACCAGCCCTTCGTATTCGAGGCAGCGGCACAGCGTCGCCCACGCCGGCGAATCGGGCCATTCGCGCGCCGCGGTGTCGATGCGGATCGGCCGGCCGAATTCGCGCGACGCGCACGCCAGCAGCGTGTGCGCGATGCCGCTGCGTCGGTAGGCCGGTTCGACGTACAGACGAGCGAGCGACGGCGAGCACACCGCGCCGTCGTCGGCGTCGATGCCGAGTTCGCCGATCGCCTCGTCGTCGCGATACGCGACCGCCGTCGCGCGCGCGTCGTCGAACACGATGCGGATCACGCGTGCGCAACGATCCCTGAACACGACGACGTGCATGCCGCCCCTCCGGTGAAGATGCCGGCGCGCGACGCGCGCACGCCTCCCTGCGCCCGCGTACCGGGGAGTTATCCGGATCGTGCGGGCGCGACGAGTTGAGTATCGTCTTGCCACGTCAACGCGCAGTAGTGCCAGACGCCACATTTCATTGAGTCCACATCCGCGGCGCGACGCGCGTATTCTCGCCACACCGCGCCCTCGCGGGCCTGCGCATCCGCCGCGCGCCGCCTCGCGTGTCCCGTACCGATCACAGGAGGAAGCATGCCGAGTCGTACCCCGACCGCCTTATGGGCCCAGCAGTTCCGGCGGTCGTCGGCGTCGAGCCTGCAGGACCAGATCCGGCGCATGCTGGTGGCCGCGATCCTCGACGGCCAGCTCGCGCCCGATGCGGCGCTGCCGTCGAGCCGCGAGCTCGCCGACCAGCTCGGCGTCGCGCGCAACACCGTCGTGCTCGCGTACCAGATGCTCGTCGAAGAGGGCTACCTGATCTCGCGCGAACGCAGCGGGCACTTCGTGAACCCGAAGATGCTCGAAGGCGTGCCCGGCTTCGCGGCCGCCAGGCCCGCCGCGCAAACGGAGGCCGGCGACGACACGCCGGGCCGCCCCGCATGGGACAAACGCATCGCGCATCCGCCGTCGAGGCAGCGCAACATCGTGAAGCCCGCGAACTGGCAGCACTACGAATATCCGTTCATCTACGGGCAATTCGACCAGTCGCTGTTTCCGACCAACGACTGGCGCGAATGCTGCCTGAAGGCGCTGTCGGTGATGGAGATCCGCAACTGGGCGCCCGACCTGATCGAGCGCGACGACGAATCGCTGATCCAGCAGATCCGCACGCGCGTGCTGCCGCGGCGCGGCGTGTTCGCGATGCCCGACGAGATCGTCGTCACGAACGGCTGCCAGCAGGCGCTGTACCTGATCGCGGACCTGCTGTGCGGCAAGCACACGACGGTCGGCTTCGAGAATCCCGGCTATCCGGACGCACGCAACATCTTCGAGAACCGCAACGCGCGGCTGCTGCCGCTGCCCGTCGACGGGCACGGGATCGCGCCCGACTCGCTCGGCAATACGCTGTCGCGCTGCGACTACGTGTACGTGACGCCGAGCCATCAATGCCCGACCACCGCGACGATGCCGGTCGAGCGCCGCCGCGCGCTGCTCGATTGCGCGCAGCAGCACGATTTCGTGATCATCGAGGACGACTACGAGAGCGAGAACACGTTCTCCGGCACGCCGCATCCGGCGCTGAAGAGCCTCGATACGGCCGACCGCGTGATCTACGTCGGCAGCCTGTCGAAGACGTTCGCGCCGGGCCTGCGGCTCGGCTACGTGGTCGGGCCGCGCGAGCTGATCCGCGAGCTGCGCGCGCTGCGGCGGCTGATGGTGCGCCATCCGGTCGCGTATATCCAGCGGGCGTTCGCGACCTTTCTTGCGCTCGGCCATCACGACGCGTTGCTGCGCCGGCTCGCGCATGCGTACAGCGAGCGCTCGCAGGCGCTGATGGCCGCGCTCGATGCGCATCTGCCGGAAGCGCGCCATGTGCCCGTGACGGGCGGCGCGTCGTGCTGGGTCGAGGGGCCGCCGTGGCTCGACGCGGCGCGTCTCGCGGCGGACGCGCAGGAGGCCGGGATCCTGATCGAGCCCGGCGGCGTGTTCTTCATGAACGACGACAGCAATGCGCGGCGCTGCTTCCGGATGGGCTTTTCCGCGATTCCGCTGGAACGGATCGAGCCGGGCGTGCGGGCGCTCGCGCGGTGCGTGCGGGCGCAGAAGCCCGACGCCTGAACGCGGCATCGCGTCAGCCGGTCACGCTCGTCCCTGGCCCAACCGAATCCCCTGAACTGGCGCTACCGCCAAAAACGAGCGCTCACTAACGTGTCGATACCGCGTGCCGCATGCGCATCAGCGCCTCGCGCACCGTCCATCATTCGACAGGAGACACGTTATGTCCGACACGCTTACCGCCCCCGTCACGGCCGCCACGCTCGCGGCTTTTTCCGACGCCTTCAACCGGCATGACGCCCACGCGCTGATGGGCTTCATGACCGAGGACTGCGTGTTCGACGCGGCCGGCGGCCCCGACATTCACGGCACGCGCTTCGTCGGCCGCGACGCGGTGCGCGCCGCGTTCGAAGCCGTGTTCAAGACCTTCCCCGATGCGCACTGGGGCCACGGCCGCCACTACGTGGCCGGCGAACGCGGCGTATCCGAATGGGTGTTCACCGGCACGCACGCGGAAGGCTGGCGCATCGAAGCCGAAGGCTGCGACCTGTTCGAGTTCCGCGACGGGCTGATCGCCGTCAAGCGCGCGTTCCGCAAGGAACGGCCGAAGCAGCCGGCCTGAGCGCGCCGCTCGCGCGCTTTCGGCCGTCCCGCCCCGGGCGCTCATTTTGAAACGAATCATTTCATTTCATTCCACATTCCCCGCCAGCGGGCGGAATGACTTGACCGGCTTTTCCCAGCCAATAGCATCTGGAACAAGACGTTCCGTTAATTGAACAATCGGAGACAACCCATGAGCGAACAATCCACTTCCCTGCGTGCATCGACCAGCGGCCCGCAGGACATGACGCCATCCGAAGCCTTCGTCGAAACCCTCGCGGCCAACGGCGTGACCGACATGTTCGGCATCATGGGCTCCGCGTTCATGGACGCGATGGACATCTTCGCGCCGGCCGGCATCCGCCTGATCCCGGTCGTGCACGAACAGGGCGCCGGCCACATGGCCGACGGCTATGCACGCGTGTCGGGCCGCCACGGCGTAGTGATCGGCCAGAACGGCCCCGGCATCAGCAACTGCGTGACCGCGATCGCGGCCGCGTACTGGGCGCACAGCCCGGTCGTGATCGTCACGCCGGAGGCCGGCACGATGGGCATCGGCCTCGGCGGCTTCCAGGAAGCGAACCAGTTGCCGATGTTCCAGGAATTCACGAAATACCAGGGCCACGTCACGCACCCGGCGCGGATGGCCGAATTCACCGCGCGCTGCTTCGATCGCGCCCAGGCCGAGATGGGCCCGACGCAGCTGAACATTCCGCGCGACTACTTCTACGGCAAGGTCAAGGTCGAGATTCCGCAACCGCGCCGGCTCGATCGCGGCCCCGGCGGCGAACAGAGCCTGAACGACGCGGCCGATCTGATCGCGCAGGCGAAATTCCCGGTGATCATCTCGGGCGGCGGCGTCGTGATGGCCGACGCGATCGAGGAATGCAAGGCGCTCGCCGAACGGCTCGGTGCGCCGGTCGTCAACAGCTACCTGCACAACGACTCGTTCCCGGCGAACCATCCGCTGTGGTGCGGCCCGCTCGGCTACCAGGGCTCGAAGGCCGCGATGAAGCTGCTGTCGCGCGCGGACGTCGTGATCGCGCTCGGTTCGCGCCTCGGGCCGTTCGGCACGCTGCCGCAGCACGGGATGGACTACTGGCCGAAGGACGCGAAGATCATCCAGATCGACGCCGACCACAAGATGCTCGGCCTCGTGAAGAAGATCTCGGTCGGCATCTGCGGCGACGCGAAGGCGGCGGCCGTCGCGCTCACGCAGCGCCTCGACGGCCGCACGCTCGCATGCGACGGCTCGCGCGGCGAGCGCGCCGACCAGATCGCGACCGAGAAGGCCGCGTGGGAAAAGGAACTCGACGACTGGACGCACGAGCGTGACGCCTACAGCCTCGACATGATCGAGGAACAGAAGAACGAAAAAACCTTCAACGGCGGGCGCTACCTGCATCCGCGCCAGGTGCTGCGCGAACTCGAAAAGGCGATGCCCGAGGACGTGATGGTGTCGACCGACATCGGCAACATCAACTCGGTCGCGAACAGCTACCTGCGCTTCAACAAGCCGCGCAGCTTCTTCGCGGCGATGAGCTGGGGCAACTGCGGCTACGCGTTCCCGACGATCATCGGTGCGAAGGTCGCCGCGCCGCACCGCCCGGCCGTGTCGTATGCGGGCGACGGCGCGTGGGGCATGAGCCTGATGGAAACGATGACCTGCGTGCGTCACAACATCCCGGTCACGGCCGTGGTGTTCCACAACCGTCAATGGGGCGCGGAGAAGAAGAACCAGGTCGACTTCTACAACCGCCGCTTCGTCGCGGGCGAACTCGACAACCAGAGTTTCGCGGCGATCGCCCGTGCGATGGGCGCCGAAGGGATCACGGTCGACCGTCTGGAGGATGTCGGGCCGGCACTCAAGCGCGCGATCGACATGCAGATGAACGAAGGCAAGACGACGATCATCGAGATCATGTGCACGCGCGAACTCGGCGATCCGTTCCGCCGCGACGCGCTGTCGAAGCCGGTTCGCCTGCTCGACAAGTACAAGGACTACGTGTGATGCCGCGTCGCTGACGCACCCGCGTCCGGCCGTGCCCTCCCCGCACGGCCGGAACCCGGCCGGACGCCGTGCCCCGTGCGGGCCGCCGCATCCGGCCTTTTTTACTTCGAATTCCCGATGAAAGCCCTCGACCGCATTCTCGAATCCGCGCGCCGCCAGCCGATGCGCATCGCGCTGTGCGAAGCCGACGACCCGCGCGTGCTGCAAGCCGCCGCGCGCGCGACACGCGACGGCATCGCCCACATCGTGCTCGTCGGCGACCGTGCGGCCATCCACGCGGCGGCCGCGCGCGACGCGCTCGACCTCGACGGCATAACGCTCGTCGATCCGGCCACCGCCCCGCAACGCGACGCGTATGCCGACGCGCTGCACGCGTTGCGCAAAGCCAAGGGCATGACGGCCGACGCCGCGCGCGACGCGGTGCTCGACCCGCTCTGCCATGCGAACCTGATGGTGCGGCTCGGCGACGCGGACGGCTCGGTCGCGGGCGCCGTGCATGCGACGGCCGACGTGGTGCGCGCGGCGATCCAGCTGATCGGCGTCGATCCGGCGTTCCGGATCGTGTCGAGCTTCTTCCTGATGATGCTGTGCGAGCCGTTCCATACGATCAAGGGCGGGCTGATCTTCTCCGACTGCGCGCTCGTCGTCGATCCGGACGCCGGCCAGCTCGCCGAGATCGCGATGGCCGCCGCCGACAGCGCGCACGCGCTGCTCGGCGAAGCACCACGCGTCGCGATGCTGTCGTTCTCGACGAGCGGCAGCGCGCACCATGCGGCGGTCGACAAGGTGGCGGCCGCGACCGCGCGCGTGCGCGAACTGCGCCCGGCGCTCGCGATCGACGGCGACGTGCAGCTCGACGCGGCGATCGTCGCGGAAATCGCCGAGCGCAAGATCGCGCATTCGCAGGTCGGCGGCCACGCGAACGTGCTCGTGTTCCCGAGCCTCGAAGCCGGCAACATCGGTTACAAGCTCGCCGAGCGGATCGGCCGCGCAAAGGCCGTCGGCCCGCTGTTGCAGGGCTTGCGCCGGCCTGCGAACGACCTGTCGCGCGGCTGCGGCGCCGACGACGTGTATCACGTGATCGCGGCGACCACCGTGCAGGCGCAAGCGGCCATGCAACGGGCCGCGACCGGCGAGGTCGCACCCGCATGACGGCCGACAAACTGGCGATCCTGATCGCGGTGATCGGCGCCGGCAGCTATTTCCAGACCGTCACGGGTTTCGGCCTCGGGATGATCGTGATGGGCGTGACGAGCGGCTTCGGGCTCGCGCCGCTCGCCACGGTCGCGACGCTGATGAGCGTCGTGTCGCTCGCGAACGGCGCGACCGCGCTGCCGGGCCGGCTGCATCACATCGACTGGCGGGCGGTTGGCGCGGCGACGCTCGGCATCCTGCCGTCGGTCGTCGCCGGCGTGGTGCTGCTCGAATGCCTGAGCCGCTCGGCGGCCGACCTGCTGCAACTGATCCTCGGCGTGGTCGTGCTGTACGGCGGCCTGAGCGCGGCGCTGCGGCCGACGCCGCTGACGGAACGCTCGGACAACCGCAGCTTCTTCGTCAGCGGCATCTTCGGCGGGCTGCTGAGCGGGATGTTCGGCGTGTCGGGGCCGCCGTTGATCTTCCAGTTCTACCGGCAGCCGCTGACGCTCGTGCAGATCCGCTGCGCGCTGATCGTGCTGTTCACGACCACGTCGGCCACGCGCGTACTGTACAGCGCGTGCGAAGGCCAGCTCGATCGCGACATCTGGCTGCTGGCCGCGCTCGCGACGCCGGTCGTGATGCTGACGACGGTCGCCGGCCGGCACTACCCGCCGCCGCTGTCGCCGGTCGCGCTGCGCCGGCTCGCGTTCGGCGTGCTGATGGCGATCGGCGTCGGGCTGATCGCGACGTCGCTGCCGCCGCTGCTGCATCGCGGCTGATTCCTTCCGGTTTCACCGTCGCGCGCCGATCCAGCCGGCGATTTCGACGAGCCGCTTCATGTCCGGGGGTGATACGAGATCGATCGCGAGCCGGTGCCGGTAGTACGGGCCGAGATCGAGCCCGACGCCGAGCCCGAGCACTTCGACGCGGCCGGCCCCTTCCTGGCGGGCGACCACCTGCTTCAGATGGTTGTCGAGGTAGAACGGATCGTTCGCCAATGCGGTGGCGCCGTCCATCGGGCTGCCGTCCGAGATCACGACGAGGATCTTTCTCGCTTCCGGCCGCGCCGCGAGCCGCGCGCACGCCCAGTCGACCGCTTCCCCGTCGATCCCTTCGCGAAACAGGTCGGCCTTGAACAGCGCGGCAATGCCGGCGCGCGCGTGCCGCCAGCGCGTGTCGGCATCCTTGAACACCAGGTGGCCGGTTTCGTTGAGGCGCCCCGGATCGCGCGGCTTGCCGCGCGCGAGCCAGTCCTGGCGCGCGCGGCCGCCGTTCCACGCAAGCGTCGTGAAACCCAGCACTTCGGTCGCGAGGCCCGCGGCGTCGCCCGCACGCGCCAGCGTGTCGACCATCAGCGCGACGCCGTCGATCCACGCCTTCATCGACCCCGAGCAGTCGATCAGGAATGCGAGCGCGCAGTCGGCATGCGGCCGCACGCGTTCGAGCCGGAACAGCCGCCGCTCGGCCGGCGAGCTGACGAGTTGCGCGAGCCGGCGGCCGTCGAGACGGCCGTGTTCCTCGCCGAACGACCAGCCGTCGGCCTGCGGCACGACGAGCGCCGC
The DNA here is from genome assembly GCF_003253915.1 of Burkholderia sp. 28_3. Lineage (NCBI taxonomy): Bacteria > Pseudomonadati > Pseudomonadota > Betaproteobacteria > Burkholderiales > Burkholderiaceae > Burkholderia > Burkholderia sp. 28_3. The sequence continues at coordinate 7,594 of NZ_QKZF01000021.1, forward strand.
GCGCAGCACGCGCGCGAGCCGCGTGACGTTGATCCGCTGCGCGGCGACCTGCGCGTCGAGCCGGTCGCGATACTCGCGCAGCAACGCCGCGCGGATCTGCGCGGCCGGCTTGAATTCGCGGTCGTAGCGCGTCGTGTACGCCCGATACGTGGCGCCGCCGCCGTGCAGCACGACGCTGTCGCCGGTCTCCACGAGCGCCGGCAGGTCGATGCCCGTGTCGTCGAAATCGACCCACAGCGAGAAATTCGTCAGCGCGTCGTCCTGCTCGCGCGCGTCTTCCGTCTGCGTTTCGACGACGGCCGCGCGCGCGTCGCGGATCATCGACGCAATGCGCCGCGCCAGCGCCAACGCGTGGCCGGCGAACGCGCGCTGGTCGTGCCGGCAGCGACGCAGCCCAGCGAGCGCCACGCCGATTTCCGGCACGATCGCCGCGCGCGGCGCTTCGATCAGGTCTTCCGTTTCCTCGAGCACGGGCCAGCCGGTCAGCCGCGACCACGCGATCTGCGCGACCGTGTAGACCAGGATTCCGACATGCGTATCGGCCTGCCCCGACCGGTGAAACGCGCGCGACCAGGTTTCGAAACGATGGCGCAGGTTCAGCAGGACGCCGCGCATGGCGGCCGGCGCGAGCGATTCGCAGCGCAGTTGCTCGAGCATCTCGAACAGCACACGTTCGACCGGATCGTCGCCGGACAGCGCACGATGCAGGTCGGCATCGGAGTGCAGGATGCGCAACGCCGCGCCGTCGGCCGCGCCGCGCCACGACGCGAGATCGTCGTCGGCGGCCTGCGCGCGCAGGTGCGGTGCATGGATCGGCAGCGGCCGCAGGTCGCGGCACACGCGGCCCGCACGGTAATGCAGCGCCGCATCGCGCGTCAGCGCCCGCACGGTCGACGCGCCCAGCGCTTCGCGCGCGGCGGCGCGGCGCGCCGCGTCGCGATCGGCGCTCACCGTCCCGCTCCCGGCTCGCCGCCGCCGGCGCGCGACGCGACCGCCAGTTCCTCGCCGAAGCAGCGCTGGTAATACTCGGCGACGACCGGCCGCTCCGCGTCGTCGCACTTGTTCAGGAACGTCAGCCGGAACGCGAGCGCCGGATCGCGGAAGATCTGGCAGTTCTCGGCCCAGTTGATCACCGTGCGCGGCGACATCAGCGTCGACAGATCGCCGGTCGCGAAACCGTTGCGCGTCAGCTCGGCCAGGCTCACCATCGATTCGAGCAGCGGGCGGCCGGCTTCGTCCGCGAGTGCCGGCACGCGTGCGCGCACGATGCCGATCTCCTCGTCGCGCGGCAGGTAGTCGAGCGTCGCGACCACGTTCCAGCGGTCCATCTGCGCGTGGTTGAGCATCTGCGTGCCGTGGTAGAGCCCGTTCAGGTTGCCGAGCCCGACCGTGTTCGCGGTCGCGAACAGCCGGAACGACGGATGCGGATGGATCACGCGATTCTGGTCGAGCAGCGTGAACTTGCCGTCGCGCTCCAGGATCCGCTGGATCACGAACATCACGTCGGGCCGCCCCGCATCGTATTCGTCGAAGATCAGCGCGACCGGACGCTGCAGCGCCCACGGCACGATCCCTTCCTGGAACTCGGTCACCTGCACGTCGTCGCGCACGACGATCGCGTCCTTGCCGACGAGGTCGAGCCGGCTGATGTGACCGTCGAGGTTCACGCGCACGCACGGCCAGTTCAGCCGCGCCGCGACCTGCTCGATATGGGTCGACTTGCCGGTGCCGTGCATCCCCTGCACGAGCACGCGGCGGTTGCGCGCGAAGCCCGCGAGAATCGCGAGCGTGACGTCCGGGTTGAAGCGGTACGCGTCGTCGATATCGGGCACGTGATCGTCGCGCGCGCCGAACGCGGGCACCATCAGGTCCGAGTCGAAACCGAACCGTTCGCGGACCGACACCATGCAGTCCGGCTTGTTCGTTACCCCATCCATCGCGTGGCGCTCCTGTCGTTGCCTGTTGCGCAGGCGTCGATGGCGCCTGCGTCGATCCTGTTGACGGAACGATGCGTTCCGCTGCCGAAAATGCGGGCCGGGTTGCCGGCCCCCGCCGCCCCGTGCGGCCGGCCTGCCGGACCGTTCGGTACAATGGCCGCAGTCCAGTTTCCGGAACGCCCGACATGCTGCCCGCGGATACGCCCACGCTGCGCGCCTTCGCGCTGCTCGAACATCTCGTCCAGGCCGGCGACGCCGTGTCGCTCGCCGATCTCGCGCGCGACGTCGATATCCCGAAGGCCTCGCTGCACCGGATGCTCGCGTCGCTCGAAGCCGGCGGGCTCGTGATCCGCGAGCCGGGCCGCAAGAACGCGTATGCGGTCGGCCCGCGCCTCGCGCGGCTCGGCACCGGCGTGATGCTGCACGCGGGCACGCGCCGGCTGCGCCATGCGATCCTCGAACGGCTCGTCGCCGACCTCGCCGAGACCTGCAACCTGACCGCCCTGCACGACACGGACGTCGTCTATCTCGACCGCGTGGAAGCCGACTGGCCGCTGCGGCTCGACCTGAAACCCGGCTCGCGCGTGCCCGCTTACTGCAGCGCCAGCGGCAAGCTGCTGCTCGCACTGCTGCCGCGCGACGAACGCGCGGCGCTGGTGCGCACGATGGCGCTGCCGCGCCATACGCCGAACACGATCTCCGACCCGGAATTGCTCGAAGCCGAACTCGACCGCACCGCGCACAAGGGCATCGCGATCGACAACGAGGAATTCGTCGCGGGGATCGTCTGCATCGCGGCGCCGGTGCTCGACGACGACGGCGCGTGCATCGCCGCGGTCGCCGTCCATGCGCCGGTGTCGCGCGCGCCGCTGTCGCGGCTGCTCGACCACGTGCCGCGGCTGCAGGAAGCGGCCCGCGCGCTCGCGAAGACCTTCTAGTGCCGCGCGGCGGCGCGCCGGCCGCGTCATGACGCGCGCTGGTAGTAGAGGTTCTGCGGATGCCGCGCGTCCGCGAAGAAGAACCAGCGTTCCGCCACCAGCCCCGCGTACTGGATCACGAACGCCGCGCCGAGCGCGACGGCCGCCGCGATCGACGTCGGCGCGAGCGCGCCGGCGCCGGTCAGCACGAACGGCACCGCGAATGCGCCGATCAGGAAGCCGGCCTTCACCGCGCGCAGCGTGCCGTTGCCCTGCCCGTGAAAGAACTCCTTCGTGTTGAACGCGCTGGCCGTGAAGCCGCGCGACTTCTGTTCGACCTTCGCGTGACGAATCCCCGTCGCGCTCTGCACGGTCGACTTCGGCCGCAGCCGTGCATTGCGTGCGAGCAACGCGAGCCGCGCCACGCCGCCCGCGAACGTCAGCACGCAGGCGGCCGCCGCGAGCCGGCCGACCAGCGCCGGCGCGAGCCACGCGGCGCAGGCCGTCGCGAGCGTGCAGCCCGATGCGCAGCCGAGCAGCACGAAGTTCACGAGCGTCAGCGGGCTCGCCCATTCCTGCAGGAAGCGCAGGCACGCGTAGATCATCGCCGTGCAGACGAACAGCGCGACGCTCGCGAGCGCGCCCGCCGCACCGATCAGCAGCGTGCCGGGCCACGCGAACAGATGCGCCGCGCCATACGCGAACGCGCAGGCGAGAAACACCGGCAGCGCGATGCACTCGCGCGACAGCCACGACGTACGCCACATCGCGATCGCGCGCCACGCGCGCTCCGGGTGGCCGAGATGAAAGAACGACGCGAACAGGCCGAGCACGCCGAGTGCGACCGACAGCGCGGCCCCGGTCACGTAGAACGGGGCGGCGACGTCAACGCCGGCCAGCCGCGCCAGCGCCTCGACGATCACGAGCGTCAGCAGCAGGCCCTGTGCGGCGCCGCACAGCGTGGTGAGAAAAACGACCGAAAAGGCTGGGCGCATGGAAACTCCGTCTGTGTCTGAATGAAATGCGCGTCGCTCAGCGCGGGGTCGCCAGCGACACGAGATCGATGTCGCCGCGCGCCGCGCGGGCCTCGAACGAATCGTCGTCGCGCCCGTTCGATGCGCTGCCGCACCCGCCGCTGCTGCCGCATCCGCACGATGCTTCGGTCTTCACGCGCGGCAGGTAATGGTTCGACGGCCGCGTGCCCCACTCGGGCATCAGCGCATAGCCGCCGCGGTCGCGGATCGCGCGCGACACGTCCGATTCCGGGTCGTGCACGTCGCCGAACAGCCGTGCCGACGTCGGGCACGCGAGCACGCAGGCCGGCTTGCGATCGCGCTCGGGCAGCGCTTCGTTGTCGATGCGGTCCGCGCACAGCGTGCACTTCGTCATCTCCTTGCGGCCTTCGTCGAGTTCGCGCGCGCCGTACGGACATGCCCACGCGCAGTACTTGCAGCCGATGCACTTGTCGTAGTCGACCAGCACGATGCCGTCCGACTTGCGCTTGAAGCTCGCGCCGGTCGGACAAACGGGCACGCACGGCGGGTCCTCGCAGTGCAGGCACGACTTCGGGAAGTGGATCGTGTCCGTCATCGGGAACACGCCGGCCTCGTAGGTCTGCACGCGGTTGAAGAACGTGCCGGACGGATCGTCGTCGTACGGACGCAGATCGGCAAGGCTGCCGGCTTCGCCGGACGTGTTCCATTCCTTGCAGCTCGTCACGCAGGCATGGCAGCCGACGCACACGTTCAGGTCGATGACGAGGGCCATCTGGGTCATGGTTGCGCTCCTTCGCTTAGCGATCGTCGGACTTCGGGCCCGCCGGCGCCGCGCGCCGCAGCCGCGCGGCGAATGCGCCGGTTCCCGCGAAATACGCCTGCACGCGTTGCAGCACGCGCGGCGTGCCCGGCAGCGCCGGCATCGGCGCGAACTGCGGCAGCGTGGTCGCCGCATCCGCTTCGGCCGGGTAGATCCGCACCTGCACGTCGTACCAGCCGGCCTGCCCGGTCACCGGATCGGAATTCGACAGCCGCGCACCGCCGCGGGCCGCGTCGGGCAACTCGTCGGTGATCACGTGATTGAGCAGGAAGCCGCGCTGCGATTCGCCCGCGTGGGGGCCGAGGTTCCACGCGCCGGCCGCCTTGCCGATCGCGTTCCAGGTCCACACGGTGCCGGGCTCGACCGCCTCGCTGTAGCGCGCGCGGCAGCGCACCTTGCCCCACGGCGATTCGACGTAGATCCATGCGCCGTCGTCGATCTGCTGCGCGGCGGCCGTCACCGGGTTCACGAACAGGTGGTTCTCGCCGTGGATCTGCCGCAGCCACGCGTTCTGCGAATCCCACGAGTGGTACATCGCCATCGGCCGCTGCGTGATCGCCGCGAGCGGATAGCGGTTCGCATCGGTCAGCCCGCTTTCGAGCGACGGATGCCAGAACGGCAACGGGTCGAAGTAACGCGCGATGCGTTCGCGCAGATGATCCGGCGGCTGGCGGCCCGACGTGCGGCCCTGCGCGGCGAGCCGGAATTTCTGCATCACGTCCGAGTAGAGCTGGATCACGATCGGCACGCCGAACTTGCGCATCCCGTTGTCGACCGCCCACTGCATGTATGGCCCGTTGCAGTTGCGCATGTATTGCAGCGATTCCGGCAACCGGTAGTGGTACACGCAGTCGTTCTCCGCATAGCGTTTCCACTGGTCGGGGTTCGGCTCGCCGACGACGGCCTTCTCGCCGTCCTTGCCGCGCCAGCCGATCAGGAAGCCGGTGCCCGAATCCGGCGCGGTCTGGAAATTGACGACGAAATCCGGATAGTCGCGGTACTTGCGCTGCCCGTCCGGCGTCGTGAAGGCCGGAAACTTCAGCCGGCTCGCCAGCTCGATCAGCACTTCCTGGAACGGCTTGCACTCGCCTGTCGGCGGCACGACGGGCACGCGCACCGAATCGACCGGCCCGTCGAATTCGGAGATCGGCCGGTCGAGCACCGACATCACGTCGTGCCGTTCGAGGTAGGTCGTGTCGGGCAGGATCAGGTCGGCGAACGCGGTCATCTCCGATGCGAACGCATCGCATACGACCAGGAACGGAATCCGGTATTCGCCGTCGGCGCGCTTGTCGACCAGCATCTTGCGCACTTCCGTCGTATTCATCGACGAATTCCACGCCATGTTGGCCATGAAGATCAGCAGCGTATCGATCGGATAGGGATCGCCGCGCCATGCATTGGTGATCACCGAATGCATCAGCCCATGCACCGCGAGCGGGTATTCCCACGAGAACGCCTTGTCGAGCCGGGCGGGCGTGCCGTCCGGATGGACGAACAGGTCCTCGGGGCCGGCCGGCCAGCCGAGCGGGCCGGTCGCGAGCGGCGTGTTCGGCTTGATCTGGTCGGGATCGTTCGGCGGTTTCGCCGACGGCGGCACCGCGCGCGGATACGGCGCCTTGTGGCGAAAGCCGCCCGGCCGGTCGATCGTGCCGAGCAGCGACATCAGCACCGCGAGCGCACGGATCGTCTGGAAGCCGTTCGAATGCGCGGCCAGCCCGCGCATCGCGTGGAACGCGATCGGCACGCCCTTCACCGATTCGTGCGCCTGGCCCCACGAATCGGTCCAGCGCACCGGCAGCTCGATCGCCTGCTCGCGCGCGACCGTCTCCATCTCGCGGGCAAGGCGGCGGATCGTGTCGGCCGCGATGCCGGTGATGTCGGCCGCCCATTCGGGCGTGCAAGCGGCCACCTGTTCGCGCAGCAGCGTGAACGACGGCGCGACCGGCGTGCCGTCGTCGAGCGTATAGCGGCCGTCGAGCGCCGGCTCCGCGCCATCCGTGTGGTGCAGCACCGCGCGGTTCGTCTTCGTGTCCCACCACATCCGGTTCTGCGGATACAGCGGGTTGAGCTCCGGCGCGTCGGCGTCGCGCACGAACAGCCCGAACGTGTCGGCGCCGTCGCGCCGGTCGACCAGTTCCGCCGCGTTCGTGAAGCGCGACACGAATTCGTGGTCGAACGCATCGCGCGCGATCAACTCATGCATCAGCGCCATGAACAGCGCGCCGTCGGTGCCGGGGCGGATCGGAATCCATTCGTCGGCGATCGCCGCGTAACCGGTGCGCACCGGATTGATCGCGATGAAGCGGCCGCCCGCGCGCTTGAACTTGCCGAGCGCGATCTTCAGCGGATTCGAATGGTGATCCTCCGCGGTGCCGATCATGAAGAACAGCTTCGCGCGGTCGAGATCGGGGCCGCCGAACTCCCAGAACGAGCCGCCGATCGTGTAGATCATCCCGGCCGCCATGTTCGCGGAGCAGAACCCGCCGTGCGCCGCATAGTTCGGCGTACCGAACTGTTTCGCGAACAGGCCGGTGAGCGCCTGCATCTGGTCGCGGCCCGTGAACAGCGCGAAACGCTTCGGATCGGTCGCGCGCAGATGCGACAGGCGCTTTTCGAGCACGTCGAACGCGACCTCCCACGACACCGGCTCGAACTGCGCATCGCCGCGCTCCGCGCCCGGCTTGCGCATCAGCGGCTGCGTGAGCCGCGCGGGCGAGTACTGCTTCATGATCCCCGACGAACCTTTCGCGCAGATGACGCCCTGGTTCAGCGGATGGTGCGGATTGCCGTCGATATAGCGTACTTCGCCGTCGCGCAGGTGTACGCGGATGCCGCAGCGGCATGCGCACATGTAGCAGGTCGTCGTCTTGATCTCGGCCTGCTCGTCGCGCTCGCGTGCCCGATGTTCCATCGTCTGTCCTCGTTCGCGGATGACGGTGCGCGTCGCTGCCGCGCACCGGTGAATCGGTTCATCCATGCTATGCCGGCCGGCGCCCGACATAAAGTCGCATCCTCTGATCGGTGCTATCGGTCGGCCCGATAGTTGCGCCGGCTCCCCCGCGGGCCGCATGCGCGAAGGCCCGGCGCATGCACCGGGCCTTCGGCGCCATGCGGTGCCGCCCGTCAACGCGGCGGATACGCGAGCAGTTCGCTGTCGTCGAGATGCTCGCGGCGGCCGCGGCGCGTCAGCCCGTACGCGACCACGAGTACGCCGAGGCTCGCGACGCCGAGCCAGAGCGGCTTGCGCTGGTCCGGGATGAACGCCATCGCGACGAGGATGCCGACCATGCCGATGATCGCGACCCAGGTCAGGTACGGGTACGCCCACATCTTCACGCGCAGCTTGCTGGCGGCGACCGGGTCCAGACGCTTGCGCAGGCGCAGTTGCGAGAACGCGATCAGCACGTACACGAACAATGCGACGGTGCCGTACGAATTGACGAGGAACGCGAACACGGTATCGGGCGACACGTACGACATCACGACCGACACGTAGCCGAACACCGTGCCGAGCAGGATCGCGCGCACCGGCACGCCGCGCTTGTTGACCTTCGCGAGCGCGGCCGGCGCGTCGCCGTGGCGGGTCAGCGCGAACAGCATCCGCGAGGCCGCATAGAGGCCCGAGTTGAGCGCGGACAGCACGGCGGTCAGCACGATCGCGTTCATCACGTTGGCGGCGGCCGGCAGGCCCATCACTTCCAGCGCGCTCACGTACGGCGTGGCCATCTGCGCGGAATTCCACGGCACCAGCGCGACGACGAGCGCGACCGAGCCGACGTAGAACACCAGCACGCGGGTGATCACCGAGTTGGTTGCCTTCGCAACCGCCTTGGCCGGCTCCTTCGCCTCGGCCGCCGCGATCGTGACGATTTCCGCGCCGAAGTAGAACCCGGTGGCCGCGACCGCCCCGCTCATCACCGGCCCGATGCCGAGCGGCATGAAGCCGCCGTGACCGAGCAGCGTCGGCAGCACGGCCGTCGTGTGCATCGACGCGGGCCACATGCCGAGCACGTAGAGGCCGCCGAGGAACAGGAACACGACGATCGCGCCGACCTTGATCGACGAGAACCAGAATTCGAATTCGCCGTAACTGCCGACCGAGATCAGGTTCGTGAGCGTCAGCACGACCAGCAGCGCGAGACTGATGATCCACGCCGGTGTGTCGGGCAGCCAGAACTGGATCAGCCTGGCGCCCGCGACCGCTTCCAGCGCGACGACGATCACCCAGAAATACCAGTACATCCAGCCGGTCAGGAAGCCCGCCATCCTGCCGGGCCCGCGCCAGTTGCCGAACGCGAGCCGCGCGTACTCGTAGAACGAGCCGACGGCCGGCATCGCGCACGCCATCTCGCCGAGCATCCGCATCACGAGCACGACCAGCCCGCCCGTGATCAGGAACGACAGGATCGCGGCCGGCCCGGTCTGCTGAATCACCACGCCGCTGCCGACGAACAGCCCGGCACCGATCACGCCGCCAAGCGCGATCATCGTCATGTGGCGCTGCTTGAGCCCACACTTCAGGTCACTCTGGTTCATCGAGGGTTGCATGTCTTCTCCATATCCAGTTGTCCGGCGCCGCCCGCGTCACCTTCGGGTGAACGCGGGCGCCGCCGGCGACGGCGCGTGCAGGGGCACCTGCAGCCCCGGCCGCACGGATTTCTGTGGCTTTTATTGTGTCGGGTTGCCCGGCGCGCGCGGTCTTGCGTCGCGCCGGGTGGTGCGCCCCGCGCTCAGGGCTTTTCGTCGTTCCTGAAGTACGACAGGTAGAGCATCCGCTGCCCGATACGCCGGAACGGCGCGAACGGGTGACCGGGCAGCGGCGACGTGAAGATCGGCAGCGTCTGGCGTGCGCCCTTCCCCGCGATCTGCTCGGCGAGCCGACGGCCGGCCTGCTGCGAATACGACACGCCGTTGCCGCCGTAGCCGAGCGCGTAGTACACGGATTGCCGCGGATCGGGCTGGCACACGCGCGGCATCATGTCGTGACTCACGTCGACCCAGCCCCACCACGAGTAATCGATCTCGACGCCGCGCAGCGCCGGAAACTTGCGCGCCATGCCTTCCTTCAGCAAATCGAGGTGGCGCGGGTTCGGCGCATCGTCGCCGGTGATCGCGCTGCGGCTGCCGATCTGCAGCCGGCGATCGGGCAGGAAACGATAGTAGAAGCGCAGCGTGCGCGTGTCGGTCAGCACCTGCGTCGTGCGGAAGTTGCATGCATCGATCTCGGCGTCGGTCAGCGGCCGCGTGACCATCGAATTCGACAGGATCGGCATCACCTTGCTGCGCAGCGACGGATGCAGCGTCTGCGCGGTGTACGCGCCGGTCGCGATGCCGACCGCGCGAGCCCGCACCACGCCGCCCGGCGTGCGCAGGTGGTGCACGCCGTCGATCGTCTCGAAGCCGAGCACGGGGCTGCTCGTATGCACCTTCGCGCCGGCTTCGCGTGCGAGACGCAGGTAGCCGAACGCGAGTTTCAGCGCATGGATGCCGATGCCTTCCGGCTCGTGCAGCGCGCCGGCCGCCTCGTGGTCGTTGATGAATTCGCGGCGGAACGTCTCCGCGCTCAGCAGTTCGGACGGATAGCCGAACACGTCCTTCCACACCTTCGCCTCGGCCGCGAGCTTCGCCATGATGCGCGGGCGATGCGCGATCAGGAAATGGCCGCCCGGCTGCGGATCGCAGTCGATTTCCGATACGAGCGACTTGAAGTGCTCGAAGCCTTCGAGAATCTCGTCGTGCATCTTCAGCGCGACGTCCTTGCCCCAGCGCTCGATCCACTGCGAGCGCGACAGCCGGCCCGACGCGTTCTGCCCCTGCCCGCCGTTGCGACTGCTGCAGCCCCAGCTGGTGCGGTTGGCCTCGAGCACGACGGCCTTGATGCCGTGATCCCGCGCGAGGCACAGCGCGGTCGCGAGGCCCGTATAGCCGGCGCCGATGATCGCGACGTCGACGTCGAGATCGCGCGTGACGGGGCCGTCGTCGGCCGGCGGAGTGCCGGCCGTCGCGACCCAGTAGGTCGGCGCGTATTGCTTGCCGCAGCCGGGGCCCGGCGACACGAGCGGATCGTAGGTCGGGTCGTAACGCGTGTCGTTCGGCCGGCCGCCGGCGAAGCCGCTCGTGGTGCGTTCGATGGAAGGGGTCGACATGGTCAGCCCTCCGTTGCGGGCATGCCCGTTGCGCCGCAACCGGCGCGCGAGGCGATTCGACTGACTGATGCGGGGCGCGTGTCCGCCGCGCGGGCGGATGCTGCCGACTGCCTGTTGGTCATGCCTGTCTCCTGATCGTTCTCTTCGGGTCGATCGTGTGCAGATGCTTCCATGCGGCGATCTGTCGAGGAAAGTGTAGGCAGGCCGATTTACCGCAGGTAGGGCCAGTGGGCCGGATTCGCTTGGACCAGCGCCTGGGCCGGCAGTCAGGCCAGCGCGCCGGCCGCCGGGCGGCCGGCAACGCGGAGCGACCGGTGGCGCGCGGCCAGCGCGAACGCGAGGCCGCCGGCGCCCCGGCGCCGATACGACCCCGCACACCGCCGCCCGCCCGGCGCGGGCGTCACGTCGCGCGTACCGCGACGCCGGCCACGCCGCCGCGTTTCTCGATCGCCCGCGCTGACACGATCGACAGGAGTGCAGACAACATCACGTAAACCCCGACGAGCCACGGCGCGCCGCCGTTCGCCCGCAGCAGCGCGGTCGCGACGATCGGCGTGAGGCCGCTCGCGAAGATGCCCGACACCTGGTAGACGAACGAAATGCCCGTGTAACGCACGTTCGCGTCGAACAGCTCCGCGAACAGCGCGGCCTCCGGCCCGTACGCCATCGCATAGAAGATCCCGAACGGAATCACCAGCGCGAGCCACACGGCGAGCAGGTTCGTCGACTGCGTCTGCAGCAGCCAGAACGCGGGCAGCACCGACAGCCCGCACAGCGTCGCGCCCCACCGGTACACGCGCGCACGGCCGAGCCGGTCCGACAGGCTGCCGAACACGGGGATGAACCCGCACATCACGACGGCCGCGCTCATCACGCCGAGCAGCGCGTCGCCGCGCGAGATCGACAGGTTGCGCGTCATGTAGCCGATCGAGAACACCGCGAACACGTTGAAGAACACGCCGTCGATATAGCGCGCGCCCATCCCGAGCAGGATCGCCTGCCGGTAGTTGCCGAGCAGCTCGACCACCGGCAGCTTCGTGTCGCGCCGCTGACGCTTGAGCGCGACGAACTCGGGCGTGTCGGCCACGCGCGTGCGGATGTAGAAGCCGACCGCGACGAGCAGCAGCGACGCCGCGAACGCGACGCGCCAGCCCCATGCGAGGAACGCGGCGTCCGGCAGCGCGCGCGACAGCCCGGCGACGACGCCGGCCGCGAGACACAGCCCGATCGCGAGACCGATCTGCGGCAGGCTCGCATACAGTCCGCGCCGGTGCGGCGGCGCGTATTCGTATGCCATCAGCACCGCGCCGCCCCACTCGCCGCCGAGGCCGATCCCCTGCAGCACGCGCAGCGTCAGCAGCAGCACGGGCGCCCACATGCCGATCTGCGCGTAGGTCGGCAGGAACGCGACGCCGGCCGTCGACACGCCCATGATCAGCATCGTCAGGATCAGCGCCGACTTGCGCCCGACGCGGTCGCCGAGATGACCGAACAGCAAGCCGCCGAGCGGCCGCGTGACGAAGCCGACCGCGAACGTCGCATACGCGAGCATGGTCGACACGAACGCGTCGCCGGACGGAAAGTACTGCTTGTCGAACACGATGCCGGCGACCACGCCGTACAGGAAAAAGTCGTACCACTCGACGGTCGCGCCGATCACGCTGGCCGCGGCCACGCGTCGGACGACCCGGGAATCGATTGCCATGCGAGCTTCTCCAGGTAAGGATGCGCCGCAACCTGCCCCGACGCCGTGCCGGCGGGGGCATCGATGAGCGCGCGGCGGCCGTCCGGGCGCAGGAGCACGGGCCGCGCGGGCGCTGCGCGCTACGCGAGCGCCTCGGCGGCCGGCGCGACGCTGCGGCCGCGATCGGCCTCGCGCGCGTCCTCGAGGATCATGTCGGACGCCTTCTCGGCGACCATCACGATCGGCACGTTGGTATTGCCCGATACGAGCGTCGGCATGATCGAGCAGTCGACCACGCGCAAGCCGCGCGTCCCATACACGCGCAGCCGCTCGTCGACGACCGCGAGCGGATCGCTCGCGACGCCCATTTTCGCGGTGCCGGACGGATGGAAGATCGTCTGTCCGTACTCGCGGCAGAACTCGAGCAGCTCGTCGTCCGTCTGCGCGTCCGCGCCGGGCCGCACCTCACGCTTCATCAGCGGCGCCATCGGCTCGGCGGCCGCGACACGGCGCGCGAAGCGCACGCCGGCCACCGTCGTGCGGCGGTCGCGCTCGGTGTCGAGATAGTTCGGCTGGATCGACGGCGCGTCGCGCGCATCGTCGGTCCGAATCCGTACGGTCCCGCGCGATTCGGGCCGCAACTGGCAGATCGAGTACGTGCAGCCGGGAAACGGATGCACGCTGCCGCCCGCCGAGTCGGCCGACAGCGTCGAGAAATGGAACTGGATGTCGGGCGTCGCCGATTCGTCCGGCAACGCGCGGCAGAACATCCCGCCCTGGTTGATCCCGATCGCGAGCGGGCCGCCTCGGAACAGCGCCCATTGCAGCCCCATCTTCGCGCGGCCGACCCACGAATGCAGCTCGTCGTTGGTCGTGATCGGCTTCGTCACCTCGTAGATCAGCCGTACCTGCAGATGATCCTGCAGGTTCTCGCCGACGCCCTTCCGATCGGCCACGACCGCAATCCCGTGCCGGTCCAGCAGTGCGGCGGGCCCGACGCCCGACACCTGCAGCAATTGCGGCGACTGCAGCGCGCCGGCCGCGAGGATCACCTCGCGCAGCGCGCGCACCTCGTGCACCTTGCCGTGCTGCACGTAGCGCACGCCGGACGCCTGCGCGCCGTCGAACAGCACCTTCAGTGCCTGCGCGTCGGTCTCGACGTGCAGGTTCGGCCGTCCGCGCGCGGGCTTCAGGTACGCGACCGCGGTCGAGCAGCGCAGGCCGTTGCGCGTCGTCAGCTGGTAGTAGCCGACTCCCTCCTGGTCGCCCGTGTTGAAGTCGTCGACCGTGCGCACGCCGAGCCGGTTCGACGCGGCGACGAACGCATCGACGAGTTCGTGCCGCTGCCGGATCGCCGACGCCCACAGCGGGCCGCCGGTGCCGCGCGTCGGGCCTTCGCCGAGCGTGTTGTGTTCGAGCCGCCGGAAATACGGCAGACAGTCGCGCCAGCTCCAGCCGCGATTGCCGAGCGCGGCCCAGTGGTCGTAGTCCTGCTGCTGCCCGCGCACGTAGATCAGCCCGTTGATCGAGCTGCAGCCGCCGAGCGTGCGGCCGCGCGGCCAGTACAGGCGGCGGTTGTGCATGTTCGGATCGGGATCGGTATGAAAGCCCCAGTTGTACACCGGGTGGAACATCGTCTTGCCATAACCGATCGGCACGTGGATCCACATGTAGTTGTCGGCGGGGCCCGCCTCCAGCAGGCACACCGTATGGCGGCCGCCGTCGGACAGCCGGTTGGCGAGGACGCAACCGGCCGATCCTGCGCCGACCACGACATAGTCGAAGCTGCGTGTCATTCCGTGTCTCCGTTCCGGGGTATGCGAAAAATCCGGTATGTTTTGTCCAAATTTATTGAGCACACGGACCACGTACAAGCCGATTTATTGTCCACGCCGCGAATGTGGTACAAAAACCGTTCAATTCGTTTCATTTCTCTCGCACACACCATCCCGGGACGCACGCCGATCCCGACGGAGGAGACACATGCGCGACACCGCCCCCGCGCCGCCCGACGGCGCGCCCGCCGACGATGCGCGCGTGCTGCGCGCGCTCGCCGTGCTCGAAGCGCTGGCCGCGGCCGGACAGCCGTACACGCTGTCGCAGCTCGCCGCACGGCTGCACATCCCGAAGGCGACGCTGCTGCGCCTGATCGAATCGCTCGAAACGCGCGGCTACGTGATCCACATGCCCGACTCGCGCGGCCACGACCGCGGCATCGCGCTCGGCCCGCGCGCCGCGCAGTTCGCGCTCGCGGCGCTGTCGAACAACACGTTTACGCGCGGTTGCCGGTCGGTGCTGCGCACGCTCGTCGACGTGCTCGGCGAGACCTGCAACCTCACCGCGCTCGACGGCGACACGGTGCTGTACGTCGAACGCGTCGAGACCACCGAACCGCTGCGGCTCGAGATGCGGCCCGGCATGCGCGTGCCGCTGCATTGCACGGCGAGCGGCAAGCTGTTCCTGTCGCAGATGAATGCGCTGGAGCGCAACGCGCTGCTCGCGCGGCTCACGTTGCAGAAGATGACCTACCGGACGCTGACCGATGCGCAATTGCTCGCGGCCGAGCTCGACCGGCTGGCTGCGCGCGGCGTCGGCATCGACAACGAGGAATTCGTACGCGGAATGGTGGCCGTCGCGGTGCCGGTGAAGGATGCGGCGAGCGGTCGCGTGCTCGCGGCGCTCGCCGTGCATGCACCGACCGCGCGCGCGACGCTCAACGATCTGCTGGAGAACGTGCCGAAGATGCGCGACGCGGCCACGCGGCTCGCGCCGCTGCTGCATGCGACTGAAGGCGCGTCGCCGGGTTGATGCGGCCGCGCGCGCTCGTGCCTGCGCGCGGTCGCGCGCTCATGCGAGGTGGTAGCGCAGCCAGAAGGTTTCGCGGCATGCGTTGTCGAACGTCAGCCGCGACGGATTGATCGGCTGCGCATCGGGATGGCGCAGCACGTCGTAGTCGATCCAGCATTCGGCGCACAGCAGGTCGGACGGCGCGCGGTCCTGCTCGACCGAGCGGCGCACGATCGCGCCGTTGTCGAAACGGTATTCGGTTTCGTCGCGCGTGACCTCGACGTCGTCGTCGGTCCAGCGGTCGTGCGACGTGGCGTGCGACACGATCTGCACCGGGCCGGCGAGCCCGTGGATCGCGGCGACATAGGAGATGAGCTTGTCCATGGCGAGGCGGCGAACTGGCGGATGGCGCGCTTCGCGCCGCGCATGCGGCGCGAAGCGGCCCGAGCGGCGAGTATAGCCGCAGGCCGAAGACCTTGCGGCCGGCGGGGTTTCGCGCGCTACGCGTCCAGCGCGAGCAACGCGAACGTCGCGAGCCAGTGCTCGCCCATGTAATCGCCGGCCACGTGCGCGAGCGCGCTCGCGAGATGCCGGTCGGCCGCGTCGAGCAGCTTCGCGCGCCGCGCATCGCCTTCCGGCAGCGCGCCGGCCAGCGAACGCTGGCACCATGCACGGCTCAGGTTCAGCCCGTCGAGGTGTGCGATCTTGCCGTCGCTGCGATCGCTGACGGTCGCCGGCTCGAACAGCGTCGCCGGCTCGCCGCGCGCGAGGTCCGGCAAAAAGCGCGCGAACCAGCCGTCGAACTCGGCGGCCGGCAGCACGCGCCGCATCAGCTCGGCCTCCATCAGCGCGGGCGACAGGAATTCGTCGCCGGACGGCTCCCACGCCTGGCACGCGACGTCGTTCAGGTGCCAGCGCTTCGCGGTATCGACGATCAGCGCGGCGAGCCCGTCGCGCTGCGTATCGCGCGCGAAATCGAGCGCGAGCGCCAGCGCGAACGCGGTGTTGAAGTGCGTGCCGACGCGCAGCGGATAGGTCGCCTTCGGCAGAAAAGTCTCGAAGCGCGACACGAACAGATCGGCCAGCGGCGCCATCGTCTTCGCCCAGCGCGCGGCCTGCGGCAACACGCCCTTCAGCGCGAGCCGCTCGAGCTGCGCGGATAGCGCGAGCAGCCACGCCCAGCCGTACGGCCGCTCGAAGCCGCTGTTGTGCGGCAGCGCGAGATACGCGCGCTCGCCGGCGACGTTCGCGTCGGTGAAATGCGCGTCGACGATCGCGACGATGCGCTCGGCCTCCGGCAATGCCGGGTAGCGTTCGAGCACGCGCAGCACGAGCCAGTAGCCGTGCACGCACGAATGCCAGTCGTAGCTGCCGTAGAAGATCGGGTGCAATGCGCGCGGGCCCTGCACGTCGTGCGGCCCTTCGAGCGCATGCGTGAGCTTGTTCGGATATTCGCGGGTCAGGTGCGCGAGCGCGAGCGACGCGAATTTCGAAGCGAGTTCGGGGGTGAGTCGGTCGGTCATGAGCATCTCTCGTCCATCGAATCAGAAGCGGAATACGAACGCGTACATCAGCAGCGTGTTCACGGCCAGCAGCAGCACGGCCGTCGGCCACTGCGCCTTGATCACGCCGTTCTTGTCCTTCAGTTCGAGCAGCGCCGCGGGCACGATGTTGAAGTTCGCGGCCATCGGCGTCATCAGCGTACCGCAGAAGCCGCTCAGCATCCCGATCGCGCCCATGATCGCCGGATTGCCGTGGAACTGGTGGACGATCAGCGGCAGGCCGATGCCGGCCGTCATCACCGGAAACGCGGCGAAGCCGTTGCCCATGATCATCGTGAAGAGCGCCATGCCGACCGTATAGGCCGCGACCACCGCGAACGGCGAATCGATCGGCACCCACTCCTTCACGAGCCCCGACACCACGCCGCCGACACCCGCCACCGCGAACAATGCGCCGAGCGCCGCGAGCATCTGCGGCAGGATCGCGGCCCAGCCGACCGCGTCCATCGTGTGGCGTGCTTCCTTCAGCGCATGCACGGGCGAATCGCGCAGCATCGCGAGCGCGACGACGAACGCGACGATCGTGCCGAGCACGAGCGAGATCAGCGTCACGCTCTTCGACTCGACCAACGGCACGCTCTTCAACGCGAACGTGCCGATCAGCGTGACGACCGGAATCAGCAGCGCGGGCAGGAACAGCCGGTTGCCGAAGCGCTGCGCGAGCGTCTCGCGCCGCACGGCCGCCGCTTCGCCGGCCTCGTCGGACTGGCCGCGGCCGAGCTTGCCGGAGCCGGCGATCACCGCGAGCGCGATCGCGAGGCAGCCCGTCACGACATGCGGCAGCAGCGCGCCGAACAGGAACGTGACCGCGTAGATCGCCCAGAACGCGAAATTGACGACGCGCCGCGGGTTCGTGCGATCCGTCAGGTTGAAATACGCGAACGCGGCGAACATCAGCCCCGCGAGCGTGTACAGCGATTCGAGGCCGATCATCGCGCGCCCTCCTGCTTCACCAGGCCGAAGCCGCGCGCGAGCCGGCGGTCGAGCAGCGCGAGGCGCGTGCAGTGGATCAGCAGCGCGGCGATCGCGGTCGGGATCGCCCACACCGACAGGTGCAGCGGCTCGATGGAGAGGCCGTTCTGTTCGAGAAAGCCCTTGATCAGCAGGATCGACTGGATCGCGATGAAGATGTCCTCGCCGAAGAACACGGCGACGTTGTCGGCGCCCGACGCATGCGCGCGGATCTGCTGGCGCACCGACTCGGGCAGCTCGCC
This sequence comes from Burkholderia sp. 28_3, assembly GCF_003253915.1. NCBI lineage: Bacteria > Pseudomonadati > Pseudomonadota > Betaproteobacteria > Burkholderiales > Burkholderiaceae > Burkholderia > Burkholderia sp. 28_3. Next base: position 25,659 of record NZ_QKZF01000021.1, read on the forward strand.
GTGCCGGCTGACCGCGGCGGCCTCGGCCATCGGCGCGATCAGCGGCCGCACCATCTGCGCGTGGCCGCCGAGCGACGTGAGGCCGAGCGCGGCCGTCGCCTGGCGCAGCACGAAGTACAGCATCAGCACGCGGCCCGTGGTGGCCGCCTGCACCCGCGAGATCATCCGCTTCGCCTGCTCCTTGAGCCCGTTGCGCTCGAGCAGCGCGATCACCGGCAGCGTGAGCCAGATCAGCCCCATGTAGCGGTTCTCGGTGAACGCCTTGCCGAACGCGCTGACGATGTCGACGAGATTCAGCCCGCCCGCCAGCCCCGTCGCGAGCCCCGCGATCGTGACCACCAGCAGCGCATTGAAGCGCAGCGCGAAGCCGATCACGACGATCGGCACCCCAATCAGCACCAGCATTTCCCCTCCTTGTGTCTGGACGTGCGGCACGTCGGCCACGCGCGGCCGGCCCGGTTTGCATCGGGCTCGGACGGCGAAATCTAACACGAGACTTTATCGATAAAAAGTCGACAATTTGCCGGTTCGGGTAAACGTTGAAGCCGACGGACACCGTGCCCGCGCCGTGTGTCGGCCACATTTCATCGGACGAATCGGGCGGGCCGGCCGGCGCGCGTGGCGCGGGCCCGGGACGCCGACTACACTGAAAAGCATCGGCAACGTACGGGAGAGCCGCCATGATTGACGTATTCCAGACCATCGGCAGCCGCGCGTTCTCCGCCCATCTGGCGAAGGACGGGATGGTGACGCTGATGGAGCAACGCCAGGAAGTCGACCGCGTGACGCTCGCGACCGCCTATGCCGCGCTCGTCGAGGAAGCCGAGCAGGAAGACGACCTGCTCGACGCGACGGTCGAAGGGATGATGCGCGCGCTGATCCAGGGCTACGCGCGCAGCCATTGACGACGCGGCGGCGCGTCCAGCGTGCCGCCGGCGACCCGGTCGCGACCGCTACGCGGCCGGCGTGCCCGCGCCCATGCCGAACCACCGGCCCTCGCGCAGTTGCCGGTAGTCGGCCTGCGTGAAGATTTGCAGCAGATTCGCCACCGCGCCGTGGCTGGCGCGATCGCGCTCCGTCATGAAGGCTTCGACCTCGTCGCGGCCGGCAAACAGGATCGTGCCGAAATAACGCGCGCGTTCCGCGTCGGAGAGGTTTGTCGCGCTCAACTGGTACGGATGGTGAAGCGCCGCGAACAGGAAGTAGTAGCGCTCGGCATCGTCGCGCAGCACGCGCACCGCATCGGGTTCGACCGGAAAATCGCGGTAGAACGACGCGTGTCCGCTCTCGATGTAGATCCGGTACAGCAAACGGCCGTCCTGCTCGATCACGATCGGCGCATGCGGGTCGCGGCTGACGAGTACGGTATGGGGCGCGGTCATCCGGCTCCCTCCTTTCTTTTTTGTCGATGCCGACACGGTAACATGCGGACTTTCACGGCCGGTCCGGGCAGGATCGACCGGCCCGCTTGCGGGCAATGCCGCACGGCCATAGAGGAAACGCACTGAAACGGCATCATGCGCACATTTTTCGATTGCCGCCGCTCGCGCCGCATGACAGCATTCGGGCGTCGCCAACCGAAAAGAATGCCGCGCCGTCCGGCCGCCGATGCCGCCCGGCAGCGCCGAACAGGCTACGCCCTTCCATGAACCCGGCCCACCTCCAACACTACGAACCGACCGGAGAATTCCGCTTGTGAACATCGGCATCGTCAACGACCTCCCGCTTGCCGTCGAGGCGATGCGCCGCGCGATCGCGCGACGGCCCGAGCACCGCGTGCTGTGGGTCGCGACCGACGGCGCGCAGGCCGTCGAACTGTGCGCCGCGCAGCCGCCCGACATCGTGCTGATGGACCTGATCATGCCGAAATTCGACGGGATCGAAGCGACGCGGCGGATCATGCGCTCCGAACGACCATGCGCGATCCTGATCGTGACGAGCTGCATCGGCGCGAACGCGTGGCGCGTGTTCGAGGCGATGGGCGCCGGCGCGCTCGACGCGGTCGACACGCCGCGGCTCGGCGACGGCGCGGCCGGCGACACGACGAAACTGCTGCTCGCGAAGATCGACCAGATCGGCCGCCTGCTCGACGCGCCGGGCGGCCCGCGCATCGCCGGCACGGCCGCGCGCAACGGCGGCGGCCCGCTGGTCGCGATCGGCGCATCGGCCGGCGGCCCCGGCGCGCTCGCGTCGATCCTCGGCAGCCTGCCGGCCGATTTCAATGCGCCGATCGTGATCGTGCAGCACGTCGATCGCGCGTTCGCCGAAGGCATGGCGCAATGGCTCGACGGCCAGACCCGGCTCGCCGTGCGCGTCGCCCGCGAAGGCGACCGCCCGCAGCCGGGTGTCGCGCTGCTCGCCGCGACCGACGATCACCTGCGCATCACGCGCGCCGGCACGCTCGAATACACGCGGGAGCCGGCCGCCACGCCGTATCGTCCGTCGGTCGACGTGTTCTTCAACAGCCTGACCGAGCACTGGCCCGGCCGCGTGATCGGCGTGCTGCTGACGGGGATGGGCCGCGACGGCGCGATCGGCCTGAAGGCGCTGCGGATGAAGGGCTACCATACGATCGCGCAGGACGAGGCGACCAGCGCGGTATACGGGATGCCGAAGGCGGCCGCGACGCTCGGCGCGGCGCGTGCGATCCTGCCGCTCGGGCGCATCGCGGGCGAACTGGCGGCGCTCGCACGGATCTGAGCCCGACGATGACCGTCCGCAACACCCATGCCCGCCCTTGCAACGACCGCAACAACCCGCATCGACCATGACGATTGACCTGACTCGCCCGCCCGGCGGCCCGACCGCGTCGCCCGCCGACGTGCCGGCGATGGTGCTGCTGGTCGACGACCAGACGATCGTCGCGGAAGCCGTGCGGCGCGCGCTCGTCGACGAGGAAGGCATCGACTTCCACTACTGCCCGCGCTCGGACGACGCGATGGCCACCGCGATCGAGACGCGCCCGACCGTGATCTTGCAGGACCTCGTGATGCCGGGCACCGACGGGCTGAGCCTCGTCAAGGCGTACCGCGCGAATCCGGCGACGCGCGACGTGCCGATCATCGTGCTGTCGACGCAGGAGGAACCGGTGATCAAGAGCGCCGCGTTCGCGTCCGGCGCGAACGACTACCTGGTCAAGCTGCCCGATCGCATCGAGCTCGTCGCGCGCATCCGCTACCACTCGCGCTCGTACCTTAACCTGTTGCAGCGCGACGAAGCCTATCGCGCGCTGCGGCAGTCGCAGCAGCAACTGCTCGAGGCCAATCTCGAACTGCGGCGCCTCACGCATTCCGACGGCCTGACCGGACTGTCGAACCGGCGCTATCTCGACGAATACCTGGCCGCCGAGTGGCGGCGCGGCACGCGCGAGCGCAGCGAGCTGTCGCTGCTGATGATCGACGTCGACAACTTCAAGCTGTACAACGACACGTACGGGCACGTGTCGGGCGACAACGTGCTCAAGCAGATCGCGTCGACGATCGAGCGCTGCCTCGGGCAGTCGGGCGATCTCGCGGCGCGCTTCGGCGGCGAGGAATTCGCGGTCGTGATGCCGGCCACGTCGCCGGGCGCCGCGCGGCTGCTCGGCGAGAAGATCCGGCTCGCGGTCGAGGCGCTGCGGCTGCGGCACGCGCATTCGTCGACCGGCAACCACACCGTGACGATCAGCATCGGCGGCGCGAGCATCGTGCCCGCGCCCGGCCTGCCGACGACCCTGCTGATCGAGGCCGCCGACCGCGCGCTCTATCGCGCGAAGCACGAAGGCAAGAACCGGGTCGAGATCGATCGGTCGTCGACGCCGCCGGGCAGCGGCGGGTTCGACGCGCACTGACGCGCACTGACGCACACCAACGGGTACGACCGGCGCGCGCGCCGCGCTCAGGCCGCGCCGAGCCGGCGCGCGTAGTCGCTCGCCTCCAGCGGGCGGCTGAACAGATAGCCCTGCTGCATGTCGCAGCCGATCTGCTGCAGGAACCACGACTGCGCCTGCGTCTCGACGCCTTCGGCCGTGACCTTCATCCCGAGCGAATGCGCCATCGCGACGACCGCCTGCGTGATCGCGACCGAGTCGTGATGATCGGGCACGCCCGACACGAACGAGCGGTCGACCTTCAGGTTGTGCAGCGGAAAGCGCTTCAGGTACGCGAGCGACGAATAGCCGGTGCCGAAATCGTCGACCGAAATCCGCACGTTCATGTCCGTGAGCGCTTCGAGCATCGGCAGCACGGTGTCCGTGTCGTTCATCAGCACGCCTTCGGTGATTTCCAGTTCGAGCGCGGACGGGTCGAGCCGCGTTTGCGCGAGACAGCGGCCGACCGATTCGACGAGCCCTTCGTGAAACTGCCGCGGCGACAGGTTGACGGCCAGCATCAGGTCCGGCGCGATCGTGCGGCGCCACTCGGCCGCCTGCCGGCACGCGGTTTCGAGCACCCACTGGCCGATCGCGACGATCAGCCCCGTGTCTTCCGCGACCGGAATGAACTCGGCCGGCGACATCGGCCCGAGCTCGGGGCTCGTCCAGCGCAGCAGCGCCTCGGCGCCGACCGTGCGGCCGCTGCGCGCATCGACGACGGGCTGATACGCGAGCCGCAGCATGTCCGACGCAAGTGCGCGCCGCAGCGACTGCTCGATCGCGAAGCGGCGCTGCAGCCGCAGGTTGAGCTGCGCGGTGAAGAACGTGAAGTGGTTGCGGCCGCGCTGCTTCGCGTCGTACATCGCCGAATCGGCGTTGCGCATCAGCGTCACGGCATCGTCGCCGTCGCGCGGCGCGACGCTGATGCCGATCGATACGCCGAGCCAGTATTCGTTGTTCGCGATCGCGAACGGCTTCGCGATCGCGTCGATGACCTCGCGGGCGAGCACCGCGAGACGCTCGGGATCGTCGCAGTCGTCGACGAGGATCACGAACTCGTCGCCGCCGACCCGCGTGAGCGCGTAGCGGCCCGCGCAGGCCGAGAGCCGCGCCGCGACGCTGCGCAGCAGCGCATCGCCCGCGTCGTGGCCGGCCGTGTCGTTGACCTTCTTGAAGCCGACCAGATCGATGAACAGGATCGCGACGCGCGCGGGCCCGGTCGCCGCATCGTGCACGCCGAACAGCTCGCGCATGCGATCGCCGAGCCAGCGGCGGTTGTACAGGCCCGTCAGCGCATCGCGGGTCGCCATGTAGCGCAGCTGCTGCTGTGCTTCGCGCACGGGGCCGATGTCGTTGAACGACACGAGCACCGAGTCGGCCCGCGTCTCGCCCGGCCGCACGATCGGCACCGCGTTGCCGCGCACCCAGATGATGTCGCCGTCCGCGAGACCGAAGCCGACCGTGTAGTCGAGCATCGGCGTGGCCGTCTCGAGCGCACGCCGGCTCGGCCAGTCGCGCGGCTCGATCGGCGTGCCGTCCTCGCGCAGCTTGCGCAGGATCACCGTCGACAGCCGGCGGCCGACGAGTTCGCCCTTCACGCGCATCATCCGGTTCGCGCTCGGATTGCTCGCGATCACGACGCCCTCGCGCGATATGACGAGGATGCCCTCGCTCAGGCTGTTGACGACGAGCCGGTGATGCTCCTCGCTGTGCGCGAGCTGTCGCGCGATCCGGTCCTGGTGCACCGCGAGTCCGACGCTGTTGCCGATATCGCGCAACAGCGCGGTTTCCTCGTCGCTCGGCCGGCACGGCCAGTGGTGATAGACGGCGAATGCGCCGAGCACGATGCCGGCATCGTCGAGGAACGGCACCGACCAGCACGCGCGCAGGCCCAGCGGCAACGCGATGGCGCGGTAGTCGGCCCACAGCGGATCGGTTTCGATGTCCTCGACGGCGACCATCCGGCGCTCGTACATCGCGGTGCCGCACGAGCCGGCCGCGGGCCCGATCGTCGCGCCGTCGATCGCCGCGCTGTACTGCGCGGGCAGCGACGGCGCCGCGCCGACGCGCACGTGCACGCCGTCCGTATCGAGCAGCAGGATCGTGCACGACGCGCCGTCGCCGAGCAAAGTCTCGGCGCGCCGGCAAACTTCGACCAACAGTTCCGGCAGCGGCGTGTTGCGCGTGATGAGTCTCAGTACGCTCTGCTCGGATGCGAGCACTTCCGCGGCGAGCCCGATGCTGTAGCGAGAACTTTGCGGTTCGGTATTCAAGATGAATCCTGCCGTCTGTCCGACCGGGTCTGATGCGCCCGATTCGTTATCGATATTTCGTGCCTTTTCGTGCCCTGTCCCGCCCCGGGTTTACGCCGATGCCCGGTGCGCCCCGTTTGCGCGCCGAGCCAGGGCGCGCCGAAATGTATTTAACACCAATCCGTGACAGCCGGCGTGCCTGCTTGCATCAGGGGATACGCTCGGTTGCCGCGCGGCTCGCACCGGCGGCGACCGGTTCGCCGACCGGTTGCTGCAGCGCACGAAGGCCGCGCGCGCCTTCTCCGACAACGATCCGTCAGAATGTGTCCGCGCCCTGCCCCGCTGCCGGCCGGTCGTCCGCGCCGGGATGCGCGCCCGTCACCGCCTTCAGCGCGTCGATCGCGGCGGCGACCGATGCGCTCGCGGGCGCCGCATACAGCGCGCCGACCGTCTCCGGCATCGTCGACAGCTTCAGCGGCAGCCGGCCGACGCGCTCGCCGGCCCGCGCGGCGAGGTCGAACGCGCGGGCCGATTGCACGAACAGGCACGGCGACTGGCCGGCGACCGCGCGATTGGTCTGCCACGACACCGACTCCATCAGCACGGCCGGCGGCGTCAGGCCCGCCTTCGCGAACTCGGCGTCGAGCGCCGTGCGCGCGGGCGAACCCGACGGCGGCGCGATCCACGGAAACGCGGCCGCGTCGCGCCAGCCGATCCGTGCGCGCCCGAGCAACGGATGGCGCGGCCCGCACACGACGATCATGTCGTCGCGGTACAGCGGCGCGACGGCGAGCCCCGCGCTCAACGCCGACGCGTCGAGCCGGCACACGAGCAGGTCGAGCTCGTGGCGCTGCGCCTGCGCGAGCATCCGGTCGAGCGTGTCTTCCCGCACGTTGAGCTGCACGGGGCGGCCGGCTTCCCGCAGCCACGCGAGCGCGCCCGGAATCAGTTGCGGCGCCATGTTCGGCAGCAGGCCGATCGACACCGGGCGGCCTGCGCCGGTGCGCAACGCGTCGAACGCGGGCGCGACGCCGCGCATGTCGGTCAGCACGCGGCCGATGCATTCGAGCAGCGCATCGCCGTACGCCGTCGGCGCGACCCGCCGCGACGTACGCTCGAACAGCGGCAGCCCGAGCGACTCTTCGAGCTCGCGCAGCCACTTCGACAGCGCCGGCTGCGTGATCGACGCGGCCTCGGACGTGCGCGCGAAGCTGCGCGTGCGGCCGAGCGTATCGAGCGTTTCCATGTCGCGCACGCGCAGCCGGCGCAGCGCCTGCGCGATGCGCCGCTCGTGGGCCGGCGCGCCGGGCGGCGCGAGCAGGTCCGGTCGCGTGCGGCCGGCCGAGCCGTGGGGGTCGAGGGTCACGGGCGTCTCCGTCATTCATGTTCGGCAGGTTATCGATCGACCCTGATCTTTCATCGATCGATACGCGATCCTGCCGCATAGTCGTCGGCATGAAAACCCCCGGCACGAGCCGGCATGACAGGAGACAGCCGACGTGAAAGACGATCAGGACACCCCCGCCACCGAACCCACCGCGCGACGCCAGTTCCTCAAGCTGGCCGGTGCGGCCGTCGCGTCGGCCGGCTTCGGCGCCGATGCGCTGGCCGCGAACCCGGCTGCCGGCACCGGAACGGTCGCCGCCGTCGATCCGGCGCCGGCCTTGCGCGGCGCCACCACCGCGCCTGCCGCGCCGCCCGCCGGCTACAACATCCTGTTCATCCTGACCGACCAGGAACGCCATTTCGACCGCTGGCCGTTCCCCGTGCCCGGCCGCGAAGCGCTGCGCCGCGACGGCATCACCTTCATGCACCACCAGATCGCCGCATGCGTGTGCTCGCCGTCGCGTTCGACGGTCTACACGGGCCAGCACATCCAGCACACCGGCGTGCTCGACAACGCGGGCCTGCCCTGGCAAAAGGACATGTCGCCGGACATTCGCACGGTCGGCCACATGCTGCGCGACGCCGGCTACTACGCCGCGTATCTCGGCAAGTGGCACCTGAGCGCGTCGATGCACGAAACCGCGAGCCCGTACACGGCGCCCGTGGCCGACTACAACCGCACGATCCGCGCGTACGGCTTCGACGACTATTTCGGCGTGGGTGACCTGATCGGCATGGTTCGCGGCGGCTACCAGTACGACGGGCTCACGGCGGAGGCCGCGGTGAGCTGGATGCGCAACCATGCGCCGCGCCTCGCGCAGGACGGCAAGCCGTGGTTCCTCGCGGTGAATCTCGTGAACCCGCACGACGCGATGTTCGTGAACACCGACACGCACGGCTCAACGGTGCAGGACGCCAACCACCCGATGCTCGGCAACGCGCCGCCGCCGAACGATGCGCTGTATCGCACGTCATGGCGCGACGTGCCGCTCGCCGCGTCCCGGCGGCAGCCGTACGACGAGCCGGGGCGGCCACCCGCGCACGGCATGTTCAACGCCGCGCATGCGAACCTCGTCGGACGCTACCCGTTCACCGACGAACGCGTACGCCTCTATCAGGACAACTACTTCAACTGCATCCGCGATTGCGACACGCACGTCGTACGCCTGCTGCAGACGCTGCAATCGCTCGGCCTCGACGAACGCACGATCGTCGTGATGACGGCCGACCACGGCGACCACGTCGGCGCGCACCAGCTCGTCGGCAAGGGCGCGGCGGCCTACCAGCCGCAGAATCACGTGCCGCTCGTGATCCGCCATCCCGCGTATCCGGGCGGCATGCAGTGCGATGCGCTGACGTCGCACATCGACATCGCGCCGACGCTGCTCGGACTCACCGGCCTCGACGATGCGCGGCTCGCGACGATCCGCGGCAGCGCGCTGAAGGGGCACGACCTCACGCGCTGGCTCGCGAAACCGGCGGACGCGCAACGGCACGCGGCGCGCGACGCGACGCTGTTCAACTACGCGATGCTGCTGTACTACGACAGCGAATGGATGCTGAAGGAGCTCGGCACGCTGCGGCAGAAAGGCGTGCCGGAGGACGAACTGCTGCGCCGCGCGCTCGCGCAGCAGCCGGATTTCCGGTTGCGCGGCACGATCCGCAGCGTGTTCGACGGCCGCTACCGCTTCACGCGCTATTTCTCGCCGCTCGAATTCAACCGGCCCACGACGCTCGACGCGCTGTTCGCGCGCAACGATGTCGAGCTGTTCGACGTCGCGAGCGACCCGGGCGAGATGCGCAATCTCGCGATCGACCGCAAGCGGCACGGCGAGCTGCTGCTCGCGATGAACGGCCGCCTGAACGACCTGATCGACAGCGAGGTCGGCGACGACAGCCCGGACGTGATGCCGATCCGCGACGGGAAGGTCCAGGTGCAGATCCGCAAGTGGCACTGACCACCTGAACGCACGGGAGCGCGGGCGGCGCCGCGCCGCGCGCCGCCCGTCAATCCTTCCGGATGTGCTCGGCCAGGAAGTCGATCAGCAGCCGCACGCGCGGCAGCAACCCGCGCCGCGACGGAAACACCGCGTGCACCACGCCGCCCTTCGGCGCCCAGCCGGGCAGCACGTCGATCAGCGTGCCATCGCGCAGGTCGTCCTCGACGACCATGCACGGCAGTTGCACGATGCCGACGCCATGAATCGCCGCATCGCGCAACGCGTGCATGTCGTCGGTCACGAAGCGCGGGTGATGGCGCAACTGCGCGTGCTCGCCGTTCGGCCCGACCAGTTGCCAGACGTGATGCCGCGCCGGCCCCCAGTCGAGGCTCGGCGCGCCGATCAGCCCGGCCGGGTCCGACGGTGCGGCGCGCCCGTCCAGCCAGTGCGGCGCCGCCACCAGCCGCTGCGGGCTGTCGGCCAGCACACGCATCACGAGATCGCTGTCCTCCAGCGGCGGGAAGCGCACGCGCAGCGCCAGGTCGAAGCCTTCGCTCAACAGGTCGACGCGGCGATTCGTCGCCTCGAGGTGCACGTGCACCTGCGGATGAATCGCCATGAAACGGGCAACGAGTGCGCTCACGCGGTATTCGAGCAAGGCGGTCGGGCAGCTCACGCGCACGATGCCGCGCGGCTCCGCGTGCCGGCGCTCGATCACCTCGCGCGCGGCGTCGGCTTCGACCAGCACGGCGAGACAGCGCTCGTAGAATTCGCGCCCGGTTTCCGTGACCGTGAAATGGCGCGTCGTGCGCTGCAGCAGCCGCACGTCGTACTGCGCTTCCAGCGCCGCGATGCGCCGGCTCAGCGTCGATTTCGGCACGTCCAGCGCGCGCCCGGCCTGCGTGAAGCCGCCGTGTTCGACCACCTTCACGAAATAGTAGAGGTCGTTCAGGTCATCCATGATTGTTCCACCCATAGAACACTGACGGCATTTTAAGGGACTGGAACACCCGTTGTTGCACGCTTAGCATCGTGTTTCGACGTGGATCGGTGTCGTCGAGGCAAGCGGGATTTTTTTCAGCCGGCCGCCTCGCTCGTCCGCACGATTCACTAAGCTTGGAGCAAACGCCTGCCGTGCAACCGGCGTCGGACGTTTGCGACGGCGCGAGCGTGCAGCCGCGGCGAGTGTCCCGACACCGCGGCCGCCGACCCCGGACCCTCGGGATTTCCCCTCACTTCCTGCTCTGTCTCTGGAGGCAACCATGGCAAGCGAACCGATTCGCGACCCCGCGAACGACCACCTGCTCACCCCGCAGAACGCCGCGTTCATCGTCATCGATTACCAGCCGGTCCAGGTGAACTCGATCGCGTCGATGGATCGCCAACTGCTGATCAACAACATCGTCGGCGCATCGAAGGCGGCGGTTGCGTACGACCTCCCGATCGTCCACTCGACCGTCAACGTGAAGACCGGGCTGAACAAGCCGCCGATCCCGCAACTGCGCGCGGCGCTCGAAGGCTATCCGACCTACGACCGCACGAGCATCAACTCGTGGGAGGACGTCGAGTTCCGTCAGGCCGTCGAGGCGACCGGCCGCAAGAAGCTGATCATGACCGCGCTGTGGACCGAAGCGTGCCTGACGTTCCCGGCGCTCGACGCGCTGAAGGCCGGCTACGAGGTGTACGTGGTCGTCGACGCGGTCGGCGGCACGTCGGTCGCCGCGCACGAAGCCGCGCTGCGCCGCATCGAGCAGGCCGGCGGCCAGATGATCAGCGTCGCGCAGCTGTTCTGCGAATTGCAGCGCGACTGGGCGCGCAGCGCCACCGTGCCCGCGTTCATGAACCTGTTCATCGAAACCGGCGGCACGGCCGGCATCCAGTTCTCGTACGACAAGAGCTGACCGGCCCGGCGCGCACGGCGGCCGGTGCCGTCCGGCCGCCGCGCGCCATCGCCCCGCTCGCCGGCCCCGTGCGACCGGCGCGCGAGCCCCGCACCGCGGCCTTCCGGGCCGCGTTGTCGTATCCGTGATTCAATGTCGATCGAACCGGCGCCGCGCCATCCGGCGGCACGGCGATGTGAACCCTCATCGAACGACCTTCACTGGATCACCATGACGAACCCTGCCGAAATCAAGGCGCTCGTTTTCGATGTCTTCGGAACGATCGTCGACTGGAGAAGCGGTGTCGCACGCGGTGCCGCCGCCTTCCTGGACCGCCACGCGCCGACGCTCGACCCGTTCGCGTTCGCGGATGCGTGGCGCGCCGAGTATTCGCCGTCGATGGAAGAAATCCGCAGCGGGCGCCGCCGCTACGTGCGGCTCGACGTGCTGCATCGCGAGAACCTCGTGCGCACGCTCGACCGCCTCGGGATCGACGACGTGCCCGATGCCGACATCGACGCGCTCAATCTCGCCTGGCACCGGCTCGATCCGTGGCCCGATGCCGTTGCCGGGCTGCACCGGCTGAAGCAGCGCTACATCATCGCGCCGCTGTCGAACGGCAACATCCGGCTGATGGTCGACGTCGCGAAACACGGCGGGCTGCCGTGGGACGCGATTCTCGGCGCCGAGGTTGCCCGCGCGTACAAGCCGTCGCCGGCGGTCTATACCGAAGCAGTCAAGATTCTCGGCCTCGCACCGGCCGAGCTGTGCCTGGTGGCCGCGCACAACGGCGATCTTGCGGCCGCGCGCGGGCTCGGGCTGTCGACCGCGTTCGTGCTGCGGCCGACCGAGCACGGGCCCGGCCAGACGACCGACCTGCGAGCCGACGATGCGTGGGATTTCGACGTCAGGGATCTGAACGAGCTCGCGGATCGGCTCGGTTGCCCGGGTTGAAGGCCGGGGTCGGTGCGCGTCGCAGCGCACGGCGGGCCGCGAGGCGGCGCCGGCGGAACGGCGCATCGAGGCGAAACAGCAGCGGCCGCGTGTCGTCCATCCGCGCATGCAGGAAATGCGGCCACACGTGTTCGGGCCGGCACTCGAACGTCCACCGCGAACGAATTTCCACGACCGTCTCCTCTCGGCTGTCGGTGCGGACATGACGGCACAGGCGTGCCGCGCCTCCGCTACTTCACCACCGCCCGCCACGCGGTGCGCGCATAGACGAGCAGCAAGGGCAGCAGCGCCAGCGCGAACAGCATGCTCAGCGCGAGCACCCACACCGGCCATTGCTGCGGATTCCCGTGCGCCCAGTAGCGGTACGGCACGCTCAGGAATGCCATTTCCATCAGCAGCGCACCGAGCGGCACGAGCCCGTTCAGCACTGCCGCCATGCCGAAGCGGGCCGCGCCGTCGATCTTCTTCCCGGCCCCGTACGCCGCGATCAGGTAGACGAAATAGCCGATGATCGCGACCACCACCGCGCCGCCCGCCAGCAGGCCGATACTGCGCACGCTGCGCTCGTGCAGCTGTTGCGCGCCCGGCGGCAACACGACATCGACCTTCTCGCCGAGATCGGGCACGGCGCCCGAGCGAATGTTGCCCGGTAGCGTGATGCGTTCGCCATCCGGCATCACGGCTTCCAGGATCGACGTGTACTTGATGCACCGGTACGACGAGGTTCGCCCCGAACTGTCGCGGCGCTCGCAGGTGTCCCATTCGGACCGGTAGGACACGACGGTCGCTTCGTATGTCGGCGACACCGTCAGCACGTAGAGCTCGTCGCCGATCCAGTACGCGAACGGGAACAACAGCGACACCAGGCAAAAACACACGAGCCACCAGAACGCGACCGCGCCGCCCGAGCCGCGCTTGCCGCCCGTCTGGCGGCGCACCATGCGCGACGCGAGCCAGTAAGCGACCACGCCGAATACCACCACGCACACCACGAAAACCTTGCCCGCATGCGTCAAAGCCATCTGCCTTTCCCCCGATAGCCGGTCGAGGCGCCGCCGGCCGTTTTGTCATCCAGATCGATCGTCGCGTCGCCGTCGCGACATCCCCGTCGACCGCTATTCCTGCTCGCCGACGAATCGCAGCGTCCCCGATTCTCCCGACAGCAACGCGCGGTTCGCATCGGCCGCCGCGCGCAGGTAATCCCACAGCGCGGTCACGCGCCGCAGCTTGCGCAGATCCTCGCGGCACGTCAGCCAGAAACACCGCGTGACGACCACGTCGTTCGGCAGCACCGGCACCAGCGCCGGCTGCGTGGCCGCCATGAAACACGGCAGGATCGCCAGGCCGCCGCCCTGCAGCGCCGCGAAAACCTGCGCGATCACGCTGGTCGTGCGCAAGCCGGCCGTCGCGCCGGGCACCGCGCGGTCGAGGTACAGCAGTTCGTTGCTGAACGCGAGATCGTCGACGTAGCTGATGAACGCGTGCTGCGCGAGATCGTCCGTACAGGTGATCGGCGCATGGTTCGCCAGATAGTCGCGGGTCGCATAGAGCCGCAACTGGTAGTCGCACAGCTTCGTGACCACGTAAGGCCCGCGCTCGGGCCGCTCGAGCGTGATCGCGAGATCGGCCTCGCGTTTCGGCAGGTTGACGAAATGCGGCACCGGCAGCAGGTCGACCGTCACGTGCGGATGCGCGGCGCGGAACCGCGCGAGCTGAGGCGCGAGGAAAAAGCAGCCGAACCCTTCGGTCGACCCGATCCGCACGTGGCCCGACAGCGCCTCGCCGGTGTTCGCGACCTGGTCGCACGCGGACTGCACGGTCGTCTCCATCGCATCCGCATACGCGACGAGCCGCTGCCCTTCCGCCGTCAGCGTGAAGCCGCCGGAGCGCGACTTGTCGAACAGCAGCGTGCCCATCGCGGCCTCGAGCGCGCGGATGCGCCGTGCGACGGTCGTGTAGTCGACGCCGAGCCGCTTCGCGGCGCCGCTCGCGCGCTGCGTGCGCGCGACCTCGAGGAAAAAGCGCAGGTCGTCCCAGTTCAGGTTGCCGGAAACCGGCTCGGTGGCATGTCGCATCGGCGAAGGAAAAAGGCGGGCGTCTCCGGGCCGGCCGTCGATATGCATAAATGCACATCCAACCGGTTTCTTTATCGGTACATCATGAATCTGCGCATAACTATACTCGACCGTGACCTGCGGACCATGAACCGCGGCACCACCACGGAGACACCATGCAAACGCGATCCACCCTCGATGAGCATGCGACCATCGCGACGCCGGCGCCCGAGCGCACCGCGAAGCACTACCTGCTGGCCGGCTGGGCCAGCATGGCCGGCACCACGATCGAGTGGTACGACTTCTTCCTCTACGGCACGGCCGCCGCGCTCGTGTTCAACCGCATCTTCTTCCCGTCGCTGGACCCGGTCGTCGGCACGCTCGCCGCATTCGGCACGTTCGCGGTCGGCTTCATCGGGCGGCCGATGGGCGGCATCGTGTTCGGCCACTTCGGCGACCGCATCGGGCGCAAGTCGATGCTGATGATCACGCTGCTGCTGATGGGCGTGCCGAGCATGATCATCGGGCTGATCCCGTCGTACGACAGCATCGGCTACTGGGCCGCCGCGCTCTTGATCGCGATGCGTTTCCTGCAGGGCATGGCGGTGGGCGGCGAATGGGGCGGCGCGGTGCTGATGGCCGTCGAGCACGCGCCGAAGGGCCGCAAGGGGCTGTTCGGCAGCCTGCCGCAGACGGGCGTCGGGCTCGGGTTGATCCTGTCGTCGGTGGCGATGGCCGCGGTGGCCGCGCTGCCGGAAGCCGACATGCTGTCGTGGGGCTGGCGCGTGCCGTTCCTCGCGAGCATCGCGCTCGTCGGCCTCGGCTGGTTCATCCGCGCGAAGGTGCCGGAATCGCCCGACTTCGAGAAGGTCCGCAAGCAGGGCAAGGCCGAGAAATCGCCGGTGACGGCCGCGCTGCGCCGCCATCCGCGCGAGGTGCTGACGATCGTCGGCGCGCGCGCCGCCGAGAACACCTGGTTCTACATGGTCGTCACGTTCGCGCTCGCTTACGCGACGCAGCAACTGCATCTGCCGAAGGCCGAGATGCTGCACGCGATCACGGCCGGCGCGGCGCTGTCGCTCGTCACGATGCCGCTGTGCGGGCATCTGAGCGACCGCATCGGCCAGCGCCGGATGTTCGCGATCGGCCTCGTGCTGATGTGCGCGTTCGCCGCGCCGTTCTTCATGATGCTCGGCACGCAGCAGACGTCGACCGCATGGTGGGCGATCGTGCTCGGCCTCGGCGTCGTGTTCCCGATCCTCTATGCGCCGGAATCGCTGCTGTTCGCGCAGCAGTTCCCGGCGGAAATCCGCTACAGCGGCATCTCGCTGTCCGTGCAGCTCGCCGGCGTGATCGGCGGCGGCTTCGCCCCGATGATCGCGACGTCGCTGCTCAAGGCCGGCGGCGGCCAGCCGCACTACGTGATCGCGTACCTCGTCGGCTTCGGCGTGTTCGCGCTCATGTGCACCGCGTTGATGCGACCGGCGCGCGCGTAGCGCACCGCCCGCCTTCATTCGATTTCAGTTCGACCTGCCGTCCGCCGTCGCCGCACGCGCGGCGGACGCCGGCCACCCTTTTGCTTCGCACCACCGTTTCCCGGAGAGAGTTCCATGAACGCCGCAGTTCCCCAGACCACCCTCGCCCTGCCCACCGCCAAGCTGCTGATCGACGGCGCGTTCGTCGATTCGCGCAGCGCCGAATGGGGCGACATCGTCAACCCCGCGACGCAGGAAGTCATCGGCCGCGTGCCGTACGCGACGCTCGACGAGGTCGATGCCGCGATCGCCTCCGCGCAGCGCGCGTTCCAGACCTGGAAGACGACGCCGATCGGCGCGCGGCTGCGCATCATGCTGAAGTTCCAGGATCTCGTGCGCCGCAATCTCGAACGCATCGCGCACACGCTGACGGCCGAGCAAGGCAAGACGCTGCCCGACGCGCAGGGCGACATCTTCCGCGGCCTCGAGGTGGTCGAGCACGCGTGCTCGATCGGCACGCTGCAGCAAGGCGAATTCGCGGAGAACGTCGCGGGCGGCGTCGATACCTACACGCTGCGCCAACCCATCGGCGTCTGTGCGGGCATCACGCCGTTCAATTTCCCCGGGATGATTCCGCTGTGGATGTTCCCGATGGCGATCGTGTGCGGCAACACGTTCGTGCTGAAGCCGTCCGAGCAGGACCCGCTGTCGACGATGCAGCTCGTCGAACTCGCGATCGAAGCCGGCGTGCCGCCAGGCGTGCTGAACGTCGTGCACGGCGGCAAGACGGTGGTCGACCGCCTGTGCACGCACCCGGACATCAAGGCGATCTCGTTCGTCGGCTCGACGCGCGTCGGCACGCACGTGTACAACCTCGGCAGCCAGCACGGCAAGCGCGTGCAGTCGATGATGGGCGCGAAGAACCACGCGGTCGTGCTGCCCGATGCGCATCGCGAGCAGTCGATCAACGCACTCGTCGGCGCGGGCTTCGGCGCGGCCGGCCAGCGCTGCATGGCGACGTCGGTCGTCGTGCTGGTCGGCCAGGCGCGCGACTGGCTGCCCGATCTCGTCGAAAAGGCGAAGGCGTTGAAGGTCAATGCGGGCGCGGAAGCCAGCACCGACGTCGGCCCGGTCGTGTCGAAGGCGGCGAAGGCGCGCATCCTGTCGCTGATCGACGCCGGCGTGAAGGAAGGCGCGACGCTGCTGCTCGACGGCCGCGACGTGAAGGTGCCCGGCTACGAGCACGGCAACTTCGTCGGCCCGACGATCTTCTCCGGCGTGACGACCGACATGTCGATCTACCAGGAAGAAATCTTCGGGCCGGTGGTGGTCGTGCTGGAAGCCGACACGCTCGACGACGCGATCGCGCTCGTCAACCGCAACCCGATGGGCAACGGCGTGGGTCTGTTCACGCAGAGCGGCGCGGCCGCGCGCAAGTTCCAGAGCGAGATCGACATCGGCCAGGTCGGCATCAACATCCCGATTCCGGTGCCGGTGCCCTACTTCAGCTTCACCGGTTCGCGCGGCTCGAAGCTCGGCGATCTCGGCCCGTACGGCAAGCAGGTCGTGCAGTTCTACACGCAGACCAAGACGGTCACCGCGCGCTGGTTCGACGACGACGCGACGGCCGGCGGCGTGAACACGACGATCGCGCTGCGCTGATGCCGAGCACGAGGAGCCTGCACATGGAAATCGCATTCATCGGACTCGGCAACATGGGCGGCCCGATGGCCGCCAACCTGCTCAAGGCCGGCCACGCGCTGACGGTGTTCGACCTCGACGCGCACGCGGTCGACGCCGCGGTGCGCGCCGGCGCGACGGCAGCGGCGTCGCCGCGTGAAGCCGCCGCGCGCGGCTCGTTTATCATCACGATGCTGCCGGCCGCGCAGCACGTGCGCGCCGTCTACCTCGGCGACGACGGCGTGCTGGCCGGCGCGCGCGCCGGCGCGACGCTGATCGACTGCAGCACGATCGATCCGGGCACCGTGCGCGCGGTGGCCGACGCCGCCGCGCAGCGCGACTTCCCGCTCGCCGATGCGCCCGTGTCGGGCGGCACGGGCGGCGCGCAGGCCGGCACGCTGACCTTCATGGTCGGCGCGGACGCGCCGCTGTTCGAGCGCATCCGCCCGGTGCTGCTCGACATGGGCCGGAACGTCGTGCACTGCGGCGGCACCGGCACCGGCCAGATCGCGAAGATCTGCAACAACCTGCTGCTCGGCATCTCGATGATGGGCGTATCGGAAGCGATGGCGCTCGGCGCCGCGCTCGGCATCGAACCGGCCGTGCTGGCCGGCATCATCAACACGTCGACCGGCCGCTGCTGGAGTTCGGACGCGTACAACCCGTATCCGGGCGTGAGCGACACGGCGCCGGCCGCACGCGGCTATGCGGGCGGCTTCGCTGCGAACCTGATGCTGAAGGATCTCGGGCTCGCGACGGAAGCCGCGCGCAGCGCGCATCAGCCGGTCTGGATGGGCGCGCTCGCGCAGCAGCTGTATCAGTCGATGAGCCAGCAGGGGCTCGGCACGCTCGACTTCTCCGCGTGCGTGAAGCTGTACGAGGCGCAGCCGGCCTGACCTGCCCGGCCGACGCCGGACGTGCGTCGACCCGCGATGGGCCGGAACGGCATCGCGGGTCGGTTTGCCGGCGGGGGAAGAAAAACGCGGGCGGCGGCGTCATGCCGCCGGTCGGTCAACCGCGCGGGTTCGACGCCGTCTCGAAGGTCGGATGGCACTCGAACGCGAGTTCGGAGCGGGCGTCGACGCGGCGGCCGCCGGTCAGCGATTCCTGCTTCACGCTTGCGCGCATCCCGCGCTGCGTGCAGTAGTTGGTGGCTTCGTTGACGGCCTTCTCGTGGGCGTCGGCCCACGTCGTCGACACGCCGATCGTGCGCGTCGTCACGGTGAACACGTTCGGGTTCGACGTCGCGGTCACGTCGGAAGCAGTCGAACACGCGGCGAGCAAGCATGCAGCAGCCGCAATGGTCAACCATCGCAGGGTTCGAAAAGAGACTGGAATGGACATGGAGGGCAGGCGCACGCCGGTCGGCGTGCATTGAACAACATAGGCGACAGTATGCCTGCTCGATCGCCGGAGATCATGCCCCTTTCGGTGAACACATTGTTTCGAATGGTTAAACGATGGCCAAATCTGGCAAGAATTACAGCCCTCGCCGGCCATCGTTTTCGTTCGTCAGGTCATTTCGCCCGGCATGCCCGCCGGCGCGGCCGCTCACGCCGGCGCGACGGTCAATGTGCATCCGCCTGACGGATTCGAGCGGATGCTTCCGCGAGGTTGCGCCACGCCGGCTGCCCCGGCGCGTAGCGCGCGCGGATGTACGCGGCAAGCTCGGCCATCTGCCGATCGTCGAAGGCATCGCCGAAGCCCGGCATGTAGCCGAGCCGGTCGGTGGCCGGCTGGTCGATCCCGTGGTGCAGCACGCGCAGCAGGTTGTCCGGCGTCGCCTGGCTGACGCTCGTGTTGAGCCCCATCAGCGGACGCACGCCGAAATGCCCGACACCGCCCGATTCCGCATGACAGACCGCGCACGCGGCGTCGAATGCGCGGCGGCCGTTCTCGAGGCCGAGCGTCGCGACGGTGTCGGCGCCGCGCGCGTGGCCGGCGGCCGCGTTCGCGGCGACCGCCGCATCGACGGGCGGCGACAGCGACGCCAGATAGTGCGCGATCGCCTGCACGTCGGACTCGGGCAGCGCCGCGAGCCCCGCGACGACGGGCGCCATCGGCCCGGCTGCGACGCCGTGCTGCGCCGAGAACCCCGTGCGCAGATAGTCGAACAGCGCGCCTTCGGTCCACGGCACCGGCGCGGCCGGCGACGCGACGAGCGGCGGCGCGACCCATCCTTCCGCTTCGCCGCCCGACAGGTAGGCGAGGCCGCCCTTCTCCGCGCCGAGCGCGTTGCGCGGCGTATGGCAGGCGCCGCAGTGTCCGGCGCCGTCGACCAGATACTTGCCGCGATTCCACATCGCCGAACGCGCCGGGTCCGGCGCAAACGGCCGCGCGTCGTGATACAGCCAGTTCCAGCCGGCCACGAGCCGCCGCTGGTCGAGCGGGAACGGCAGCTTCGTCTTCGGCGGCACGTGCTTCACCGGCGGCTGCGACATCAGGTACGCATAGAGCGCGAGCAGATCGGGCTCGCTCAGCTTCGCGAATGCGGTGTACGGAAACGCCGGATACAGGTGCGAACCGTCGCGCGAGATGCCTTCGCGCATCGCGCGGGCGAACGCCGGGTATGACCATGCACCGATGCCGGTGTCCGGATCGGGCGTGAGGTTCGTCGTGTAGATCGTGCCGAACGGCGTATCGAGCGCGAGGCCGCCCGCGTTGGTCGCGCCGCCGGGCGCCGTGTGGCATACCGCGCAATCGCCGGCGAGCGCGACCTGGCGGCCGCGTTCGAGCATCGCCGCGCTCCACGTCGCGCCGTCCGCGCCGCCGGGCGCCATCGACGCAACAGGCGCGATCGGCGCGGGGCCCGGCAGGATCGCGCACGCCAGCCCGATCAGCCCGCCGACCACCCCGCCCGCGCCGCCGCCGGCCAGCCAGCGGCGCCAGCGCGACGCGCGGCGCGGGGCTGCTTGCCGGCCGTCGCCGGCATCGACCGGCACCGGTTGCGCGAGCGCGGCGCGAATGTGCGCGGCATCGAACGGCGGTGCGCGAAACCGCACGCCCGTCGCGTCGTACAGCGCATTCGCGATCGCGGCAGCGGCCGGCGCGGCCGCCTGTTCGATCCGCCGCGCATCGTGTTCGGACAGGTCGCCGTGCGCGCGACGCGCGGCCGCGTCGACTGCAATCAGTTCGTGCGCGATCGCGTCGGCCCGCTCGCCGGCACCGGTCTCGTCGTGCGCGGGCCGCGCGGACAACCGTGCGCCCATCACGCGGGAAATCGCGGCCTCGATCTGCCACGCGGGCAGGCCGGCCAGCGACGCGTCGCCCGGCTCGCCGGTGCCCTGCCCGGCCACCACGCGCCGCACCGAGACATCGCCTGTCGCGCAGTCCACGTCGAGATCGACGACCCACGCGGACCAGCGCGAATCGCGGTCATGGTCGGCATCGTCGCCGGATGCGGTTGCGTGCGCATCGACACGCTCGCCATCGAATGCGAAACCGCGACCGCTGACACGCGACGCCGCGTTCGCCCCGGCCGCAGCCGGCACGCCCCAGGCGGCGCGTTCGCTGACCATCCGGATCGTTTCGCGCGGCCCCGCATCGCGCTCGGCATCGAGATGCTGCAACCGCAACGCGACCGGGTCGCGCCGCAACGCGCCCGCGAGTTCGTCGACGAAGGACTCGCGGGCAAACACGTGCGCGTGACCGGGAATCGCGCCATCTTCATCGGCCAGTTCGATCGACGTCTGCGCGTGCCGGTAGACGAATGGCGATGCGGGGCCGCGCCCGGCACGCTCGTCCACACCGCGAGCATCGTCCCCGCCCGCGCCGGCCGCCTGCGCGCGATAGCGCCAGGTCGTCATCCGGCCGTCGGGCGCGGTCCGTGTTTCGATATCGAACGATGCATGCGTGTACGCAGCGCCGATCGGCCACGCGTAGCGCGCGCGATGCGGGCGCGATGCGTCGGCGGCCGCGTCATCGGGCGGCGCCGGTTCCGTCACGCGCGCCGGCGCCACGGGCAAACCTGCGTCATGCTTCATCGCCGCCTCGCAGATAGCGTGCGGCGCGATGCACCGCGCGAATGATCTCCAGATGCGTGCCGCAACGGCACAGGTTGAAGCGCAGCGCATCCCGGATCGCCGCATCGTCGGGCGCGGGATTGCGATCGAGCAGCGCCTTCGTGCTCATGATCATCCCGTTCAGGCAATACCCGCATTGCGCGGCCTGCTCGTCGATGAACGCGCGCTGGATCGGATGCGGCGCGTCGCACGACCCGAGCCCTTCCAGCGTCGTGACGTCGCGTCCGTGCGCGGCGGCGGCCGGCACGACGCACGAACGCGTGGCCTGCCCGTCGACGAGCACCGTGCACGCACCGCATTGCCCGAGCCCGCAGCCGTATTTCGGGCCATTGAGCGCGCAGTCGTTGCGCAGGACCAGCAGCAGCGGCGTGTCGGGCATGGCGTCGGCGACGGTGTACGGCGCGCCGTTCACGCGAAACGCCAGCGGCCGCGGCGGAGAAGCGGGATGGGACATTGATCGATCCGGAATGCAGAATGCGGGCCGAGTCGGCCGGCGGCGGGCACGGCCGCCGGCTGGCGCTTGTCGGCGCGCGCCTGACATATAACACGCCGAAATGCGTGCGTTGCGGCGCATCGGCCCCGCACCGGCGAGGCGGCTGCACGGCGCCGGCCGGCGCGGGCGCCGCGCGTCAGGCCGCGGCCGCCACGTTGCTGCGCGACGGCGCTTCGAGCGGCACGTCGAATACGTCGTATCCGAACACCCACGACGGATCCTCGTTGGTGCGCAGCCACGTGTTGTTGTGCGACACGAGCTGCACCTTCGACGCGCGCGCCGCACGGTTCGCCTCGTACAGCGCGAACGCACCCGCATGGTCGCCGATGCCGACCTCGTCGAGACAGCGCGCGAGCATCGCCGCATCCTCGATCGCCATCGCCGCGCCCTGCGCCATGTGCGGCTTCATCGGATGGCACGCGTCGCCGAGCAGCACGAGACGGCCGCGACTCCACAACGGCAGCGGATCGCGTTCCAGCAGCGGCCATTTGGTGATCGACGGCGAGACGTCGATCAAATGCTGGATGTCGGCG
This sequence comes from Burkholderia sp. 28_3, assembly GCF_003253915.1. Classification (NCBI taxonomy): domain Bacteria; kingdom Pseudomonadati; phylum Pseudomonadota; class Betaproteobacteria; order Burkholderiales; family Burkholderiaceae; genus Burkholderia; species Burkholderia sp. 28_3. The sequence continues at coordinate 48,178 of NZ_QKZF01000021.1, forward strand.
TGGAAACCGGCGAACGCCTCGCGCATCTCGTCGCGACTGCTGTCGACCATCGACACGCCTTCCGGCCACTCGGCCTGCGGCACGCCGGTCACGTAGTAGTACTCGTCGCGCTTCTCGGTCACGTAGTAGACCATCATGTGGCGATCCTCCGACCACCACTTCACGCACATGTCGTACGGCTTGTTGCCGAGCAGCGCGGCCGGGAACACCGCGCGGTGCGCGACGTAACCGGTGTAGCGCGGCGGTTCCGCACCGAGCAGGTGCTCGCGGATGCGCGAATTCACGCCGTCCGCGCCGATCGCGATGTCGGCCGTCTCGACGCTGCCGTCGGCGAACGTCAGGCGCACGTCGCTGCCGGTGTCCTCCACCGCCGCGAGCTTCTTGCCGAAGCGGATCGTGCCGGGCGTCACCGCCTGCGTCATCAGCGCATGGAAATCGCCGCGATGCACGGTCAGGTAGCGCGCGCCGTAAGTCTTGCGCGCGTAGTCGCCGAGCGGAATCTGCGACAGCACGTCGGCCGTGCGCCAGTCGCGGCTGTACCAGAAATCCGGATGCGAACCCATCGTCTCCAGCGCGTCCTCGCAGCCGATGCGCCGCATGATCTTCATCACGTTCGGGCCGAGATGGATCCCCGCGCCGAGGCGCGAGAACGCGGGCGCCTGCTCGTACAGCGCGACGTCGTAGCCGCCGCGCTGCAGCAGCGCAGCCGCGGCCGTGCCGCCGAGACCGGCGCCGATGATTGCGATACGGGGTTTGCTCATGCGGATCTCCTGATCGTGGGTGGCCCGTTGCCGAACACGGTGCGAGGACGGGCGGATTGAATGGCGTTTATGTAGCGTACACACTCAATTTATTCAGGACAAGCGGATTATTGATCGACATCGACACATTCGGGAAAACACTAATAAACCTACAAAATCCCGCGCACAACAACAATCCAGCCGTGTCGAACGTCATTTTGATCCATTGCCATTTTCAAATGTACACACTAGACTTTGCCCAACATCCGGCGATCCCGCGCCAGCGTGCCGCCCCCTCCTTACCGACACGGAGCCTCCCGTCATGAGCAAGACCTACCGCATCGGCCAGATCGTGCCGAGTTCCAACACGACGATGGAAACGGAAATTCCCGCGATGCTGCGGCTGCGCGAAGCGATCCGCCCCGAGCGCTTTACGTATCACTCGAGCCGGATGCGGATGAAGAAGGTCGTCAAGGAAGAACTCGCGGCGATGGACGCCGAATCCGATCGCTGCGCGGTGGAACTGAGCGATGCGCGCGTCGACGTGCTCGGCTACGCGTGCCTCGTCGCGATCATGGCGATGGGGCACGGCTACCACCGCGTGTCGCAGGCGCGCCTCACGAAGCACACGGCCGACAACGGCGCGCAGGCGCCGGTGCTGACGAGCGCGGGCGCGCTGGTCGACGCGCTGAAGGTGATCGGCGCGAAGCGCATCGTCGTCGTCGCGCCGTACATGCTGCCGCTCACCGAGCTGGTGGTCGACTACATCCGCAACGAAGGCTTCGACGTGCTCGCGTACCGCGCGCTGGAAATCCCCGACAACCTCGACGTCGGCCGCCACGATCCGGCGCGCCTGCCCGACATCGTGAAGACGCTGCCGTACCAGGACGCCGACGCGATCGTGCTGTCCGCGTGCGTGCAGATGCCGTCGCTGCCCGCCGTCGCGAAGGTCGAGGCGATGACGGGCAAGCCGGTGATCACCGCGGCGATCGCGACCACCTACGCGATGCTGCGCGAACTCGATCTCGAACCGGTCGTGCCGGGCGCCGGCGCGCTGCTGTCCGGCGCGTACTGAGCGCCGCCGCTACTTCGGAGCATCTTCATGTCCTCGACTTTCCTGTACGGCGCGAACGTCCGCGCCAACGGCATCCGCCAGCACTATCTGCGCTACGGCGGCGCGACCGGCGCGCGCGCGTCGCGACCGGCGATCGTGCTGATTCCCGGCATCACGAGCCCCGCGATCACGTGGGGCTTCGTCGGCGAAACCTTCGGCGCGGCGTTCGACACCTACGTGCTCGACGTGCGCGGCCGCGGGCTGTCGGACGCGTCGCCGTCGCTCGACTACAGCCTCGATGCACAGGCGGACGACGTCGCGGCGCTCGTCGCCGCGCTCGATCTGCCGCGCACGAGCCTCGTCGGCCATTCGATGGGCGCGCGGATCGCCGCGCGCGCGGCCCGGCGCGGCATCCGCGGGCTCGCCTCCGTCGTGCTGGTCGATCCGCCCGTCTCGGGCCCGAACCGCCGCGACTACCCGGGCAAGCTGCCGTGGTACATCGACTCGATGGCGCTCGCGCGTGCCGGCACGGACGCCGAAGGCATGCGCGCGTTCTGCCCGACCTGGACCGATGCCGAGCTGCAGTTGCGCGCCGAATGGCTGCACACCTGCGACGAACGCGCGGTGCGCACGTCGTACGAAGGCTTCCACACCGACGATTTCCACGCGGATGCCGCGCAACTGGCCGTGCCGTCGCTGCTGATCACCGCCGAGCGCGGCGACGTGGTGCGCGACGACGACGTCGCCGAGCTGCAGCGCGCGACGCCGACGATGCGGCACGTGCGCGTGCCCGACGCCGGCCACATGATCCCGTGGGACAACGCGGCGGGCTTCTACGCGGCGTTCGGCGACTTCCTCGGCGCGCCGCTCGCGCCCTGAGCGCGGCGTCCGCCGCTTTCCTTCACGCCTTTACCGGAGCCGACGATGCCAGTCAGCGATACCCAACTGATCGACGCGTGGAAGCAGGTCCTCACGCTGTCGCGCCTCGAACCGGGCCAGACCGTCACGATCCTGACGAGCGCGGCCACCCATCCGCAGACGCTGTCGTGCGCGCTGATCGCGACGCAGTCGCTCGGCGCGATCGTCAACCGGCTCGACCTGCCGCCCGTCAACGGCGACAAGGCATTCAGCCGCGACCCGCTCGCCTACCTCGGCACGACGCCGCTGACCGGCAACCGCGCCGCGATCGCCGCGCTGCGCGAGAGCGACCTCGTGCTCGACCTGATGACGCTGCTGTTCTCGCCCGAGCAGCACGACATCCTGAAATCGGGCACGAAGATCCTGCTCGCGGTCGAGCCGCCCGAAGTGCTGGTGCGGATGGTGCCGACCCTGGCCGACCGCACGCGCGTGCTCGCCGCATCGAAGAAAATCGCCGCCGCGCGCGAGATGCGCGTGAGCTCGGCGGCCGGCACCGCGCTCGTGTGCCCGCTCGGCGAGTTCCCGCCGACCGCCGAATACGGCTTCGTCGACGCGCCGGGCCGCTGGGATCACTGGCCGAGCGGCTTCGCGCTGACCTATCCGAACGATCGCACCGCGCGCGGCACGATCGTGATCGATCGCGGCGACATCCTGCTGCCGCAGAAGCACTACGTGCGCGAGCCGATCGCGCTGACCGTCGAAGACGGTTACGCGACGCGCATCGAAGGCGGCGTCGACGCCGACCTGCTGCGCGACTACATGGACACGTTCGCCGACCCCGAAGGCTATGCGATCTCGCACGTCGGCTGGGGACTGCAGCCGCGCGCGCGCTGGTCGACGCTCGGGCTGTACGACCGCGAGGCGACGATCGGGATGGACGCGCGCGCGTTCGAGGGCAACTTCCTGTTCTCGCTCGGCCCGAACAACGAAGGCGGCGGCAGCCGCACGACCACCTGTCATATCGACATCCCGCTGCGCCGCTGCACGGTCGAGCTCGACGGCGAGACCGTCGTGCGCGAAGGCCGCGTGACCGACCAACCCGCCTGATACCGACGAGCCCGACACCATGAACGATCTTTCCCGTCACGCCGAAGCGAACGTGTATCGCCAGCAGGGTTTCGGCACGCCGCTGCCGCCGCACGGCAACCTCGGCCTGCTGATCGTCGACTTCGTGGTCGGCTTCGCCGATCCCGCGACCTTCGGCGGCGGCAACATCGCGCCGGCGATCGCGCGCACCACGCATGCGCTGGCGCTCGCGCGCGAACGCGGCTGGCCGGTCGCGCACAGCCGCATCGTGTATGCGGACGACGGCAGCGACGACAACGTGTTCTCGCTGAAGGTGCCCGGCATGGCGACGCTGACCGAGCATCATCCGAACAGCGCGATCGTGCCCGAACTCACGCCCGCGCCGGGCGAACTGGTCGTGCGCAAGACCGTGCCGTCCGCGTTCTTCGGCACGCAGCTCGCGCCGTGGCTCGCGCAGCGCGCGGTGCAGACGCTACTCGTCGCGGGCGCCGTGACGAGCGGCTGCGTGCGCGCGAGCGTCGTCGACGCGATGTCGCACGGGTTCCGCCCGCTCGTGCTCGCCGATTGCGTCGGCGATCGCGCGATCGCGCCGCACGACGCGAACCTGTTCGACATGCAGCAGAAATATGCGGCCGTGATGCCGCTCGACGATGCGATCGCGGCGATCGACGCCGTGCAGGCCCGCGCACGCTGAGTCGCGACGCATCGCGGGCGGCGCGGGTGTGCCGCCCGCGATTGACGCTGCGCTTTTGGCGGCCTAGATTGACTTCACGCGCGCCGCCGCCCCGCACGCTGCCCGACGCCATCACCCGCCGGCCACGCCGCCCTCGACAGGACCTCTCCCCGTGAACCGCTCCGAACTGCTCGCGCGCACCGGCTGCCTGACCGTGATCCGGCCGCCCGCGCCGCCCGTGAAGCCGGCGCCCGGCCAGCCGGGCAGCCTGTCGTCCTACGTGCCGGCGCTGCCCGAAGTCTTCGTCGCGATTCTCGACGACGGCCGCATCCTCGCATTCAACGGACACGTCGATCTCGGCACCGGCATCCGCACGTCGCTCGCGCAGATCGTCGCCGAGGAACTCGACGTGCCGGCCGCGCGCGTGACGATGGTGCTCGGCGACACGGCCGCGACGCCGAACCAGGGCCCGACCATCGCGAGCGCGACGATCCAGATTGCCGCGACGCCGCTGCGCTGCGCGGCCGCGCAGGCCCGTCACGCGCTGCTCGCGCTCGCCGCCGAGCGGTTCGGTGTCGACACGGCGCGGCTGGACATCGACGACGGAACGATTTCCGCCGAGGGACACGCGATCACGTTCGCCGCGCTCGTCGCCGCGCGGCGGATCGCGCTGACGCTCGACCTGAATGCCCGCACGAAGGACCCTGCTCGATACCGAATCGTCGGCCGCGCGTCGCCGCGCGTCGACCTGCCCGCGAAGGCGACCGGCCAGCTCACGTTCGTGCACGACATGCGCGTGCCGGGCATGCTGCACGGCCGCGTCGTACGGCCGCCGTACGCGGGCCACGACAGCGGCCCGTTCGTCGGCACGTCGCTGCTGGACGTCGATCGCGCGTCGGTAGCCGACGTGCCGGGGCTCGTGGCCGTCGTCGTGCTCGGCGATTTCGTCGGCGTGGTCGCCGAGCGCGAGGAGCAGGCGATCCGCGCCGCGCGCCAGTTGCGCGTGACGTGGCGGCCGCTGCCCGCGCTGCCGCCGCTCGACGAACCGGCCGCCGCGATCGCCGCCGCGCCGGCCAGACGGCGCGTGCTGCTCGACGAAGGCGACGTCGACGCCGCGCGATCGGAACCGGACACGCTCACGCTGTCGCGTACTTACGCGTGGCCGTTCCAGATGCACGGGTCGATCGGCCCGTCCTGTGCGCTCGCCGACTACCGCGCGCCCGGCGACGGGCGCATCACCGTGTGGTCCGGCACGCAGAATCCCGTGTCGCTGCGCTACGACCTCGCGACGCTCGTCGCGCGCGACGAAGCCGATGTCGACATCGTGCGGATGGAAGCGGCCGGCTGCTACGGCCGCAACGGCGCGGACGACGTGTGCGGCGACGCGCTGCTGCTGTCGCGCGCGGTCGGCCGCCCGGTGCGTGTGCAACTGTCGCGCGCGGACGAACATCTGTGGGAACCGAAAGGCGCGGGCCAGTCGATGCAGGTGACGGGCACCGTCACGCGCGACGGCCGCCTGCTCGGCTATGACTTCACGACACGCTACCCGTCGAACGACGCGCCGCTGCTCGCGGCGCTGCTGACCGGCGCGATCGCGCCCGAGCCGCGCGTGTTCGAGATGGGCGACCGCACGGCCGTGTCGCCGTATGCGAGCCCGCATCGGCGCTTCGTCTGCGAGGATCTCGCGCCGCTCGTGCGCGCATCGTGGCTGCGCGGCGTATCGGCCTTGCCGAATTCGTTCGCGCACGATGCATTCGTCGACGAATGCGCGGCGCTGACCGGCGTCGATCCGCTCGCGTTCCGGCTGCGCCATCTGCAGGACCTGCGCGCAACCGAACTGCTGCAGGCAGTGGCCGACCGCGCGGGCTGGATGCCGCGCGCGCCGCGCCCGACGAACGAACGCGAAGAACGCGACGCATCGCGGCTCGTGCATGGCCGCGGGATCGCGTATGCGCGCTACGTGCACAGCCGCTTCCCCGGTTTCGGCGCGGCATGGTCGGCGTGGATCGTCGACCTGAGCGTCGATCGCGTGTCGGGCGAGATTCGTATCGAGCGCGTGACGGTCGGTCAGGACACGGGCACGATGATCAACCCCGATGGCGTGCGCCACCAGATCCACGGCAACGTGATCCAGGTATTGAGTCGCACGCTGAAGGAACGCGTGCGGTTCGCGGACGGCAAGGTCGCGTCGCGCGAATGGGCGAGCTACCCGATCCTGACGTTCGCGGAAGTGCCGGACGTCGACGTCGTGCTGATGCCGAGGCAAGGTGAACCGCCGCTCGGTGCGGGCGAATCGGCATCGGTGCCGGGGCCGGCGGCGGTCGCGAACGCGCTGTTCGATGCCACCGGCGTACGGTTCTACGCCCCGCCGTTCACGCCGGAAACGGTGCGCGCCGCGCTGCGCGACGCCGGCCGGCTGATGAGCGCGGAGGCGGCCCGCGCATCGGTCACCGCGGGCGCGACGTAGGGCGGCCCGCGCCGCGCGTCACCCGTCACGCGTCGCCGTCTTCTTCCATCATCTTGCGCAGCAGGAACTGCAGCGCGACCCGCTCGCCGGGATTGAGCGCGCCATACGTGCGTTCCGTCACCTGCCGCGCGAACGGCACCGTGCGGTCGATCAGCGCGAGGCCGGCCGCGGTTGCGCGCACGATCAGCTTGCGGCCGTCGTTCGGGTCGGGCAACACCTCGATCAGCGCGCGTGTCTTGAGCCGCTCGACGACGCCGCGAATCGTCGCCTGGTCGATTGCGGTCGCCTTGACGATGTCGTTCAGCGAACACGCCTGCCGCTCCTTGACCGCGCACAGCGTCACGAACTGCGCGGCCGTGAGATCCGAATCGGGAATCGCTTCCTGGAAAATCGAAACGTGCCGCTGATACGCGCGGCGCAGCAGATGCCCGACCTGGTCGTGAAAATCGTACGAATCCTTGGAAGACGCCATGAGAGTGCCGGCCCACGCCTGCATGCAAATGAAAGACAAGCAGTGTACACCCTCAAATCGGTGCGACCGGCGACCGGCCGGGCGCGTCATTGCGGTGCATCATGATTCGCGGCATCGCGTGCAAGTCGCGCGTGACGACCGCCCGATCGCGGCGATGCGTCCGACCATCGCATCGGTGCGCCGGCCGGGTCGCGCACCGTCGCAGCGCCTGCCGGACATGCGCTCGCGTGCTGCGGCAGATCTTCGTGCACACACTTCAATTTTGAGTGCATACGCACGAATTTCGTGCATACCTCCCGCGATGAACCGACCTTTTCAGCGCACGCTCCATATCGGCCAAAACCCCTTTGAAAACACGGCCTTTTCTCATGCAAACGCTTGCTTTCCGGCGGACATATCCATGCCTGTGCACTTCGGTATTTTCTAGTGTGTACGCTACGTATTTGACGTGATATACAGACTCCAGTGCGCAGCGGAACGTCCGCTCGCGTCGATCGAGCCACCCATTCATCCGTCACACTCGAACAGGGGCAGTCCCATGTCTACCGCACACCCGAGCGCCGCCGTTTCCCCCGACGACGCGCTGCACGGCACTCTCTATCGCAAGGTCACGCTGCGCCTCATCACCCTCTTCTGCCTGTGTTACTTCGCGGCCTATCTCGACCGCATCAACATCGGGCTCGCGAAGCTCCAGATGCTCGATGCGCTGAAGTTCAGCGACACCGTGTACGGCCTCGGCGCCGGCCTGTTCTTCGCCGGCTACATCCTGTTCGAAGTCCCGAGCAATCTGGTGCTGCAACGCGTCGGCGCGAAGCTGTGGATCGCGCGGATCATGATCACGTGGGGTCTGCTGTCGGGTGCGACGATGTTCGTGCACACGCCGATGCAGTTCTATATCGTGCGCTTCCTGCTCGGCGCCGCCGAAGCCGGCTTCCTGCCGGGCGTGCTGCTGTACCTGACGCAGTGGTATCCCGATGCGCGCCGCGCGCGGATCGTCGCGCTGTTCATGGTCGGCCTGCCGCTGTCGAGCATGATCGGCAGTCCGATCTCCGGCTGGATCATGCGGGCGTTCGACGGCGCGCACGGGCTCGGCGGCTGGCAGTGGCTGTTCCTGCTCGAGGCGCTGCCGTCGGTGCTGCTCGGCTTCGCGGTGCTGCGCTGGCTGCCCAACGGCATCGAATCCGCGCAATGGCTGAACGCCGACGAGAAGCGGGTGCTGCGCGCGAATCTCGACGCCGATCCGTCCGGCAACAAGAGCCACGCGCTCGGCAAGGCGTTCTCCGATCCGAAGGTGTGGGCGCTCGGCTTGATCGACCTGTGCGTGCTGCTCGGCCTGTATGCGGTGAGTTTCTGGCTGCCGACGATCCTGCGCGACACCGGCGTGAAGGACGCGTATCACATCGGCTGGCTGATGGTGATCCCGAACGCCGCCGCCGTGCTCGCCACGCTGTACTGCGGCGCGAGCTCCGACCGCGCGCGCGAGCGCCGCTGGCATATCGTCGTACCGTTCATGGTGTCGGCCGTCGCGCTGGCGATCGCGGCTTCGTCGTCGCACGGCACGCTCGGCACGGTGCTGCTGTTCTCGCTGATCAACGCCGGCGCGGCCGCCGCGATGCCGGTCGTGTGGGCGCTGCCGTCGACGTTCCTGAAGGGCTCGGCCGCCGCCGGCGGCATCGCGTTCGCATGCTCGATCGCGAACCTCGGCGGCTTCGGCAGCACCTATTTCATCGGCTGGCTGCGCGATACGTTCCATTCGCAAAGCGCGGGCTTGTATGGTTTTGCCGCATGCATGCTGGTCGGCTGCGCACTCGCGCTCGCCTACCCGGCCCGGCTCGTGAACCGCTGACGCCTCGCGCCGCGCGCGCGACGCTCCCTTTTTACAACCGCGCCGCTCGCGCGGTCTGCTCCCACGCTCCCCACGTCCTCCCGCGCACGCCGCCATCGCGGCGCGTGCGCGCTGCCTGCCCCACGCCGCCGTGGTTCGCCGGTTTTTGCGCCGCACAGGCACGTCGATTGCGTCATCCCCGCGCCCGCCATCCGGCGGACAGCATCTTCCTTCCAACCGGCGCTGCGCTCCGCGCGGTTCTCTGCGCGGCGGTCCCGCATCGCAATGCAGGTTTCCTGAACGAGAGGACGACATGAAATCAATACGAACGATAGTGGCCCTGTGCTCGGTCATTTCCATGCTCACGGCATGCGGCGGCGGCGACGACGCCGGGACCGTACTCGGCATCTCGAAGCCGCAGGCGCGCTTCATCAACGCGGTGCCGGCCGGCCCGAACCTCGACTACTACCTGAATGCGAAGGTCGATCAGTCGGGTGTCGCCTACAAGGGCGTGACGCGCTATCACGACATCGATTCGGGCACGCAGACCGCGAGCTACGACGTGTCGGGCACGACCTCGACCGTCGCGTCTCAATCGTTCAGCGCGGCGAACGGTCACCATTACACGACGATCGCGCTGCCGAGCACGACGTCGCTGATCTCCGTCATCGACGACCCGTACGACAAGGGGCTGCTGTCGGACAAGGCGCGCGTGCGCAGCTTCAACGCATCGCCGAACGCGCAGAACGTCGACGTGTACGTCGTCGCGCCGGGCACCGACATCACGACGGTCAGCCCGACGATGGCGGGCGCGGCCTACCAGAACGCCGTCCCGGCCACGACACAGGATTCGGTCTACCTGAACGGCGGCACCTACCAGGTGGTCGTCACGACGGCCGGCAGCAAGTCGCCGATCCTCAAGACCGCACCGGTCAACATCGGCAACAACGCCGACTGGCTGCTGCTGACGATCCCGTCGGGCGGGGTCGGCGACGTGACGCCGAACGACATTCACGTGCTCGTCGCCCAGGGCAACGACGCCGATACGTCCGCGCAGGAACTCGGGCCGCAGTAAGGGCCGAAAACGATCGCGGCGGCCGGTGCGCTCGCATCGGCCGCCGCGTGTCGGTCAGCGGTATCAGTCGTCGGACCGTTCGAGGCAGATCACGTGCTCGGCGCGTGTGCCGTCGCCGTGCTCGATATCGACGTCGCCGACATGGCGCACACGCCAGCCCGGCCGCGTCGCGATCTGCGGCATGTTGCCGGACGGCCGGCTCTCGATCCCGCCGAGCCCTTCGTCGGGCGTGTCGACCGCCTCGTCGAGCGACGCGTTCGAATAGATCACGTTGTCCTGCAGCTCCGACGCGCCGGTGCGCGCCTCCATGCCCTTGCCGTCGACGTCGACCGTGTTGTCGGTCATCGCCATGTTCGCGTTGTCGAGCGTGACGATCCGGCCGGCGGCCCGGCGCACCGGATCGCCGCTGTCGACCGCATGCGCGTCGACGTCGATCGCCGGCAGGCCGGTCGGCATCTTCCCGGCGACCGCTTCCGGCGTCAGCGGACGCCGCGCCACCTGCGCGGCCTGGGTCGCCGCGTCGGGCATGTCGCCGGCCGCCGGTGTCTTCACCGGGCTTTTCTCGATCTGTTCCCGCTGCTTTTCCGGGGTAGGGTTCGATTCCGCGTTCTGCATCGCACCTCCTTGCCCGGCCGGCGGACGCCGGCGTCACGCCGTCGCCGCCGGGCCGGAAATCGCTACAACGGTCCTGGCAAATCTTTCATGCGCACGGCCGCGCACGCACGCCGTCCGGCGCGCGTGCCCGCCGGCACCGCACCCGCGCGGCGGACGACGCGCCGCCGCGCCGCCCGCCCGACTACCGGCGCGCGTCAGCCGCCGCTCGCGCCGGCCGGCGCGGAGGCCGCGCCCGGCATGCTCGCGCCGGCGTCGCCGGGGGTGCCGGCCGCCCCGCTGCTCGGCGTGCCCGATGGCGCGGTGGACGGCGCGACCGACATGCCGCTGGCTGCGCCCGAGTCGGAACTGGTCGCGCCGTTGTCGCCCTTCTTCTGGCAGCCTGCGCCTGCCGCGAGGCCCGCGATCAGGATGCCGGCGAAGACGGCTCGCGATACGTGACGAAGTGAATATCGCTGCATGACACCTCCGCTGATGTCGATGTGGATGGAACCCGCTGACTCGCAATTTGCGTGCCGTTCCCCGCCGCCGCGGCCGCCCGCGTTCCATTCGTTTTCCAAATGACGCCCAGCCGAATATTTAATTTCCCATCGTCCGGCCCGCCGCCCATACTCGCGAACAAATCCGAGACATAACGTCCACGGCGGCCGACCGCGCTGCGTACCCACGCAGCCGGTGTCGCGCCCCGCACATGGAAGGAGACAACGGCGTGCAACTGGAAGCCATCCACCGCACGGGCCTCGGGCTCGGCGCGGACGACGCATCGCATCGAACCGACACGGCCGCGCGCGATCCCGCGCTGAGCCCGCGGCTGCATAACCCCGATCTCGCGCCGACCCGGGCCGAGGGCCGGACATGGGGCCGCTACAGCATCTTTGCGCTGTGGACCAACGACGTGCACAACATCGCGAACTACTCGTTCGCGATCGGGCTGTTCGCGCTCGGCCTGTCGGGCTGGCAGATGCTCGCGTCGCTCGCGATCGGCGCGGTGCTCGTGTACTGCTTCATGAACCTGACCGGCTACATGGGCCAGAAGACCGGCGTGCCGTTCCCGGTGATCAGCCGGATGAGCTTCGGCATCTACGGCGCGCTGCTGCCCGCGATGATCCGCGCGGTGATCGCGATCGCATGGTTCGGCATCCAGACCTATCTCGCATCCGTCGTGCTGCGCGTGCTGCTCACCGCGATCTGGCCGGGCCTCGCCGCGTTCGACCAGAATGCGATCTTCGGGCTGTCGACGCTCGGCTGGATCACGTTCGTCGCGATCTGGCTGGTGCAGATCGGTATCCTCACGTACGGGATGGAAATGGTCCGCAAGTACGAGGGGCTCGCCGGCCCGGTGATCCTCGTCACGACGCTGTCGCTCGCCGCGTGGATGTTCAGCCGCACCGGCGGCCAGCTCGCGATGTCGATCGGCAAGCCGATGACCGGCCTGAAAATGTGGACGGAAATCTTCGCGGGCGGCTCGCTGTGGCTCGCGATCTACGGCACGCTGGTGCTCAACTTCTGCGACTTCGCCCGTTCGTCGCCGAGCGCGAAGACGGTGCGCGTCGGCAACTTCTGGGGCCTGCCGGTCAACATCCTCGTGTTCGCGACGATCAGCTTCGTGCTCGCCGGCGCGCAGTTCAAGCTGAACGGCCACATCATCCACAGCCCGACGGAAATCATCGCGACGGTGCCGAACAAGCTGTTCCTCGTGCTCGGCTGCCTCGCCTTCCTGATCGTGACGGTGGCCGTGAACATCATGGCGAACTTCGTCGCGCCGGCCTTCGTGCTGACGAGCCTCGCGCCGCACCGCCTGTCGTTCCGCCGCGCGGGCCTGATCAGCGCGACGATCGCCGTGCTGATCCTGCCGTGGAACCTGTACAACAGCCCGATCGTGATCGTCTATTTCCTGTCCGGCCTCGGTGCGCTGCTCGGCCCGCTGTACGGAATCATCACGGTCGACTACTGGCTGGTGCGCAAGCAGCGCGTGAACGTGCCCGATCTCTACACCGAAGCGCCGACCGGCGCCTACTTCTACACGCGCGGCGTGAACCGCAAGGCGCTCGCGGCGCTCGTGCCGTCCGCGCTGATCTCGATCACGCTCGCCGTCGTACCGGCCTTCAGCGCGATGACGCCGTTCTCGTGGCTGCTCGGCGCCGCGATCGCGGGCAGCGTGTACTGGCTGCTGGCCGATCGCACACGGCACTACGAAGAACGTTCGGGCGAGCACATCGCGGTCGCCTGCGCGCAACACTGATACACACGCATACGGAGTCAGCAATGAGGATCCTGGTAGTCAACGTCAACACGACCGAGTCGATCACCGATGCGATCGCCGCGCAGGCGCAGGCCGCCGCGTCGCCCGGCACGGAGATCGTCGGGCTGACGCCGCGCTTCGGCGCGGAGTCGATCGAAGGCAACTTCGAGAGCTACCTCGCGGCGATCGCCGTGATGGATCGCGTGTTGAGCTACGACGAGCCGTACGACGCGGTGATCCAGGCCGGCTACGGCGAGCACGGCCGCGAAGGGCTGCAGGAACTGCTGACGGTGCCCGTCGTCGACATCACCGAAGCGGCCGCGAGCGTCGCGATGCTGCTCGGCCATCGCTACTCGGTCGTCACGACGCTCGACCGCACGGTGCCGCTGATCGAGGATCGCCTGAAGCTCGCCGGGCTCGATGCGCGCTGCGCGTCGGTGCGCGCGAGCGGCCTCGCGGTGCTCGAACTCGAGGCGCACCCGGCTCGCGCGATCGAATCGATCGTCGGCCAGGCGCAACGCGCGGTGAAGGACGATCACGCGGAAGTGATCTGCCTCGGCTGCGGCGGGATGGCCGGCCTCGACCGGCAGATCGAGGAATGCACGGGTGTGCCGGTGGTCGATGGCGTGTCGGCCGCGGTCGCGCTCGCCGAGTCGCTGGTGCGCCTGAAGCTGAAGACGTCGAAGGTCCGCACGTATGCGCCGCCGCGCCCGAAGCGGATCGTCGGCTGGCCGGGAACCTTCGCAAAATGACGGGCCGCCGGCCGGTGGCCGCATCGTGCGGCCGCCTCGTATCGCCGGGAGGCGGATCGGCATGCCGGACCCGCTAGACCCGACCGCGCTGCGCCGCGGCGCGTCCGACGCCACGGGCGCGCTCGACGTGCTCGATGCACGGCTGATGCGCATCCTGCTCGTGCTGCTGACCGAGCGCACCGTGTCGCGCGCGGCCGTGCGCCTGAACATGTCGCAGCCGGCGACGAGCGCCGCGCTCAAGCGCCTGCGCACGCTGCTCGGCGATCCGCTGCTGGTGCGCAGCCGCTACGGGATGGTGCCGACCGAGTTCGGCGCGCGCTTGATCGAGCCGCTGCGCAACGCGCTGCGCGTGATCGACTTCATCCGCATCCAGCAGCCGACGTTCGACGCGCGCACGTCGGTGCGCACCTACCGGATCGGCTGCCCCGACTACCTGAACGTGCTGTTCGTGCCGAAACTCGTCGCGCTGTTTCGCGAGCGAGCGCCGAACGCGCAACTGGTGTTTCATCCGCTCGGCGACGGGTTCGACGACGAACGCGCGCTGGCGGACGGCGAACTCGACGTCGTGATCGACAACCGGCCCGCACGCCAGTCGCGCTTCCGGCAGGACGACCTGTTCGACGACCGCGTCGTGTGCCTGATGCGCGCGACGCATCCGCTCGCGCGATGCGGCGCGATGACGGCCGCCGGATTCGCGGCGGCGCCGCAGCTGTGCCCGACGCCGTCGTGGCTCGAAGCGTCGGGCGCGATCGACCGGCAGCTCGAACGCGTGGGCCTGCAGCGGCGCATCGTCGTCACGCTGCCGCACTTCGAACTGGCCGCGCACGCACTGGTGCGCGCCGACCTGATCCTCACCACCACGTACCGGCTCGCGCGGCACTACGCGAAGCTGCTGCCGCTCGCCGCGGTCGCGCTGCCGGCCGAGCCGCCGGATATCGTGTACCGGATGACGTGGAACGAATCGGGGCCGTGCGCGGAAGGCGTTCGCTGGCTGCGCGGGCTGATCGCCGAGGCGACGCGCGCATGGCTTGACGCCGAGGCGAGGCTGCCTGCGGTCGCGGCGGTCGCGGCGGTCGCCGCCGTATCCACTTCCGGGCCCGATGCGGACACCGCGAAAACCGCGCCGGCCGCCGCCGAGCCGCCCGAACCCAGCCGGCGCACGCGCCGCAGACCGGCCCCGCATTGTCATGCGTCGCATCCGGCGCGCGTCGCGCACGCGGCACGCATCCACCGCACCGCGACGAAGTCGCACTGACCGGCACCGCACCCGGGCCGGCATGATCCGCTCGGCGGCCGCATGTCAGACCGGTCCTGTTCACCCGCGCCGTGCCGAATCGTCGGGATGACGCGTCGAACCCGTGTCGGTGGACGTCGCATCGCGAACGCCGGTGGCCACTCGATCGAATCACCGGCAGCGACACGATCGCCCCGAACGTCGACAAACAGCAGGATCGTGCGCGACGTTGCGCATGCTTCACATCGTTTCACATCACGTGCCTTCGCGCATCGGTTGCGTCAGCAACTTGTATGCAACGACGGCCGCAACCAGCGCCAGCACGCCGCTCACCGTGAGCGCATCGGTGAAGCCGCTCGCGAACGCGACGGGCGCCGCCCGCGCGAGGGTGCCGGCAGCGGCCGGCGGCACGCGGCCGAGCGCCTGCGCCAGATCGCCGGCCAGCAGGCTCGACATGAACGGCTCATCGGCGAATACGCGCAGGCCAGGTGTCGCGGACAGCAGGCGGTCGAGCCGCACATGCGTGCTCGCCGCCAGCACCGCGCCGAGGACGCCGACGGCCGTGACGATCGCCGAGAAGCGCGTCGTCGTGCTGATGCCCGACGCCATGCCGGTGCGATGCGGCGGCACGCACGCCATGATCGCCTTCTGCGTGTCGCCGTTCATGATGCCCGCGCCGCACCCCGTCACGAACATGCCGAGCGCGACGAGCCGGTAGTCGCCACTGGCCGTCAGCGCCGCGGTCGCGAGGTTGCCGGCGCCGATCAGCGCGAGCCCGCCCGCCAGCACGCCGCCGGACGACACGCGCGCGGCCAGCGCCGCGCCGAGCGACGGACCGGCGATCATCGCGAACGCGAACGGCAGCATCCCGAGCCCCGCGTCGATCGCCGACATCCCGAACGCGTTTTGCAGGTACAGCGGCAGGAACGTCATCATCACCTGCGCGCACGCCGCGTAACCGAACATCGCGAGCACGGCGCCAACGAAGCGCGGCTGGCCAAACAGCGCGAGATCGATCATCGGCCGCGCTTGCCAGCGCTCCGCTCCGACGAACGCCGCCAGCAGCGCGGCCGCGAGCGCGAGCCGGCCAAGCGTCGCGCCCGACAGCCAGCCGTGCGACGGCGCACCGATCAGCGCGCCGATCGCCCAGGCGAGCGCCGCGCCGAACAGCAGGCTGCCGGCCGCATCCACGCGTTTCGCATGCGGATCGTTCGATTCGTCGATCGCGACGCGCGCACCGGCCGCCAGCAGCAGGCAGACGGGCAGGTTCAGCAGGAACACCCAGCGCCACCCGATCCATTGCGTGATCGCGCCGCCGACGAGCGGCGCGATGGCCGTCGCGATTCCCATGCACATGCCCCAGATCGCCCACGCACGGGCCCGTTCGCGGCCGTCCGGGAAACGGTTCGCGATCACTGCGAGCGCCGCGGTCAGCAGCAGCGCGGCGCCGCCGCCCTTCACCGCACGCGCGGCGATCAGCCAGCCGGCCGACGGCGCGATGCCGCAGCCGAGCGACGCGACAAGGAACAGCGCGAGCCCCGTGAAGAGCATCCGCTTGCGTCCGAAGCGGTCGGCGAGCCCGCCGGCCGGCAGCAGACACGCGGCGAACGCGGTCATGTACGCGCTCACGACCCATTCGATATCGGCGAAGCTCGCATGAAAGCTGCGCGCGATGCTCGGCAGCGAGACGGCCACCACGTTGGTGTCGAGCACGATCAGCGAGCAGGTCGCGGATGCGACGGCGAGCGTCGCGGCGGCAGGCAGGCGGGTGCCCGTGCGCGGGACGGCAGCCGCGCTCGTGCGCGACGCCGGTGAAGACTGGGACATCCGGCACTCCGGAACAGGATGAGCGAGCCGTATGCTAGGCTTGTCCCGTATTGCCTGTCATTGACACTTCAATGCTGTTTTATTGACGAAAATTGCAACCATGGACCGGCTCGAATTCCGTCACGTGCGGGCGTTCCTGAGCGTCGCGCAACATCTGCATTTCGCGCGCGCGGCGGAGGCGCTCGACATGGCGCCGCCCGCGCTCACGCGGCAGATCCAGGAAGCCGAGCGGGTGCTCGGCGTGCGGCTGTTTCACCGGTCGCGCCGGGCGGTCACGCTGAGCGCCGCCGGCGAGGCCTATCTCGCGGAAGCGCGCGCCGCGGTCGAGCATCTGCAACGCGGCCGCGAACTCGCCGCGCTGGCCGAACGCGGCGAACTCGGCCGGATCGAGATCGGCTATGTGTCGTCGGCCGTGTATTCGGGCACGCTGCAGCGCACCGTCGGCGCATTTCGCACCGCTCACCCGCGCATCGAGCTGAACCTGCGCGAAGTGCCGATGGACGACGTCGCGAACCAGCTCGACGCCGGCCGGCTCGACCTCGCGTACGTGCGCCCGCCGCTCGCGCTGCCCGGCGGCCTGCGGATCGTCACGCTGCAGCGCGACGTGTTCGTCGCGGCCGTGCCCGCCGATTCGCGCTACGCGGCGATGGCCGCCGTGCGCGCGGCGGACCTCGCCGACGCGCGCTTCGCGGTGCCCGAACAAGAATTCGGCACGCTCGAAGTCGCGCGCCGCGGCCGCTTCGCGCCGGTGGTCGCCGCGCGGCCGGGCGGCCTGCTCGCGGTGCTCGCGTGCGTGTCGGTGAACGGCTGGGTCGCGGTGATTCCCGACGCGCTCGCCGGTTGCGTGTCGCTGCCGGGCGTCGTGTACCGGCCGATCGCCGGCAAGCCGATCATGTCGGAACTCGCGCTCGCGCACCGGCGGTTCGAAAAGGCGCCTGCGGTGCGGGCATTCCTGCGCACGATGCCGCCGGCCGCGTAAAGCGCCCGCGCAAGCGTCCCGGGCGTCCGGGCGTCGGGTCGACGCCGGCCGCACCGGCGCCCGCCGCGCGAATATGCATTTCACGATTCGATGTTTGTCGGCCGGAAACCGATTCCGTAACCTGCCCGGCAGCCGCGCGGCCCGCGCGCGGATCACCGAGGACACACCGCCGATGCCCCACGCTTCCGCCCCAGCGCGCCGCCGCGCGCTGCAGCGCCTTGCCGCCCTCGCCGCCGCGCCGCTCGCGGGCGGCCTTGCCCTGCCCGCCCGTGCGGCCGGCGCCGATCTGTCGGGCGTCACGCTCGTCCTCGGCGACCAGGCCGGCGGCCTGCGCGCGCTCGCCGAAGCGGCGCGCGTGCTCGACGGCACGCCGTACCGGTTCCGCTGGGCCAACTTCCAGGGCGCCGCGCCGCTGTTCGAAGCGCAGCGCGCGGGCGTGATCGATCTCGCGCCGGCCGGCGACCTGCCGGTCCTGACGGCCGCGCTCGGCGATCCGTCGTTGCGGATCGTCGCGACGCGCGTCGGTTCGCCGGCGTCGCTCGGCATCGTCGTGCAGCCCGACTCGCCGGTTCGCGCCGTGGCCGACCTGAAAGGGCAAACCGTCGTCGTATCATCGGCGCGCGGCAGCATCTCGCAATACCAGCTGTATGGCGCGCTGCGCGAACACGGGCTCGCGCCACGCGACGTCGACGTGCGCTTCGTGCTGCCGGTCGACGCGTTCGCCGCGTTCGAGGCGAAGCGGATCGGCATCTGGGCCACGTTCGATCCGTACTACGGGCATGCGGTGCGCCGCGGCGCGCGCATCGTCCGCGACGGCAGCGGCATCAATTCGGGGCTCGCGTTCCTGACGTCGCCGGTCGAGACACTCGACGATCGCGGCAAGCGCGCGGCGCTTGCGGACGTGCTCGCGCGGCTCGCCCGCGCGGGCCAATGGGCGCTCGCGCACCCGGCCGACTACGCGAGCGTCTATGCGTCGCTCACGCGCCTGCCGCCCGATGCGGCCACCGACATCGCGCGCCGGGCCGCGCTCGCGCAGCGCAGCCTCAGCGGCGCCGACATCGAGGTGTTGCAGCGCGTCGCCGATCGCGCGGCGGCGGACGCGATCCTGCCGCGCCGTGTCGACGTTGCATCGATTGCCATCCGGCAGGTGTCCGCGTGAGCGATGCGGCGCGAGGATGCGCTCAGCGCGGCCGCGCCATATCGAGATCCGGCACGTCGTCGCCGAACGTCGACGCGACGAGCGTGCGCATTGCGGCGATCAGCAGCGTCGGCCCCGACTGGTTGAACGTGCAGCGCTCGCCCGCGGCCGGCACCGCGCGGTGCAGCACGGCACGCCACGCGCCTCGCCCGCCGTCGCGCTCGAACCCGGCAAACGGCAGCCGCTCGACGATCGGGCCGCCGTCCGCCCAGGACGATGACGGCGCGAACGGTGTCGGGACGCCGCCCGGTTCGCGGATCACCGTGCAATGCGACGTGTCGACGCGGGGGGCGACGAGGTCTTCCGCCATCGCTACCCAGTAATCGAGCGGCGCGCCTGTCAGGTCCTGCACTTGCATGACCGTCTCCGTATGACGTTGTGTTGAACGACATCGTAGCCGTTGTCCGCACAGCCGCAAGGACTGCTCCCATGCGCGACAGGGTTTCGTCCGCCGTCGCGCCGCGATAAGCATAGTTCAAATCGTTTCTTGTCGGCCCCAGGCACGTCATCGAGAATGCTTCGACGGACCGCCCCCGGCACCTCCGCCCAAAACGTACTCCTGACCGATCGATTCCATGCTTCCACTGCGCCTGCTGCGATCGCTGCTGATCGCGTCCCTCGTTGCATTGCCGGCCGCCGCCGCGCACGCCGACAAGCCCACCACCCTGCGTATCGGCGTTGCCCAGCAAGGCGCCGGCGATCCCCCCACCTTCGGCGGATCGAGCGCCGCCACCGTGCAGTTGCAACAGCTCGTCGAGAAGGAATTCGCCGCCGACGGCGTCAAGGTGCAATGGCTGTTCTTCAAGGGCGCGGGCCCGGCCGTCAACGAGGCGATCGCCAACAAGGCGCTCGACTTCGCGTACCAGGGCGACCTGCCCGCCGTGCTCGCGCGCTCGAACGGGATCAAGACGCGCCTGCTGCTCGCCGCGAGCGTGCGCTCGGGCATCAAGATCGCGGTGCCGCCCGACTCGACGATCCGCTCGATCAAGGACCTGAAGGACCGCCGCGTGTCGATCTTCCGCGGCACCAACCTGCAGCTCGTCGCCGACAACGCGCTCGCGAAGAACGGCCTCGGCGAACGTGACCTGCGCGTGATCAACCTCGACGCCGCCAGTTCGCTCGCCGCGCTCGCGTCGAAAGGCATCGACGCGTCGGTGGGCGACTACGCGCTATACAAGCTGCGCGACGCGGGCCTCGCGAAGATCATCTACGAATCGCAGAACGACGGCCCGCAGCTGACGCGCCAGACCCACCTGCTCGTGCTCGACGATTTCGACCGCGCGCATCCGGACATCGTGCAGCGCGTCGTCACCGCGTTCGTGAAGGGTGCGCAATGGTCGTCCGACGAGGCGAACCGCGATGCGCTGTTCAAGCTGTGGGCAAAAAGCGGCGTGCCGTATTCGTCGTGGCAGGACGACTACGCGAACCAGCGCCTGAAGGACCGCCTGTCCCCGCTGATCGACCCGTTCGTCATCGCGCGCTACAAGGCCGTCGCGCAGGATGCGCTGAACCTGAAGCTGATCCGCCAGCCGGTCGACGTCGACGGCTGGTTCGAGCCGAAATATCTCGACAATGCCTTGCGCACGCTGAAGCTCGAACACTACTGGCAACGTTACGACGCGGCCGGCAAGCCCCTCTCCTGACCCGGACCGCCCCGATGAGCGACACCGCGTTTCCCGTCCCGTCGTCCGAATCGCCCGCGCTCGCCGTGCCGCCGCGCCGCGCGGCGGCGCTGCGACGACTCGCGTGGCAGCTCGCACCGTGGGCGCTGCCCGCGCTGCTGTTCGCGCTATGGAGCGTCGGCAGCGCGCGCGGCTGGATCGCGCCGCAGATCCTGCCGCCGCCCGAACGCGTGGTCGACACGCTGGCCGACCTCGCATCGAGCGGCGATCTCGTGCGCCACACGCTGATCAGCCTGCAGCGCGTGCTCGTCGGCTTCGCGGCCGGCACGCTGCTCGGCGTGTCGCTCGGCGTCGCGCTCGGACTGTCGCGCACGCTGGAAGCCTACGTGCTGCCGAGCTTCAACGCGCTCGTGCAGATTCCGGTGCTCGGCTGGCTGCCGTTCCTGCTGCTGCTCGTCGGCGTCGGCGAACCGCTGAAATACCTGCTGATCGCGCATGCGGCGCTCGTCCCCGTCACGCTGAGCACGTTGCAGGGGTTTCGCCAGACGCCGCCCGCGCTCGACGAAGTCGCGCGCGGGTTCGGCTACACGCGCCGGCAACGCATCCTCCACGTCGTGCTGCCGGCCGCGATTCCGACGCTCGCGACCGGCGTGCGGCTCGCGTTCACGAAATCGTGGCTCGCGCTCGTCGTGGTCGAACTCGTCGCGTCGTCCGAAGGGCTCGGCTACCTGATCGTGTACGGGCGGCAACTGTTCCAGCTCGATCTCGTGATGGCGGCCGTGGTCGTGGTCGGCGCGGTCGGCCTGCTGATCAACCGGGCGCTCGACGCACTCGAAGCGCGCCTGCGCCGCGGCGTGCCGTCCGCGTTTCGCGGTTGAACCGGTCCGCCCGACCAATCGAAGGAGAGTCGCCCGTGCCCCACGCCGCCACGCCGTCAACGACACCGCCCGCCACGCCCGCCCGCCGCCTGCATGCATCCGACTGGCGCGGCTTCGTCCTGCCGCTCGCCGCATTGGCGTGCTGGTGGGCCGTCGCTTCCGCCCATCTCGTGAAAAGCGGCCTGCTCGTCGGTCCCGCCGACGTGCTGCACACCGCGTGGGCGCAGGCCGCGAGCGGCGCGCTCGGCCGTGCATTGTCGGCATCGCTCGCGCGTGAAGCGTGCGGGTTCGCGATCGGCGCGACGGGCGGGCTGTTGCTCGGCGCCGCGCTCGGGCTGTCGCGCATCGCCGCGCGAATGGTCGGCCCGAGCTTCGACACGTTCAAGCAGATCTCGCTGTTCGCGTGGATTCCGCTGATTTCGGTGTGGTTCGGGCTCGGCGACGTCGCGAAGGTCGTGTTCCTGTCGCTCGCCGCGCTGCTGCCCGTCGCCGCCCATACCTGCGACGGCATTCACGCAGTGCCGCGCGCGTATGTCGATGTCGCTCGCGCACTGCGCTACTCGCGGCTCCAGCTGATCCGCCACGTGATCCTGCCGGCCGCGCTGCCGTCGATCTTCACCGGCCTGTATCTCGGCCTGATCTATTCGTGGCTCGCGACGCTCGGCGCCGAGTACCTGCTCGTCGCCGGCAGCGGGATCGGCAACACGCTGATCGACGGCAGCGAGCAGTTCCGGATGGATCTCGTGCTGTTCGGGATCATCGTCGTCGGCGTGACCGGCTGGGCGCTGAACGCGACCGCGCGCGCGCTCGAACGCAAGGTGCTGGCCCGGCGCGGCGACCTGCCCCGTTGAGCGTCCTTTTTCTTCCTGTCGCCCTCTTCCCCGGACCGCCATGACGACCCTCGCCTCCGATTCGCTCGACATCCTCCATGTCAGCAAGCACTACACGCAGCGCGGCACGACGCTCGCCGTGCTCGACGACGTCTCGCTGCACGTGCGCGCCGGCGAATTCGTCACGATCGTCGGCGCCAGCGGCTGCGGCAAGTCGACGCTGCTGCGGCTCGTCGCCGGACTCGATACCGATTACACGGGCGAAATCCGTGCCGGCGACGAACGCGTGCGCGACACGTCGCTGCAGCGCGGCATCGTGTTCCAGGATCACCGGCTGTTCCCGTGGCTGACCGTCGAACAGAACATCGGCGCCGCACTGCGCAACGCACCGCTGGACCCGGCCGCGAAACGGCGCGCGGTCGCGGAACACATCGCGCTCGTCGGGCTGAACGGCTTCGAGCACGCGTTTCCGAACCAGTTGTCGGGCGGGATGGCGCAGCGCGTCGCGATCGCGCGCGGCCTCGTGAACCGGCCGCGCGTGCTGCTGCTCGACGAGCCGTTCGGCGCGCTCGACGCGCAGACGCGCGCGAAGATGCAGAACGAACTGCTGCGCATCTGGGAACAGGAACGCATCACGATGATGCTGGTCACGCACGACGTCGACGAAGCGGTCTATCTCGGCGACCGCGTCGTCACGATGGCGCCGCGTCCGGGCCGCATCGCGCGCATCGTCAACGTCGCGCTGCCGCGCCCGCGCCGGCGCGATTCATTGGAATTCGCGCGCTTGCGCGACACCGTGCTCGCCGATTTCGACGACGGCGAGCCGCCGGGCGACGACGCGTCGGGCGGCACGCGCATCGACGCGGCGCGCCCGCACCGGATCGGCGAATGGCGGCTCGCGTGGTAGCGACGCGACGCGCGCGCCTTGTTCAGCAGGACGACACATATCGTTCATCGCAGCGCGCACGCTAAGGTTGTGACGATTCATCGGTTCCGGTTCCGCGCGGTCCCTGCTTGAATGGAGATTCGACCGACCCCGACTCCAGGAGACTCCCGATGTCCGAAGTCCAGCACGCCGCTCCGTCGTTTTCGCCCGCTTCGCATGCCGCACCGCGCCCGGCCGCCGTCCCGCTCCAGCTTCGCCAGGTCGCCGGCCGGATCGGCGCCGAAATCGCCGATGTGCGGCTGTCGGCCACGCTCGACGATGCGACGTTCGACGCGATCCAGGCCGCGCTGCTGCGCCACAAGGTGCTGTTCTTCCGTGGCCAGCACCATCTCGATGACACCGCGCAGGAAGCATTCGCCCGCCGCTTCGGCGACACGGTCGCGCACCCGACCGTGCCGTCCGTCGACGGCAGCGCGGCCCTGCTCGAACTCGATTCCGCGCACGGCGCACGAGCCAATTCGTGGCACACCGACGTGACCTTCGTCGACGCGTACCCGAAGATCTCGATCCTGCGCGCGGTCGTGATTCCGCCATTCGGCGGCGATACCGTCTGGGCCAACACGGCCGCCGCGTACGCGCATCTGCCCGACCCGCTGCGTGCGCTCGCCGACACGCTGTGGGCGCTGCATACGAACGCGTACGACTATGCGTCGACGCACGTGCATGCCGACGATGCGCAACTGAAGCGCTACCGCGAAGTGTTCACGTCGACCGTCTACGAAACCGAGCACCCGGTCGTGCGCGTGCATCCGGAAACCGGCGAGCGCACGCTCGTGCTCGGCCACTTCGTGCAGCGGCTCAAGGGGCTGTCGGCGCAGGATTCCGCGCATCTGCTGCAGGTGTTCCACGAGCACGTGACGCGCCTCGAAAACACCGTGCGCTGGAACTGGCGGGAAGGCGACGTCGCGATCTGGGACAACCGCGCGACCCAGCACTACGCGATCAACGACTACGGCGATGCGCGCCGCGTCGTGCGCCGCGCGACCGTTCACGGCGACGTGCCGGTCGGCATCGACGGACGCCGGAGCGTCCTGCTGAAGGGGCCGGGCGCCACGCTGCAATAACGTCCACGTCCCGCGGCGGCGCCCTTTCCCGCGCCGCCGCGCCATTTCCCTGGAGGACACCCGCGATGAACCGCACGCCACCTGACCGACGCCTGCACGCGCAACGATGTCGTCCGTCTCTCCCGTTCACAACCGCCACGTGCGTCGCATGAGCGCCCTACTCGAACCCGCCGCCCAGCCGGTCGACGTGATCCCGCTGTCCGCCCATATCGGCGCGGAAATCCGCGGCGTCGACCTCACGCAACCGTTGACCACGCCGCAGATCGCGGCGATCCGCGCCGCGCTGCTGAAATGGCGCGTCGTCTTCTTCCGCGAACAATTCCTCACGCACGAGCAGCATGTCGCGTTCTCCGCGCAGTTCGGCGAGCCGACGGTCGGCCACCCGGTGTTCGGGCACGTCGACGGCCATCCGGCCGTCTATTCGATCGCGAAGCATCGCAAGGCGACGCGTTTCGAAGGCGAACCGGTGCGCCGGCCCTGGACCGGCTGGCACACCGACGTGACGGCCGCCGTGAATCCGCCGTGGGCGTCGATCCTGCGCGGCGTGACGATCCCGCCGTACGGCGGCGACACGCACTGGACCAACCTCGTGCGCGCGTACGAAACGCTGTCCGCGCCGCTGCGCGGCTTCGTCGATACCCTGCGCGGCATCCATCGCTTCACGCCGCCGCCCGGCGCGCGCGCGACCGGCGCATTCGACGACGCCGTCGAGCGCCGCCCGCTCGTGACCGAGCATCCGCTCGTGCGCGTGCATCCGGAAACCGGCGAACGCGCGCTGTACGTGAGCCCGAGCTTCCTGAAATCGATCGTCGGGCTGACGCCGCGCGAGAGCCAGGCGCTGCTCGAACTGCTGTGGGAGCACGTGACGCGGCCGGAATTCACGATCCGCTTCAAATGGGAGCCGCGCAGCATCGCGTTCTGGGACAACCGTGCGACCGCCCATCTCGCGCCCGTCGACATCTTCGATCTCGACTTCGATCGCCAGCTGTATCGCACGACACTGATCGGCGACGTGCCGGTCGGCCCCGACGGCCGGCCGTCGGTCGCACTCGAAGGCACGCCGGTCGAGGCCGCGGCCGCCGTCGCACTCAACTGACGCGGCGAACGCCGGCGCGTACGAACGCGCCGGCCCCCACTTCCGTCAATCGAGCCACACGCCGTCGAACCGGTGCCCGCCGAGCGGCGAGAACGTCAGCCCGTGTACGCGCTTGGAGATCGGCAGCGACACGATCGACGTCGCGATCGGCGTGAACGGCACCTGGTCCTTGAACACCACCTGCGCCTGCTCGTACAGCGCCGTGCGTTTCGCGACATCCGCGTTCGAACGCGCCGCCGTCACGAGCTGCTCGAAGTCCTTGTTGCACCACTTCGCGAGATTGCTGCCGTGCACCGCGTCGCAGCCGAGCAGCGTGCCGAGCCAGTTGTCGGGGTCGCCGTTGTCGCCCGACCAGCCGTACAGGATCGCGTCGTGCTGACCGTCGTGCTTCGCGCGGCGGTTGTACTCGCCCCATTCGTAGCTGACGATCTTCGCGCGCACGCCGATCTTCGCCCAGTCCTGCTGGATCAGTTGCGCCATCAGTTGCGCATTCGGGTTGTACGGGCGCTGCACGGGCATCGCCCACAGCGTCAGGTCGAAGCCGTTCGGAAAGCCGGCCTGCGCGAGCAGCGCCTTCGCGGCGGCCGGATCGCGCGGCGCATCCTTCAGGCGCGGGTTGTACGACCATTGCGCGGGCGGCATCGGGTTCGTCGCGACCGTCGCGTCGCCGTTGAACACGGTCTTGATGATCGCCGTCTTGTCGATCGCGATGTCGAGCGCGCGCCGCACGTCGACGCGATCGAGCGGCGGATGCTGCGTGTTGTACGCGACGAACCCGACGTTGAAGCCCGTCCCCGAAAACAGCGTCAGCCTCGGGTCGCGCCGCACCGTCTCGAGATCGGCCGGCCGTGGAAAGACCGACACCTGGCATTCGCCGGCCACGAGCTTCTGCAAGCGCGCGGCGGGATCGGGCGTGATCGCGAACACGAGGCGCGCGAGCTTCGCGTCGTCCGGTTTCCAGTAGTCGGGATTCGCGTCGTAGCGGATCAGCGCATCCTTCTGGTACGTGCGCAGCAGGAACGGCCCCGTGCCGACCGGGAACTGGTTGATGTCGGACTCGCGATGGCGCGCGGCGAGCTGCCCCGCATATTCGGCCGACAGCACCGACGCGAACGCCATCGCGAGATTGCGCACGAACACGACGTCGGGCGACTTCAGCACGAAGCGCACCGTATAGTCGTCGACCTTCTCGATGCGCTCGATGTTGCGGTCGAAGCCGAGATCGCTGAAATACGGGAAGCTGACCGGATAGGCCTTGCGGAACGGATCGTCCGGGTCGAGCATCCGGCGGAACGTGAACACGACGTCGTCGGCCTGGAACGGTCGCGTCGGCGTGAACCACGCGGTGGTCTGGAACTTCACGCCGCGCCGCAAATGAAACGTGATCGTGCGCTGGTCGGGCGACACGTCCCAGCTCGTCGCCAGCGACGGCACGAGGTCGAGCGTGCCGCGCTTGAACTGCACGAGCCCGTTGTAGATCGTGTACGTGCTCGCATCGAAATCGGTGCTCGTCGTGTGCTGGCCGGGATCGAAGCCGGCCGGGCTGCCTTCGGAGCAGTACACGAGCGTCTTGCCGGCGGGTGCGGCGAGCGCGTGCGTCGCGGCGCCGGCCAGCAGCAACGACGCGGCGACGCCGCGAAGCACGGCGCCGGCATGCGGTACGCCGCGCGTACGGCGCGCGGCTGACGAAACGAAAGGATTCTTCATGGTGGCGGATGGAAGCAAGGGCTGTCATGCGAATGACGACCGCCGATCTTCGCGCGCCTCCCGCCGATCGCTTACCAATTAATTCCGCGTTGCTTATCGTCGCCGATGCATCCCGCTGCCGCTGCATCGAAAAGTCCATGCGAGCGGCGCATCCATGCCGAACACGGCCACGGGCCGCCCGGGCACGCGCATCGAAACTGTCGAAACCGTCGCGACCATTCGCGCGCCACCGCATGGCCTTCCGGCCCCCTGCAGGTTCTCCGGAATGGGTGCATCGTATCGGTTGGCCGACGCCGACACCCGCGCGCGGGAATCCGCCCCGCGCGCACGTGCCGGCACGGCGCGTCCGTGCGCGCCGCCCTTTCTGGAGGAACCACGATGCCGCTCAGCCCCGATACGCCCTCTCGTCCGGTGAAATCGCCGGGCCCCGATCATCCGATCCTGATCGAACCGCACTCGTCCCGCGTGATCGTGAAGGTGGCCGACAAGGTCGTCGCCGATACGCGCCACGCGCTGGTGCTGCGCGAGGCCAGCTATCCGGCGGTGCTGTACATTCCGCGCGAGGATGCCGACATGTCGCTGCTGCAACGTACCGACCACGCGACGTACTGCCCGTACAAGGGCGATTGCGCGTACTACTCGATCCCCGCCGGCGGCGAACGCTCGATCAATGCCGTGTGGACGTACGAGCATCCGAATCCGGCCGTCGAATCGATTCGCGGGCACCTCGCGTTCTACCCGGATCGCGTCGATTCGATCGAGGAACGCCTGCTCGTCAGCGAGTGAAGACGGTCGCGCCCGGCTCCACCGCGGGCCGGTATCGTGCGCCCGCTGATTTGCATATCAGCATTCGTTGGTTGGCCGCGGGCCCGCGCGGCCGTATCGTCCTGAATCCGGCGCGGGCCGGCCCGTTGCGTGCGTCGCCCGCATCCGGCCCGGTCCTGCGCCGGCCGCGCCGCCCCCGCGCGCGGTCCGTGAACCCGCACGCAGGACATTCCGATGAACGACACCCCGCACGCAGACCTTGAAACGAATCCGGCGAACCCGCGCCGCCGCCAGTGGCTGCACGGCGCGGCCGCCGGGCTGGCCGGGCTCGCGCTCGGCCCGCTCGCGGCCGTGCCCGCGCGGGCCGAGGCCAGCGGCACGCGGCTGCGCATCGGCTTCCAGAAATACGGCAACTTCGTCGTGCTCAAGGCACGCGGCACGCTCGAGAAGCGTCTCGCGAACCAGGGCGTCACCGTGCAATGGCTCGAATTCCCGGCCGGCCCGCAACTGCTCGAAGGGCTGAACGCCGGCGCGATCGACGTCGGCACGGTCGGCGAAACCCCGCCGATCTTCGCGCAGGCCGCCGGCGTCGATTTCGTCTACATCGGCAACGAGCCGCCCGCGCCGCAGGGCGAGGCGATCGTCGTGCTGCCCGATTCGCCGATCCGCACCGTCGCGCAACTGCGCGGCAAGAAGGTCGCGTTCAACAAGGGCTCGAACGTCCACTACCTGCTGGTGAAGGCGCTCGAGCATGCGGGCCTCGCGTACGCCGACATCCAGCCCATCTATCTGACGCCGGCCGACGCGCGCGCCGCGTTCGTGCAGCGCAGCGTCGATGCGTGGGTGATCTGGGATCCGTATCTGGCCGCCGCCGAACGGCAGCTCGGCGCGCGCGTGGTCGCGAACGGCGACGCTCTCGTGCGCAACACGCAGTACTACCTCGCGGCGCGCAAGTACGCGGCCGCGCATCCGCAGGTGCTGCGCGCGCTGCTCGACGAAGTCGACGCGGTCGATCGCTGGGCGCGCGATCACGTGCCCGAGGTGGCCGCGCAACTGTCGCCGCTCGTCGGCCTCGACGCACCGACGCTCGAAGTCGCGCTCAAGCGCGCCGGCTACGGCGTGCAGCCGATCACGGACGCGACGGTCGCGTACCAGCAGAACATCGCCGACGCGTTCAGCACGCTGAAGCTGATCCCGGGCAAGCTATCGGTGGCAAGCGCACGCTGACGCGTCACGATGCAGGCGTCGCGCCGATGCGCCGCCATTCGTCGTAGTCGGTGACGAGGCCCGCGTCGTCGGTTCCGATATCGGCCGCATACGTGCCGCTCTCGTAGCGATACACGTGCGGCGCCGTGCGCGCATAGCGCTGCTCGCCGCGTACGATGTCGAAACCGGGGAAACGCAGCCACGCGGTGCGAATCTCGGCCGACTCGCCGACGGCGAGCGCCAGCCGCCGGATCGGCAGCGTATTGGTCGACGGACTGAAGCCGAGATCGATGTCGGTTGCGCCCGCAAGCATCGGCGCCTCGACGCCGTCGATCGTCCACTGCCCGGCATCGCAAGCGATGTCCCATTGCCGTGGCGGCGCCGTGCCGGTCCACCGCGTCACGCGCGCCGAACGGGTGAGCCAGTCGGCACCGCATGCGATCGCGTAGTCGATCCGGAACGGCGTGCCGTCGAGCGCGCCCGTCACCGCCCCCGACAGCGCGATGCCCGTTTGCGACTCGTCGAGCCGGCACCATTCGGCCGCCTGCCACGTCTGCACGATCTGCCATGCGACGCAGTGCGTGCGTCGAGATTCGTTCCGTTGCGTCATATCGCCTCCTGGCGGTCGGGCAGGAGCCGATTGTCGCTCATCGTGCCGATGAACACACGCGGCTTCGCCGACCGCTCTCCCCGGGGCAAGACGGACGAGACTCAGCCGGCTCCCGTCGCGGCCACTTCCGCGCAGCTTTCGGGTTTCCACAGGAACGTACGCGCCACGCGGTCCTGATCGAACAGCACCTTGTACTGGCACTGAACGGGGCCGCTCTTCGACGGCAGATGGAACAGGTAGTCCCACTCGCGCACGCCCATCAACCCTTCCGAGAAGTGCGGCGTGCCGAGCAGCGCATAGAGCTGCGTCTTGTTCATTCCGGCACGCACGCTGCGCAGGTTGTCGAGATTCGGCCATGCACCGTCGTTCACGCCGGCGTGGCTCACGTCCGGAAACACGGGCTGGTCGGTCGTGCCTTCCGGCTTGACGGTGCTGAGACTGCCGCAGCCCGCAACGACAGCGGCAACACAGACGGCCACCGTCGCGCGAGCGGCCTGGATCGTTACGCGAATGCGCAGGTTTTGCATGGATGGCTGGATTCCGGTGTGATGGATTTTCATGAGGCGGGCGCTCACCACTGGTAACCGACGCCGACCGATGCGCCGAGGTCACCACGCGATGTACTGCTCGCGGAGCCCTTCAGCACCCAGTTGCCGTTGTCGGACACGGTGGACAGGCCGAGCGCGACACCGCTTTCGCCGCGCCACGCACCACCGCCGAGCGCGACCATGCTCTTGCCAGGCAGATACGCCTGCGGCAAGCTGGCCATCGCCATCGCCGCGGCAACGCCCGCGGTCAACCGGTGATCCAGACTCTGCATGTCGCTGCGCACGCCCGCGATCTGGCTCCCGAGGCCATGTTCCATCGCGCGCAACTGGTTGACGTTGACCGCATCGGTGCCGGCCGTGCCGGGCGCAACGTTGACGATCTGGCGTTCGCGACCGGTCGCGCCCATCGACACCGCGTTGTCGCGGCTGCCGTCGGAACCCGCACCCAGCGCGACCGAATTGCTGCCCGACGCCTTCGCACCGTTACCGATCGCCGTCGAATTGCTGCCCGTCGCGCTCGCCTGGTTGCCGAGCGCCGTGCTGTTCGCACCCGACGCGACGGCACCCGCGCCGCCGGCTACCGCGTTGCTGCCACTTGCGGCAGGTGCGACCGGCGTTTGGTCCTGGCTGACCTGGAACATGCCGCCCGCGCCGTTCTTCACGCGGGTCACGTCGCCTTCGACATTCGTCATCCGGTCGCCGAGCTTCCGTACGTCGTCGCCGACGTTCACGACATCGCCGGCCACCTTCTGCACCTGCTGATCGGTGTAGTCCTTTGCTTCCTTGACGGCACCGTCGAGCTGGCGCACGTTCACCGCGTCGGTCGCTTCGCGGCCGTCGGCCACGTTGCTGACCGTACGCTCGGCACCCGGTGCGCCGACCGACACCGTGCCGGCCGTGCTGTTCTGCGCCCCGGAGTATTTGCCGGCGTACTGCTCCGCGCCGCGATCGGCGACGGAGCCCGCGCCCAGTGCGACATCGCCGTCCTTGCCTGCGACCGCGCCGTTACCGACCGCGACCGAATCGACGCCGCTGGCGGTCGCCGCCGGCCCCATCGCCGCGCTGCCCACGCCGTTCGCCTGCGAGTCGGGCAGCGGCGCCGTGCCGCCGTTCGCGTGGAAGTACTTGATGCCGCCGCCGTTCGCGATGGTGTCGACCTGGTCGCCGAGCCGCGTCACGTTCCGGTTCGTCTCGTACAGTTGCGAACCGTTGACCGCATCCGTACTGGTCGCCGACAGTTCGCCGGCCGCGACGTTCGTGATTGCCGCCGGCGCGCCGCCCGGGTTCATCGTCACGTGCGTGTAGTCGATCGTGCCGTCCGGGTTGCGGTCGTACTTCACCGCGCCCGCGCTCCAGTCGACGACGCTCGCCTGCAGCGACTTCAACTGGCTGACGTTGACGGCATCGGTATCGCCGGCGCCGGCCGCGACGTTCGTGATCCGGCGCGCCGCACCGCTGCTGCCGATGCTCAGTTCGCCGACCGGATTCATGCCGGCCAGCGTACCCGTGCCCGGGTTGTACGCGGCATTGCCGAGTGTCGCGCCGTCCGCGATCGCATTGGCGCCCAGCGCGACACTGCCGCCATGGCTCGCCGTCGCCTGACGGCCCAGCGCCAGCGCGTCGTCGGCGCTGGCGGTTGCCGCATAACCGACGGCCGTGCTGCCAGGGGCTTGCGCAAACGCGTCAGTCTGCGCAAGGCCCGCTTCGTTCGTACGTACATAGCGGATACCCGTCCCGTTCTGGTCGGTGTAAGACTGGCTCGTATCACCGGCGATGTGGTTCAGCGTGTCGCCCAGCTTCGTCACGTTTCCATTCGTTTCGTTGAGCTGCGAGCCGTTCACGGCGTCGGTACTGTTCGCAGACACGTCACCTTGCGCCACGTTCGTGATCTTCGTGCCACCGGTCTTGCCGCCGTCCGTCGAGGCCGGGCCGTCGAGCGTGATCTGCGTCTTCGGATCGCCCGGGCTGCCGTCGTACTTCACCGCGCGGTCGCTCACGTTGCCGACGCTCGTTTCCACCGACTTCAACTGGCTTACGTTCACGGCGTCGGTATCGACCGAGCCCGCGGCCACGTTCGTGATCCGGCGTTCCGCGCCACCGCTGCCGATGCTCACTTCGCCAACCGGGTTCGTCCCCGCGAGCGGGCCGGTGCCCGGGTTGTATGCCGCGTTTCCGAGCGTGCTGCCATTCGCGATCGAATTGGCGCCGAGCGCGACGCTGCCTGCATGCGAGGCCGTCGCCTCGCGACCCAGCGCCAGCGCGTTGTCCGCGCTTGCGGTCGCCGAGTAGCCGACGGCCGTGCTGCCCGGCGCCTGTGCGAACGCATCGGTCTGCGCGAGACCCGCTTCGTTCGTCCTCGCGTAACGAATGCCTGTCCCGTTCCGGTCCGTGTATGACTGGCTCGTATCGCCGGCGATATGGTTCAGCGTATCGCCTAGCCTCGTTACGTTCTGGTTCGTGTCGTAGAGCTGCGAACCGTTCACCGCATCGGTGCTGTTCGCCGACACGTCGCCCGCCGCCACGTTCGTGACCTTCGTTGCCGTGCCTCCCGGGTTCATCGTCACGCTGTTGTAGTTGATCGAGCCGTCGGGGTTCGTGTCGTACTTCACCGCCTGGTCACTCGCCTGCCGAAGCTTCTGGTTCGTGTCGTTCAGCTGCGCGCCGTTCACCGCGTCGGTGCTGGTCGGCGACACGTCGCCGGGTGCGACGCTCGTGATCTTCTGGCCGGCCATGTTCAGCCCCGACCCCGACAGCACCGGGCCGCCGTTGTCGATCCCCACGCTCGTGAACGTCGGCGTGTCGCTCGTCGCGACCGTGATCGTCGAACCGTTCTGCGTCAGCGCGATGTTCTTGCCCCCGTCGACCGTCATCGTCGCGCCCGGCCGGATCGCCGCCACCGACGTACCGCTCGCATTCCCGCTCGTCGTCACGTTCCAGCCTTCGTTCAGCGCGTTGATCGCGTCGCTGATCGTCGTCTGCCGGCCGCCCGCGATGTTGTACGTCGGGCTCGTCACCTTGCCCGTCGCGGGGTCGTACGACGCACCGCCGCCCATCGCCGACGCCGTGCTGTCGCCGAGGTTGTTGACGGTCTGGTTCGTCTGGTTCAGCTGCGCGCCGTTGACTGCATCGGTGCTCGTCGACGACACGTCGCCAGCCGCGACATTGGCCAGCTTCGACGGCGAACCGCCCGGGTTCAGCGTCACGCTGTTGTAGTTGACCGACCCGTCCGCGTTCGTGTCGTATTTGACCGCACGGTCCGACACCGCGGTCAACTGGTTCACGTTCACCGCATCGGTCGCGGCCGTCCCGCCGGCGACGTTCTTGATCTGGCGTTCGCTGCCCGCGCTGCCGACCGACACCGCACCGGTCGACGCAATCGCGTCGCCACTGAACTTCGCGGGGCCCGCCGCATTCGCCGCGCCGACGCTGTTCGAGCCGAGCGCGATGCTGTCGTCGACGCCGGTCACGGCGCCCGCCCCGAGCGACACCGAGTTCGCCCCGCTCGCACGCGTTTGCGTGGCCGGGTTGTAGTTCGCGCCGTTCGACACACCGTCGTTGCCGGCCGCCCGCGAATCGGATGCGCCAATCGCGATCGACCGATAGCCGTCCGCCAGCGCCGAGTGCCCCATCGCAATGCCGCTCTCGCCCTTCGCATACGCGACGTTGCCGAGCGCCATCGAATAATCGCCGCTTGCCGCGGATTGCCGGCCGACCGCGATACTCGTGTTACCGCTCGACAGCGCAACCGGGCCGATCGCCACGCCCGAATTGCCCTGCACCGCTGCGGCGCCGACGCCCAACGCCACGCCACCCTGCGCGGCGCTCGCGCGATCGCCGACCGCGACGCCCGCCGTCTGCGCGGACGCATTGTTGCCGACCGCCGTCGAACAGCCGTTGGTCAACACGTAGGTGCCGCCACCCGACGACGTGTTACCCGGATTTTTCCGGTCGACGAAATTCTGGCCGCAACTCTGGTCGACCGTTGCCGTTTTGCCCGACGGCGCATTGTTGGCTCCGCCCGATACGACCGTCTGTGCCAATGCATCGGGCCCCGTCACGGCGAAACCGGTCGCGGCCACGCCCAGCGCCAGCAACCCGCGCGACACCTGGCGACGTGCGCTGCGCGCCGGCTTGCCGCACACGGCGGCATGCTCGTGAACCGCGATCCAAGCGCGGATCGTTTCATTCCAGATTGTTTTGTATATCTTGTTCATAGCGGTTTTATAGGTGCCGACGCAACTGATCAGTAATGCGTATCAACTTGTCGTTGCGGACGCGAAATCGGGCGGTCGGGAGAAACCGAAACAGATTGACGGGCCGGACGTCCGGCGCGCTGTCGCCGGACACAGTTGCGACGCCGGACGGGCCCGTCGGGAGAAAAGACATCGATGCGACGCATCGGGTCATGCCGTACATCAACCAGAACCTGTCGAAACGGACAGATCGCGGCGAAGGTTACGGTGCGTCAGGGCTTGGCGGTAGCTTGTCGAACCGATATCCAATATCGGCACAACGCACATCCCTCGCGGAATGGCGCTTTAGTACCATCTTTCGATTGAAAAACGGATCGATATGCGAAATATTTTCCGGCTGGTTGTGAATACGTTGTATTTACCGGAAGACTCATCGCATGCAGAGCGCATTACACGCAATCCGAGAATGAATCGTAGAATTTCGGTGTGGATTATAGGCCGATTTTAATCAGATAAGAGGCGTAATTTCATGGATTTGTTGGCGACGATGCGGATCTACGTCAGAGTCGTAGAGCGCGGGACGATGTCTGGCGCGGCGCGGGATCTCGACATGGGCCAGCCGGCCGTCAGCGAGCGCATCGACAAGCTCGAGAAATTTCTCGGCACCCGGCTGCTGATGCGCAGCGCGCGCACGCTCAATTGCACGGAAGAAGGCCGCATCTTCTATGCGCGCAGCAAGGAGTTGCTCGAAGCGGCGGAAGATACGATTGCCGCGGTATCGAAAACCGAGAACACGCTCGTCGGCACGATCCGGCTCGCGGCGGCGCAATGCTTCGGCGAGGTCGTGATGCCGCAGGCGCTGATGCAGATCCGCACGGCCTACCCGCGGCTTCACATCGACCTGGTGCTGAACGACAACATCGTCGATCCGGTCACGGAAGGCGTCGACATTTCGATGCGTCTCGGCCAGCTCGGCGACGGCGGGTTCGTCGCGCATCCGATCGGCGAAGTCGGCCGCGTGCTCGTGGCCGCACCGTCGTATCTCGACCGGTTCGGTCCGATCGAAACGAAGAGCGACCTCGCGAGCCATCCGTTCATTCGCGTGAAAGGCATCTTCGCAAACGAGCAACTGCCGTTGCAGGACGAAGACAAGACCGTCGAATACGCCCGGATCCAGACGGTGATGACGACGAGCCACTGGCGCCCGATGTTCGATACGATCGTCGCCGGCGGCGGCATCGGCGTGGTCCAGTTACCGGCCTGCATCACCGCATTCCAGCAGGGAAAGCTCGTGGAGATCCTGCCGCGCTACACGATCCCCGACTATGCGCTCAATGCGCTCGTGCAGGCGCAGCGCCCGCTGCCGCCACGCGTGCGCGCCGTCGTCGACCTGCTGAAGAAGGAAGTTCCGCTGCTGCTGACGAAGCATCGCCGGTAGTCACCGCCCTGCGCCGCCATCACGCCTGCAGCGACTTCCCCGGCTCCTTCACGTGCGCATCGACTTCCATCTGGTAAAAGCGCGCGCTGACGAAGCCGAACAGCGTCCAGCCGAGGAACACGCACAGGCCGCCGAGCATCAGCGCCTGCTCGCCCGAACTGAACAGCGCATAGAAGCTGTACGCGGTCGCGACCATCGCGACCACGTTCGTCACGAGCGCCTTGCCCGGCGGTACCTTCGCGACCTTCTGGATCGTGATCAGCGCGGCCATCGACATCACGTAAGGTACGAGGTTCGTGACGACCGCGAGATCGACGATCTTCTGGAACTGGCTGCTCAGCTCCGGGCTGATCGTCATCAGCGCGAGCGCGACCTGTGCGACCAGCAGGATCACCATGCCCACGATCGGCGTGCCCGTGCGCGTGGCACGTGCGAACACCGGCAGGAAGTAGCCGACGTCCGCCGAGCTCTTGAACACCTGCGCGACCGTAAACTGCCAGCCGAGCAGCGAGCCGATGCACGCGATCACCATCAGCGCGGTGACGATCGTGCCGACGGTCGGCGTGAACATCGTCGCGAATGCGATGCCGAACGGCGCGTTCGACTTCGCGAGGATCGCGTTGGGCACGATCCCCGCGATCACGTTGGTCGACACGATGTAGAAGATCGCCGACGCGATCGTGCCGCCGAGCACGGCGATCGGCACGTTGCGCTCCGGATTCTCCACGGCGTCCGAGTTCGCGCACGCCGATTCGAGCCCGAGGAACGCCCACAGCGTCACCGCGATCGAGCTGCCGACGGCCGCCCCGAACGGCATGTCGTGCGGATTCCACGCGGCGCCCCAGGTCGCCCCGCTGAACCAGAACCAGCCGATCAGCGACACGACGACCACCGGAATGATCACGCCCCACACCGTCACCGCACCGATCCGGCCGGTGATGCGCGAGCCGCCGAAATTCGCGACCGTCGTCAGCACGAGCAGGAAGATCGTCCACAGGCCCGTCTGCAGCGGCGACAGCGTCGCGTCGAACAGCACGGTGCCGTAGCCGACCGCCGTGACGCCGATCGCGACGTTGGCGATCACGAGCGACAGCCCGTACGTATAGTTCGCCATGTAGTTGCCGGCCTTGCCGAACGCGTACTCCGCGTAGCCGCCCATCCCGCCCGGCTTGCGGCTCAGCATCCCGCAGCGCGCGAACGCATAGGCCAGCGCGAGCGAACCGCCGGCCGTGACGATCCACGACAGCAGCGAGATCGTGCCGACCTGCGCGAGCTTCGACGGCAGCAGGATGATGCCGGAGCCCATCATGTTGACCGCCGTGAGAATGGTGAGCTGCCAGACGTTCATCCGGTGTTTCTGCGCGGCCGCCGGGGCCGCGTCGGACACGCGTGCTGCATTTTCCATGGTGTCGATCCTTCGATGTGAGGCCGCCGCGCGGCCGGTCGCTCGTTCGCCCGGTCGGGCGTCAGGCCGTCAGGCAGTACACGCGGTACGTACCGTCCTCGACCTCCACGCCGTGCGTGTCGTGCGCGAATCCCGGGAACCGCCGGTCGTACGCTTCGAGCGCCTTCAGGTAGCCGAGCACCGGACCGCCAGCCGGCCCCGCGTTCTCGCCCGGCATCAGGAGCGGAATGCCCGGCGGATACGGCACGACGCCGGTGGCCACGGTACGCCCGGCCAGCTCGTCGAGCGTCACCTGCTCGATGCGACCCTGCACGAGATGCTCGTACGCGCGCACCGGGCTCATCTCCGGCTTCGGCAGGATCGAGAACGCCTCCGACATCAGCCGCGTCGTGCCGAGCTGCTCCATCGCCGCGAACATCGTGTCGGCCAGGTCCTTCAGCCCCATGCCCGCATAGCGCGAGCCATACTCCTTCGCGAGCGACGGAATCGCCAGGTCGAGCGGCAGGTTCGCGTCGTAGTCGCGCTTGAAATCGCACAGCGCGCTGACGAGCGAACCCCACTTGCCCTTCGTGATGCCGATCGAGAACAGGAACAGGATCGTGAAATCGGTCGTCTTCTCGACCACGATGCCGCGCGCATCGAGATACGCGGTGACGACGCTCGCCGGGATGCCGACCGGCATCAGGCCGCCGGCCGGCGCGACGCCCGGCGTGACGATCGACACCTTGATCGGGTCGAGCATGCAATAGCCGTCCTCGATGTTGCCGAAGCCATGCCATTGCGCGCCCGGGCGCAGCACCCAGCACGCCGGGTCGCTCGCGAGCAGTTCGGGCGGCGCATCGTGGAACGGCAGCGTGCGGCCCGTGCGCGCCTCGAGCACGGTGTCGGGCTGCCAGCATTCGAAGAACCAGTCGCCCTTCGCGCCGAATTCGCCGTTCATCCGCGCGATCATCTGCCGGAACGCGACGGCCTCTTCGATCGACTCGCGCGTCAGCGCGGCGCCGCCGGGGCCGTCCATCATCGCGGCCGCGACGTCGTTCGACGCGATGATCGCGTAGTTCGGCGACGTCGACGCATGCATCATGAACGTTTCGTTGAACTGGCCATGCGGAATCGGGCTGCGGCCGTCGCGCACGTGGATGTAGGACGCCTGCGACAGCGCGGTCAGCAGCTTGTGCGTCGACTGCGTCGCGAACACCGTGGGCCGGTCCGCATGATGGTCGCGCGGGTCGCCGTGCATCGCATGGCGGTCGCGATAGATCGGGTTGAAACGCGCGTAGCCGTACCACGCCTCGTCGAAGTGCAGCCGGTCGACGCTCGCGCCGAGCAGCTCCTCGACGCGCGTCACGTTGTAGCAGAGGCCGTCGTACGTCGAGTTCGTGACGATCGCGTGCTTCGGCTGGCGATCGGCCAGCCCGGCCGCGAGCGGGTTCGATGCGATCGCCTCGCGGATCGCCGTCTGCGTGAGGCGCTCCGAGGCGATCGGTCCGATGATCCCGTAGCGGTTGCGCGTCGGCACGAGGTACGTCGGGATCGCGCCCGACATCGTCATCGCGTGCTCGGCCGACTTGTGGCAATTGCGGTCGCACAGCGCGATCTGGTCGCGGCTCACGCTCGCCATCAGGATGATGCGGTTCGACGTCGACGAGCCGTTCGTCACGTGATACGTGCGATGCGCGCCGAACACGCGCGCCGCGTAGCGTTCGCTTTCGCCGATCGGGCCCGAGTGGTCGAGCAGCGAGCCGAGCTCGCCCACCGAGATCGACAAGTCCGAGCGGAACAGCGATTCGCCGAAATATTCGAAGAACGCGCGGCCGACCGGCGATTTCAGGAAGCCGGTGCCGCCCGTGTGGCCGGGCGTATGCCACGAGTATTCGTACACGCGCGAGAACTTCGCGAGCGCGCCGAACATCGGCGGCAGGACGGTCGAGCGATAGCGTTCGATCGCCGCGTGAATGCGCCCGCCGATGAAGTCGGCCGTATCCTCGAGCAGCCACACGAAATCGTCGACCTTGCCCATCACCGCGGCCGGTACCGACGACGCGACGCTGCGGTCGGCCAGCAGGAAGATCGGCACGCTGCCGTTGCGATGCCGGATCGCGTCGACCACGGCCTCGGACGGCCCGTGGCCGTCCACGCCGAGATCCCAGTCGAGCAGCACGCACTGGATCGACGGATCGGAGCGGAGCAGCACGATGGCATCGTCGGCGGACGTCGCCGTCAGCACGTCAATACCGCGTTGCGCGAGCTCCGCGCTCAGCGTGCGGACCGCACGCCCGGTCGCGGTTTCCTGCGCGATCTCGTCGTCGACCAGTAGCGCACGCATGCCGAGACGGCGGATGCCGCCGACAGAAGTATTCATGATGTTGCCCTCGCTGTTGCGTTGCTTCGATTGGTATTGTTCGTCTCACGAGCACGCGGACAGCAGGCCACGGGCAGCGGCATGAGACGCTCGCCATTCCGGCTTGATTCGCCGTCCAATTCGGAGCCGACTATGCCATGGATGCCTTTCGATGAAAAGCTGACGATTCGGTGAAACCATCGACGCGTTTCAAATCGGATTTCATCATTGGATCATTTTTATGTGCGCCGCAGCACGCCAATTTCCGATTATTTGATCATGCTCATGCCGCAATGGCATTTCGATCCGGTCCGATTGAGTTCGTATGTTTTTGTTGCTACGATCGGCTGCGCCGGGCACGGCCCGATCGCGGCTGTGCCGCGCCGCACAAGGGTCCTGATGCAGTGCGCAATCGGCAATCGGCATTCGCGGGACCGTTTTCAATCGGCTGTAGCGCGTATCGGTTCGCGATTGCGTCCTGGCGCGAATACGGCTCCCGTTTCAGGTCATTTACCGGAGAGTTCGCGTGAGCCTGTTGAAAATCGCAGTCGAGCCGGCGCTGATCGGCGCCTTCCTCACCACGCACGAACAGGTCGACGTATTCCAGACCGATTTCACGAATATCGCGGCAATCGTCGTCGGAATCGATTCCGCGGAAAAGGTACTGAAAACCGTCGAAAGAACCGGTTTCGCGATTCCGTTCTTCGTCGCGGTCGAGCCCGACCAGGAAGTGCCGCCGTCGGTCCTGCCGAGCGCGAGCGGCGTGATCCAGCTTCGGCACGGCGGCCGCCATTACTACGGCCGGCAGATTTCCGCCGCCGCCGACATCTACAGCGAGAACCTGCTGCCGCCGTTCTTCAAGGTCATGCGCGAATACGTGCAGCGCGGCTACGTCGAATTCGACTGCCCGGGTCACCAGGGCGGCCAGTTCTTCTCGAATCATCCGCTCGGCCGGATGTTCTTCGATTTCTTCGGCGAAACGCTGTTTCGCGCGGACCTCTGCAACGCGGACGTGCGGCTCGGCGACCTGCTGATCCACGAAGGGCCCGCGCTGGAAGCGCAGCGCAACGCCGCGCGCATCTACAACGCGGACAAGACATACTTCGTGCTGAACGGCACGTCGACGTCGAACAAGGTCGTCACGAGCGCGCTGCTCGCGCCCGACGATCTCGTGCTGTTCGATCGCAACAACCACAAGTCGGTGCACCTCGGCGCGCTCGTGCTGTCCGGCGCGCGGCCGGTCTACCTCGAGACCGCGCGCAACGCGTGGGGCCTCATCGGCGGCGTCGACAGCGCGGCGCTCGGCGAGGCGCGCATTCGCGACGCGATCCGCGACGTCGCGCCCGAGCGCGCCGACCTGCCGCGCCCGTTCCGGCTCGCGGTGATCCAGCTCGGCACCTACGACGGCACGATCTACAACGCGCGCGAAATCGTCGACCGGGTCGGCCATCTGTGCGACTACATCCTGTTCGATTCGGCGTGGGTCGGCTACGAACAGTTCATCCCGATGATGCAGGACTGCTCGCCGCTGATGCTGACGCTCGGCCCCGACGATCCCGGCATCTTCGTCACGCAATCGGTGCACAAGCAGCAGGCCGGCTTCTCGCAGACGTCGCAGATTCACAAGAAGGACAGCCACATCGAGGGCCAGAAGCGCTTCTGCGATCACCGGCGCCTCAACAACGCGTACATGATCCACGCGTCGACGAGCCCGTTCTACCCGATGTTCGCGGCGCTCGACGTCAACGCGCAGATGCACGCGGGCCCGGCCGGCAAGCGCCTGTGGCGCGACTGCGTCGCGCACGGCGTCGACGCGCGCAAGCTGCTGCTGAAAACCTGCCGCCAGATCCGCCCGTTCGTCCCGCAGCAGGTCGACGGCCGCCCGTGGGCCGACCATCCGACCGAGCAGATCGTCGACGACCTGCGCTTCTTCCGCTTCCATCCGGCCGACACGTGGCACGGCTTCGATGGCTATGCGGACGACCAGTATTTCGTCGATCCGTGCAAGCTGCTGCTGACGACGCCCGGCATCGATCGCGACACGCACGAATACGCGGCGTTCGGCGCGCCGGCGCCGATTCTCGCGCGCTATCTGCGCGAGCACGGCGTCGTGCCCGAGAAGGCCGACCTGTACACGATCCTGTTCCTGCTCACGCCATCGGAGAGTTTCGGCAAGCTGCAGCATCTGGTCGCGCACCTCGCGCAGTTCGAGCGCCATCTCGACCAGGACACGCCGCTGCGCGAAGCGATTCCGTCGCTGTGCGAAGCGTATCCGGAGCTGTACGGCACGATGCGCCTGCGGCAGCTGTGCCAGCGCATGCACGACTTCTACCGCAGCCACGACATGAAGCATCTGCAGAAACAGATGTTCCGGCGCGCGCAGTTCCCGAAGCAGGCGATGCTGCCGCAGGCCGCGAATGCCGAGCTGATCCGCAACAACGTCGAACTCGTGACGCTCGACCGCATCGAAGGCCGGATCGCGACCGAAGGCGCGCTGCCCTACCCGCCGGGCATCTTCTGCGTGGTGCCGGGCGAAGTGTGGGGCGGCCCGGCGCTCGACTACTTCCGCGCGCTCGAAGCCGGGATCAACGCACTGCCGGGCTTCGAGCCGGAAATCCAGGGCGTGTACCTGCAGACGAAGCCGGACGGCACCAAGCAGGCATCGGCGTACGTGGTCGCGGCCGGCGCGGACGCGTCGCGCATGTAGGTCCGGTGGGCGGCTGCACGCCGCCCGCCGTCTGTTCCGGAGACGACCGCCCGGTGCCGCGACGGCCGCGCACCGGCACTTGCGCATGGTCCGACCGTGCGGTACCGTCCTCCTTTCCGGGATAACCGAAGCCTCGCCTCGAAACCCATCCGTCGATTCGATCCGATGCGGCCCCGCCCCCGCCCGGCGCCGTCGCATCGCGCGTACAGGAGGGGTTTGCGTTGGACGTTCGCGTGTATCTGCTGGCCGCCGCCGTGTTCCTGGCCGGCGTTGCCGAAAACATCTGCGTCGGCATCCTGCCGACGATCTCCGTCGGCCTTCACGTGTCGATCGCCGCTGCCGGACAGCTCACCACGATATTCTCCGCCGTGTTCGCGCTCGCCGCGCTCGTGGCCGCCTCGTTCGTCGCACGGGTCGAACGGCGCACCGCGCTGCTCGCGGCGCTCGGCGCGTTCGCGGCCGCGAACCTGGGCGCCGCCGCGAGCCCCGGCTATGCGAGCCTGTTTGCCGCGCGCGTGCTGATGGCCGCGAGCTGCGCGACGCTGATCCTCGTCGCGACGCGCTTCGCGGCCGAACTCGCGCCGGCGTCGCAACGCGGCCGCGCGATCGGCATCGTGTTCATGGGGATCAGCGCGTCGCTCGTGCTCGGCGTGCCGATCGGGATGCGCATCACCGAATGGGCCGGCTGGCGCGCGGTGTTCGTGTCGATCGCGATGCCGGCGCTGCCGCTCGGAATCTGGCTCGCCCGCCGGCTGCCGCGCATGGCGCCTGCCGCGGCCCGCGCCTCCGGCGTGCCGTCGTATCGCGCCGTGCTGGCGCGGCCGCGGCTGCTCGCCGCGCAATGCGTATCGATCGCGATGATCGGCGGGCATTTCACGCTGTTCGCCTATCTCACGCCATATCTGCAGGCCGTGCTGTCGCCCGGCGCGGCCGCGCTCGAAGGGCTGTACGTCGCGTTCGGGATGGCCGGCGTGACCGGCGCGTGGCTCGGCGGGCTCTTCTCGGATCGGCTCGGCGCTTCGCGCGCGCTTTGCGCATGCCCGGCCGTGTTTCTCGTCGCGATGGCCGTGCTGCCGGCGGCCGGTGCGTCGCCGCTCGCATTCGTGCCGGCAATGATGCTGTGGGGCGGCATCAGCTGGTCGATCTCGCCGATCGTGCAGAACTATCTGATCCACACCGCGCCGTCGCTGGCCGACGCGAGCGTCGGCATCAACGTGTCGGCGATGCATGCGGGTGTCGCGCTCGGGTCGGCGTTCGGCGGCGTACTGGTCGGGCGCAATGCACTGCTCGTTACACCGTGGGCCGGCTGCGTGCTGGTGGCCGTCGCGCTGGCATGCGCGTGGGTCACGGCACGGCCCGCGCGGCAGATCGTGCGCGCGTCGTGAATCGTGCCGGGCGATGTGCTGCACCGCCCGCCGTCTCACCACGCCTGCCGGTAAATC
The DNA here is from genome assembly GCF_003253915.1 of Burkholderia sp. 28_3. Lineage (NCBI taxonomy): Bacteria > Pseudomonadati > Pseudomonadota > Betaproteobacteria > Burkholderiales > Burkholderiaceae > Burkholderia > Burkholderia sp. 28_3. The sequence goes on from NZ_QKZF01000021.1 coordinate 92,070, forward strand.
TCCAGCGCGTCTGCCTCGGTCACCTCGCGCGGATTGTTCACGAGCAGGCGCGTCTGCAGCATCGCGTCCGACGCCATCCTCGGCAGATCGGCCTCGCCGATGCCGACTTCGCGCAGCGTGCGCGGAATGCCCGTCGCGACGATCAGCCGGTCGATCTCGGCGATCAGCGCATGCGTTTTCGCCTCGTCGCTGCCGGTGGCCGACGGCGCGACGATGGCTGCCAGTTCCGCATACAGCGGCGCGGCGGCCGGCGCATTGAAGCGCAGCACGTGCGGCAGCACCAGCGCGTTCGACAGCCCGTGCGGCACGTGGAAGATCCCGCCGACCGGATAGGCCAGCGCGTGCACGGCCGCGACCGGCGCATTCGCGAACGCCTGCCCCGCGAACATCGCGCCGACCAGCATCGCTTCGCGCGCGTGCCGGTTCCGGCCGTCGTCGCACGCGGCAAGCAGGTTGCGCGACAGCAGCGTCAGCGCGTGCGTGGCCAGCATGTCGGAGACCGGATTCTTCAGCCGTGCGGACGTATACGCCTCGATCGCATGCACCATCGCGTCGATGCCGGTGGCGGCCGTCGCCGCGCGCGGCAGGCCGAGCGTGAGTTCCGCGTCGAGGATCGCGACGTCCGCGAACAGATGCGGCGACACGACGCCCATCTTGCGCGCCTCGCCGACCGTGACGATCGACACCGCCGTGACCTCGGAGCCGGTGCCGGCCGTGGTCGGCATCTGCACGAGCGGCAGCCGCGCGCTCGCGACCTTGTCGACGCCGTACATGTCGGCCAGCGCCTGCTGCCCCGGCGCGAGCACCGCGATCAGCTTCGCGACGTCCATCGACGAGCCGCCGCCCAGGCCGAGCACGATCTCGGCATCGGCCGCGACGGCCCGCTCGGTCGCGTCCAGCACCACGTGCTCGGGCGGATCGGCGATCACGTCGTCGATCACGGTGACCTGCCAGCCGTGCGCGGCGAGGCTCTCCAGCGCGGGCGCGAGCACGCCGCTGCGATGCAGGAACGCATCGGTGACGACGCACAGCCGCGCGAGCGCCGGAAAGCGTTCGCGCAACAGCGCGCCGAGCCGGCGCGCAGCGCCGAATTCGACGATCTGCGTCGGCACGGTACGGAATTGAAACGGATTCATCGGGTGCCTCCCGGTGGCGTCGCCGTGCCGGTGTCCGGCTGCACCATGTAGCGCGACACGTCGCGGCGATCGAGCAACGGCATGATCGCCCCGATTCCGATCCGCTGAAAATGCGGCGTTTCCCGATGCGCGTCGAGGCCGTCCGCATCGCGGTAGCGCTCGAGGATCACGATGTGGTCGGGATGCTCCGGCGACCGGAAATACGCGTAGTCGAGGTTCTTGGGCTCGGCGCGCGTGGCCGGCGCGAGTTCCGCGAGCAGTTCGACCACGCGGTCGCCGTTGCCGGGTTTTGCGAAGTAATGCGCGATCACCTGCAGATAGGGTTCGTTCATGCTGGGCTCCAGGTTCGACACAAGCCCGTCACGCCGACGGGTCGAAATTCCACCACGCGCTGTCGCTCGTCGATACCGCGACCGCGCCGTGCCGCCGCGCGCTGCGCACGTCGTCCGCATTGCCGACGAATCCGGACGCGACGATCGGCGGCAGCGCCTGCCGGTCGGCTTCGCTCAGGTGCGCGAGCATCGGCGCCGGCATCAGCTGCACCAGGTTCGGATCGCTCTGCTCGATCGCCTTCACGCTGCGCGGCCACGTCGAACGGTCGGTCACGAACACCTTCTGCATCGTGATCAGCCCCGCGCGGTTCGCGCGCTGGATCGTCGCGACGCGCGTCGACACGACGCTCGCGACACCGATATCGGCCAGATACTCGACGCCGCCCTTGTCCTGGGACAGCCCGTCGCAACTGTCGATGTTGACGATCACGAACTTGCCGGCCCGGGCGAGCGCCGCGACCACCGCCTGCAAGCGCCGCAGGTCGACGTTCGCGACGATGCCGACCTCGGCCGCGCTGTCGACGAAGCTGTCGGCCTGCTCGACGCCGTACAGCGTGGCGATGACGGGATGACGGGCGAGACGCGCGCCCAGCGACTTGTCCATGACGTTTACCGGTCGACGTGCGGGCCGGTCTCGTCGCCGAGACCGAGCTTGCCGGGGTTGAGGATATGCTTCGGGTCGAGCGCGCGCTTCACCGCCCGCAGCACCGGAAACGCGGTGCCCAGCGAATCGCGCATGTACGGCGCACGCAACAGCCCGACACCGTGGTGATGGCTCAACGCCGCATTGTATTGGATCAGCACCGCGTTCGCCGCGTTCCACGCCGCGCGATACCACGCGGCCCGCTCGGCCACCGCGACGTCGCCGCGCAGCGAGAAATACAGGCACGCGCCGTCCGCGTACGCATGCGACTGGTGCGCGGACCCGGCCAGCGTGCCCGGCACCGCCTGCAACGCGGCCACCACGTCGCGATAGATCGCCGCGAGATCGCGCCAGCGGCCGCACATTTCCAGCGTGTCGGCGACGAAGCCCGGGCTGCGCTTGAAGCCTTCCGCGCTCTTGCCGGTCAGGTAGCGGGTGTCGAGCCACTTCTCGAAGATCGCGTCGCCATCGAGTTTGTGCCCGCTCGCGTCGCCGACGCGCGCGCCGATCGCCATCACCGCATCGACCATCTCCGGCGCGCCCTCGTCGGCGATCAGCAGCACGTTCGTGTCGGGCAGGCCGAACTGCACGCCGCTCTCGAGCGCGTCGTAGAGCCGAAGCGCCGCCGGATTCGCGCCGCGCTGCAGGATCTCGCGGCACGCGTCGAGGCCGGCCGCGAACGTGTCGAAGCCGTACGCGAGCGCACGGCCGTAGTCCGGCAGCCGATGCAGCTTCAGGCGCGCACGCACGATGATGCCGAGCATGCCTTCGCTGCCGATGAACAACTGCTGCAGGTCCGGGCCCACCGCCGCGCGCGAATACCCGCCCAGCGTGACGAGGCTGCCGTCCGCGAGCACCACGTCCATGCCGAACACCATGTCCTCGATCTTGCCGTAGCGCGTCGACAGTTGCCCCGCGCCGCGGCACGCGATCCAGCCGCCCACCGTGCTGATCCCGAACGACGACGGCCAGTGCCCCATCGTCAGCCCGTGCTCGCGCTGCAGCGTGGCCTCGAACACGTCGCCGAACATGCCGGCTTCGACGTCGACGATCTGGCTCTCGGCGTCGACGCCGACCAGCCGGTTCAACCCGCACACGTCGAGCACGATGCCGCCGCGCACCGGCAGCGCCGCACCCGTCACGTTGCTGCGGCCGGCCGACGCCGTGACCGGCAGCGTCGCCGCGTGTGCGATGCGCATCACGGCCTGCACCTGCTCGACCGTCGACACGCGCACGACGACCGCGTGCGGCGTCGCGGGCCGGCCGCCCGTCTCCGCGACCATCGACGCGGCCCACCAGTCGCGCGTCCACGCGACGACGTCGGCCGGCTGCACGAGCACCTCGTCGGCCACCGCGCGCAGCGCGTCGACCTGCTGCGGCGATACCGTGACCGGCGCCAGCTGCATGCCGGCCTCGACAGGCGCGCCGCCTGTCGCGGGCAGGTTCAGTGCGTAGGGCGGCGGCGTATGCGCGCCGACGACGTAGTTGCCGCGGTTGTAGCCGCGCTTGATGGCTTCCTTGCTGATCATCCGTTTTCTCCGATGAGGATGGCTTTTTCGAGTGCGACGGCGGCGACGTAGTCGCGCACCTGGCTGGCGACGGCCGCGTCGGACAAGCCGAGCTCCGCCTGAAGGATGGCGCCGACGCGCGGCGCGGCGCGTGCCGACGCGTCGCGCGCCATCAGCCGCGCGCGGGTGCGGCGCGACAGCACGTCGTCGACGCTGCGCGCGAATTCGTGGCGTACCGCATAGAGCACTTCCGCTTCGCTGTACGGCAGCCCTTCGACGATCGGCGCGAGCAGCGACGGCGTCGCATCGGCGAGGTCGCCGACGAAGCGCGCCTCGGTGCCGTAGCGTTCGCCGAGATGCGCGGCGAGCCCGCCCGATGCGACGATCGCCTGCGGGTCGTAGCCGGCCGCCCCGAGCAGGTACGCCGATTTCGTGCGGCAGCGCGTGCGGCGGCCGAGCAGCTTGCCGACCGTATCGATGGTCTGCTCGGCCATGTGCCGCGACGTCGTCAGCTTGCCGCCGACGATCGTCACGAGGCCGTCCGGCGCGACATGGATCTCGTGATTGCGTTTCATCTCGATCGTCTTGCCGCCGGGCGGCCCGACGAGCGGCCGGCATCCGGCGATGCTGCCGACCACGTCGTCCGCGCTCAGGTCGACTTTCAACGCGGAGCGCGCGCCTTCCAGCAGGAAATCGAGTTCCTGCCGCGTGCAGTGCACGTCGTCGAGATCGCCGTCGTAGTCCTCGTCGGTCGTGCCGAGATACGACACGTTGCCCCAGCGCGTGATCGTCGCGCGGCGGTTGCGGCCCGGCACGGGGATCGTCACCGTGCAGTCGTTGCGGATCTTCAGCCACGGAATCGCGACGTGCACGCCCTTCGCAGGCCGCACTTGCAATCCAGATGCGTCGCCCTTGCGTGCCCCGGTCCAGTCGCGCAGCCACACGCCGGTCGCCATCACCACCACGCGTGCCCGCACGCGCCGCTCGCGGCCGTCGGCGTGCACGATCGCGCCGTCGACCTTGCCGTGGCCGTCGCGCGTCAGTTCCACCACGCGTGCATGATTCGCCACCGCCGCGCCATGAAACGCGGCCGTGCGCACGAGGTTCAGCGTCAGGCGCGCATCGTCGACGCGCGCGTCGAAGTACAGGAAGCCGCCCGTCAGGTAGGTTTCGTTGAAGGTCGGGCAATGCGACAACACCTCGGCCTTGGTCAGCTTCTGGTGCAGGATGCCCTCGCGCCAGCCGCCGGCGATGTCGTAGGTCCACAGCAGGCTTTCGAAGGCTTTCGCGAGACGCCGGTCGAACACGCCTTCGCGCTCCATCACCGGGAACAGGAACGGCAGCCGCTGCACGAGATGGCGCGCGTTGCGCCGCAACCGCTGCCGCTCGAGCAGCGAATGGCGCACGAGCCCGAGATTGCCCTGCTCGATGTAGCGCAGTCCGCCGTGCACCATCTTCGACGATTTCGACGACGTGCCCGACGCGAAATCGCTCTTCTCGACGAGCGCGACGCGCAGCCCGCGCAGGCTCGCGTCGAACGCCGCGTAAGCGCCCGTCACGCCGCCGCCGACGATCAGTACGTCGAACGTATCCGTCTCGAGTCGCGCCAGATGCTCGTCGCGGTTCACGCGTAGCGGCTCCGTGGCCGTCATGCCGGCCCGGTCCGTGCGGGGTTTTCTGGATGGCAAAAACATCATGCTGGTCGTTCTCCGTGCTTACGCATGAGCAAAATCGGCCGCGTGCGCGAGCTCGGACGCGATCCGCGCATGCCAGGCCGCGCGCCGCCGCTGCCGGCTGTCCGCATCGATCGACGGTTCGAAGACGGCGTCGGTGACGAGCGTCGCACGGGCCGCCTCGAGCGATTCCCACAGCAACCCCGACGCGCCCGCGAGAAACGCCGCGCCGCGCAGGCTCGCGCGATCGCCGTCGCGCATCCGGCGCACCGGCACGCCGCTCACGTCGGCCTGGATCTGCAGCAGCGTGTCGCTGCCCGCGAGGCCGCCGCCGACGATCAGCTCCGACACGCCGGCCCGCGCGACCGCCTCGTTCGCCTCCATGCACGACGCGACCGAATGCGCGATGCCTTCGAGCACCGCGTGCGCGACCTCGGCCTGGGTCGTCGCGATCGAGATGCCTGACAGCAGCGCACGCGCGTTCGGCTCCATCCTCGGCACGCGCAGGCCGGTGAGCGCCGGCACGAAGGTCACGCCGCGCGCCGACCGCACGGTGCCAGCCAGCGCGCTGATCTGCGCGGGGTCGTCGAACCAGCGCAACTTTTCGCAGACCCAGCGCAACGCCGAGCCGGTCGTCGCGACGAAGGTTTCGAGCGAGTAATGCGACACGCCGCCGTGCCGCCGCGCGGTCATCGCCAGCGTGCCGTCGTGCGCGTGGCCGGGTTGCGCATGCGATCCGGCGTCGGGGCGCGCCGTCCCCGTCAGCAGATCGACGAAGCTGCCGGTGCCGTGCACGCACATCGCCTGGCCGCGCTCGACGCAGCCGAGGCCGACCGCGCCCGCGAACTGGTCGCCCGCGCACGCGAGGATCGGCACGTCGATGCCGAGCACGTCCGCGCGCGTGTGGCCGAACGCGTCGGCGTCCTCGCGCAGCGCCGGCAGCAGTTCGCGCGGAAAGCCGAGTGCGTCGAGCCACGGGTCGAAATAGCGATGCTCGCCGAGCAGGTACGCGCTGGCGGACGTCGCGTTGGTCGGCGTCGTGATGCACGCGCGTGCCTCGGACAGATGCCACAGCAGCCACGTGTCGATCGTGCCGAACGCGAGACGGCCGGCGCGATGCGCATCGGCCACCGCGCGCGACGTACGCAACTGGTGCACGGCCCACAGATACGGCGAGCGCACCCCCGCCGGCCGGCCGACCTGCGGCACCAGCACGCGGTTCCAGTCGGCCGCGAGACGGTCGAGCTCGGCCGCATGGCGCGTGTCCTGCCAGACCATCGCGGGCACGAGCGCGCGCCCGGTCCGCGTGTCCCACAGCACGGCGGTCGCACGCTGCGTCGCGAGCGCCAGCGCGACGATGCGCACGTGCTGTTGATGCGCCTGCGCGAGCGTCGCACGGCAGACGGCGAGCGTCTTGTCGAGGATCGCGTTCGCGTCCTGTTCGACGACGCCGGGCTGCGGGCTCTCGACCGACAGCGGCAGGTATTCCAGGCACGACACGTGGCCGCTCGCGTCGACGAGCGCGGCGCGCGTGCCGGACGTGCCTTCGTCGATCGCGAGAATGGCGTTTCGGGATTCGGTCATCGCTGCGTTTTCTCGATGGCGGGTTTCAGGAAGGCCGACGTGGCGCGCGCGGCGTCGCCGAAGTGCGGCGCGTCGGGTTCGTTGTCGGGATTGACGGTGGTGCGGGTCGGATCCCAGCGGATCGCGAAACAGATCGCGCTGGCCACGCACGGCACGATCGCGAGGATCAGGAACGTGTGTTCGAGGCCGTAGCGCGCACGAAACAGCGGAAAGACCAGCAGGCCAAGCGCGGCGCCGATCGAGCCGAGCGCCCCGACGATGCCGTTCGCACCCGCGCGCAATTCGCCGCGAAACGACAGCGACGACAGGCTCTTGCCGTTCGCGCCGGGGCCGGCCGAGTGGAACAGGATGAACAGCGACGGCACGACCACCGACAGCCACAGCGGCATGCGCGCATGAAACAACCCGAGCGCAACCAGCATCACGCAGACCGCCGCGAAGCCGAACGCCGACGCGCGACGCAGCCCGACACGGCGGCCGACCGCCGACGACGAGAAGCCGCCGACGATCCCGAACAGGTTGAACACGAGCGCGCCGAGCGTCGCGTAGACGAAGTCCTTGCCGAACAGCGCCGCGCTGATCAGCGGCAGGTACCAGCCGATCGCGAAGTATTCGATCGACTGGCCGATCTGCACGGTCGCGGCCAGGATCGTGCGCGGCAGGTAGACGCCGCGAAAGATCAGCAGCACGTTCGCGAGGCCGCGCGTGGCCGGATTGACGACGGGAGTACGTTCATGCGCGGGCGCGGCGACGAATGGCTGCCCGTAGATGCGCGTCATCGCGCGCGCCGCCTCGTCGAGCCGCTCCTTGCGGGCGAGCCAGATCGGGCTTTCGACGAGGAATGCGCATTGCAGCGCGAGGATCGCGACGCCGAACACGGCGGTCGCCGCCACCGAGTAGCGCCAGATCGAATCGCCGACCTGCCAAGCATGAAACAGCAGCGCGAGCAGCAGGTTCAGGCACACGGCCGTGTACCACATGCCCTGCCAGGTATTGAGTCGGCTCTTCAGGTGGCCCGGCGTGAATTCCGCGAGCATCGCCATCGCGATCGCGAAGTCGATGCCGTACGCCATCCCGACGAAGAAGCGGCCCGCGAGAATCGTATTGAAATCGGGCGCGAACACCACCAGCAGCGCGCCGATCACCGACAGCAGCTTCGCGGCGATCAGCGGCCGCACGCGGCCCCAGCGGTCGGCCATCCAGCCGCCGATCGGGTTGAACGCGATCGCGACCCACGACGCGAACGACGTCATCCATGCGACCTGCGCGGCCGACAGATGCAATTCGTGCGTCATCGGCCCGAGGCCGGCGCTCAATGCCGAGTTGGAAAATGCGTCGAGAAACAGCCCGCCGAGCGACAGCCACCAGACGAGTCCCGCCCTGCCCGCGATACCGGGGCGCGTGTCGAGAAAGGAGATGACGTCTTCAATGCCATGAAGCTTGACCGCGATCGTTTGCACAATCGGCCTCCGTATATTTGTTCTGTAAGAGGCCCGACATTGCAGATGCGATCGACGCATGGAGAGACCATCTTACAGATAGTCTCTTATCTAGATCTGCCTGCGCAATTTACGGCGGGCAACGCGCTGGTGTCAAGCGCGGTCGGTTGTGCGATGCAGCGACGCGCACGTCGGCGCTCCCCGCAATCGTTGCGTACGCAACGTCATCTCCCGGCTGGCCGCGCGCGGTCAGCCACCTGTTCACCACGGCACCGTGTGCCCCAGATAGTCGAGGTATTCGAGCCCGGGCCGCGCCCGCTTCGCGAGCAGCACGTCGACGAGGCTCGGCACGCTTTCGTCGATGGTCAGGCGTGCGTCGGGCCCGCCGAGTTCGGTGCGGACCCAGCCGGGCGCCATCAGCGCCATCGCGCGGCGCGTATCGGCCTGACGCGCCGCGAAGCTGCGCATGAACTGGTTCAGCGCGGCCTTGCTGCCACGATAGACCTCGCGCATGCCGCTGACGTTGTTCGCGACGCTGCCCTGCCCCGACGACATCGCGCCGATCAGCCCGTCGTCGGTCACCAGATCCTGCAGCGTCTCGATCGCGCGCATCGGCGCCAGCGCATTCGTGATCATCACGCGTACGAATTCGTCGGTCGTCACTTTACCGATCGTTTCGTTCGGATCGTTGGTCGTGCCCGCGTTCACGAACAGCATGTCGAAGCGCCGGCCCGCCAGACGCTCGCGCAGCGCGGCCAGTTGCGCGGGCGCGCAGATGTCGAGCGTGCCGATCTCGAGCCGGCCGTCGAACCGCTCGGCCAGCTCGTGCAGCTGCGTGCGCCCCGATTCTGCGCGCACGGTCCCCGTCACGTTCCAGCCCTTGTTCAGGAAGGCCTCCGCCATCGCGAGCCCGAGGCCGCGCGACGCCGCGACGAGGAGGATCGCGGGCGCGTTGCGTCGATTCGATTCAGTCGATTGCATGGTTTTTGCGTTTACCGTGTTCGTCATGCACCCACTATAGGCGGGCACCACGACAGGCGCCAGACGCACCGAATGCAATCCATCGTTGCATCGAACGCCATGTCACGCCTCGCAGTGGCGTATCCTGTCCACATGGAAAACATCGACCTGAACCTCGTCACCGCGCTCGACGCGCTGCTGTCAGAGAGCAGCGTGACCGGCGCCGCGCGCCGGCTGGGCCTGAGCACGTCCGCGATGAGCCGCACGCTCACGCGGCTGCGCGCCGCCACCGGCGATCAACTGCTCGTGCGCGCCGGGCGCAGGCTCGTGCCGACCCCGCACGCAACCGCGTTGCGCGACCGCGTGCATGCCGTCGCGAGCGACGCGCGCGCCGTGCTGCGGCCGGCGACGGCCGACGTCGACCTCGCGACGCTCACGGCCACGTTCACGATCCGGGCGGCCGCGTCGTTCATGGAAATGCTGGCCGGCCCGGTCGTGGCCGCGCTGGCCGACGTCGCGCCGCACGTGCGTATCCGCTTCGTCCCGAAGCTCGACAGCGATCCGCAAGCGCTGCGCGACGGCACCGTCGACCTGCAAATCGGCAAGCGCGGCGACGACGCGCCCGAGCTGCACACGCGGATGCTCTTTCACGACTGGCACGTCGCGGTGGCGCGCGTCGGGCATCCGCTGTTCGCGTCGGCCCGGATCACGCCCGCGCGCTATGCAGCCTGCCGTCACGTCATCGCGGCCCAGTTCGGCGATTTCGACGGACCGGCCGACGACTCGACCGGCCAGGCCGGCCCGGGCCCCGCCGTGCACGTCGTCGTGCCGGGCTATCCGGACGCGATGCGTGTCGCGGCCAGTACCGACCTGGTCGCGCTGGTGCCGCGCTCGAGCCTCGGCAACGCGTGCTCGCCGGGGCTCACCGACGCGCTCGGGCTGCGCAGTTTCGAGATCCCGGTCCGCTTGCCGGCGATCCTGGTGTCCGCGCTGTGGCATCCGCGCATGCACGGCGACCCCGTGCATCGCCGCCTGCGCGATGCGGTCATCGCCGTCTGCCAGCGCGCGTATCCGGATTCGCGCCCGCCACGCACGACGACGCGCGGCAAAGCAACGCGCGCAGCGGGCTGACGTCGCGCGGCTCACGCCAGCCGGCCGCCGTCGACTATTGCGGCACGGCCGGGCGGCGCCGGCGGGCCCTTCGGCTAAAATGCCGCACTTTCCACCTTGTCCGGCCCGCTCGCCATGCAACCCGCCTCCTCCGCCCAATCCGCCTCCCATGGCGCCGACGCCGCAGAATCGGCCCGCGACCTCGTCTACGGCCCGAACGACCGGCCGGCGCCGATGGTCGCCTTCGTCGCCGCGCTGCAGCACCTACTGGCGATCATCGTGCCGATCGTCACGCCGGGCCTGCTGATCTGCCAGGCGCTCGGCGTGTCCAGCCGCGATACGACCCTGATCGTGTCGATGTCGCTCGTCATTTCCGGCATCGCCACCTTCGTCCAGTGCAAGCGCTTCGGCCCGCTGGGCGCCGGCCTGCTGATCGTCCAGGGCACCAGCTTCAACTTCGTCGGCCCGCTGATCGCCGGCGGCAGCCTGATGGTCAAGCAAGGCACGCCGGTCGAGACCGTGATGGCCGCGATCTTCGGCGTCGTGATCGCGGGGTCGTTCGTCGAGATGGGCGTGTCGCGCATCCTGCCGTTCGTGAAACGCCTGATCACGCCGCTCGTCACCGGCATCGTCGTGCTGCTGATCGGCCTCACGCTGATCAAGGTCGGCCTCATCAGCATGGGCGGCGGCTACGGCGCGATGGCCAAGGGCACGTTCGCGAGCGCGGAGAACCTCACGCTGTCGGGCCTCGTGCTCGGCACGATCATCCTGCTGAACCGCGTGCCGGTCGTCTGGGTGCGCAGCACCGCGCTCGTCATCGCGCTTGCGATCGGCTACCTCGCGGCCGCGTTCCTCGGCCGCCTCGATTTCACCGGCATGCACCAGGCCGCGCTGTTCCAGGTCCCGACGCCGCTGCACTTCGGCATCGGCTTCTCGTGGGCGCTGTTCGTGCCGATGCTGATCATCTATCTCGTCACGTCGCTCGAAGCGATCGGCGACGTGACGGCCACCAGCAAGATCTCGAACGAGCCGGTCGAAGGGCCGGTGTGGATGCAGCGCATCAAGGGCGGCGTGCTCGTCAACGGCGCGAACTCGCTGCTGGCCGGCGTGTTCAATACGTTCCCGAGCTCGGTATTCGCGCAGAACAACGGCGTGATCCAGATCACCGGCGTCGCGAGCCGCTACGTCGGCATCTGGATCGCGGGCATGCTGGTGGTGCTCGGCCTGTTCCCGGTCGTCGCCGGCGTGCTGCAGGCGGTGCCGGAGCCGGTGCTCGGCGGTGCGGCGATGGTGATGTTCGGTGCGGTGGCCGCGTCGGGCATCAACATCCTCGCGGGCGTCCACCTCGACCGCCGTGCGCTGCTGATCATCGCGGTGTCGCTCGCGCTCGGCCTCGGCGTGTCGCAGGTGCCGGACATTCTGAACAGCCTGCCGCATGCACTGAAGAACGTGCTGGAATCGGGCGTGGCGACGGGCGGCATCTGCGCGCTCGTGATGAACTGGTTCCTGCCGGAAAAGAAGTAAAGGCAAACGCGGCACGAACCGCATGACGGCGCGGCACGCATGACGGGCCGCGTCGTTCGACCGTCGTCCGCGAACGTCAAATCGGGTCAGGCTGCCTTGGCCGATCGATCCGCGCTGGTTAGAATGGCTCCATGCCCCAAACGCGAGCGCCCAACCCCTCCGCCGAAACGAGCGCCGTCCCGATCAAGGAACGCGCGACCGTCGTCTGCTACCGCGACGAGCAAGTCCTGCTCGTCGCGCGTGCGTCGTCGCGCTGGGCGCTACCGGGCGGCACGATCAAGCGTGGGGAGACGCCGCTCGAAGCCGCGCATCGCGAGTTGTGCGAAGAAACCGGTGTGACCGGCCAGCATCTCGTGTACTCGATGCAGTTCACCGGGCTCGCAAAAATCCATCACGTGTTCTTCGCGGAAGTCGGCCCGGACCAGACACCGCAAGCGAACAACGAGATCGAGAAATGCAAATGGTTTCCGATCGACGGTGTCGATGCGCTGCGCGCCAGCATCCCGACGAAACGCATCGTCGAACTCGTCTACAACCACGAAATCCGTAAAGCGTAGGCATCGGCGGCGAACGCATGCACGCGCAGCCGGCGAACTCGAGTCGATTTTCGTGGATCAGCGGCACGCGTGCGCTCAATGCGAGCGCTTTCTTCGCAGTTCGTGCGTGGAATAGACGACGAGGAAAACGCCTAGCATCGCGACGCCGGACGCCATGAAGTCGTTCGCGCTTCCCGAGCCGTGCAAGGATTGCGGGAAGATGCCGAGACTCAACCCTGCCGCCGCGAGAAACAATCCTGCAGCCACACCCCAGATCGGTCCGGCGGTCTTTTCGATTTTATTTTTCATACAGCACCCGTCTACAGTCATGACCTGAACGGTATCGGCAAAAACGCGCGCGTCTACCTTCAGTCATTTCACTATAGCCGGGAAATAATTCCCGCACTTCTAGTGCTTTTCCCGATCAAGTTTGCGCGGTCGCGGCCGTTGCGCGATGCGGGCGCTCGACGCGGGCGCGCGCAGTCCGAAGCATGCCGAGTCGAGAGAAAAACGAGGTGGCGGAAGGCAGCAGGAGTCGAACCTACCCAGGAGCGTCTGACGCCCCTAACCGGGTTTGAAGGCCGATTCCACTGTACGCATAATCAGTTGACAGGCCGCAGACCCCTGACGCCATGCGGGTTTCGTCATTCGTCAATGCTGTAAAAGCGTACAGTGACCACGCGTGCGAAGGCAGAAAAATCCACACCCCTCAATCAGGCTGGTCGCTCAGTCAAACTCGTGCGCCAGTCGCCAATAAACCCGAACGTCGGCGCCGGGATCGGCTCCGAAAACCAGAAATCCGTATAGGCCGCTACGTTCGGCGCGAGGAACCAATTCGCGGTACCGTTGGCATCCATCGCCCACCAGCGCGCGTTCTTTGGCGCCCTCTTCCAATCAACCTCGGGATTTCCCATTCAGACCTCCGCCGTAACGAAGGAAGTCTAGATGATCATTGCGCCTCGGCAAGCATCTCCGAGAGCGCTCCGGCCGTTGCTCGATAGCCGTCGTCATACAGGCGCTGTCGCGTCGCGACGGTCATATGCCGATCGAACGAACTGGCATAGCCCGTCGGCACTCGCACGAACGCTGCGCCCGTCATCTGGTCGAGCGCGAAATGCGTATCCTCGTTCGATGCGAGCATGACGTCGATCATCCGCGGCGCGAGCGTCGCAATTCCATATCGACCAGGCTGCAGCGGAGAATCGTCGGACTCGAGGAAGATTCCGACCCGCGGTACGTCGTCGACCGTCAGGTCGCTGACTGGCATGTTGTCGCACATGCCGCCGTCGACGAACAGGCCACCCGCGACGGATACCGGCACGAACACGATCGGGATCGACGCGCTCGCGCGCGCGGCCAGCGCGATCGGGACATCAGGCGTCGAGGTCTTCGAGAACTGGAATTCGCGCTCGCTCAACAAGTCAGTCGCGATCACCTTCAGATCGATTTCGAGCTCGGCGAAGGTCTTCCCGCTCGTCACGCCCATCAGATACTCGCGCAGGGCCTCGCCGCTGCATAGCGCCTGGCGCCGGATCAGCGTCCACGGCGAAAAGCTCATCATCCGCGACCAGTCCATCTCCATCAGCATTTGACGCATCACGTCGAGCGGCACGCCGCTCGCGTACATGCTGGCGACGATCGACCCGCCTGACGTACCGGCGAGTTCGACGATCTTGTAGCCAGCATCCTCGATCGCCTGCAGCGCGCCGAGATGCGCGCCGAGGCGAAAACCGCTACCGCTCAGGGCGACGCGGAGGGGCTTCATCACAGCGGCGCCCCGGCGAGCGCCGTCGAGGGGTAATTGACTGCCGGCACCGCGCGCAAGAAGCCGTCGATCTCGACCGGCTGCAGCCGATCTTCGAGCGTTTCGAGCCGCTTGTTGAGCGCCCGGAAATTGCGGTTCAGATCGTCCGCAGCGAGCACGTCGCCGGAATGAAACGTCGTCATCGCGTTCGGCGTTGCCGGCGCCACGGAAACGGGCGATGCAGGTGCCGGTGCGGTAGCCGTCGCAGGCGGGAACGCCACGTCGACCATGCCCTTGATCGTGCCGATTGCGAGCACCGCGGTCACCTGATCGGACTGCGACAGCCCGGACGCCTTCACGACCGTGATGAGCAGCGGCGTGACCGCCGACGAGATCGACTGCACGCTGACCTGCGTGACGGACGCACCGGCGGCGCAGACCGCATCGACATTCGGGGCGATCTTCTCGTTCAGCGTGACCGCCGCACCGCCGGTGAAAACGCCGGCCCGCGACAGCGTGCCGATTTCGGCCTGCAGCAACGGGCACACCTTCGAGGCGACCTGTGCGGGCGTTTGCACGGAAAACGACGAACATGCGCTGAGCAGCGCAACGGACGCGACAACACCTGCCGCGAGCAGCATCGAAAAACGCTTCATGGGAGTTTCCTTACTTGAGGGACTTGAGCGCCGTCACCGCGGCGGAAGTTGCCGCGCCGACGACATCGGATGCCGCTGACGCGGCGGTGGCCTGCCCTGCGAATGCTTCGACGTCGGTTTCGCGGAGCGAGATGGAATAGCTGTTGTCGGACTGATGCGCAAACGTCGCCTCGACGGTCGCCATCTGCTTACCGTTCCAGACGCGCAACACGCAGCAGCCGGACGGCGCGCCGGCGGCGTCGACCAGCGGCGACACCTCGTATCGGGCAATGCCGGCATATCGAAGCGAGTCGCAGCCAGCGAACGCAAGACATGCGCATACCGCGATCGCGCCGCGGATCACTGGATCGTCGGCGCCGGGGCCGCCTGCGGAATCGGCGATGCAGTACCCGAAACGGAGATGTCCGCCGTCTGCGACGCGGGCTTCAACGGCTCCCCACTACCGAGTTCGGCCGTCCCGGTCAGTCCGGTCACAATCGGCCCAACCGATCCGGCCGTGGCGTGATAGACGCCGAGGCCGGCCAGCGTGTAACCGATCGCGTCGACCAACGATTGGGGCGGCACATAATGCAGCAGCACCAGCGCGAGCCAGGCGCCGAACAGAAGGACAGCTGCGATGAATTTCATCCACGGGGTCATGTGGTTTTTCTCCTAAAAATTCCGCGAAGCGGCGGGTCAAATTGCGATGCCGAGCGCTGCCCGGCAGGAATCCCAGAGCGCGAGGCGATCGGGCATGCCGTTCGGCGTGGCAGTTGAGCGCGGATTGCCGAAATTGATCGCGCGGCTGATCGACAGGAAATCGCCAGCGTCGGCGAACGCACTCAAGGCGTTATCCGCCCAGAACTGGGCAGACGCCTCGGCCGCCACGCTCGGCTGCACGATCTGGTCGGGATTGCCCTCGAGGTCGACGCCGATCTTCTGGCCCATCACGCGGAAGTTGTAGCGGCCAGTGATCTGGAGAAGACCGCCGCCGCGGTACCGGAACCCGTCGCCGGGCTGCGTATTGCCCAGCTCAACCGCCTTCGTCGCCGGCGGCTCGTACGCGCGCTGCGCCGGCGTCGGCCCCCAAAGTTCGCGGAGCCACTGGAAACGGCCACACTCGTGGCCGCACTGAGCGAGAAACGCAGCCTGGCGCATCGGCGAATCGATCGCATACAGCGCCATCGCGGCCGACAGCGGATCGGCCCATGGCGTCGCGGATGCGATCGGGATCTGCAGCGCGGCGGAAAGCGTTTGTGGTGTCATGGTCAGCCCAGAAGAAGTTTCACGACCGCATTCGCCCAATCGGGAATCGGCTCGTGCCTCATGTAGCGAAAGACGATCACGCCGACCGCGCCGAACGCGATCGTCGGACCGGCAACATGCCGCACGAGGAATCGCCATGCGTCAGCGAGCCGGCACAACGCACGAACGACCCGCGCGCCGCCCTCCCACGTGTCGACCATCGATTGCGTGTTCGTCTGGATTTTTGAGACTGACGCGACGATCGAGTCGATCTTCTCGTCCTGTCTTTGAAGGTGCTCCTTCACGGCCTCGTCACTGGCGTCGATACGTCGCTCGAGCCTCGAAAAGCGTTTCTCACCTGCGCGGAATCGCTCTTCGACGCGCGCGTTCCCCGATACGTTGTCGGTCATTCATCCCCCGGAAATGAAAAAGCCACCCGAAGGTGGCTCTGCATAGTCTTACGAGAACTGAATCAGCTACCTGCGCATAAAAACTGTACGGAATCAGTGCTGGTGCCCGAGAAAGTAATCGACGTGCCCGAGCTTTGGCTGATCTTTACCGCATTCCCGGCACTCGTATCGTTCGCAGTGCAGGTATAGGAAGACGACGAAGTGAAGGTTGCCGCCCCGGAGAGGGTGACGGTCGCAGAGCCGGACGACAGCGCGACGGTGCCTTGAACCATGTGCGGCGCGTTCACCCCTGTTCCGCCGACACTGAAGAGAGGCATCGCTCCGGTACCAATCGACGAAAAATTCCCCGCAGGAGACAAACTACCGATCAAGGTCTTCGTCGTGCCGTTCCAGGTGTACCAGCTAAACCCACCTGCAGTTCCTGCACCTTTCGCGTTGATAAAATCCGTTTCACCCTGGCTTCCGGAGGCATTCCATCCTAAGACGCTCGCACCGTTGGCGGTCCCATCCCCGGGTATCGCCCCAGAGGCGATGTTCCCCAGCAGATACCCATTCGTTCCGGCGATCACCTGCGTATTCGACCCCAGGCTTCCTGATGTCGAATAGTTCACAACATCGGTATTGCCTGCGATCGTGGCGGCATTCGCATTAAGGATCGACGTATTGCCGCTGTAGACGTTCCCAGATACTTTGATGTCTGCAAAATTGCTGGTGGTATTCGCCGCGATCGCTGCGCCTTTGTTGCCGTGAAATACGGACCTGGAAATGTTGATGCCGGTCGTAACGTCGCCCGCATTCGCGCCGGAGGTATCGAGCATCACTCCCGCGCCGGCAACCGTTGCCCCGTTATTCTCGAATGTGTCGGCGACGTTCACAAACATCGGTGGCGCACCTGCGCTGACCGCGTTGTTATTTACGATGTACATGCCGTAGCCAGGAGTCGTACCGGAGCCCGGATTGTCGTGCCAGCGATTCCCAGAAAAACTGTAATTGCTACCGGTAGTGACGTACGCACCGGTATTGAAATTTGATGCGTCAAAGCCGGTCAAAGTAACGCCATTGGTCGCGGTAAATGCCACTCCAGTATTGTTGTTGCTCGCGTTCGGCGGATCAACAATCACGCTGAAACACTTGATACCCGGCGATGACGATGAAATGGTCGTCCCGTTCCCTGAGCCAACTGCATGGAATCCGTTGATACGGACGTTCTGCAGATATGCAACATCCATGCATTGGCCGCCAGCGTCTAACGTCTGATTCTCAATGACGCCGTTCACCCACCAGTCGCCCGCGATTGCCGTGCCGGCTCCGCTGTAGTCGCCCGTGTAGTGAATGCTTCGGATCGCAAAGTTTACGCCGCTCGAGATCGTAATCCCGACATTCTCCTGACTAGCGTTCAGGCCGGCACGATTGCCCTGAATCGTCAGGCCCGACACCACAAAATTGCTGTCCTTATCGAAATGGAACGCCGATACCGGTGTTGGACCGGCAATGCTATTAGCGATCGTGATCGTCGCCCCATAGCCATCGATCTCGAAGTTGCTTTGAGACTGGACCAATACCGCCGGCGGATCGAAGGCGCAGCACGGTGCTGTCTGAGTTGACGAGAACAAGTACGTGCCAGGGGGAACGAGAACTCGCCGGTTGCTCGCAATGGCTGACCGGAAGGCCGGCGCGCTGTCTACCACTCCTGTCGGGTCTGCTCCGAAGTCCAGCACACTCACTGTCTCGGCGAATTTGCTCTGGTAACTGCGAGCGACGCTCCCCGTAACCGATGCCCGATATTGCAGCTGACTGGCTGCGCCCAAAGCCGTGTTTGAACCTGTACCGCCCGAAGCAACCGGAATCGGGGCCGAGAGTCCAGTGATAGAGCCGCCCGTGATAGTCGCGTTGGCACTGGAGATCGCCGGTACAGTCAGGGGCCCTGTGAGCGCCCCACCAGAGAGCGTGAGGACATTGGAAAATGCGTAATTCAGTTGGCCCGCAGTCAGTAGCTGCCCCGGGACAAAGGACACCTGCGAATACGCCGGCATCGTCAAAGCAAGCGCCATGCTCACCAAACCGATGAGAATTTTACGGACGATTTTCATTGGCCTATCACCAGGTAACAGCTTGAACAGCGGCGACAGTCGTCGCCATACCGATTTGAGCTTTGAGCGCTTGCTTATGCTGGAAGGCCGCCCAACCTTGATCGAGCATAGCCTGATACAGGCCTTGAAGATCGGCGAGGGTGAACGGAACCTGGGTATTGTCGGACGACACCCAGTAGAAGGCCGCCGGCACAGATCCAGTGATCGCATATCCCTGAGTCGTCTGCATGAGAATCTTCTGACTCCCATCATCCGCCTGGAATGTCTTGGTCATGCCACCGGCCGTCTTGTACAACACCGGCTCGGTGATTGCGCTCTGATATTCAGAATCGATGAGCGCGTTCTGGGCCGCCTGTGCTTGTGCAAGCGTAGGGCCAGCTGGCGCCGATACGATGCCATTCGTGCACGTCCAACCAACAGTTGCCCCCGGGACATTCGTTACATCAACAAATTCGGCAACGAGCTGCGCCGGGAAGCGAGTCGAGATCGGGATTTCCATTCCAGAATCGTCGAGCATCGGCTCAATGATTTCCGCGACCTTGCCGTTCTGGATCCATGCGTAGATCGACATATTTTCGCCCTTTTACGCGTATTCGTAGACGATGAGGACGCCAGGCAATCCACCGGCGCCCGCAACAGCAACATTGCTCGCGCTTGCGTCCGTACAGCAACCACCTGCGCCTGCGCCAAACCCTTGACCTTGAACTGCATTCGCAGCTGCGCCAAGAGAGGCTCCCCCATTACCGAGCGGATTAGAGCCACCCGCGCCGCCCAAGATCCCGTTGTTCGTGCTGATACCCGGCGTGCCTTGACCACCAGAAATCGAAAGCAGCGTTCCGGAGCTCAACGCCGATGCAGAGCCGGCTGATGCTTCTGCGGTGATTGCTGTCGGATAGCTCGCATGGCTCAATGCCGACAGCGGAGCGGCAGCAATGCCGCCGCCGCAAGACATGACCGATCCGAATGAGGTTGTGCCACCGTTCGACCCAATTCCCCCGCCGCCGCCGATGGTCACAGGGATACCGCCAGAAAAACCGCCGGTCATCTGAAACTTGGCATACGCGCCAGAGCCGCCTCCGGCCGACAACGAGTAGTTTCCGGATCCGGGAGCGGCCAAACTGTTCGAACCGGCCCCCCCGCCGACCATCTCGATGATGATCTTGCTTGTGCCAGGCGTGGGCGTATAAGTGCCGTTCGCTGTGAAGCGCTGGACATTTAGGAGTTGCCCGGGGATCGCCCCGGTAAACTTTCCTCCCACACAATCAAGCAGAATCCAGCACAACGCCCCCGCATTGAGTAGCGGGCTAACGAAGGACATCAAGGTTGCGACACCATTCGCAACCAGTTCCCCCCCGCTCAGCGCTTGACCACTCAGGCCGAAAATCGGTGCTGCAGCCAACCCATCCGGTGCATATGTCGACGCGCCAGTATTGGTATGTGCGATCTCGATCATTTGCACCACGCCAGCCGAAGCCGGCAGCACGGCCATCGGGACCGGGTTCGCAGCTGCATATGCATTTGCCGATCCGGTGTCGGCAAGCAAAGTGCGCACGCCTTGAAGCGAACGGATTGCTCGAGATACCTGGTTGTAGGTTGTTTTGCTCGGCGCAATCCCGGCGGCGGCCAAGATGCTCATGAGCTCTTCCTGCACCATGTTCAACCAGTCGGCGTCTAAGATCGTCGCAGCCTGCCCAGTCGCGGGGTTGCCGCCGGTGAAATATCCTGGCGTGCCTGCTGCGGCCGGCACCGGAATCGAGGTGACGGCCGTCGTTTGATCAGTGCGAAACATCGCTTCTCCGGTTTAACTCAGCGTTGTCGAATCGAGGCGGAACGTCGAATCGAGGAAGCCTGGATTAGCCACGATTACGAGCGTATGAGCCGGTTTGAGGGTATTCATTTCACAGAGCAATACTGCGCTGCCCCACGACGCGAGCGGCTCGCCAGCGACCGAATGGCTGGCGCGAAAATAATTGATCGTCGTCGACGGCGCATTGATGCGCCATGTATGCGCCCACCCTTCAACGCCGACCGAATCGCCTGCCGCGTGCTGCCCTACGCGAAACGGCGTGAACTCGCTGACTGTTATGTCGAAGCCGAGGTTCTTCGCGTAGTTGATGAAGTACGAAATCGACGCGCCACCGCTGTTGGTGAAGCGCGCAACTACTTGGGCCTGTCGCTGAGCGAGCGTTGGCGATTCGCCAGCACATGGATCGGGCAAACCGAGAGCCGCCTCCCACTCAGGAA
Organism: Burkholderia sp. 28_3; assembly: GCF_003253915.1. Taxonomy (NCBI): domain Bacteria; kingdom Pseudomonadati; phylum Pseudomonadota; class Betaproteobacteria; order Burkholderiales; family Burkholderiaceae; genus Burkholderia; species Burkholderia sp. 28_3. The sequence goes on from NZ_QKZF01000021.1 coordinate 112,883, forward strand.
GCAGCTCGACCGTCGTCGACGGGAAAGCGTCAACAAGCAGATAATTGTTCGCGGCGACGTGGCGCGACCAGATCGGCGCGAGCGTCGCGATCGTCTTGCCCATGACCGAATACGGATCACGCGGCCACGCGAGCCCCCGCGGCATGAGCGCCATCAACGCCGACGTGAAGTCGGACGCGGAATAATTCGGTGCTCTCATTTACGGAAGCCACGTGATAGTGCCGAGCACAGGCATCTGGCCAGTGGTGCCGACGATGTTCTGAAGCGGCGACGTAATGACGAATCCCTGCGTGCCGGTAATCGCCGCGATCGCCGAATCGATATAGGACCGGTCGACGGTACCGTTCTGGTTTCCGGGCCCGACGGGCGAGCCATACAGCACGAAGATGCCCGAAATCGCCGACGCAATCGCGGCCTTCTGCGCGACCGTGAAGTTCGCCGAACCGGTGATCGTGAAATCGATAGCGGACGGAATCGGCCCACACGAATACACAAGCGCCGTGACGGGGCGCAGCGGAAAGATCCAGTCTGCGACTGTGAGCTGGTCACCCGTAGCCACCACGCCACGCTTCTCGTTCGTCGCGACGCCATCGGTTCCGACCGGAAACCCGTTGTTTCCAGACTCGGCCTGGTCGAACATCGTATAGACGACAACGGTGCCCGGGCCAAAGCCGACAGGATTGCACCACGCTCGCGTCACGCCGGCGACCTCGCGCGCCCAGCGCACGTAATCCGATTCTGAACCGCCCTGCGCAGGATTCTGGTACGCGAACAGCATGCGGGAGCGCAGGCTGTCATCTTTCTCGATGTCGGCGCCCCCGGTAAATGCCACCGACACCTTCCCGGTGGAGCTGATGCCGGCAATCGAGACGCCGAGCGTCATCGACGTCCCGACGGCGCAATTCCCGAAAATCCCGGTCAGGCCAGAAGGGTCGGCATTCGCCACGGCGTTGACCGTGACCACGCCGTTCGCGATCATCCCTTGGCCGGTCGTGGTGTAGCCGACGCCGTCGCTACGGCTGATGGATGCACCCGCCGGAATCGTGTTGCTCGTGCCAGGCGCGATAGCGAACTGGATTTGCCCGGGAGTCGTCGCACCGGCCTGCGTCGCCGGCTCGCGATAGACGCCCTTCAGCGCCGCCCACGCTTCCAGATATTCATCTTCGGCCGTGAACGGATTCGATTGCTTCGCAATGTAGTCGGTATAGCCGTACTGCAGCTGCGCCAGGCCAGCAAGCGCCCGGCCGATAACGCCGAGACTCGAGAACCGCAAAAGCGGATCGGTACCCGGCAGTCCGCTCTGGATGTCGGCCGCGACTTGCACCTTGAGCTCGGAAAGTGTAGGACGAAGATACGGCATCAGTTAATTCCTTCCCAAGCCCACACATATCGACCGTCATGAAGCACGGCGCCGTTCTTGATGACGACAACCCGCGCGCCGAGCACGCCACGGCGCACCCATTGCGTCGTGATTTCGATTCGACCGGCGACGCCGTCGTCGATCAGCCACTGCAGCGCCTCGGCGATATAGTCGTAGGCCCGCTGTGCGGTCTGCGTGGTCTGCTTCGCACGTTTCAGCAGCCACATCCGCGAGCCGATCGGCACGCTGTCGTCGGCCCACCACCCACGCCGGTCTGTTGAACCGTCCGGAATGACGTCGTCAGCGCTCGCCTCGCGGTCGGTGAAGACGCTGATCAGCACGGCGCTCGCGAGATCATCGCCGGCGAGCAAATCGGCACCGGCCAGTACCCAATCGGCGTGATTGGTCGCGCTATCCCATGAAAGCGTGATGTCGGGCATGTCGTGCAGGCAAAAAGAAACCCGCCGGAGCGGGTTGGTTGTCTCAGTGCGCCGCAGCGCTACATTTGCTGATTCGGCACGTTCGAGGTGATCGTCGAGTCGCCGCCCTGTACGTTCACTACGTTGTGCGTATGCGAGTCGTACAGCTCGCGCATGCCCTTCATCGTCTCGCTGTTCGTGCCGGTGTTGTCCTGCATGTCGCCGGTCGACGAAAGCATCGGTGTATCGAATTCGGATCCACCGGGCGCGACCACGCTGAACTTCCCGCCGGCCACGATCTTGAAATCGCCGCTGCAGCTCCATGTAACGTTCGCCGCATCGTTCACGACGACGTCCTGCCCTTTCGCGTCGACGACGATGCTTCCGTTCTTCAGGTAGACGCTCTTGCCGTCCTGGCTGTACAGGATCGATTCGCCAGGCGCGAGCCCACGCGGCCGCGATTCTTGGTGGTTGGTGCCTACCACCGCGCCGGCCGACCGGTCGCCGGCGACGTGCAGGGCGAGCGCATCCGAACCAATCGGCGGATTCGACGAAAATCCGAATTCCGGCACGCGGTACCGGCCGGCAGGTACCTCCAGGCCGTTCATGCGAAGCTGCACGATCTGCACCGGCCCCGTGTCGTCGACCAACGTGATCCGGCCACGCCCGAACAAGTTCCGGATGCGATTCAAAATCTCCATCATTGCGGAACCCTACTGAAGTCCGGGCCGACCGGATTGAGGATGATCGGCTCCTGATAGAACGCCTGCGGCGGCATAATCGTCAGCTCGGCCGACGTTCCCTGCTCGCCCTTCTTGTACGTCACGTCCGAGATCAGCCACCGCTTCTTCGGTAGCTTCAGCGACGGAAGATCGATGTCGACGAGCACGTTCGGCTCGTACAGGGAACCTGCCGAATCGCGCCACGAATCCGTGACGAGTCGCACTTGATACGACCGGCCGATCCGGTACGCCATTTCCCAGTTCGCACGCTGCAGGGCAATATCCCTGCCGCCGTTCACATTCTCGGAAATGATCGCCCTATATCGAAAACGCGACACTGTGCTGTCGTTCACGGTGGAAATGATATTTCCCCCGTCACCGATGTCGCGCAGCGTGTCGAGCCCCTGATACGCTGCGTCGTACCTTGAGAATCGGCCATCCATTGCCATCATGAACGAGGCCGATGCGACGTTGATTCCCTCTGTAAAGCCACTCGAAGCTACCCGCGTGCCGATTGACGTGTTGCGGGTACGCGTAGCCGGGCCACCGGACGCGAAGATCAGGCCCCCGTCCGGCATGTCGTACAGCAGCAGCCCTTGGTAACGGCACAAAAGTTCGAGTACCGAATATGACGTCTGGCCAACCATGACGTTGACCTGCTCGATCGGCGCACCGACATCGGTGCCATCTGCGACGCTGGACGCAATCCCATACGGCGCGCATAGCGCCGCCGCGATCTTGTCGACCGTCATGTTGAGCAGTTGGCCACCATCGATGAACGCTGCGCAATCGACGAGATCCTGACACTTACTGCGGCCGGTAATTCGAACACTATGCTGATTGCCACTGTACGACGGCATGTAGCGGTCGACGAAGCCTGTCAGCACAAGGTCGTCACCGAGCACGACTTGCACCCAATCTCCGGGTTGCGCGAGGATCTCGCCAACGTCCGGATACGGCTCCGTATAGCTCACTTCGAAACTCGACGGGCAGCGCTCGATACCGCGCGAGACGGTCACGTCAGTCCATCCGGTGATCGAACGCGCATTCGACGTCGTGAACGTCTCCTGCCCGGGTTTGGCTGCCGGATTGAACGTGCAGGTTGCGACCTTAAGGGTTACGTCGTCGTTCATTTCGCCAGCGCTTGAAACGCAATCGGACAGAATGCCGGGTGAATCGGATCGATCTGCTGCAGCAACTGCGCCTCACGCGTCACGTCGTCGTAGATGCGTTGCGCGAGCACCAGCGACGGCAACGTCGCGTTGAACGAGAACGTCGCGAGCGTCGCAAGGTCTGCCCCGCGCGCGGTCAGGTCCGCATAGACGGCGCGGCGCAGCGATCGCAGTGCGACGAACGTATCGTCGTCGCCGGCGTCGCCCGCTACGCCGATCTCAGCGTCGTATAGATCGAGCGCGTTCGACAGAACCGTCGCCGCATCCTGCTGCGATGATGGCTGGTAACCGGAGAGTGTCACCGCGAGCTGCGCCAATGCATACCGGCGCAGCAGCGCTGCCGTCGCAATCTGTACGACGTCCATCGATGCGCCGATCTGCCCCGGCACGATCACATCTGCGGGCGAATACCGTACGAGCCCGCTCACTAATCGCACGGCATCCGCCGGATCGTTCGCCGATGCTGCGACCGCGGCGACGAACGCATCGACGGATAAGCCGAGCGTGGCGGTGTCCGACGGATTCGCCGCGGCCGCCTGCATTGCCGCGCCGGCGGACACGACAGCGGCCCGTCCGGCGGCCGACGCCGCAAGCAAATCGGCTGCGGTGGTGCTCGGCGACGCCTTCGCATTGCTCGCCGAGTAGCCTGAATTGCCGCCGCCGAAGAGCCGACCGAAGTTGCCGGAGAGCGTCGACACAGCACCGATCACGCGCTTAACATCGTTCACGGCCGTGACGCCAATCTGATACCAGGAAACCACGGTCGAAACAGCCTTCTGCACGACAGCTGCACCGTTCCGAATGTCAGCCGCGATGTCCTTTGCGTAGTCGAGCAGTCCCTTTTCCTTCAGGTTCGCCGCGTTGCTCGCGCTATCGTCGGCCGTCGACACCTGCGTCGTCGGAAACTTACGAGGACCGGACTTAATCAGGGTCAGGCGGATTTCAAACACCGCCCCGAGATCGAGGCGCTCGATAGTCTCGACGCCAAGGCAAGCGACGCTATCGATCGTTCCGAACGTCGGATGCACAAGCGTTGCATTGTCCGGCCCTTCGCATACAGCCAGCAGGCTATCGCGCTGCTCGATTACCGCACCTGCACCTGTCTTGAGATCGTTTTCCAACAGAAACCCGATCACTTCGAACGCGCGCGGCTTCTTGCCGAGAGGTTCAGCCCACACGTCGTCACGAAACGGGTACGTGTGGACGGACCTGTTCTGGCCGGCAGAGGTCCGAATCTCGAACACTCCGAACGGCACGCCGCCGAAGCTGGCCGGCTTCAGGTTCGAGGCCCAATCTCCGGTCAGCAGCGAACCAAGGTTGTCGGCAGCCGATGCAAGACCGCCAATGCTGCCGACAACGCTCAGGACATCCGTTGTCGTCGATGCCACTGCGATCCCCCTTAGATTCCGTCGAGACGGTACTCGACTCGCGTCGGCAGATAGTTTCCTTCAGCCGTCTTCGCCTCGGCCCGCATACCTTGTGGAACGTTCTTCATATCGAGGGTGATATTCATTGACTGCTGCTGCATGCCCCTGACCCGAGCATCATGGACATCCGCAGTGGCGCCCTCGCTACCGGCCCCATTTGCGTCCGGAGCCGCCACTTCTGGAGGCATGACCCCGGCAAGCGCATTCGCGAGTGATCCGCGCTTGTCCATCTCGAGATCCACGTTCTTCGGACGCTCGTAGAACTTGGAAACCAGACGCCCCGCATCCTGGGCGCTCGTTGCGCCATGAAGCCGTTGCCCAGCCGACCAATATTTGCCGTTCCGCAACTCGTGATTCATAAAACGTAGTTGCTCTTCCATGGTCGAGCCACGAATGTCATGGCCAGCCCACGCCTTGAAATCTGCCTGGCGGTCCGCATGCCACTGCCCGATCCCATAAGCCGCACCGTTGTCGCCAACTACACCGGGGTTGAGATTGCTCTCGATCCAGAGATTCGCGACCATTCCGGCTGCCTGCGCCTTAGACCATCCCATTGCCTGAAGTGAAGCCATTGCGGCGGCCGTCTTCGGATCCTTCGTGGCAGCCTCAGCAACAGCACGATGCTGTTTTCCGACCGGGTCTCCATCCCATCCCTCACCGGCTTTCGCCTGATGCTTCGCTACCTCTTCGCCCTCCCCCTCGTTAAGGTTCTTCGAATGGAGTAAAGCGAGAATCGCGGCCATCACTGGCGCGCTCGCCAGCCCAGCAAGAGCGCCGGCGGCCGCGGGAACAGTCACTGTGGTGAGGGTGACAAGGCTCGAAATGAGGCTCGCGACGCTTGCAATTGGACCGGCGAAGGACAGCGCCGCGATAGCGATCATCGCCCCCTTGATGCCCCCCATGCCGTCCCACATTTTCTTGACGCTTTTCGATACCCCGTCCCAGTCGACCTTGGAAATCCAGTCGACGAAGCGCTGAACCGCAGCCGCGAGTTTGTCAGCAATTTCCGCTCGATGCGTGTCGAGCCATACTGAAAACTGCTTCACAACAGGCTCGAGAACTGGAATCAGACCGGCGCCGATGGAGTTCCCCAGGCCCGACACTGAATCCTCGAGATCGTTGACCTCCTGCTTGAACTGCGTGGCTCGGGCGAGTTCGTCCGGCGTCGGCACGAGTCCCTTGCGGAACGCACGGGCCTTGTCTTCATCATATGTCCCCTGCTGAAGCATCGGCAGGAGGCCTCCCATACCCAGTGCGTCCGCAGCTGCGCGCTGTGTAACGGCGCTGCGTTGGCCGGCGATCGCCTTCATCAGCCTTTGCTGGGTGGTGTAGTAGTCGACGGTGCCGTCTTTGTTCCGCTGGATCTGCACCCCTATCTTTTGCATCAGCACCAGCGCAGCCGGGTTTGCGCCGTTTGCCGCATCCCGGATCGCCATCTGCGACGACGAAATCGCGGAATCGAATTCGCTGGCCGAGACCCCGGCGCGCTTCGCCGCGACATGCCAGGCTGCGAGTTCCTGAGCGTTCATACCGAGTAGCTTCGACGACCTGTTCAGCGCGAAACCGAAATTGCCAAAACGATTCGTCAAGCCTACGACGCCCGCAACTGTTCCCGCCGCGCCAAGCGCAGCAAGTCCCGGTACCAGCTCGACGACTTTGTCGACGAGCGTGTGGGCAGCTCGTGCAGCCGACTCCAAACCCTTCGTCAGTTTCTCGAAGCTGCGCGTGCCGACGGCGCCCACGCCAGCAAATCGCTTTTGCGCCTTATCGATCGGAGCAGTGATCTTCGAGAACGCAGCCGTAATCTTCTTTGCCGCGGCAGTCGCATCTTCTTCGGTGCGGATTCGCAGAACGAATTCTTCGGCCATAACCTCAATCCTTCTTGGACATAAGCGCCGCGTGATATGCGTAGTCGCGCACTTCGCTCAGTGTCATCTCTTTCGTTTCGCTCGGCTGCCACCCCCACCAGCGCTCGACGACCTTGACCTGGCGCTCCCAATCTACTGGGAGCCCCCCTCGTTTCCCTCGGGGTCGTCCTCGTCGGGCGGCGTCAGAAAAAACGACAGGTATTCCTGCGCCTTGTAGTAGTCGCGTGCCGAAATCTTGTCGATGCCCAACATGGGGATGCCGGCCTGTTCGCTGATCAGCGTCTGAAACGCATCGAGCGCACCTTTGGTCGGAACCATCTTCACGAACGCCTTGATCTGGCGGAGATTCGGCTCCCGCAGCTCGAGTTCCGTGTGGACCGTGTCGCCGTCCTTGCCGGACAGCGTGATCGGCTCGGAGAGCTCGATCGTGATCGTCGACGGCTGGATTTTCCGGGGCTTCTTTTCGTTCTCTTCCATCACTCGCCTCAAGCGGTTTGTTCGGTGACTTCGGGACCTTCGAACGACACTTCGAAGGTCGCTTCTTCGGTGTCGACTTCTTCGGCCTCGACGGTGCCCATGTTGCGGCCGGTGACGATCTTCCCGTTCGCGAGCTCCAGCACCACGGTGGAATTGCGCATCGCGTTGAAGTCCGCGATCGACAGGCCGCCCGAATCGCGCAGCGACATCTTGATCGAGCCCGGGCGGGGCATTTCCTTGAAGCCGTGGAAACCGTCCTGACCCATAAGCGTGTCGCGCTTTACCTTGGCAACGCTGTAACGCGCCTTGCCCTCGAGCTGGTAGGTAACGCCATCGATCTTGGCGTTGGTGATCCCTGCGAGCAGTTGGCTACCCGACATGTGTTTCTCCTAAGAATGAAAAAGCCACCCGAAGGTGGCGATCTCTGGCCGTCGAGCGGCGTTACTGCAGCCGGAACTGCACCAGCGTCGCGAACGTGCGCATCTGGTTGACCGGCGTGCCGGGCCAGAGGATGTCGACGCGGTTCGGGTTGACCGTATTCTTCTGCACGACGAGCGCGGCAGCGAACGCCGCTTTGCCCTGTACGAAGCCCGCGTCGACGCGCTCGTTGTAGAGCGCGATGATGTCGGACTTGATCGTGCTCGGCGTAACCAGGTTCGACCCGGCAGCCGGCCGCGAGCCGTCATCCGCCAGCTTGGGCCGCGCATACTTCGACGACAGCATTGCCAGCAGCGTCCGGATCTCCAGCACGAGCTGGTACATCGTTTCGACTTCGAGATAGCTGTCGTCATCGACACCCTGCGCGTTCGTCTGGTAGGTCGTGATGATGTTCTCGGTCATCACGGTACCGTCGTTCGCCACGGTGAACGTCGACATCCCGTCGAACAGCAGCGTGTTGCGAATCGACGGCTGCCAGCGCTTCTCGACCGCCGGCGGCAGCACGCCATTGAGCGGCAGCGACTGCAGCGGCACGCCCGGATCGGCGCGAACGCTCACCGCCGCCTGCCCCGCGAGCGCCGCGGCCCAGATCCACGACGGCGTCGGGCTGCTGTCGGCCGGCAGGATGGTTTCGTGCTGGTTGTTCCGCGAGTTGCCGAGCGTCGTCGATTGCGAGTACGTGCCCGCGAAGCCGCCGAACGAATGGCCGTATAGCTGCTCGAGGTAGCTCCAACGCCCGTTCTGGTCGTTGAGCAGCGCCTTCACGGCATCGAGAGAGGCGGCATCGTTGTACGGATTGACGATGAAGTCGAACGACTCCGTCCCGAGATTGCCGAGCGCAGTCGTGAGCGACGGATTCGTCGCGCCGCCGGTCATCGCCGTAATCGTGTACGCCAACCCCGCGGGCAGCACTTCGCCGTTGGTCGTGCCGCGGTAATTGAAGCGGATGTCGATCTCGTTGCCGCTTAGCCCCTTGTTGACCGCCGTGAGGGTAACGACGCCCGCGGCGCTCGACGCCTCGACCGGAAGACCGGGGACGGCATTGACCGCGGCGGCCGCCGACGTCGCGACGTCCGCGACGGCCTGCCCAGCCGTGACCGGCACCGTAACCAGGTTCCCCGCGAGGTACAGCGACAGCGTGCCGTTTGCCGAGGGCGCAGCCGTGAAAGTCACCGAGCCAGCGGCCGCCGACGCGCCGGCGGCGTCAGCGACTGGCAGGATCCACAATTCGCCGAACGTATCGTTGAGCCGATACTTGGCGACCATGTTCGCCAGCATCGAATTCGCACCGCCGGCGGCCTGCGCGTCGCCGATGCCGCCACAGATAATGGGCACGTTCGGCGTTGCAGTGCCGGCCGCGGTCATCTGGCCGATGATCAGCGCGCGCTGCGTGGTCGCGCCGGTATTCGCCTGCGAGTTGTCCAGCTCGAACAGCGCGCCCGGCAGACGGTAGTTTTGCGGGATGACCCGGAACGGAATCGTGCTCATGCATTTTCACCTTCGGTTGCAGCGCGGGCGCTGGTCAGCTTGGCCGTCGTCGGCTGCTCGACGCGCACGACATCGCCGTCGTTGAGGATCCTGTTCCAGACAGGGCTGTCGTCCGGCACGTCGATGCCCTCTTCGGGCAAAAGCTTTTTCGTATGCGGGTCACGCACTTGCAGACCCGGGGCAGGTTTCACGCGCATGCGGCGCTCCTACGAAATGGATGGTGGAAACGGAATCGAGAACGTCGGCTGCACGGTGCCCTCGGGCATCACGACTGAACCGCCGATAGCCTCGAGAGCAGGCGGGTTGGATTGCCGGAAATCACTGGCGTCCTGCACGAACTCAAGCCCGATCTCGATCTCGACGCCGCCGACGTGCTCGCCCGCGTCACCGGGCCCGGGCTTTCCCCGGACCTTGAAGAACGCGTACTGCTGAATCTGGCTCATCAGCGGCCCGTAGTTGATGACCGCGCGCTTGACCTGGTCGCGCAGCGCCTCGAGCTGGCCGACCAAGTCAAGCGCGCCACCGTCGTCCGGCACTGCAAGCGCGCTCGCGCGCGCCTCGACGATCAGGCTGCAGGACACCGTGAAGGCCGGCGCGCCGTTGCGCCCGAACGACTCGCCGTCCTCGTCGAGCGGCATCGATACGAACAGCACCGGATATTCGTCGTCCCACGTCGACGCATCGCGCGCGCCATACACTCGCGCGCCGGCGTCCGTCTGCCCGATCAGCCCTTGCATCGCGGCCACGAGCAAATCGGTTTTCGTGGTCATTTCGCAACCTTGAGGATCAGGTTCAGCCAGCCGATGCCGTCGCTGTGTACGTCGAGCACCATGAAACGGTCACCCGTCTTCAGGCGCGTCAGCACATCGTTCTTCACAGGTTTCGCGGGGAAATCAGCAAGCCGCACGCCGATCGCCGGCGCCGTCGTCGTGTACCCGACCGAGCCGTCGTCCTTGTAGTAAGGCGTTCGGAACGAATCGACGACGACTCCGGTGACGGAAAAGGGCGCGCCGCCAGCGGCCGGCTGGTACGACACCGACTCGCCGAACACGCCGTTGATCGAGGCATTCAGCTGGTCGAAGTCAAACATGTCAGCCTCGCTGTGCCGTGCCCGACCTGGAGATCGACGGCCCTTGCGGCTGACCCGTATCGCGCCGTACGACTGCAGCGTCCGGATCGACAAGGAATCCATGCCGGCGCAGCGCAATCACTTCGACCTCGGGCAACGTCACTTCCTCGCCAGCGCGCACATCGGTGCCGTCTTCCAACCGCACCGTACGACCTCGTGCAACTGTCGCAGTGACCATGCGCACGTCGGCGGTATCGGCGCCTTTCACGGTCGGCGCATCGGGTTTCGTTGGGGAAGCCATTAGTTGCCCCCTGCGGTCTGTTGAATGACACGCGCGCCGAAACATGCATTCACGCGGCTCGGAATGACGATCGGCGACGATTGCATCATCAGGAAGCGCTGCGCCGGATCTTCCTTCACCCACGTTTTCGGCGCATACGGAAGCGATTCGTAGTTGAACGCCGGATCCATGATCTGCCCGAACGCGCGCGTGCCGATCAGGTTCGGGCCGCTCATGACGATTTCGCCGTCCGGGATCATCGGTCGCTCGACACCGTTTTCGTCGATGAACCAATCGTTGTAGAGCCAGAGGTCATACTGCCCCCATTTGCCCTTGTAAACGGCCCCCTGTTCGATCTGGGAGCCCGGATTGATGATGTTCCCGTTAACGTTCAACGACGGGAACACAATCGCGCCCTTCAACTCGGGATCGGCCTTGAAACCCTTCCACGCCGACGTCGTGAAAATGATGTCGGTTACCTTCGCGCCCGACTTCTGAAGGATCACCTGCTGCCAATTGTCGATGTCATCGGACGGAGAGGCGGTCGGGGTCCCATTGCCCGGATTGACGTTCGCTTTCGTCCATTGGCTGCCCCCCGTGAGAGCAACCGTCAGGGAGGGGTCGCGGCCGAAGTCAACGTCGACCGTTTCGAAACCTTCCCCCTCCACACGCACGACACCCGTACGCAGCGCGCTCGCGGCCATCCATTCCAGGCGGCGATTCAGGATGTCGACCTGATCGGTCATTTCCGCTTCGAGGTTCGCCATCTCGCGCTCGGCACCCTTGAGCTCGCCGCCAATGCGCTCCCCGATCATGCGGCGCACGGGCTTGCGCAGGTCCGGCGCGCGCTTGTCTTTGATGTATGCCGGCTTGAACTCGTCCGTCTGGTAACGTCGTTGCTCGACGAGCTTGCCTTCGACGAGAGGCGAGACGAACGGCGCCATCCGGCGCAGGCCGACGTCGACGTCGATCGACACCTTCTCGGAATCGGACATCACGATATTCGGGAAAAATTTGTCGAGCAGAAACTGCTGCGCCAGCTTCAGGTTCGGAACAACCTGAATCAGCGTGTTGGTGTCGTACACCAACGATCCTTGGGGCGTGGTCATCCCTCAATCTCCTTGATACGAATAGCCCCGCTGAAAACAAAAAACCCCGCCGAAGCGGGGTTTCTCGAAGCGGAGTCGGGTTTAAGTCGGGTCGGCAGCGGAGACCGAGGACTTGACGAAAATCGTGTTCTGCCGCAGCGCTGCGCGCAGCGAAGCGATGTCCCACGAGGGATCGAAATTCAGCGCGCGCGCGTTGACTTCGGCGGCGACGTACGCGCCGGCCGTCACCGGCCCGGCGCTGGCATCGGCATAGTCGGCCAAAATGGCCGACGGGATCTGGCTGCCGTCCGTCGCCGTCTTCACCGACAGCTTGTAGGTACCGACCGCGTCCTCGATCTCGATCGTGAACGTGTCGCCAGCCACGAAGGCCGTCGCACCGGCCGTGAGCGTGAAGCCGATACCGGATTGCGAATACGCGGTCCCGACCGTAGCCGGCGGCAGTGCATTGCCCTCCGGGTCGGTCACCGAGAACGTCGTTGCTGCGGTGGCCGTGAGCACGTAGGCACCGGCCAGCGCGCCGTTTGCGCTCACGCCGCCGATCGTGCCGTTGCCGGTATTCGAGGCGCCCGGCTCGGCGATCGCGTTCAGCGAGCTCACCATGCCAAGCACCGAGCCGCGCGGCAGCGTGCCGGAAGCCAGGATGATCGGCTGCGAGACGATTTGCAGCGCGCCCGCGATCAGCTGATCGGGAACGTAGGTTTCGGCCCAGATACCCGGCTGCTGCGGGTTATCGCCGATCGTGTTGACGGGAAGCGTCATGACTCTTTCTCCTTAACTCGTAACAGGTTGACCAGGCGATCAGGCTTCGCCGCGGCGCTTCTTGCCCGCCTGGACGATCTGTTCAGCCAGCGTCGGGGCTTTCGGCGTTACGCCGCCCGCCCCCGCGCTCGGGATGCTGGTCGACGCCATGCGGCTCGACAAGCTGGATGCACGACGCGGTTGCGCCGGCGCGTCTTCCGCACCGGCGTTGAGGGCCGCGATCGCCGCGCGCGAGGACATCTTCGTGTCGAACGCGAACACGCCAGCTTGGCGCGCGCGGCCGAGCTTGATGCCGTGCGCCATGATGCGGGCGCACCGCACACGCTCGCGCTGGCGCGCTGCGCTGGCCGTTGCGTCGTCGCCATCGTCGTCTTCGGAATCGTCATCGCCTTCTGCCGCAGCACGCTGTTCGGCTTCTTCACGTTCGCGCTCTTCTTCCGCCCGGCGGGCCGCCGCTTCTTTTTCCTTCTCTTCCTGCTCGGCGCGTTCCTTCTCGTCGAGATCTTCCATGCGCTTCGCGTAGTCCTCGTCGGACTCACCCTCGCGCTGCTTGCGCTCGTCGTCGTCACCGCCGCCTTCTTCGATTCGAGCGCCGGCCGCACGCGGAGCATTGCTCAGGAAGCTGGCGAACGGAGCCAAGATTTTCGATTTCATGTCGTTCCTTTCAATGGTTGTCAGCCAAGCTCTTCGAGCAGGGCGAGAAGCGCCTCGTCGGGCGCCATCACTGCATCGGCCAATCCGATGCTCACGCCGGCGTCGCCCATGTAGCAGGCGGCCTCCGTCTTGCGGACAACGTCCGCCGACAGGCCGCGATTGCGCGCGACCGTCGAGACGAACAGCTCGCCCATCGTGTTGATGTCGGCTTGCGCTGCCTGGTAGGCCTCTTTCGAGAGCGGGATCTCCGGATGGAAATCCGCCTTGCGCTCGCCGTAGGTGATGAACGTCACGGCCATACCGGCATTCGTCAGCGCCTTCGACCAGTCGACGTGCATCACAATCACGCCGATCGAGCCAACGCCGCCGGTGCGCGGCACGATTACGCGATCGGCCGCGCTGGCGATCGCGTATCCAGCCGAATACGCCGACTCGGTCAGGATCGACCACATCGGCTTGTTGCCGCGGTGCGCGTAGATCGTGTCCACGAGATCGAAACACCCGGCCACCTCGCCGCCGGGCGAGTCCACATTGAACACAATGGCCTTGACCTTCGGATCGGCGTGCGCGCGCAGGATCGCTTGGCGCAGACCGTCGTAGCCAGTCATACCGGACCACGGACGGAGCGAGCCAAGCTTCTGCACGAGCGTGCCCTGCACACTGATCAGGGCCACGCCAGTGTCCTCGATCATGTCGTAGCCAGGATCCGGAACACGCCCTTCACGCGAAAAGCTGTCGTAATCGTCGTCCCAGTCCTCCATCGCCATCGGCTTCAGGCGACCGCCTTCAAGCCGCGCGATCTGCGACACGCCGAGCCGATCCATCAGCGCGGCCATGATCACCTCGGCCTTCTCGCGGCGAATCGCGAGCGGCACGTTGAACAGCCGCTGCGCCATGTGCGCGAACTTCATCAGACCTCCTCCGGAATTGCGCTCGCTTCCTTGACGCTGTCGCCTACCAGCGTCGCCGGCGGCCGCAGGCCGAGATTGCGGTAATAGGCCTCTTCGACCGCACGCCGCTGCGCGACTTCGCGCCAATCGGTACCGCCCGTCTCGGCACACTCGTCCTCGAGCGACGAAAAGCCGCCCGCGACGCCCATCGATGCGCCCTGCCGCTCCTTCACGATGTCCACCAGACCGCGGCCCGGACCGAGCCACTTCGCGCGCGAATACGCCGCGCGCGCTTCGATGAAGTCGGGCACGTCGCCGAGTGGCATCGGGTAATCGTCGACTTCCATCGATTCCTCAAGCCAGCCCGTGTAGATAGGCTGCGTGTACGTCGCGGCGAAACCGAGGCGCCGCCGGTGAAACGTCTTCCACGCCTCGAGCATCGCCGAGCGGTATGCGCTGTAGTTGACCTCGGCCCAGTTCTGGCTGATCTGCTGCGCGGCCAGGCCCGTCGACGCCGAGAAGCTGCGCAAGAACGCGCTGTTAAACGCCGCGTAATTCGCACTCGGACGGTTCGCCATCACCGAGCCGATCGTCTCGCCCGGGAACAGGTGCGTCATGCCGACGTTGCCGAGCCGAGTCTTGCGCTCGGCGTGAAACGCTGCGCGTTCCTCCTGATACTTGTTTAGGCGATCAGGGCTTTGGAGCGCTTCCTCGACCAGATCACCGTCGAACGGGCTCTGGATATATGCCGCGAAAAACGCATTGACGATCGCGGCATCGAGCTCCGTCTCGTCGTACTTGATGAGCATCTTGAAGCGCTGCAGCACGGGCGTCAGGAAACCAACGCCTCGGTGCTGCGATGCCCTATCGTGCTCGTACGAATGGACGATGATCTGTCGCCCCCATTCCGTCTCGCGCGGAATCCGCTTCCAGCGCACGGACTTCGCGGCGCTGAACCAGTCGCCCTGGTGCGCCTCGCGAATGTGATACCAAGTCGGCGCGCCGAACTCGTCGACCTCGACGCCACCGCGCAGCGCTTGTTGGTCGAACTGCAGTTGCGGGTTCGATAGGCGATCGGGATCGAGCACCTGAAGCGCAGTCGCATAGCGCGCGCGGCCGACGCTCACCCGCTGTGGCAAGTAGTGCAGTTGGCCCAGGCCGTCGCCGTCGACGATCTTGTGTCGGAACGCAACCTGGAATAGGCCAGGTATCGGCAGCATCCGTTCGGCGTCGCAGTAGAAGCCGGGATCGTGCGCCCATGCCCGATAGTTCGCCTCGACCTGCTGACCGAATTCATCGGCCCAAACGTGATCGAATGCCTTGTTGCCGGTCAGCGCGCGCAGCGCGACGTGATCCGGCTTCGAGATCGGCCGGAAGTCCGGTCCGATGACGTTGTCGAGCGTCCGCATCACTGCGGCCGTTGCCCATCCGTCGTTACGGACCAGATCGCGCGCGCGGGCGGTGATCCGGTCGTGGTACATGTTGATCTCCCCATCGGGAGACCACAGGTACGGATTCCAGTCCTCGACGTGCGCACCGTACAGGTTCGCAGCGTCGTAGGGGGTCTGGCTCGCTCCGGACAGCATCGACGCACGCCCCTGACGCGGGGGCAACGGCTTGCCGTCCACGCCGAGAATTTGCACGGGATTGTCCATTAGCGATACACGAATCGAATTTGCCTGCGTGCTCGGCGCACGATGCCGAGCTGCTCTTGAAGTTTCGAGATCAGCCCGTCGAGAAGACCGAGATCCGTTTGACGGAAGGTGACCGAGCGCGAGCCGTCGCTCTGCGAGTAGCTCGCGCTCGCGACCGATTGGCCCGCGGCCAACTGATCGTAGGCCTTCAGCAGCGCGGTTAGCTGCGCCTGCAGGTCGGCCCTGCTGCGTCCATCGTATGCACCCATCACCACTCCGTTATGCGAGACGGCTCGCGCGCGATTTTCCACTGCCGCCCGATGCGCCTACCTTCTTCACCATCGGTCCGCGCGCCACCGCTACGACCGGTGGCGCCGCCGGCTGCTCGACCACCTCGTCCTGCTCGCCGCCTTCCGCGCTGGCCGCGGGCTTCGGCTCGATGTATGGCTTCGCCGTGAAGGTTGCCCCGACTTCGTCAGCCAGGCGGTTGAGCTGCAGCCCCTTATGGAACAGCGCGCATAGAGCCGCATACGCATATACGCGGCAGTCGAGCGCCTCGTTATGCTTCCCGTTCGGCAATTCCCACACCGTGAACCGGCGGTTTGCGATCGTCTTCTGCACGCGCCGCTCGGCGGTGAGCTGCGCGTAATAGTTCAGGTCGCGGTCGGCCGGGAAGTGCATATATCCCGGACCCGGCGTTTCGCGCTCGAGGCGCCGGTAGATCACGTCCTTCGCGGTGTTGACGCCGACGATCACCGGGCGATAGTTCGACTTCGTGCGCCGCGTCGGCTTCTTGGTCGGCCAAACCGGCGAGCGAGCGCCGTTCTTCGCCGACTCGCCCTTGATGCCAAAAATGTTCCGACCGAGGCGTGCCTTCGTGAACTCGTAGGCCTTCTGCGTGTTGGAGCCACCGGTATCCACGCACACAGCGTCGATCACGAACTCACGACCATCAGCGCGACGAAACCTCGACATGAGGTAGGCGTCGAGCGTGGCCCACACTTCGGGCTCGTTCGGATCGCCTTCGAATACGCGATAGTCGATCGACCAGCTTTCCTCATCCCGCCCCCAACCGACCACCTCAACCTCGAGGCGATCGGGCTGCGTATCGACGCCGGCCGAGAGAAGGGCGACGCCGGCGGGCACCTGGGCAGGCCAAACCTCGCCGCGCTTCGCGAGCGCTTCGAGGTCGAGGTTCTTCCCCGAGTGCGCGCGGTACGGCAGGCCTGCCTGCGTGTTCCACCAGGTTTGTTTCTTCGTCTCGTCCTGCTGCGCATCGACCCACTTCTTTGCGACCAGGTGCGGCCGGTCTTTCGGCCATGGGCTGTAAAGCTTCGACGCCTGGAAACCCGCATGCTCGTTGTCGACACCCCATGTCCCGCATTTCGGGCATTTCGCACGGTAGACGGCGTGCCGGTCCGAACTCCACCAGTCCCAAACCGCGGTAACAGCTGCGTCTGGATCGCCGGTCTGACCGCCGTCGCGCCACGCCTGCTCGTACGATTCAAGCGGAAGGTGACGCTCGCTGCAGCATTCGAACGGCTTGGTCTGATGCCAGCGCGCCGTCTGCAGCGCGCGCAAGCGCTCGCCTTCGGACCAGCCCGCGCCGCAGCACTCGCAATAAACCCGAGCGGTCTTCGTGTTGTGCGAGACGACGTTGCCTTGCGCGTCCTTCTTCTTTTCCCACTCGACGTGGCGGAAGAAGTCGAGAAACTGGCGGTGGCCACAGTGCGGGCATTCGACGCTCGCGCGCCGCATATCCGATTCCTTGTAGCTGTCCTCGATGCGGCTCTCATCCTGCACGGTCGGCGAACAGGCGCGGATCGACAGCCAGTTGCCGAACGTCGCCGTCCGCTCCTCCGCCAGGCTGATCGGATCACCTTCACGGGTGATCGGATACTTGTCGACCTCGTCGGCAAGGATCACACGCACCGGCCGGCGCGCCAGGTTGTCGGGACTGCCGGCGCCCGCGAGCGCGAGAAAGCCGCCCGGGAACGACTTGAACAGCAACGTCTCATCGGCGTTGCGCATCTTTGACGTGCCGACCAACTCGCGCAGCACCGGCGTCACCCGAATCAATGGCGCGATGCGTTCCTTGCTGAACTGCTCGGCCGCGTCTTCCTTCGGCTGCAACAGCAGCATCGGGCTCGGATCGAGGTGCGCGAAATAGCCGAATGTGTTTTCGAGCAGAGCGGTCTTCAGCATCTGCGTGCTGACCATCGCCGTGATGACGTGCACACCGGGTTCGGTCACGGCGAGCATCGGCCCGCGCGCCACCTCCACCGTTGCCGTCGACCAGTCGCCCGACGTGCTGCCGGCCTCTTTCGCCAGCTTGCGGAAATTGTCGGCCCAATCGGGCACACTGATCCGCGGCGGTGGCGTAAAGCCCTTGCGACCGTTTAGCCGCAATACATCAGCTTTTCCGCTTGACGAGCTCCGAGTCGTCGGGTTCTCCGAGTTCAGAGAGTTGCTTGTGGACATAGGCGGTCAGCACGTCGGGTAGCCGATCCGATTCGATGCCCAGGTCAGCCGCAATGAGCGGCGCATATTTCACCGGCCAGTTAAGCCACGCATCGCGCGCGGCACGGAAGACATCGAACATGACCGATTTCGCAAGGTCGACGTCGATGACCATCTGCGACTTCTGTTCGTATTCGAGCCGATTGAGCAGCGCGAGGTAAACCTCTTTGATGCGCTTCGCTTCCTCGATCGGCATGCTCAGGTCGACGGTCAGCCCCGCCGTCAGCCGCTCGGCCGCGTCCTCGGACGACTCGCCGGGCAGCAGGGCGATGACCTCATCAACGACGATACGCTCGGCGCGGCCACTCCCTTTCGGCTGTTCGTCGGGCGCCGGCGCGGCCGAGGCTTCGGTTTCATCCTTGGTTTCAGGTTTCGGATCAGATGAAACCTTGCCTCGGGACCGTGCGGCGCGCCCGTCAGTCGAATCCCGGTATTGCTTCAGCTTCTCGTTCGACGCCTCGACATCGACCTTGGAGCCTTGCAGGACAAGCCATCCGGACTTTTGCCACTTCGCGACGGCCGTGTGCGAGACGCCGTGCATCCGGGCGAATTCGGCTTTCGAGACGAGCATGGGATGAAACCTAGAAATGAAACCTGAAACCAAATTTCAGGCCTTGGCGCTAGGGAAACGCTGATCAATGGACCAACTTCCGAAGTTGCAGGCGAGATGGCTTCAAATTTTCTGGATGACGAAGCGAATCGGCGCTCAATTCA
>NZ_QKZF01000022.1:0-128891 GCF_003253915.1 Burkholderia sp. 28_3
TTCATCGTCGTGGGTCCGTTCCGTGAGCTGTCTTCTAAACGTCCTCGGCTACGTCTGCGATGACCGCCGAGCCGAATAAATCAGCGTTTCCTTAGCGGGCTTCCTCGTTTCCAAAATACAGTCCTTCCGTCGCCTCCCCTGCCTTGTAGGGCAAGGATTGAAGTTGGATTGGATACGCCTTAATACTAACCACCGCTTCGAAGCGAAAGCTACTTGAGAGCGCGAATGCAATCCTCGAAGACGAATTCACGCCAAGGTTAAATTTTTTTGTCGCTCTAGTCTTTTCGGGTTGGGAAATAGCTGCACGACACGTTCCCTGCATCACATCCATAGCATAAAAAAAGCCCGCACTTAGCGGGCCTTGCCCTTCAAAGGCAGCCACATATAAAGAAATTCGTGAGCCTAGAGTCGATTTCTAGAACGTGAAGCTAACGGACCGGCAAAGGCAGATACCAGACCCGGGCCCCCTATGATCTCGATAATCAGGATGATGCCACGTGTTAAACCGATCCCACGAAACGGTCCTCGCGTAGATTACCAAATTACCGTCAGGCTGAAATGCGAATATCGCCCCTCCATTGCCGGCAGTATTTGTTGCCCAGATTGGCTTTCCGTTAGAATACAAAACAAAATTTCCGTCATCTTGCATCAAAGCGTCGGTCACTCCGCGCCCAGCGGTGCCGCTATTCCAAATTGGATTTCCGCCATTTTTATATAAAACGAGATTTCCATCCGCCTGGAGTATCAAGAAATATTGACCATTCTGATATCCATTCCCAGCAAAAATCCGCTCACCCGACCTTAGCACCCGCACTTGATCCGTCTGAATATTATTAGCATCTACGGTGTTACTCGCCCAAATCGCTCGTTGCCAATAAAGTACGATATTACCGTCATCCTGAACAGACAAGGTTGCCCCGGGACGCTCGGTAGCGAGATTCCATACCGGCTTGTTATCTCCAGTGTAAAGAACGAAATTTCCATCATCTTGCATCACGGCACGTTTAGCGCCACTCCCGGCCGTTCCTGACGCCCAAACAGCTTTGCCTTGACTAACAAGAACGAGATTTCCATCATCCTGAAGAGTTAGATAGTATTGGCCATTATCAGAAGCCACCCCTCCCCTGCTGTAAATTGTTTGATTTACATCAAGTATTTTTGCACCAGCAAACAAAGGAAACAATGTCGCAAAAAATAAAATCACCATCTTTATTTTCATTTCTAACATTCCTTATATTTTATCTAAAATATACTCACCTTTACAGCAAGCCCTCTCGCAAATTAAAAACCCCACTACAACTAGCCATCCACTCGATGGCGGAGCAGTTATAACGCACCCGCGGAAGTTTCACAACTAAATTCTTAAATTTGACAGCAATAGAGCCCACACCACCCATTTCCCAACCAATGGCAAACAATAAATAAAGCAAATCGACAAAATAGCGGCCGCAAATTAATCAAAGGCCGAGCGCCCCGATTTTTCGCAGATGCGATCGACGTTTTAACTTGGATGGGATCAACAATGACCCTACTCGAACGTGTGCTGGCTCATACCGCTACACCAAGGCGCCGCGAGCTCGCCCGCCTCACCCCACCCTTCGCTACGCTGACGCGATCGCTGGCCAATGCCTCACTCGACGAACGACTTTCTCCATACGCCGCTCGCGCGACCGGCTGGCATCCGGGGGCGGGCTTAACTGCACGAAATCGGCGCCGCGTGAGCGCTCGATTACGGCCAATGAATGGCCCACGGAGAGTAAAGATACGTTGAGACTGCATACCCAAGGCGCATGAAAGTGCATGGCCGAATGGGACGGCCTATCGCCGCGCGGCCCACGCTAGGCGGTCTCGAGCGCCTAGCGCATGAGTGCATAAAAACCGTTCATTTCTGCGGGCAGGTGGGGCGGGGTCACAACTGCGCGCGCCCGGTCCGCGTCGGCCTCATCCCGGACCGATCCGCCCCCCCAGGGGCGGCCTCCAGCGCGCGTCAGCAGGCTCGCCAGCGGCCTGCCGCGTGCTGGCGCACCTGCGGCGCGCCATCGAGCGGCCGGCCGCTCCAAGGGCGCCTGAGGCCGCCGACATCGCGCACGGCCATGGCCGAAAAAAAGCCGCCGGCACCGAAGTGCCCGGCGGCTTTTTGCTGCTGGTCGGCTGCTCGTCGGACGTCGAGCTGCGGGTGTGTGATGCCGCGCGCGGCGGCGATCGTCTCGCACATCATTTTTGCGGCGCGCGCCGGCGCTTCTTGTACGGGAATTGCGGCTGGTAGTCCTGCACAAACGCGTCGCATTGCGCGTTCGTCAGCTCGTCGAGCCCGGTCGCGCGGATCCAGAAGGCGCAGCCGGATACAGCGATCGCGCGGACATGTTCCGCGCCAGGTAGGAAGCACACGGCCGACCTGTCGCTGCCTGCGATGTATCCGCTCCAGTGCTCGCATGTCCAGCACGGACGCGTCAGTTCACGGTCAACACCAACGGCCAGATGTCGCGCCTGCACAAGCCATTCAACGAAAAGCGCTCGGTCGTAAGCGCGCACGAGCGGCCTACGAGAAGGACTGCAAGGAAAGAGGAATCACCCGAATCCGCTATACCTGATCGGCATGCATTTCCACGACCTGCGTGCGAAGGCGCTGACCGATCTGAAGCGGCAACGGGGCGCCGCGGTAGCGCAATCACTGGCCGGCCACACGACCGAAGGCATGACGGCGCACTACACGAAATCGCGCGAAGTAGAACGCGTCCAACCAGTTCCGTTGACGCGTCTAAGTTAGACACCGGCGCTTATGTTAGACACGAAGGCTCCCGGGATCATCCGGGAAGCCTTATACCGCAAGGGCTTGTTACTGAAACGCCACTTCCGCAAAGCTCCGGAGCTTGCGGCTATGCAGCTTGTCGAGCCCGTTCGTGCGCAGGATCTCCATCGCCTTCACGCCGATCTGCAGATGCTGGTCGACCTGCCCGCGATAGAACGTGTCGGCCATGCCCGGCAGTTTCAGCTCGCCGTGCAGCGGCTTGTCCGATACGCACAGCAACGTGCCGTACGGCACCCGGAAGCGGAAGCCGTTGGCTGCGATCGTCGCGCTTTCCATGTCGAGCGCGATCGCGCGGCTCTGCGACAGCCGCTGCACGGGCTCGCGATGGTCGCGCAGTTCCCAGTTGCGGTTGTCGACGCTCGCGACCGTGCCCGTGCGCATCACCCGCTTCAGTTCCGCACCCTCCAGCCGCGTGACCTCGGCCACGCCGCGCTCGAGCGCGAGCTGCACTTCGGCCAGCGCCGGAATCGGCACCCACAGCGGCAGGTCGGCGTCGAGCACGTGATCTTCCCGCACGTAACCGTGCGCGAGCACGTAGTCGCCGAGGCGCTGCGTGTTGCGCAGCCCCGCGCAGTGACCGAGCATCACCCAAGCGTGCGGACGCAGCACCGCGATGTGATCGGTGATCGTCTTCGCGTTCGACGGGCCGACGCCGATGTTGACCATCGTGATCCCGCTGCCGTCCGCGCGCTTCAGGTGATACGCGGGCATCTGCGGCAGGCGCGGCGGCGCGGTGCCCTCGGCCGGCTCGCTGCCGAGGTTCGCGTTGTACGTGACGACGTCGCCCGGCTCGACGAACGCGCTGTACTCGCTGCGGTACGCGCGCACCTCGGGATCGTCGCTTTCGGTCATCAGCGTGCGGCCGAGCTTCACGAACTCGTCGATGTAGAACTGGTAGTTCGTGTAGAGCACGTAGTTCTGGAAATGCGTGGGCGACGTCGCCGTGTAGTGACGCAGCCGGTGCAGCGAGAAGTCGACGCGGGCCGCCGTGAACAGCGCGAGCGGATGCGGCTCGCCCGGCGCCGGCTCGAACGTGCCGTTGACGATGCGGTCATCGAGATACGACAGGTCGGGCGTGTCGAAGATGTCGCGCATCGCGAGCAGGCGGTCGCGATCGAGTTCGCCCTCGAGATGGATGCCTTCCGGAAACGCGAAATGGATCGGAATCGGCTGCGACGACACGCCGATCTCGATCTTGACATGGTGGTTCTTCGACAGCAGACGCAATTGCTCGCGGTAGTAGTTCGCGAAGAGATCGGGGCGCGTGACGGTCGTCTCGAATACGCCGGGACCCGCGACGAAGCCGTACGAGCGGCGCGAATCGACGTGCGTGTTGACGTCGGTCCGGATCCGCACGAACGGGTAGCACGCGCGCACGTGCTCGGTAATCGCTTCGTGGCGGCGATAGCGCGCGAACGCATCGCGCAGGAAGCCCGTATTCGTGTCGTAAATGGCGGACAGCCGCGCGACGGCGGCGACCGGATCGTCGAAAGCCTCGACCGACGGGCTTTCGGGCGACAGCACACGGTGCCGGCGGCTCAAATCGTTTTTCATTTTCATCACCTCGTCAGATCCGACGACATTACCACGGAACCCGGTCGCCCTTATGGCCGCCCCTGCGCACGCAGGGGCCGGATGGCGCGCAGTATTTGCTAAAATCGGTAGGTTCACTGGAGACTCATCATGAAGCCGCTCATTTTCGTCGCCGCTGCCGTCGCGTTTGCCGCCGCCGGCGTCGCTCACGCCGCCGGCGGCACGCCTGACGCCGACGCGCAGGCCCGGGCCGAGGCCAACGAAGCCGCCGGCCTGCCCGATCTCCGCAAGATCAACCGGCCGGGCGCCGAAGTCACGTCGAAAGTGGACTTCGCCGACATCCGCCGCACGCCGAGCTTCCACGAAAAGAGCAAGAACGGCACCGAAGTCACCGAGTACCGCGACCGCGGCAAGCCGGTCGAGATCGACGTGAAATCGAACTTCGGCACGCGCTACCAGATGAGCTCGACGCCCGACACGTCGCCGAAGCCGCACGACGCGGGCATCCCGATCACGCGCCTGCCGTCGCTGAACCTGCGCTACTGATTCCGTGGCGTGGCGCACCGGGCGCCGCGCCGCCCCTTCACCTGCTGTCGCGATGCACGCCGCCCGCGTGCCGACACCCTGACCTGACGCATCCCGCATGGCCGTTTTCACCGCTGTTTCCGACTCCGATCTCGCGCAATGGATGCGCCACTACGAACTGGGCGACGTGCTTGCGTTCCGCGGCATTCCGTCCGGTATCGAAAACAGCAATTTCTTCCTGACGACGACGCGCGGCGAATACGTCCTCACGATCTTCGAAAAGCTGACGGCGCAGCAGCTGCCGTTCTACCTCGACCTGATGCGCCATCTGGCCGCCCACGGCGTGCCGGTCCCGGACCCGATCCCGCGTGACGACGGCGCGCTGTTCGGCGAACTGCACGGCAAGCCGGCCGCGATCGTCACGAAGCTCGACGGCGCGGCCGAACTCGCGCCGGGGGTCGAACACTGCATCGAGGTCGGACAGATGCTCGCGCGCCTGCACCTCGCGGGCCGCGACTATCCCCGCAGCCAGCCGAACCTGCGCAGCCTGCCGTGGTGGCAGGAGAACGTACCGGCCATCGTGCCGTTCATCACGGACGCGCAACGCACGCTGCTCGAAGGCGAGCTCGCGCACCAGGCCGGCTTCTTCGCGTCGGACGACTATGCGGCGCTGCCGGCCGGGCCATGCCATTGCGACCTGTTCCGCGACAACGTGCTGTTCGCGCACGCGGCGCCCGGCACCGGTCACGACGTACGCCTCGGCGGCTTCTTCGACTTCTACTTCGCGGGCTGCGACAAGTGGCTGTTCGACGTCGCGGTAACCGTCAACGACTGGTGCGTCGACCTCGCGACCGGCGTACTCGACGTCGCGCGCGCCGATGCGCTGCTGCGCGCGTACCAGACCGTCCGGCCGTTCACGGCCGAGGAACGTCGCCACTGGAGCGACATGCTGCGCGCCGGTGCGTACCGCTTCTGGGTGTCGCGCCTGTACGATTTCTACCTGCCGCGCGCGGCCGAGATGCTCAAGCCGCACGACCCCGGCCATTTCGAACGCATCCTGCGCGAGCGTATCGCGCATACGCCCGCGCTTCCCGAGATCCAAACCGCATGCAACTGATCGAAGTGCCCGCGAAAACGGGCTATGTCTGGTTCCGTCAAGGCATCTGGCTGTTCCGCCGGAATCCGCTCGCGTTCATCACGCTGTTCTTCACGTACCTGCTCGCCATCACGCTCGTGTCGATGGTGCCGGTGATCGGCTCCGCGCTGCCGCTGGTGTTCATTCCCGGCATCGCGGTCGGCTTCATGGCCGCGTGCCGCGACACCGTGGCCGGCAAGACCGTGATGCCGACGATCCTCGTCGACGGCTTTCGCTCGTACGGCACCGTCGCGACCCAGCGGCTGCTCGCGCTCGGCGTGATCTACGTCGCGTCGATGGTGCTGGTGTTCGCCGCTTCGTCGTTCGTGGACGGCGGCGCGCTGTTCCACGTGATGATGGGCGCGGCCGACGAAGCGAACACGACGCCCGAGACGCTCGCCGCGCAAGGCACGCTCGGCGCGCTGTTCTTCGCGACGCTGCTCTATCTGCCGGTCGCGATGCTGTTCTGGTTCGCGCCGGTGCTGGTCGCATGGCATGACGTCCCGCCCGCGAAGGCGCTGTTCTTCAGCGTCGTCAGCTGCTGGCGCAATCGCGGCGCGTTCGTCGTATACGGCGTGCTGTGGTTCGCCGTCGCGCTCGGCACGTCGCTCGCGCTGTCGCTGCTGCTGCAGGCGCTCGGCGCCGGCGCGTATGCGCTGACGATCATGATGCCGGTGACGATCATCATCGTCACGATGCTGTACTGCTCGTTCTACGCGACCTATCGCGGCTGCTTCGGCGTGCAGGAACCGGGCGCGCCGACGACGATGTCCGGTCGCTGAACCCGCTCTTTCGGCCGGCGCATGTCGCCCGCCGTCGCACTGTTTCGCGCCGGGTCGTCGCCCGGCGCGCTTCTTCTGCCCCCCTTTCCCGTCTCGCTTTCCTCCGGCCGCCCCTGTTCAATCGAATCTTTTGCGCGCAAAATAATTTGCGTACAAATCGTTCGCGCATCCGCCGCGCTTCCCGAACCATGGATCGCCTGCCCCCGCTGCCCCAGACGCTCGACGAGCAATTGTGCTTCGCGCTTTACGCGACTTCGCACGCGATGACGAAGGCGTACAAGCCGCTGCTCGACAAGCTGTCGCTGACCTATCCCCAATATCTCGCGATGCTCGTGCTGTGGGAGCGCGACGACATGGCCGTGAAGGACATCGCCGCGCGGCTCGACCTCGATCCCGCCACGGTCACGCCGCTGCTGAAGCGGCTGGAAGCGCTCGGCTACGTCGAGCGCGTGCGCAGCGCGGCTGACGAACGCGTCGTCAACGTGCGTGTGACGTCGGCCGGCCGTGCGCTGAAGGATCGCGCGCGCTCGGTGCCCGCCGAGCTCTTTTGCGCGATGCAGCAAACGCCCGAATTCCTGATCCGGCTGCGCGCGGATCTCCAGCAGTTGCGCGACGCATTGTCGGCGGCCAACGAACGCTGACGCGCCAAGCGCAGACGACCTCGCCCTGCGCTGCCGGGTTTTTCTCCAAAATTTCATTTGCACACTAATGATTTGTGCTCTATATTTCACTCGTGGCCGGCGACACCCGTCTGACCGGACCGCTTTTCTCCCTCTTCCCGACAGGAGCTGCACGATGAACATTCTGTACAAGACCAGCGCCACGAGCACGGGCGGCCGCGACGGCCGCGCGGTATCCGCCGACCACAAGCTGGAAGTGAAGCTGGCCGCGCCGCGCGAACTCGGCGGCACGGGCGCGGAAGGCACGAATCCGGAGCAACTGTTTGCCGCAGGTTACTCGGCCTGTTTCCTGAGTGCGATGAAATTCGTCGCGGGCCAGAACAAGCAGACACTGCCGGCCGATACGCAGGTCACGGCGGAAGTGGGCATCGGCCCGAACGACGCTGGCGGCTTCGGGCTCGACATCGAACTGCGCGTGTCGCTGCCGGGGCTCGACAAGGCCGACGCGCAGGCGCTGGTCGACAAGGCGCACCACGTGTGCCCGTACTCGAACGCCACGCGCAACAACGTGCCGGTGCGCCTGGCGGTCGTCTGACGCGACGCAGGGCCAGGAAAAATACAAAAAGGGCGCGTGCGGCACATGCCGCACGCGCCCTTTTGCGCGATTCGTCGAAATGGCGGGCCGCCAGGCCCGCGTGCGCCGCTTAGCGCGCGCCGATCGAATACGGGCGGTTCAGCGCCGCGTCGCGATCGATCTTGCGCATGCGGAATTCGAGGTCGTAGATGTCGGTGGCTTCGGCCAGGTACGCGTCGGTGCGCTCTTTCGCGGCCTTTTCAGCGTTCTTGGTCAGCATCAGGAAGAGGTGGCTCAGCAGGTACATGTTCGATCTCGCTATTCAAAGGTTCTGGACTAGGGTTTCCCCGAATTATAGGGAAAACCCTAGTCTTTGACCAGCGTCGATCAAACGATGCGTCGTTCGGTCGCCACAGTGCGCTGATTGGCTTCGAAAAAGGCCCAGATCATCGCGCTTGCGTCGGGGCCGACTGCCGCATGAAACGGCACGGCTTCGTCGCCGCCGGCCCATGCGTGATCGAGCCCTTTCACATGGCACA
The DNA here is from genome assembly GCF_003253915.1 of Burkholderia sp. 28_3. NCBI lineage: Bacteria > Pseudomonadati > Pseudomonadota > Betaproteobacteria > Burkholderiales > Burkholderiaceae > Burkholderia > Burkholderia sp. 28_3. Next base: position 8,518 of record NZ_QKZF01000022.1, read on the forward strand.
GCCGCACCACCGGCTCGCCGTCGCGGCACACATCGGTGATCTGGGCGCCCGTTTCGCGCGTCTCGACCCGTTCGCCGCCGCGCAGCGCGCCGCGGCTGTCGGCGAGCCCGTTCAGACGCATGAACTGCACGGTCAGTTGATCGGCATTCTTCGGCGCGACGACATGATCGCCGTCGCCCTGGACGATCAGCGCGGGCATGCCCGGATACGCGCCGCCCTCGACCAGCGCATCGACCGCCGCGGCCGGGTTTTGCCGCAGGCCGCGCCGCATCACGTCCATCGCGGTGATGCCGGAATTCGCCTCGCCCAGCGCCGGCCCCGAGTGCAATGCGACCGCCGCGAAACGGTCCGGATGGTGCAGTGCAAGAAGCGACGCCAGACCGGCGCCGGCCGACAGCCCCGCCACGTAGACGCGCGACGCGTCGAAGCCGTGTTCGTCGACCAGCGCGTCGACCAGCGACACCACCGCATTCGCCTCGCCGCGCCCCGCGCGGTCGGTGTCCTCATACCAGTGCCAGCAGCCGTGCGCGTGCGCGCGCAGCGACTGTTCCGGATACAGCACCGCGAAGCCGTGCTTGTCGGCCAGCAGGTTCATCCGCGTGCCCTGCGCGAATTCGTCGACCGACTGCTGGCAACCGTGCAGCATCACGACGAGCGGCATCGCGCCGCGTCGGCGGCCGGGCGGCACGTAGAGCCCGTACGCGAGATTCTGGACGAGGCGGCCGAGCGCGGGCGCCATCGGATGCTCGCCGCGCGTCCATTCGCCCGCAGCCCACGCGGCCGCGCGCGGCCGCACGCGCGATTCGCGTGGCGGGGACAGATCGGATACGGCGGAAGAGGTGGCGGCCTCGAGTGCGTCGCGTGTGATGCGCTGCGCATCGCGTACCGCGCGCTTGGCGGCCGGAGACAGCATGCGTTTCATGCCGCCCAGCCATACCTTGGTCAGACTTTTGGTCATCGATCGGGCTCGCAGTCAGGAAAAATAGGGGCGCCATGAAGGCACCACAACGGGTGCATCGTTCGACTTTGTGCAATGCACCATAACATTGTTTCTGGGATTTTTCCTGCGCGCCGATAGTTCCCGGCGGCGCAAAAAACGGGCCTCATGCGGACGCGGCGCTATACTGGGGTTTCGCCGCTTGTATCCGTTGTAGTCGTTCTTCCCGGCTCGCGCGTTGATTTAAGCATCCTCCCCGCCTTCGTTCGTCCCCTTCCGATGTTCGACCTGTCCTCTCACCTGTGGATCATGATCACCGCGTTCGGCGGCGCCGGCCTGACCTTGCCGCTCGCGATCACGATTGCCGTCTGGCTCGCGCTCGGCTACTCGTGGCAGCGCGCGGCCGCATGGCTCGGCGTGCTCGCGGCCGCGATCGGCGTGGTGGCGCTCACCAAGATCGCGTTCCTCGGCTGGGGCATCGGCATTCGTGCGTGGGATTTCACCGGGTTCAGCGGCCATGCGATGCTGTCGACGTCGGTGTATCCGGTCGCGATTTTCCTTGCGCTGATCCGCACGCGCACGCCGGTGCGGATCGCCGGCATCGCGCTCGGCCTGGCGGCCGGCATCGCGGTGGGCGTGTCGCGCGTCGCGCTCGACGCGCATTCGCCGTCCGAATCGATCACCGGCTGCATCGTCGGCGCGATCGCCGCGCTCGCGTTCATCGCCGGCTCGTGGCGCGCGGTGCCGCACCGCTGGTCGGTGCCCGCGGTCGTCGCGAGCCTCGCGCTCGTCACCGTGGCGCTGCACGGCATCACGGTGCCGTCGCATCGCTGGGTCACCAAGGTCGCGCTGCAACTGTCGGGCCACGAGCGCCCGTTCGTCCGCGCGCGCTGGAAGGCCAACCCGAACTACCATCCCGCGTCGCAGCCGTCGTCGCTGCAGCGCACCGAATCGGCGCCGCGCACGCTTCACACGTGACCGGCGGCCCGGCCGTCACGCCCGCCCCTTTTCACGTCTGACCATTTCATGCGCACCGTCGCATGAACAGTATGTCGAGCGTTATAACCCGCCCTATATTACGATTACGGTTTCCACCCATTCGAAACGAATCCACCATGCGCTCAACCGTCCGTCCGCTTCGCCGCACCCTGCTTCGCCTGCTGCCGATCGCCACGCTTGCCGCCGGGTTCGCGTTCAGCGCGCCCGCTTCCGCCGCCGACGAACTGGTCGTGTCGGCCGCCGCCAGCCTGACGAACGCATTCAAGGCCGTCGGCGACGCGTACGAGAAGCAGCATCCGGACACCAAGGTGCTGTTCAACTTCGGCGCATCGGACGTGCTGATGCAGCAGATCGCCAAGGGCGCGCCGGCCGACGTGTTCGCGTCGGCCGACCAGAAGGCGATGGATCGCGCGGTGAACGAAAAGGTGATCGTGCCCGGCACGCGCCGCGATTTCGCGGCGAACTCGCTGGTGCTGATCGTGCCGGCGGACAGCCACGCGGCCGCGCCGACGTCGCTGAACGACCTGACCGCGCCCGGCGTGAAACGCATCGCGTACGGCGACCCGGCCTCGGTGCCGGTCGGCCGCTACACCGAGGGCGCGCTGCGCGCGGCCGGCGTGTGGGATGCGGTCAGCGCGAAGGGCGTGCTGGCCGCCAACGTGCGCCAGAGCCTCGACTACGTCGCCCGCGGCGAGGTCGACGCGGGCTTCGTGTTCGGCACCGACGCCGCGATCATGCCGGGCCGCGTGAAGGTCGCGCTGACGGTGCCGACCCGGACGGCCATCACCTACCCGATCGCCGTGGTCAAGGACAGCCGCCACGCCGCGCAGGCGCAGTCGTTCATCGATTTCGTCGCGTCGTCCCAGGGCCAGGCCGTGCTGTCGACGTTCGGCTTCAAGCCCGCCAAGTGAGCGACTCGCGATGCAAGACGCCTGGGTCCCGCTGCTGCTGTCGCTGAAGGTCGCCGGCTGGGCGACCGCGCTCGACATCGTGCTCGGCGTCGCGGCCGCGTTCGTGCTCGCGCGCTGGCGCTCGCCGTTGCGCGACGTCGTCGACTCCGTGCTGACGCTGCCGCTCGTGCTGCCGCCGACGGTGCTGGGCTATTACCTGCTCGTGCTGCTCGGCCGGCGCGGCGTGTTCGGCGCGTGGCTCGACACGCTCGGCATCGAGCTGGTGTTCACGTGGCAAGGTGCGGTGATCGCGTCGATGGTCGTCGCGTTTCCGCTGATCCTGAAATCGGCGCGCGCGGCGTTCGAAGGCGTCGACCCGCATCTCGAGCGCGCCGCGCGCACGCTCGGGCTCGGCGAAGTCGCGGTGTTCTTCCGCGTGACGCTGCCGCTCGCCACGCGCGGGATTCTCGCGGGCGCGCTGCTCGCGTTCGCGCGCGCGCTCGGCGAATTCGGCGCGACGCTGATGATCGCGGGCAACCTGCCCGGCCGCACGCAGACGCTGTCGGTCGCGATCTACGCGGCCGTGCAGGCCGGCGACGACAACACGGCCAATTTCCTCGTGCTGGTGACGTCGATCACCTGCGTGCTCGTGCTGCTCGCGACCGGCTGGCTCGTGCCGTCGCGCGCCCGGCGGAGCCAGCTGACATGACGCACCTGTTCCATCCGTATCGCCGGCGCCGTCCGGCTAGCGGCCTGCCGCGGCGGAGGCCCGCATGAGCCTCGTCGTCGACATCCGCAAGACCTACGCGAACGCCGAGCGGCGCTTCACGCTCGACATGTCGTTCACCGCGACGACGCAGCGCGTCGTGCTGTTCGGACCGTCGGGCGCGGGCAAGAGCATGACGCTGCAGGCGATCGCCGGGCTGCTGACGCCCGACGCGGGCACGATCACGCTGAACGGCGAGCCGCTGTTCGACGCCGCGCGCCGCATCGACGTGCCGACCCGCGAACGCCGGGTCGCGTACCTGTTCCAGGACTACGCGCTGTTCCCGCATCTGAACGTGCGGCAGAACATCGCGTTCGGGCTCACGTCCGGGCTGCGCAACCCGCGCGCGAAGGCGGTGCCGCCGGAGGTCGCGTACTGGCTGCGCGCGTTCGACCTCGAAGCGCTCGCGGGGCAATATCCGTCGCAGTTGTCAGGCGGGCAGAAGCAGCGCGTGGCGCTCGCGCGTGCGCTGGTCGCGCAGCCGCGCATCCTGCTGCTCGACGAACCGTTCGCGGCGCTCGACGGCGCGATGCGCCAGCGCATGCGCCACGAGCTCGCCGAACTGCAGGCGCGGCTCGACATCCCGATGGTGCTGATCTCCCACGACCCCGACGACGTCGCCGCGTTCGGCGACCAGGTCGTGCAGTTGAGCGAAGGACGCGTGCAGGCGAACCCGCCGCACGCCGAGTGGCCGACGCGCGTCACCTGAACGCGCGACGCCATGGTCGTGAGCGTGGCGCCGGTCGCCACGTTGGAGCCTGAGAGACGCCGCAGCGCGGCACATGCTGAAAGCGGACACGAAGCCGGTGCGATGCGGACGAACGCGGCACCGGCTTCGCGCCGTCACCGCACGCCGGCCACGGGAGCCGCGCGGGCGGCCGGGTCAGCCCGTCACCGCCAGGATCACGCTCGACGCCTTGAACAGCGCGATCGCGCGCCGGCCGGCGTCGAGCTGCAACGCATCGACGCTGTCGTTGGTCACGACGGCCGTCAGCGTCCCGCCGCCGTCGAGCGCGAGCGTCACCTCGCTGTTCACCGCGCCCGCCGCGACGGCGTCGACGCTGCCGCGCAGCCGGTTGCGCGCGGACACTTTCAGATCGGGCCCGCCATCGTCGACCGCGAGCACGACCCACGACGCCTTCACCAGCGCGCACGCGTCCGCCCCTTCCCGCAGCCCCAGCGCGTCGGCGCTTTCGTGCGTCAGCACGGCGACGACCGACTGTCCGCCGGGCAACGCAAGCGTCACCTCGTCGTTGACGGTGCCGCGCACGATCGACGCGACCTTGCCGAACAACTGGTTGCGCGCGCTGGTCTTCATCCCGATCCGGCCGATCAGCGCCCAGTCGACGTCGAAGCCGGCCACGGCCGCGCTCGCGGCTTCGATGAAGCGGCGATGCTCGCGCTCGATCGTGCGGAATGCGGCGATCAGCGACGTCGCGCGCGGCGTCAGCGTCGTGCCGCCGCCGCCCTTGCCGCCCGTCGAACGCGCGACGAGCGGTTCGCCGGCGAGATTGTTCATCGTGTCGACCGCATCCCACGCGGCCTTGTAGCTGAGGCCGACGGCCTTCGCCGCGCGCGTGATCGAACCGGTGTCGCCGATCGCCGCGAGCAACGCGATGCGCGTCGCGCCGCCGAGCGTCTGGTCGCCGGCGCGCAGCCACAGCTCGCCGCCCAGTTCGAGCGGTTCGGCGGACGAGGAGGAATGCGGAGCGTCGGTCATCATCGGCATGCGTGCGGGAAACGGGCGGCCATTATAGGGTCGGCGCGCGGCGCTCAGCCCGGCTTGCCGTCGAGCTTCGGCGGCCGCAGGCTGGCCAGCAGCGTCTCGGCGTCGCGCGCCGCGCGCTGTTCGAGCGCGGCGCCGTAGCCGCGCACGAAACCGAGCTGATACGGCGGCGCCGCGAGTTGCTCGAGATGGTGCAGCGCAACCATCGCGTCGTTCGCTTCGCCGAGCACGCTCTGCACGCGCGTGAGCGTCTTGACCGTCTCGTTGCGCGTGCGGCGCGACGCGAGCGACGCGAAGAATTCGAGCGCGTAGCGCAGCCGCTTCGCGTCGATCCGCACCTGATGGCGTGCCGCCGTGTCGAGCGACGTGAGCGACGGCGATCCATAGAGATGACCGAACAGCCGCCGCACGCGCTTGGTCGCGTGACGCCGCAGCGACGGTGCGTCGTCGCCGTCGGCCGCCGGCAGCGCGAGCGCGCTCAGCCATTCGAGCCAGCCGAGCGTCAGCCGCGCATAGCGGGCCGAATGCAGCGCCTGGCGCAGCTCGACGCGCGCGGCCATCGACTGCGCGCGGGCGGCGTCGAGCGTGCCGTCCCAGTCGCTGCCGCCGCCGTCGGCCGCGATCAGCGCGGGCAGGCTCTCGGTCGCGAACACGTCCCAATCGCGCACCGTGCCGAGCAGCGCGGCGAGCCAGCGCAGGTCGACGCCGAGCGTGTCCTTCCATTGATCGTCGGTAAAGCGCGGGAAGAAGCGCATCAGCGTGCGCAGGCGGCGCAGCGCGACGCGCATCTGGTGCACGAATTCGGGATCGTCGCGCTCGAGCACGCCGCATTCGTTGCCGAGCCATTGCGCGGTGATGTCGCCGGACAGCGCGAACAACGCGGCGCGCTGCGTGCGGATGCCGGTCAGATCGACGGACTGCGCCTTGACCAGCACGGCGGCCACCGGTCCGCCCGCACAGGCGCGGTCGATCACGCTCGTCAGTTGCACGAAGGCGGGCCACGCGCCGCTCAGTTCGCGCGCCGCGGCAAACAGCGCATGCAGCGCCGCCGTGCGCGCGGCGACGGTTTCCCAGTCGGGCGCGGCCAGGCGCAGCTCGACGTAGCGGCGCGGCGGCTCGCCGCCGCCGTGCAGCGTGATGTCGTCGAGCGTCATCTCGACCACGACGCCGCTGTCGTCGGCCCAGCGCCCGCGCCGCCGCTCGCTGACGATGCGCAGCGCCGCCGCCTGGGCGCGCGCTTCGTCGGTGTCCGGTGCAACGCCGCCGGTTTCGGCGGCCGCCGCATCGGCCTCGGCCTCGGCTGCGGTACGTGTCGCGGGTATCGGCAGCGGCGTCGCGACGACGATCCCCGCGTGCTCCGCGTCGAACAGTTCACGCTGCGTGACGCCGGGAGCGAACGTCTGCGTGCGCGAGGCGACGACCCGCGTGCCGTGCGCGTTCGATTCGACCCAGGTCCACCAGTTCGCGCCGGGACTCCGCTCGGCCTCCTCGATCTGGCACGGCTCGATCGTCACGCGCTCGTGGCCGCGCCGCATCCGGACCTGCGGGCAGATCCGCCACGCGCGCACGAGTTCGGCGCCGAACTCGCGCTGCGCGCCCCGGGCGCGGCTCGCGCCCTTGACCGGCCACCCTTCCAGCGACAGCGACAACACGATTTCCAGCACACGCGACATGGAGGCTCCTGCACATGAAGGACCGCCGGCGCATCGACCGCGCCGGCGTCGCTCGTGAAGCAGCTTCCATAGTACACGCCGCCCAAACGCGCAGGCGTCGATCCGGCCCCGCCGCCCTGTGGCAGGTCAAGCCGGCACGTCAGACCGCGTATTGCGCGATGCCGTTGCCGAACGACCAGTCCTCCTTCAGCACTTCGACCAGACTGATGAATACGTCTTCCTGCCGCACGCCGGGCTGCTGCGCGAGGTTCTGGGCGATCGTCCGGTACAGCGCCCGCTTCTGCTCGAGCGTGCGCGTGTTGTTCGCGGTGATCTGGATCATCACGAGATCGTCGCTGCGCTCGATATCGTAGTAGTGACGGCCGAACACGAAGTTCTCGGCCGCATGCTCGGTCACGACCATGAAGATGTCGTCCTCCGGCACGTTGAACGTGTGCATCAGCGCGCGGTGCACGCCGTCGACGAGGGCCCTGCGGTAGGCGGCCGGTTTGCCTTCGCGGACGGCGATACGGGTGAATGGCATGGTGCTGCTCCTGTCGGTGAGTGACGTTGAAGAACGAAAACACAGCGTCAGGTTAGGCGCGCCAACTTATAATGAACAGTCATTGATGAATATTTCATTCATTTTCATTTGAAATGAAAGTACTCGATCTCGATGCCGTCCGCGCGTTCGTGCTGGTCGCCGACCTCGCCAGCTTCACGCGCGCCGCCGATGCGCTCGGCACCACCCAATCGGCCGTCAGCCTGAAGCTGAAGCGGCTGGAGGCGCATCTCGGCAAGCCGCTGCTGGCGCGCACGCCGCGCGTCGTCAAGCTGGCCGCCGACGGTGAGAATTTCCTGCCGGCCGCCCGCGCGCTGCTCGACGCGCACGAACATGCGCTCGGCGCGATCTCGACCGGCACGGTGCGCCTGTCGCTCGGCGTCAGCGAGCACGTCGCGGTGCCCGACCTGCCGGCCGTGCTCACGAGCCTGCACCGGCAGGATCCGGGCCTGTCGCTGGAAATGCATCTCGGGGCGTCGACGAGCCTGCTGCCGCAATACGACGAACGGCGGTTCGACGCGGTGATCGTCCGCCACGAGCCCGGCGAAGATCCGCCGCGCGACGACGGCACGCTGCTGTTCACCGAGCCGCTGACCTGGCTCGCCGCGCCCGACTGGGCGCCGCGCGCCGGCGAGCCGCTGCCGCTCGCGGTGCTGGCCGGCCCGTGCGGCGTGCGGGCCGCCGCGCTGCGCGCGCTCGACCGCGCGGGGCTGCCGTGGCGCGAGCGCTTCACGGGCGGCGGGGTCGCGGCGGTCACGGCCGCCGCCGCGGCAGGGCTGGCCGTGTGCCCGCTCGCGCGCCGCGTCGCGCCGCGCACGCTCGTCGACGTCGGCGCGAAATTCGGGCTGCCGCCGCTGCCGCAATCGCAGGTCGTGCTGTATTCGCGCGTACGCGACGCCCGCGCCGCGGCCGCGTTGCGCAGGTTCGCCGACAGTCTTGCAATCTCGGCGTAAACTAGCGGGCTCCGCCGCAATCTCCAGACGAATTCCGATGAAGCCCGAAGCCCGCAAGCACCTCCGCGCCAACCTGCTGATGCTCGGCGCCGCCGCGATCTGGGGTTCCGCTTTCGTCGCGCAACGCCTGAGCCTCGACGTGATCGGGCCGTTCCTGTTCACGGGGCTGCGGTTCCTGCTCGGCGCGCTCGTGCTGGTGCCGCTGCTGATGGTCAATACCGCGTCGCGCGCGCAGCTCGCGGCGATCCGGCGCGAACCGGCTTTGCTGCTGCCGGGTGTCGCGCTCGGCGGGCTGCTCGCGGTGTCGATCTCGCTGCAGCAGTTCGGCCTGCAATACACGCGGATCGCCAACGCCGGCTTCATCAGCTCGCTGTACGTCGTGATCGTGCCGCTGATGGGCGTGTTCGCGCGCCACCGGATCGGCGCGGGCACATGGTTCGGCGCGTTGCTGGCCGCGATCGGCCTGTATTTCCTCAGCATCGACGAGCACTTCTCGGTGCTCTACGGCGACTGGTTCCAGCTCGCGGGCGCCGTCATCATTGCCGCGCACGTGATGGCGGTCGGCCATCTCGCGAAACGTCACGATCCGCTCGTGCTCGCGTTCCTGCAGTTCGTCGTGTGCGGCGTCGCGTGTCTCGCGGTCGGGCTGGCCGTCGAACCGGTCAGCGTCGCGATGCTGCGTGGCGCGCTGCCGACGCTGCTGTACGGCGGGCTGCTGTCGGTCGGGGTCGGCTATACGCTGCAGGTCGTCGCGCAACGCGACGCGGCGCCCGCGCACGCGGCCGTGATCTTCAGCATGGAAGGCGTGTTCGCGGCGATCGCCGGTTGGGCCGCGCTCGGCGAAACGCTGACGCTGCGCGCGCTGGTCGGCTGCGCACTGATGCTCGCCGGCCTGCTCGCGTGCCAGTTGCTGCCGAACGGCGACGCACGGAAAAAGGACGAGGACGCGCTGCCGGCGTGACGCCCACCGTCCCTATAATGGCGATTCGCGTGACTTTCACGCCAACCGCTTCCGACAGGCCTGCTCCGTGACGTCCACTTCCGTCGATCCCGCCGCCGACCTGCTGCGCGAACGCGCAGCGCACTACGCCGCCCAGGCGGCACTGTTCCTGCGCGACCAGGCGCTCTCCACCGCGTCGCACGACCTGCGCAGCCCGCTGAATGCGATGCACAGCTGGGCCTACGTGCTCGAGCGCCAGCTCGCCAATGCCGATCCGAACCTGCAGCGCGCGCTCGCGGGCATCCGCACCGGCATCGACCAGCAGGTCGCGCTGATCGACGGCGTGCTCGACGCGCCGCGCGCGGAAACGCGCACGCTCGCGCTCGCGCCGCGGCCGTTCGCGCTGCGTGCGCTGCTCGACGACACGATCGCGCTCGTGCGTGTCGCGCTCGCCGACGCACGCCAGGTCGCGCTCGACGCGACGCTGCCGGACGGCGAGCCGTCGCTCACGGTCGACCGCGAACGCGTCGCGCAGGCGCTGTGGACCCTGCTGACGACGGCCGTCGAGGCCAGCGCCGCGGGCAGCCGCGTCGCGTTCGCGTGCACGCGCGACGGCGCGCAGTTCACCGCGCGCGCCACCTGCACGGTGAACGCCGACGTACTCGTCGACCCGGAACAACCGCACGTGTTCGAATCGTTCGCGCGGCGCGAAATGCTGCGCGAGCGCGACGCGAAACGCAGCGCGTGGACACTCGCGCTGTGCCAGCGCGTCGCCCTGGCGCACGGCGGCACGTTCACGCACGACGTGTTCGCCGACGGCGCGACCGCCACGATCACCTTCTCGATTCCCTGCGAGGCGCCGGTGTAAGCAAGCGGTCGCCCGATACATTACGAATTCCTTTCTGGCTCTATACTGATGAGCCTGTCATAACCGGAGCGATTCTTTGTTACAGATCTTCGCGCTCATCGGCGCGTTGTTCCTGGTGGCCCTGAACGGGTTCTTCGTTGCCGCCGAATTCGGCCTCGTCAAACTCCGCGCGACGCGCGTCAAGACCCTCGCCCGCAAGCACGGCCTGCGCGGGCGCATCCTCGCCGTCGTCCACGGCCGGCTCGATGCGTATCTTTCCGCGTGCCAGCTCGGCATCACGCTCGCGTCGCTCGGCCTCGGCTGGGTCGGCGAACCGGCGTTCGCGCAACTGATCGGCCCGCTGCTCGACCTGATCGGCGTGCAGTCCGAACGCGTCGTGCATCTGATCTCGCTGGTGTTCGCGTTCTCGCTGATCTCGTTCCTGCACATCGTCGTCGGCGAACTGGCGCCGAAATCGATGGCGATCCGCCAGTCGGAGAAGGTCGGCCTGTGGGTCGCGCTGCCGCTCTACGCGTTCTACTGGGCGATGTATCCGGCGATCTGGGTGCTCAATACCAGCGCCAACGCGGTGCTGCGGCTCGCGGGGCTGTCGGCCGACCACGGCGGCGACGCGCACTATTCGACCGACGAGCTGAAGCTGATCCTGCGCAGCCGCCGCAGCGCGGCCGGCAATGCGGCCCAGCCGGCGCGCGGCACGTACAGCAACGACGAATGGAACACGCTCGCGCATTCGCTCGATTTTTCGTCGATGACCGTGTCGGACCTGATGCGGCCGGCCCATGAAATGATCGGCCTGCGGCGCGACCTGCCGCTGCCCGACAACATGGAGATCGTCGCGCGGCACCGTTTCAGCCGCTATCCGCTGTTCGAGGATGCGTCGCGCGAACAGGTGAGCGGGCTGATCCACCTGAAGGACCTGCTGCTCGCGCGTCACGCGGGCGCCGCGCTCGACGATCTGTCCGACTACGTGCGCCCGGTTCAGTACGTGAAGCCCGACACGCCGGCGCTGGAGCTGTTCCGCCGCTTCCGCAAGGGCGCCCCGCACTTCGCGCTGGTCGGCAACAAGGGCGAGAAGCCGATCGGCTTCCTGACGCTCGACAACCTGCTCGGCGCGCTGGTCGGCCAGATCCACGACGAGTTCCGCCAGGGCGATGCGGACTGGAGCCGCCTCGACGACGGCACGCTGATGGGCAAGGGCAGCCTGCCCGTCGTGTCGCTCGAGCAGGCGCTCGGCATCGACATCGACGAAGGCCGCGCGGAATCGGTCGGCGGCCTCGTGATCCAGGCGTTGAGCGACCTGCCGACCGAAGGGCAGCGCGTGTCGTTCGACCGCTTCGACGTCGTCGTGAAGAAGATGAACGGGCCGCGCATCGTGCTCGTGCGCGTCTATCCGAAGATCGCGAAAGAGGCCGACGAATGACGGCCGCGCGTTGCGGCGCACGATGAACGCGCCGCTGCCGCGCTGCTGCGTGATCACGCCGGAACCGGCGTCCGCGTCGGCGGCCGATCGGGCCGCGTTTCTCGACCGGCTGTCGGCCGTGCTCGCGCGCGGCGAAACGCTCGTGCAACTGCGCGTGAAATCGCTCGACGCGGCCGCGTTCGCGGCGCTGGCCGCCGCGGCGCTCGCGCGCTGCAACGCCGCCGGTGCGCACCTGATGCTGAACGGCCCGATCGACGCAGCCGGCGTGATGCGGCTCGACGGCGCCGGCTGGCATCTCGACGGCGCCGCCTTGCGCGGCGTCACGCAGCGGCCGCTGCCGGCTGACCGGTGGGTGTCCGCCGCGTGTCACTCGCGAGACGACCTGCTGCTGGCCGCACAGGCCGGCGCGGATTTCGTCACGCTTTCGCCGGTGCTGCCGACGCTCAGCCACCCCGGCGCGCCGACGCTCGGCTGGACGCGATTCGACATGCTGGCCGCCCAGGCCGCGATGCCCGTGTTCGCGCTCGGCGGCATGACGCGCGCGCATCTCGACGACGCGCGCCGTCATGGCGCGTACGGCATCGCGGGGATTCGCGGGTTCTGGTAATTCGGGGCCTTCCGGGCGCGCCGCCGGGTGCGACTGCGCGCGGTCCCGCCGCTTCACAACTTCATCGGCTCATGCATTCAGGTTCGCACGCATCCCGCGCCACGAACCGTCGTCGATGCGACGCACGTCGTGCGTCAACGCGTAGCGATTGACGTCGCCCGTCAGCCACGCGACGAGCGAATACGGCGGCAACTCCCCTTCATCGACCCGGTCGCGCGCGCGCGCCGGCGTCTCGAACACCACCCGGCCGCCCGGTGCGTCGAACGGCACCGCGTCCGGCGACAGGTTCAACGCGATCGTCAAGGTTTCGTCGTCGGCGAGCCGCCACGATGCGCACAGCGCGTCGGCATCGCCGTCGCCGTCCGCCTTCAGCGCGCGTGCGTCCTGCGGCCGGCAATCGGACAGCCTTGGCGCGATCAGCTTGGCGCGCACCGCGAGCGCCGACTGCACGAAATGCGCACGATCGACGTCGCGCGCGGTTTCGTCGAAGACCAGCGGGATCTGCGGCGTGAGCAACGACAGCGCGAGCGCGGCCAGTCCGGCCGCCTGCCCGTGATCGCCGTGGCCGCTGTCGCGCCATGCGCCATCGGACAGCACGAGCGACGTCAGCGCCAGTCCGCCATCGGCGGCCATGCCGTCCGCCGACGCGGCCGGCTGGTACGCCGCGCCCGCCGCGGTCAGCGCGCGGGCGAGCGTGTGAATCGACTGGTGCGTGGAAATGCCCTCGTGGGCCGACGTGTCGCGCCCCGTGAGCCGGTGCAGCGCGCGTTCGCCGCAGCCGTTCCACTGCGCGTCGAAATGGGTATCGGCCAGATGCGCGGGGTGCCGCTCGCTGCCGAGCACGAGATGGATCAGCCGGTCGGCCGGCACGGCCGCGCGCACGCGGTCCGCGATCTCGCGCAGCCACGACACGCCGATCCGGTCGGCTTCGCGCAGGCGCAGCCCGTCGCAACGGTATTCGTCGATCCAATACAGCGCGTTGTCGCAGAAGAAATCGCACACTTCCGGATGATCGAGCGCGAGCGGCGCGGCCTGCAGCGGATCGTCGCGCGTATGGAAGAACGGCCCTGCGTAGTGGCGCAGCGCATCGGTGCCGCTGCCGAAGCGCGCGTAGTCGAGCTCCAGCAGCACCGCGAGACCGTAGCCATGCGCGGCATCGATCAGCGCCTTCAGCGCGTCGGGGCCGCCTTCGGCCGCGAGCGGCGCGAACGGCAGGCTGTCGTGCGGCGACGCGAGCAGCTCCAGCGCGGTCACGCCGAGGCGCGCGAGCTGCGGCAGGCGACGGCGCACGGCGTCGAAGCCGCCCACCGCGTGCGGGCGAATCGCGTAGAGCGCGATGTCTTCCCACGCGCGCCCGTGCCAGAACGTATTGCGCCACGTGAACGCGCGCGGATCGACGACCTCGCTGGGGCCGTTGAGCCCTTCGGGTTGCGAGCGCGACGCGGGATCGGGAATCGACACGGTATCGTCGAGCCGATAGCGGTAACGCGCACCCGCGCCGCAGTCGACGAAGACTTCGAACCAGTTCGGGCCGGCGCTCGTCATCGGCACGAGCGTCGGGCCGTAGCCGATATCGAGTTCGAGCTGGACGTGGGTGCTGCCCGGCGCCCACACGCGGAAATGCGTGCGCGGCGTCGGGCTGAGCGCGCCGCAGGGCTGCGCGCCAAACGGCAAGCAATGGATGTAGTGCTGCGCGTACGGATCGTGCGGACAATCGGACATCATGCGCTCCTCGTGCGTACCGAGCGGCATGGCCGCGCCACTGGCGCAGCGCATCGGGGCCCGGCATGCGACGGCCAGGCTGGGGAGAGAAACGAGTATGCGCCGGATTCGCCACCGCGATGCACCGTGGTCAGACATTTTTAAATGCGAATCGACCCCGGCCAACCACCCGTGGAAACGGGCGACCGTCACGCGCCGGCGGGTCGGGTAGTCGGCATACCGGAATGATCGCTCGCCTTGTTGCGCCGGCCGCGCGCCCCTACGCTCTGCGTGATGCTCGCGGACACGTCGTCCGCGCACCGACCCGAGGACTCCGCCATGTCGCTTCCCGCCAGCGCCGCGAAATTCGATCCGTCACGCGCCCACGAATACGCCGAGCAATCGCGCATCGCGCTGGCCGGCTACGATGCCTGCCACGAACTCGCCGCGTGCATGCTCGCGTCAGTGATCGGGGCGGCCGATGCCCGGATTCTCGTCGCGGGCGCGGGCGGTACGGGGCAGGAAATCTGCGTCACGGCCGCGCTCGAACCGGGCTGGCGGTTCACGGCCGTCGACCCGTCCGCGCCGATGCTCGCGCTCGCGCGCTCGAACGTTGAAGCAGCGGGTTTCGGCGCGCGTACCGCGTTCGTCGAGGACGGCGTCGACGCATTGCCCGACGCGCCCGCGTTCGACGGCGCGACGCTGATCGGCGTGCTGCATCACGTGCCGGGCGACGACGCGAAAGTCGCGCTGCTGCACGCAATCGCGCGACGCCTGAAGCCCGGCGCGCCGCTCGTGCTCGCCGGCAACCATCGCCGCTACGCGGACCATCCGCGCCTGCTCGATGCGTGGCAGCAGCGCTGGCGCATGAAGGGTGCCACGCCCGACGCGGTGCGCGCGCAACTCGCGAAAATCCTGCAGGGCGCCGATCCGCCCGCATCCGAGGAAGCCGTGTTCGCGCTGCTGCGCGACGCGGGCTTCGACGCGCCGCTGCGCTTTTTCGCGAGCCTGTTCTGGGGCGCGTGGATCGCGGTGCGACGCGCGTGACGGTTCGATGCGGCCCGCGATGGCCCGCCCCACGCGATTCGCGAACGCGCCGCAGGCACTCGGTATGATGTCGTTCCCGCCCCCTTCCGGCCTCGACATGCTCACCGTCCATCACCTGAACAACTCGCGTTCGCAGCGCGTGCTCTGGCTGCTCGAAGAACTGGATGTGCCATACGAGATCGTGCGCTACGCACGCGATCCGAAAACGATGCTCGCGCCGGCCGAATTGCGCGCGATCCATCCGCTCGGCAAGTCGCCCGTCGTGACCGACGACGGCCGCACGTTCGCCGAATCGGGCGCGATCATCGAATACCTGGTCGAACGCTACGGCAACGGGCGCCTCGCGCCGCCGCCCGGCTCGCCCGAGCGGCACGACTACACGTACTGGCTGCACTACGCGGAAGGGTCGGCGATGCCGCCGCTGCTGCTCAAGCTCGTCGCGCTGCGGATCGCGCATGCGCCGATGCCGTTCTTCGCGCGGCCGATCGCGCGCAAGATCGCCGCGACGCTGCAATCGGGTTTCGTCGATCCGCAGATCGATCTGCATCTCGGCCATGTCGACGGCGCGCTCGCACGCAGCGGCTGGTTCGTCGGCGACGGCTTCAGCGCGGCCGACATCCAGATGAGCTTTCCGCTCGAAGCCGCGACCGCGCGCGGCGGCGGCAGCCGGTATCCGGCAATCGCGCGCTTTCTCGACACGATCCATGCGCGGCCGGCGTACCAGCGGGCGCTGGAGCGCGGCGGCCGGTACGACCTGCTCAAGTAGCCGGCGTCAGCTCAGCAGCCCCGCCGCGACGTTGATCGACAAGCCGAGCACGGCCATGTTGAAGTAGAACGACAGGATCGACTGCGCGAGCACCGAGCGCCGCGCGGAGCGGTTCGCGAGCGACACGTCGGCCGTCTGCGACGCGACCGCGAGCGTGAACGCGAAATACAGGAAATCCCAGTAATCGGGCTCCGGGTGTTGGTCCGGAAAGCGGAGCGCGCGATCGCTGCTCGGCGAGCCGTAATAGAGCCGCGCGTAGTGCAGCGTGAAGATGGTCGGGATCAGGAACCACGCGCCGAACAGCGTCGCACCCGTGATCGCGTAGTGGCTGAGCCCCGCGCTGAAGCCGACGCTCTTCGCGGTCGCGAGCTCGATCGCGATCGCCGCCACGCTCGCGACGGTCGCGAGGCACACGACGGTCAGCACGGTCGTCGCGTTTTCATCCTCGCGGATCGCGACTTCGCGCACCTTGTGATGATGCGCGGTGACCATGCGCACCCACATCAGCACGAGATACAGCCAGACCGCGCAGTCCCAGCCAATCAGTGCGCGCGCGGTCGGGCGCAGCGGAAACGGCAGCAGGACCGCGCACAGCACGCCGGCGACGAACGCCGCGACCATGCGCGGCCGGTTGCGTAATACCTGCGGATAAAGCGTCATCGTGTGATTCCGAAAGCGGATGGAAAGGATTCGGCCGGTGCGCGGGAAAGCCGCCGCGCCGGCGGGTAACGCGCCCCGATTATCGCCATTCCGTCGCCACGTGGCGATGGGCGCGAGCGCCTAAGATAAGGGGATGACTGCCCCCGCCCTGCTCTGCCGCCATCCCGCGAACCCGGCCGGCCGCGATTTCGTCGTCGGCGACCTGCACGGCTGCGTGGACGTGCTGCGCGCGCTGCTGCACGACGTCCGCTTCGATCCGGCGCGCGACCGGCTGTTCTCGGTCGGCGATCTCGTCGACCGCGGCCCGGCCTCCGACACCGCGCTCGACCTGCTCGACCGGCCGTGGTGTCACGTCGTGCGCGGCAATCACGAGGAAGTGCTGAGCCTCGTCGCGCGCGGCAAGCTGCCGCCCGACGCGTGGCGCAGGATCGGCGGCGACTGGGGCGCCGACCTGCCGCCGGAACGGCTGCGCGCGCATGCGGCGCGCGTCGACGCGCTGCCGCTCGTGCGGGTGATCGGCGACGGCCCGACGCGCTTCAACGTGCTGCACGCGGAATTCTTCGGCTCGGACGCGGAGCTCGATACCGGCAGCTATCCGCACGACGTGCGCGAGCGGCTGATCTGGGGCCGCGATCTGGTCCAGGGGCTCGCCGATCCGGCGCGGCAGGCCGGACTGTCGCTGACGTGCACCGGGCACACACCGGTGCGTGAGCCGCAACGGATCGGCGCGCAATGGTTCATCGACACGGGTGCGTTCGCGCCGGCCGGGCGGCTCACGCTCGCCGAGCCGCGCACCGGCCGCACATGGTCGATGACGCAGACCGAAGCGCGCGAACGCCACGCGGGCGACTGGCCGCTACCCTGACGCGCCGGCCGGCGCCTGCGTCCCCACGCGCACCCTAGCCGACCTGATTCAGTTCGAACACCGCATCGACGGCCGAGCCGTTCCAGTTGTATTCGAGATAGGCCGCATGCTGGCAGTCGCGCAGCAGCGTCGTGCGGAACGCGGCGAGACACTCGCCGCGCGGATCGCGCACCGACGGATAGACGATTCCCGCGCCACCCGCGTTGCGCACCGCGCGACCGAAGGCCTGCCCCGCGCGGTAGTCGACCGGGTCCAGCAGCGCGGGATCGCGCTGCGGCCACGTGCGCACGTCGGCGACGTCGCCGTGCGCGAACACGGTATAGAGCCGCATCTGCTGGCGCATCGGCGGCTCCTTCGTCGCGGCGAGGAACAACCCGCTGTGATAGCGCGTTTCGGCGATCGCCGTGTCGCGCGAGCGGGTGCAGTAGAACACGCCGTAGCTGCCGTCCGAAAACCGGCTGCCCAGCGGATTCAGGTGCGTGAACGCGGCCATGATCGGCCCCCAGCCCTGCCCGTAGCGGCGTTCGGCGGGCGGCACGAGCTCGAGCGTGCCGACTTCGTTGCGGATGCGGTCGTTGGTCAGCGATTCGAGTGCATAGAGCGCGTCGAAATCCTCCGCGGACGCGACGCGGTCGAACAGGTTGATGGCAGGAAAACGGGTGGGAATCACGCGATAGGCCGGTGCCCAGTCGACGGTGGTCGTGGGCCACCGGGTGACGTCGGTCGGTGTCGTCACGCCCAGCCACCCCGCATCGCATCGAGATATTGGCGAACGGCCACCAGATCGCCGACGTTGCCGGCCAGCATCCGGTCGAGTGCGCGCTTGCCGCCGAACGGCGCCGCATCGTTGGGCCGCTTGACCCACGCATCGGCCGCGGCGGGCTGCGGCAACAGGATCTGCAACCCCTTGTAGATGCCGAGCAGCAGCGACAGGCGCTCGAGCGTATCGCGCGGCAGGCGCGCCGATTCCGGCGCGGCCTTCCACTTGAAGAACGTCGAGCGGCCGGGCGACCCGAGCAGCACGATCTGCTCGTCGATCGTCAGTTCCCAGTCGCGCGCGATGTTGAAAAACGCGCGCAGGCCGGCCGCCGACATCTGCGCGACCGAAGCGTGCGGCAAGGCGGAATGCGAATCGTAGGCGGGCTGTGACATGACGGTTAGTCTCAAAACGAATCTACTAACAAGATTAGTCCATTCTCGTATTTTTGCAAGGGTCGCACCCAGCGATCGCCACGCCCATCCGACAAATCGATATTTTTTGTCCATTCTGGACTCTTATTTTATTTTCTGCGTTAATGGCCGTGCGGACCCCGCGTCACGGCGCGGGTCGTGTCCGTGGAGACCGTGTCGCACAGAAACCGGATGCACCACGCCAAGGAACGCACCATGAAGAGACTGATTGCCGCTGTTTCGATCGCCCTGCTCGCGGTATCCGCAGGCCCCGCCGTCGCGAAGGACTGGACCACGATCCGCTTCGGCACCGATGCCAGCTACGCGCCGTTCGAGTCGAAGGCGCCCGACGGCAAGCTCGTCGGCTTCGACATCGACCTCGGCAACGAGATCTGCGCGCGCCTGAAGGCGAAATGCGTGTGGCTCGAGAACGATTTCGACGGGATGATTCCGGCGCTGAAGGCGAAGAAGTTCGACGCGGTGCTGTCGTCGATGTCGATCACGCCGCAACGCGCGCAGCAGATCGGCTTCACGACGAAGATCTACAACCAGCCGACGCGGCTCGTCGTGAAGAAGGGCTCGCCGCTGCTGCCGACCGCCGAATCGCTGAAGGGCAAATCGATCGGCGTCGAACAGGGCACGACGCAGGAGACGTATGCGAAGGCGTACTGGGGCAAGCAAGGCGCGAACGTCGTGTCGTACCAGAACCAGGACGGCGTGTATGCCGACCTGATCGCCGGCCGCCTCGACGCGGCGCTGCAGGATGAAGTGCAGGCCGCGATCGGGTTCCTGAAATCGCCGCGCGGCGCGAACTACACGTTCGTCGGGCCCGAGCTCGTCGACGAAAAGGTGCTCGGCATCGGCGCGGGCATCGGCTTGCGCCAGGAAGATACCGACCTGAAGGCGAAGATCGATCGCGCGATCCTCGACATGGTCAAGGACGGCACCTACAAGCGGCTCGCGTCGAAGTACTTCGACTTCGACATCTACGGCAGTTGAAAACGGCGTCGCGCGCGTACGGATACTGCTTCCGTCGCACGCGTCCGACCGCCCCTCCCCTTGCAACCGGATGGCAACGGCATCGAGCGGTTCGCCGTTGCATCGAATGCAGGTCGTCCTGCGTCGTATGCGGCACGCGGCAGGACCCCTGCATTATTGTTTGGACTGCAGATCGACTCTCTGAGACAACGACACGCCATGCGAATGGATGTCGTGCCGTTCTGGTCAATAGGCGAAGATCGGGCGTCGCGGTACCGGCGCCCGTGTGCACATGCCCATGCGGACCGGGTTCGCGTGCAGGAAAGTGCCGACCCGGCGCGGATGACCGGCAACCAGCCGGATCCGCCTCGCACCGGGCGCGGAGAGATGGCCTGTCGAGGCATGCCGGTCGGCCGCAAGCGCGACGTTCGAGCGGCGATGTCCCGAATCACGGCGATCGCGGCCAGCGGACCGCGGCGTGTGATGATCGATCATTTTTCTACCCCGTTTGCTGTCTGATGTTTGTTCCGGCAACCGGACGATGCCGATGCCCCGGCGATCAGGCGACGACGTCCCGTGCTCGCCGCGACGCGGCTGCTGCCCCGCGCGCGGCCGCCGCATCCCCGCGGACTGCGTCCTGGCCGGTACCGAAGGCTTGCGCCGCCTGACCGGACGGACCTCGCGTCGTCGACTCTCGCATGTCCCTCTTCGCAAGGACCGGGCCAGCGCTGCGCGAGCCCGGCCGGACAAGGCGATGGTCAGGCCGGCTGACGGCCGGCACGGGTGTGGCATACGGGAAGTTACGAAACTGAAACATCGGGGCCGCGGCGCGCGCCGGCCCTGCAACGGCGGGGCCTTGCGGAATAAGGCTGAACAATGGAGCGCGGAATTTTTACCGGCGACGGACCGGCCGACCGGACCGGTTCGGCGCGGCAATTCCTCCGGCGGCCGACGCGAAATGTTTCATGCGCTTTACATGCCGGCGCCGGCGACGCGTACCGTCCATCGCGCTGGACGCGGCGGCCGATCGCATGGCTATACTGCGACTCCGCTTCACGCGACTTCACGCCGACCACTGCCCACGATGCTCCGTACCTTCGCCGCCGAACGTGCCAGACTGATCCGCTTCGGCGTGTCGGGCCTGGGCTCGACCGCGCTGCATGCGCTGATCGCCGCCGCGATGTTCGCGCTGTGCGACGCGACGCCCGTCGTCGCGAACGCGAGCGCGTTCGTCTGCTCGACGGCGTTCTCGTATCTCGCCAATACGCTGTGGAGTTTTTCGTCGCCGGTGACGTGGGGCAACTTCATGCGCTTTCTCGCGGTCGCGATGGCCGGCCTCGCCGTGACGATGCTGCTGGCGCACGGCACCGACGCACTCGGGCTCGCCCGCGCGTGGAGCATCGTCGCGGTCGTGCTGTGCGTGCCGCCCGTCACGTTCGTGCTGCACCGGCTGTGGACCTATCGCTGAGCCGGCCCGCACGCATCGCGCCCGCCGCTCAGCCGACCCGCTGATGCCCCGCGTCGCCCGACGGCGCGCCGTCGTGCCCGCCGCTGTCGCCATTCCCGCCGCTGCCGCCGTTGTTGTCGTGATCGTTCAGCCCGTGCTCGATCATCATCCGGTAGAGCGTCACGCGTGAAATGCCGAGTTCGGCGGCGGCCTTGTTGATCCGGTGGTCGTTGCGCAGCAGCGCATTCTCGATCGCGGTGCGTTCGGCCAGCGCCCGCGCCTGTTCGAGCGTCACCGGTTCGGTTTCGCCGGGCGTGTCGAGCCCGAGATCGTGCGGCGTCAGCAGCCGGCTCTCGGCCATCACGATCGCGCGCCGCACGCGGTTGATCAGTTCGCGTACATTGCCGGGCCACTCGTAGCGCCGCATCGCATCGAGCGCGGCCGACGTGAAGCCGCTGATCTTGCGGCCGCTGTCGGCCTTGAATTTCTGCAACACGTAGTGCGCGAGGATGTCGATGTCCTTGCCGCGCGCGCGCAGCGGCGGCTCGTGAATGCGCAGCACGCACAGGCGGTGATAGAGATCCGCGCGGAAGCGCCCGGCCTCGACCGCGCCGTCGAGATCGACGTGCGTGGCCGAGATGATCCGCACGTCCACCGCGATCGATTCCTGCCCGCCGAGCCGCTCGATCTTGCCCTCTTGCAGGAAGCGCAGCAGGCTTGCCTGGCTTTCGACCGGCATATCGCCGATCTCGTCGAGAAACAGCGTGCCGCCGTTCGCCGATTCGATCCGGCCCGCGCGCCGCTGGTTCGCGCCGGTGAACGCGCCGCGTTCATAGCCGAACAGTTCCGACTGCAGCAGGTGATGCGGAATCGCGCCGCAGTTGATCGCGACGAACGGCCCCTTGCCGCGGCCGGAGCGCTCGTGAATCGCGAGCGCCGTCAGCTCCTTGCCGGTGCCCGACTCGCCCGAGATGAACACGCTCGCGTCGGTCTTCGCGACCTTGCGGATCGTGCTGAACAGCTGCTGCATCGCCTCGCAGTTGCCGATCATCCCGTGTTCGCCGATCGACGCCGCGTAGGCGGCGCCGTCGACGCGATCGAGCGCGGCCATCCCGCGCGCATGGCCGAGCACGTGCGAAATCCATTCGTACGGCAGCGGCAGCGTCACGTAATCGAAACAATAGCTGCGGATCAGTTCGCGCACGGCGGGGCCGATCGTGATGCCGGCCTGCGCGATGGAAATCCAGCCGATCGCCGGCTGGCTCAGACACATCTTCAGCGCGGGATAGTCGCGCGACGTGAAGCCGGTGAAATCGACGAGCCCCGCGGCCACGCTCACGCCGGAGGTCATGTTCTGCGCGGCGCCGGCCGTCTTCGCGACCGCGATCTCCCAGCCGAGCCCGCGCAGTTGTGCCAGCAACGGCTCGTCGGGCGTGCGCATGATCACGAACAGCTTGCGTCCGGCCTCGGGGGCGGTGACGGACACGTCCGTCATCTCGGGCGCCGCCTGCCCGTTTGCGTCGGGTGACCTTGCAACCATCGTTGTTCCCCGCTTGGCGTTGGTATCGCGCGCCGGCTCGCCGCCGCGTACGACGGACACGATCGAACCGACATATTGGCCGTATTTCCGTCCGAATAAAATCCCCCTGCGCATGAATCGCGCCGGAGGTCGGCGTTGTCATGAACGGTATATCGATGCGGCCGGCCCGCGGCTAGATGGGTGTTATCCCGGTGGCGGGCGCCGCGCGCGACCGGAAAGGCCCGGCCCCGACCGCGCAAAGCCGCGCCGGTGCTGGCGCACGGCGATCGTGAAGGACGCGGCGCACGCCCGATTCGTGCGCCGGCCCATGCGCGCGCAACCGGTCCGCCGGGCAGGCGGACGCCCGGGCAACCGGTTCCGGTTGATTTTCGTCAATCGTCGGAAGAAGCCGGCTGATGCACGAACGCAACATGCGCGGCGCCCCGCCGTGCGGCGGGGTGAGGGGTCAGCGGCCCGACGCGAGCGGCGCGGGCGTGTTCGCGCGGCCGCGGCCGGCCGGCGCGCCGCCGTGTTCGCCATAGGTGGCGGCCAGTGCATCGACCCGCGCGAGATGGTGGCGATTGTCGTGATCCCACGGGTGGAAGCCCGGCCGGAAAAAGCTCAGCCATTCGCCGGCGATGCGCGGGAACAGCCCGCGACGCGGCCCGTACAGGAACGCGATCATCCGCAGCATGCCGCGCACGTGATGGCCGGCGCCGCGATCGCGCCACAGCAGCGTCGCATGCATCAGGAACACGGTCGGCCAGAACGTCAGCGTCGTCAGCAGATACACGCCGATGCGGATCAGGTAGCGACGCAGCCCCGGCTTCATCGCGGCATTCCACACGTCGAACGACACGGCCTTGTGCTCGGTTTCCTCCAGCGCGTGCCAGATCCACATCTGCCGGTAGCCTTCGACCGAACCGTCGAGGCGCGTCGGGTCGCGCAGCAGCCAGTCGGCGAGCATCGCCGTGTAATGCTCGGCCGCCACCGTATGCGCGAGCTGCACCGAATGCGGCAGCTTGCGCTTCATGTAGCCGAGCACCGTCCACACGCGCTGGTCCAGCTTGCGCGCGGGTAGCCGGTTCGCCTGCATCAGCTCGTTGTATTCGATGTGCTCGCGCGTATGCATCGCTTCCTGGCCGATGAAGCCGAGCACCTGCTGCTTCAGCACGGGATCGTCGATCCGGTCGCGATAGTTGCGCACCGAATCCATGAAGAAGCGCTCGCCGGCCGGAAACAGCAGCGACAGCGCGTTGAAGAAATGGGTCACGTGCGACCCGAGGCCATGCCAGTCCTTCGCGCGTTCGACCGGCAGGTCGAAGCGCAGGTCGCGGCGCACCGGCATGATCCCGGCTGCGGTGGCGGAAGCGGCTGACTTCATGTTCATCGTTCTCCTGTTGCGGAGCCGTCCGGCGCATCGTCCGACGCGGCCGGCGCAAGCCCGGGCGGCGCATCGCGCGCCGCCAAAATCCTGACATCGACAGATGTAACGATAGGCCGCGCGCGCCGGCGCATGCAAGCCGCGCGGTAGATGCGCGCTTCCAAACAGGGCACGGTCGGAAAGACGGAAAAAACGGCGCTCGAACGACATTCGGCCGGGCCGCGATTCGAACGCGGGCGCGCGCGTCGGGGCGAGGCGCCGGATGCGGCGCGGCGCCCCGCCAGCGGCCCGCAGGCCCCGTGCGGCGGGCCTTTCGCGGGATCGGGCAACGCTCGTGCAGCAGGCTGTCACGTGAGCCGTTCGCATCGATTCATACGCGCCGCGCACGGTCGCGGTGCACCCTCGCCCCCGCCGCTCGCGAAAAATTCAAACGCGCGTTCCAATTGCGTTTCGGGCGCTCACGCCGGCACGCCCCGCCACGCTGCCCCGCGCCGCGTGAAACGGCGCGAAATCCACGCGCGCCGGCCCGCTGCGCGCTCGCCTACAATAGCGGTTTCACGCAACCTCTTTCAGGAGAAATCATGTCCGTCATCACGACCGAATCGGGCCTCAAGTACGAAGACCTGACCGAAGGCACCGGCGCGGCAGCGCAAGCCGGCAAGACCGTCAGCGTCCACTACACGGGCTGGCTGACCGACGGTCAGAAATTCGATTCGAGCAAGGATCGCAACGACCCGTTCGCGTTCGTGCTCGGCGGCGGCATGGTCATCAAGGGCTGGGACGAAGGCGTGCAGGGCATGAAGGTCGGCGGCGTGCGTCGCCTGACGATCCCGCCGCAACTCGGCTACGGCCCGCGCGGCGCAGGCGGCGTGATTCCGCCGAATGCGACGCTCGTGTTCGAAGTCGAACTGCTCGACGTCTGACCCTGCACCCGGTCGTTTTCTTCCCGATGGAACGCATCGCCTCCCCCGCCATCGCGCTGCGCCGCTACGCCGCGTGCGAAGCGTCGGACGTGCACGACTTCCACCAGGTCGTGCTCGGCGTCGATGGCGCGATGGTGATGGCGGTGGACGGAATCGGCCAGCGCATCGACCGGCACGCGGCCTGGCTGATTCCGGCCGGCGCGCGTCACGACTACGCGGGCCTCGGCGACAATCGCCAGCTCGTGATCGACCTGCCCGCCGCGTCGCTCGCGGTACCGCAGCGGCTGTTCGACCATGCACGGGCCGTGTCGATCGACCCGGCGCTCACGTCGCTCGTCGCGCAGGTCGCGGCGGCCGCCGCGCAACACGATGTGCCGGACGGCGACGCACGGCAGGCCGCCGCGCACCGCTTTCAGTGGCAGGCCGCGGCGCGCCTGTGCGACGCGCTGCTCGACGATGCGGGCATCGCCGCGCCTGCGTCGGGCCTCGATTTCGCGCGCATCGACCGCTGGCTGCGCGCGCGGCTCGCCGAACCGCTGCGCATCGCCGATCTCGCCGCGCACTGCGGCTACGGGATGCGGCGCTTTCATCAACTGTTCGTCGATGCATTCGGCGAAACGCCCCATCGCTACCTGCAGCGGCTGCGGCTCGACGCCGCGATCGTGCTGCTCGCCGACGGCCGGCATGCGCTGGTCGACATCGCGGGCAGCGTCGGCTTCGCGGACCAGAGCACGTTCACGCATGCGTTCACGAAGCGCTTCGGCGTGGCGCCGGGACGCTGGCGCGGCGAACGGCATTGAACGCATCGGCCTCGCTGAATACGCATCGACGCACGTAGCCAGCGGCACGCATTCGCGTCGGCATCCGTATCGACGCTTCGCGTCCCGCTGAAACATCGCCTGTCCGTCGCCGCCTACGATGGACGCATGGATACGACCACACCGTCCCCGGCTTTCCCGCCCGCGCTCGCGCGCGTCGTCGCCACCGTCAGCATCGGTTTCGTCGTCACGCAGCTCGACGTGACGATCGTCAATATCGCGCTCGCGCATCTCGCCGCCGACCTGCACCTGCCGGTCGCCGGCCTGCAATGGGTCGTCGATGCGTACACGCTCGCGTTCGCGGTGCTGATGCTGTCGGCCGGTGCGCTCGGCGACCGCTTCGGCGCGCGCCGCCTGTACGTCGCCGGCCTCCTGCTGTTCGCGCTCGCGTCGCTTGCATGCGGCGCCGCCGTCGCGCCCGCGATGCTGATCGCGGCCCGCGCGCTGCAAGGCGTCGGCGCCGCGGCCATGCTGCCGAATTCGCTCGCGCTGCTCAACGACGCGTGCCGGCACGACCCGCGCCTGCGCGCCCGCGCGGTCGGTGGGTGGACGGCGGCCGGGTCCATCGCGATCGCGGCCGGCCCGGTCGTCGGCGGCCTGCTGATTGCCGCGTGGGGCTGGCGCGGCATCTTCCTCGTGAACCTGCCGCTGTGCGCGGCGGGGCTCGCCGCTACGTTCGCGTGGGTGCCCGCGCGCCGCGAGCAGGCTGCCCCGGCACGCTCGGCCCGTTCGCTCGATCCGCGCGGCCAGTTCGTCGCGATCGCGATGCTGACCGCGCTGACCGGCGCCGTGATCGAATGGCGGCCGCTCGGCTTCACGCACCTGGTCGTGACCGGCGGCTTCACGCTGGCGGCGCTGGCCGCGCTCGCGTTCGTCGCGATCGAATCGCGCACGGCCACGCCGATGCTGCCGCTATCGCTGTTCCGCCACCGCACGTTCAGCGCGGCCGTGCTGTTCGGGATCTGCGTAAACCTCACGTATTACGGCACCGTATTCATGCTCGCGCTGTACCTGCAACGCACACGCGACCAGTCGGCGTTGCAGGCCGGGCTCGCGTTCCTGCCGCTCACCGGCGGGTTCCTGCTGTCGAATCTCGCGAGCGGACGCGTCGTCGCGCGCCACGGCCCGCGCATGCCGATGGTGGCCGGCGCGCTCGTCGCCGCGCTCGGCTACGGGTCGCTGCATGTCGTCGATGCAACGACGCCGCTCGTCATGGTGCTGGTGCCGTTCCTGCTGATTCCGTCGGGCATGGGCTTCGCGGTGCCCGCGATGACGACGGCCGTGCTCGCGTCGGTCGCGCCCGACCGGGCCGGCATCGCGTCGGCGGTGCTGAATACCGCACGGCAGGCCGGCGGTGCAATCGGCGTCGCGGCATTCGGTGCGCTCGCCGGCGGCGGCGGTGCAGCGCAGGTCGTCAGCGGGTTGCGGATCGAAACCGCCGTGTCGGTCGCGCTGCTGCTCGCGGCCGCACTGCTCGCGACCCGTGTGCGGACCGATGCGGATCGCGGTGCCTCTCCCGCGCCTCGGGCGACGCCACCGGTCGATCGCACGCGTGCGGTCACGCGTCACCGAGGTGAGGCTGGATCAGGTAACGCCGACGAAAGAAGGTCTGCGTGAATCGACTCGCGTAGCCGGCAGTGCCGCGCTCGTGCTGTCGCGCCGAATGCCATCCGACGGCACGACCCTCGCGCATGACGCTCACCGACGCGCCGCGCCCGCTTCGTCATCGATCTTCTTCACGACCGTATCGGCCGCCTTCAAAGGCCGGCCGTCGTCGTGCCGCAGCGCGAGCTTGCGGATCGCGCGCCCGGTGCCGCGATCGATCAGCACCGAATGCCGCTCGCCGCGCGCGAACAGGTTGGCCTCGCCCCACTGCCGCAGCATCACGATGACCGGAAACAGCCCCTCGCCCTTTTTGGTCAGCACGTACTCCTGATACGCGGTGCCGTCGGACGCCGGCACGACGTCGAACACGCCCGCGTCCACCAGCATCTTCAGCCGGTCGGACAGGATGTTGCTCGCGACGCCGAGGCTCGCGCGGAAATCGCCGAAGCGGCGCACGCCGTCGAACGCATCGCGCACGATCAGCAACGCCCAGCGATCGCCGACGATATCGGTCGCGCGCGCCACCGGGCACGGCGAATCCGCAAGACTTTTCTGCCTGGCCATGTTGCTCTCCGCAATCACGCCGGCCGCCTTCGCAGGCATGCCGGCCATCCGGCACGGGCCGCTGGCCCGTCACCCAACAGGTTGCATTTTAAAACTACTTTTCCTACACTCCAAACCAGTTTCAAATTGCAACTACATTGCGTGAGGCAACCCATGGAATCGTCCTGCCATTCCGGCACCGTTGCATCGAACGCGCCAACCGGCGCGATCCATCCGGCTGAGGGCGCCCGCCTGTCGTCGGCGCGTGTCGTGCTGCTGGCCGTCTGCTGCGCGGCGAGCGTCGCGAACGTCTACTACGCGCAGCCGCTGCTCGATTCGATCGCGCAGGATTTCGGCGTATCGCTGGCCGCCGTCGGCGGCGTCGTCACCGCGACGCAGCTGGGCTGCGCGCTCGCGCTGCTGTTCGTCGTGCCGCTTGGCGACCTGCTGAACCGCAAGCGCCTGATCGCCGTGCAGCTTCTGCTGCTGACCGCGGCCTGCATCGGCGTGGCCGCCGCGTCGACACGCATCGCGCTGCTGGCGGGAATGGTCGCGGTCGGATTGCTCGGCACCGCGATGACGCAAGGACTGATCGCGTGCTCGGCCGCTCTCGCCGGCGCAGGCGAACGCGGGCGCGTGGTGGGCGCCGCGCAGGGCGGCGTCGTGGTCGGGCTGCTGGCCGCGCGCTCGCTGGCGGGTGTCGTCACCGACATCGCGGGGTGGCGGGCCGTCTATCTCGTATCGGGCGCCCTCGCGATCGCGATGCTGGTCGTGCTGTCGCGGCTGCTGCCCGCAATGCGCGAACCGCGCGAACGCATCGGTTACGCGGCGCTGCTGCGGTCGATGGTCGCGCTGCTGCGCGATGAACGTGCGTTGCGCGTGCGCGGCGCGATCGCGCTGCTGATGTTCGCGGCGTTCAGCATCTTCTGGAGCGCGCTCGTGCTGCCGCTGAGCGCGCCGCCGCACGCGATGTCGCACACGCAGATCGGTGCATTCGGCCTCGTCGGCGCACTCGGGGCGGCGGCCGCCGCCCGCGCGGGCCGGCTCGCGGATCGCGGGCGCGGCGAAGCGACGACCGGCGCCGCACTCGCGCTGCTCGCATGCGCGTGGCTGCCGCTCGCGTTCGGCAATACGTCGATCGCGCTGCTGATCGTCGGCATCGTGCTGCTCGACGTCGGCGGACAGGCCGTGCACGTCGTCAACCAAAGCATGATTCTCGGCGCGCGGCCCGACGCGCATGCGCGCCTCGTCGGCTGCTACATGCTGTTCTATTCGGCCGGCAGCGGGCTCGGCGCGATTGCGGCGACGATGATGTACGCGCGCGCCGGCTGGACCGGCGTCTGCGTGCTCGGTGCGGCGGTGAGCGTGGCCGCGCTCGGCGTGTGGGCCGCGACGCTCAGGCGCGCGTGAGGCGCGCCGGCCGTGCGGATCGAACGGGAAAAGCCGGCCCGCCCTCGGCGGGCGGCCGGCACGCGAACCGGCCGCGCACGCGCGCCGGTCGGGCTTTCGGTTCCGCTGCGGTTCGGCGGCGCGCCGCGGGCGTTCAGCCGGCTGCCTGAATCGCCTCCTCGTACACGCCGGCCACGCGGCGCGCGATCACCGCATTGTCGAAATGATCGCGCGCATAGCGCTTGCACGCGGCCTCGTCGGGCAGCGCGATCGCGCCCGACAGC
This sequence comes from Burkholderia sp. 28_3, assembly GCF_003253915.1. NCBI lineage: Bacteria > Pseudomonadati > Pseudomonadota > Betaproteobacteria > Burkholderiales > Burkholderiaceae > Burkholderia > Burkholderia sp. 28_3. The sequence continues at coordinate 37,937 of NZ_QKZF01000022.1, forward strand.
GCACCGCCGAGCCCTTCCGCGATCGCATCGGCGCCCGTCGACGGCAACACCAGATCGTTCGACAACCCGGCGACCGCCTCCGGCAGCCCGCCGACCGGCGTGACCAGCACCGGCGTGCCGGACGCCAGCGATTCGACGGTGATCAAGCCGAAGCCCTCGAGCGCGACCGTCGGCACGACGCTGACCGTCGCCGCGCGGTACAACGCCGCGAGATGGTGATCGGGCACGAAACCGAGCAGCTTCACGTTGTCCTGCAGCCCCGCTTCGTCGATGCGCTGCTGCAGTTCCTCGCCGATCTTGCCCTTGCCGGCGATCAGCAGCAGCACGTCCGGGTGACGGCGCTTGACGAGGCCGATCGCATCGATCAGGTCCTCCAGCCCCATGCGCCGCACGAGCCGGCGCACGGCCAGCACGATCGGCCGGTCCTGCGGCAGTTGCAGCTTGTGCCGCGCCTCGGCGGGCGTGAGCGGCGTGTCGAACTGCGCGGTATCGACGCAGCCCGGGATCACACGCACGCGCGACGGATCGATCCCGTAGCGGTTCGTCAGGATCTGGCCGAATGCCTGCGACAGCACGATCAGCCGCGACGAGCGCGTATAGACGGCCTGTTCGAGATAGCGCTTCGCGCGCTGTCCGAGCGACGCGGCGCCCTCGACCTGGCTTTCGTCGGCCCACGGCCCCTGGAAGTGCGACACCTGCGGAATCCCGCGCGTCACATCGAGCCCCGGGAACGTGTACAGCGCGAAGTGCGACGAAATCACGTCCGGCCGCGCGCTGCGGATCTCGTCGCGCAGCGCGCGCCGCGCGGCGAGCATCCGGCGCGCGAGCGGCTCCGACGCGGGACCGAAACCCTGGATCGCCCCGCCCGTGTCGTCGGCGACCTTCGGCGAGCCGGCGACGAGCCCGCGCACCTCGACGCCCGCGCCGGGCAGCGCGCCGACGAGCGAGTAGTACATCCGGTCGAGGCCGCCCGCGCGTTCGGGAAACCAGTGCATGCCGATCTGCAACGATTTGATCGGCCGGGAAGATTGGGACATCACGGTTGCTCCTGCGTGATTGCATGCTCGACCCGCTCGAAGGCGGACGGCTGCGTGGGTTGGCCGATGCGCCGGTAAAGCGCGACGTACTGGGCGCCCATGTGCGCCCAGCCGAAACGGGTCATCAGTTCACGGGCCGCGTCGCCCATCGCGCGACAGGTGTCGCGCGATGCCGCGAGCGCGCCGATCGCCTGCGCGAGCGCGGCGGGATCGTCCGGGTCCTCCAGCACGATCCCGCATTCGCGCGTGATGATTTCCGCGCCGCCCGCCGTGCGCGCGGTGACGACCGGCAGCCCGGCCGCCATCGCCTCCAGCAGCGACAGGCTCATCGCTTCGTAGCGCGACGGAAACACATACGCGTCGACCGAGCGCATCAGCGTCGGCATGTTCTTCACGAGACCGAGGAAATGCACGCGCGAATCGATGCCGAGCGCGCGCGCTTCTTCCGGATACGGGCTGCCGGGCAGATAGCCGGCCACCGCCAGATGCACGTTCGCGGGCAGCTTCGTCAGCGCCTTCAGCACGGTGCCGAGGTTCTTGCGCGGCGTGCGCAGGTCGCCGACGAACAGCAGCAGGAACGCGTCGTCCGGCAGCTTGAACGCCGCGCGGTCGGCCTGCGCGCCCGCGAACGCGCTGCCGTCGACGCCGTTGTAGATCACGCTGATCTTGCGGCTGTCGATGCCGAGCCCGGCAATCTCGTCGGCCACCTTCTGCGATACCGCGGTAATCGCGCGCGAACGCTTGTACGCCCAGCGCTCGAGCACGGTATTCACGCGCGTATAGACGTACTGGTAAGCCGACCACAGCCCCTTGGTGGGCCCGAACGGATAGTACGGACTCTTGAACCAGCCGCCGTGCACGAAGTGCGCGGTATTCACGTCGGCCTTGATCCACGAGATGAAGCCGTTCACGTGCAGCACGTCGTATTCGCCGCGGTGCGCGCGCAGCCACGCCGCGCTTTTCAGCGCGAACACCTGCTGCTTGACGAGGTTCGACGGCCAGAAGCCGCCGACCTTCACCGGCACCCAGCGCACGCGCGGGTCGGCCAGCAGCTCGGGCGCGACGTGCGACGCGACCAGCGTGACCTCGTAGTTTTCGGCCAGCGCCGCGCGCGCGATTTCGTAATTGACGCGGCCCTGCCCGTCGTTATGTCGCACGACGTGCGTGACGATCGCGATTCTCAATGGTCGCCTCCCCGTGAACGCGCGGCGGCCAGCAGGCGTTGCGCCTTCTGCCAGTGCGCCGCGGCAAGTATCGAAAAAATGGCTGTGAACATCAGCAGGCCGCCGGTGCCGATCAGCGAGTTCGTGAACACGAGCATCGCGAAGGTCGACAGGCACAGGCTCAGGCATGCCGCGACGAATTTGTCCTGGCGCAACTTGAACGCCGCGCGCAGCGTGCGGCCGAACAGCATCACGACGCCGGCGAGATACAGCAGCGTGCCGGGCCAGCCGAGCACGAACGGCACGTTCATCACGCCGCTGTCGAAGCTGCCGTATTTGCCGAGTTCGCCGCTGTCGCTCGACAGCTTCGTGGACGCGCCGGTCGCGCCCATCCCTTCGCCGGCGACGTCGGTGAACGCCGTCTGCGCGAAGGTCGCGTAGAACTTGTTGCGGTCGTCGTAGCTGCGGTCGTCCTTCAGGTTCGTGATCGACTGCAGGCGCGCGCCGAGCCGGTCGGCCACCGGCCCGACGGTCAGCAGCGGCACGCACAGCCCGACCAGCACGACGCCGCTGATCAGGATCCGCATCCGCACGCGGTTGCTCGATTGCACGAGCTGGATCGCGAGCGCGATCACCCAGCCGCCCCACGTCGAGCGCACGAGACACAGCGCGAACGACACGAAGCCGGCCGCCCCGGCGAACCAGCGGATCTTCTGCGGCGCCGCGAACACGAACACCAGCGCGCCCATGATCGCGAACGCGAACGGGCCGGACGAGTTCATCGTGCTGAACACGCGCACGCCGTACGGCACCGGCTCGCCCTGCGAGCCCATGTCCGAGCCGATCATCCACAGCACGTCCCACTGCGGCATCACGAAGTACTGCACGATGCCGTACAGGCCCATCACGAGCATGCCCCACATGAACGTGGACAGCAGCACGTCGCGATACTCGGGATAGTCGCGCGCGTTGACCATGATGTGGAAGCCGATCAGCACCGGGTACACCCAGTTCGCGAGATCGTAGGTCGCGGCCATCACGCCGCTCGACACGATCCCGACGAGGTACGCATACGCGAGCCCGAACAGCATCAGCAGCACCGGGATGCCGCGCCGCTGCGCGAGCACGCGGTAATGCCTGAGCAGCCCCAGGCCGGTGATCATCGTCACCGCGAGCGGCGCGACCTGGATCAGGCTCGTCGGCGTGAACGCGCCCTTCGACCAGTCGGCCAGGCGACGCACCTCCGGGCTCAGGAACCACACCCACCACATGAAGCCGACATAGCGCGCCGGGCTCTTGAAATACAGCCAGATGCCGACCGCGATGGCCAGCACCGGGAACGCGAGCGTCAGCACCTTGCCCTGGTGGATGGCGATCAGCGCGGCGGTAAACGTCCACAGCCCGGCCTGGCCGGCCCAGTGCTTCGGCTCGGCGAACCAGCTGCGGGCGCGCGACGGCGCACGTTCGGCGGCAATCGTACTCATCGATCCGCTCTCAGCGCGACGACGGACGCGAATCCGCGAGCGGCATCGCGACGCCGGCCGCCGCGGGCGTGCGGCGCCGGCGCAGCATGTCGCGCGTGATCCGCACGTGCTGCTCGGCGAACGCCTGCGTGGTCAGGTCGCGCTCGCGCAGGCACGCGGCGGCCGCCCGCGCGCAGTCGAGCGCCGCCACCGGATCGGCGACGAAGCGATCGGCGGCCTGGCGCATCGCCTGCGCGTCGAACGCCGGCACGTAGGCGGCCGTATCGTGCGGGAAGTAGTCGCTCAGGCCGCCCACGTCGGACACGATCATCGGCTTGCCGACGGCTGCCGCCTCGAGCATCACCGTGATGCCGGACGCGTGGAAATTCGGCCGCAGCGGCACGACGATCACGTCGGCCCACGCGTACAGTTCATGCTGCTTCGCGAGCCCCGACGCGGGGCCGATCTTCACGTTCGGCGCGTGCCATTCGCGCGGCACGCGGCGGCGCGTCGCGAGCCGCACGTCGTAGCGCGCGTCGCCGCCGAACGCGGCGAGGAACGTGCGCCAGTCGCGGTCGCGGTCGTTACCGATCGCCGCGATCCGCAACGGCCGGTTCGGCGTCCATTGCTGCGGCTCGACCGGCGGGAAATCCTGCGTGTTCAGCCCGTAGTAGACGAACTCGGCGTCGCGTCCGAGATAGCGGCGGCACAGGTCGGCGTTGTCGCGGGCCAGCGTGGTCAGCGCGTCGGCGCGCGCGATCAGCTTGCGGTACAGCCAGCGGCGCGGGCCGCCGAAGCTGCCCCACTTGTCGAACAACCACACGCTCTGCGCGAGCAGCAGCGGGCGCTTGCCCTGCTCACCGGCGAGCTTCAGGATCAACGCGGCAGCCAGATGCTCCTGCTCGGTATGCGTCCAGATCACGTCGGTATCGAGCAACGCCGCGCGATTGCGCCACGCATGCACGACGTCGAAGCCGAGCGCCGCCTTCAGCGCGCGGCGCGCGACGCTCACGACGCGGTTTTCGGCGCCGTCCTGCGAATAGGTCAGCCGGAATTCGTCGGATTCGGCGTGGTGATAGCCGTACAGGCAGCCGATGTCGTCGCCTTTCCGGTAGGTACGCGGATCGGCGCCGTGGAACAGATGGACGTGGACTTTCGTTGCAGCCTTCGTGGTCATGCGAGCCCTCCGGAGGGGGCCGCGCGCGGTGCGCGCGGGCCGTTCAAGACGTCACCGGCGGCATCGCCGCACGGTGGGGGGCGAGATTCGTGCGGCGCGCATCGCGCGCGCCGCGGCGCACCGCGCGCCAGTGCGCGAGCACACGCTCGCGCCGGGCGCCAGGCAGCGACAGCAGCACGTGCGCGAAGCCGGGATAGACGCGCGTACCGACCAGCGTCCACCACCACCACGCGATCTCGCGCCGCAGCGGCGGCAAATGCTCGCGCAGGATCAGATGCAGGTTGTACGCGCCGTTGCTGATCGCGTTCAGCGACGCGGCATCGCGCCGGTCGTCGTCGAAGCGCTCGGCCGGGAAGTGATCGACCGCGATCGACGGGTCGTAGACGAGCTTCCAGCCTTCGCGCTGCACGTGCATGCTGAAGCCCATGTCGTTGTGCACCTGCGCGCCGGCGCCGCGCAGCCGCGTGTCGAAGCGCAGCCGCTCGATCGCCGCGCGCCGGTAGCTCATGTTCGCGCCCTTGAGCATGTCGACTTCGCGCGCGCCGCCGACGCCGAGGTGATGATTGCCGACGATCTTGCCGGACAGCGTGAGCTGGCCGACGAGCTCTCTCGATTCGTCGAGCACGCGGCCTTTCTCGTGCACCCAGTCGCGTCCGCCGACCGCGCCCACGCGCGGATCGGACAGGAACGCGGCTTCGATGCGCGCGAGCCAGTCGGGACGCGGCGCCGCATCGTCGTCGGTGATCGCGACGATGTCGCCGTTCGCCGAGTCGAGCCCCTTGTTCAGCGCGGCGACCTGCCCCGGCACGTCAACCGGCACGAGGCGCAGCGGCAGCGCGCCGCCGACCGCCGGATCGGCGAGCCGTTCGTGCGTCGCGTCGTCCTCCGGGCGCGCGACGACGATCACCTCGTCGGGCAGCCGCTGCTGCCGCTGCAGCGCCAGCAGGCAGCGCGCGAGGTCGGCGGGACGCCGATAGGTCGGAACGAGCACGGAAATTTTCATTCGAGGTTCTCCAGTCGGCCGGGTCGGCGCGCGTGGCGCCGGCCCGGTTTCGCGCGACCCGGTCACGCGCTCAGGTATTCGTGCACGGCCGCATAGCCGCGGCCGTAGCCGCGCGCCTTCGGCGGCACGCCATTGAAGATCCCGCCTTCCAGATCGACGCCCGCGGTGCGCAGGCGCTTGATCGCATCGGCGATCTCGCCTTCGGTATGCATGCCCGAGCGCAGCACGAGGAAGGTCGAGCCGGCCATGCGGCCGATGATGGTCGCGTCGGTCACCGCCAGCACCGGCGGCGAATCGATCAGCACGACGTCGTAGCGTTTGCCGAGCCCTTCGAGGTATTGCGGCAGGCGCGTCGACATCAGCAGCTCCGACGGGTTCGGCGGGCGCGTGCCGGCCGAGATGAACGACAGGCCCTGCACCGGCGTCTCGCGCACGGCATCCTCGAGCGCCGATTGATCGCTCAGCAGCTCCGACAGGCCCGGCTGCACGGTGAGGCCGAAGTAGCGGTCGAGCATCCCGCGCCGCATGTCGGCGTCGATCAGCAGCACGCGCTTGCCCGAATGCGCAAGCAGCACCGCGAGGTTGACCGTCAGGAAGCTCTTGCCGATGCCCGGCGTCGGGCCGGTCAGCACGATCACGCGGTTCTTCGCGTCCATCATCGCGAACTGCATCGCGGTGCGCAGGCTGCGCATGCTTTCGACGCTCAGGTCCTTCGGCCGCAGGCTCGCGAGAATCGGCCGCGCACGGCTGCCGCCCTTCTCCGCCGCCGCGTCGAGCTTCACCTGCTCGGCGCTTTGCGGCACCAGCCCGTACAGCGGCAGGTTGAACGCGCGCTCGATGCGGTCCGGATCCTCGATGCCCTGGAACAGGTTGCGACGCAGGAACACGACGCCGGTGCCAAGGATCAGCCCGAGGAACACGGCGGCCGACAGGATCAGCACCTTCTTCGGCTTGACCGGCGCGCCCGGGCGCAGCGCCGAATCGATCAGGTGGATGTTGCCGCCCGTGCCGGCCTTCTGCACCGACAGTTCCTGCACGCGGTTCAGCAGCAGCACGTAGATGTCCTCGGCGACCTTCGCGTCGCGCTGGAGCTGGACGGCCTTCACTTCGGTCGCCGGCAGGCTGCGGAAGCGGTTGCTGAACTTGTCCTTTTCGCCCTGCAGCTCCGCGAGCTGCTGCTTCGCGGCGATCACCATCGGGTGCGAATCGGTGAAGCGCTGCGCGAGCGACGCGAGCTGCAGGCGTTGCGCGGCGATCTGCTGCTCGTACTGCACGCTGCCTTCGAGGTAGACCTTCGCCTCGTCGCTCGCGTTGATCGAGCCCGACGTGCGCTGGTATTGCGTGAGCGCGGCCTCCGCGCGTTCGAGGTCGGCCTTCAGGCGCGGCTCCTCGCCCTTCAGGAAGTCGAGCATCTTGGTCGCTTCGGCCTGCTTCGCGACCACGTGCTGGTTCAGGTACGACTGCGCGAGCGCGTTCGCGATCGCGGCGGTCTGGTCCGGGTCCTTGCCTTCGAGCGAGATCTGCACGACGCCGGTCTGCTTGCCCTGCTCGCTCACCTGGATACCGGCCTGGAACCCGCTGATCGCGTCGAGATCGTTGTAGCGAACCACCGTGAATTGCGTGCCGGGGCGCGCGACGAGCTTCTGCACGAGCAGCGTCACGCCGCCGCCCTGCGCCGATTCGCCGACGCGGCCCGCCAGCAGCCGCGTGCCGTTCTCGTCGACCAGCGAATAGGTGCCGTTCGGGCCGGCCGTCAGCGTCAGCTTCTTGCCTTCGAGCGCCGGCACGACGTTGATCGTGTCGATGTCGGCGACTTCGCCGCCCCACGCATACGATTTCAGGCCGAGCCACGGCCGCGACGGCGTGCCCGGCGTCGCGAGGCGCGCGGCGAGGCTGCCGATCACCGGCAGCGTCTTCGGCGCGACCGTGAAGTTCAGCTTGAACTGGTCGACGACCGGCGCGACGACGCCGCGGCTCTTGATGATCTCGATTTCCGCGTCGGTCGGCGCCTGCTGCGGGCCGCTGTTGATCGACGCGCCCGTCTGCGTCTGCGTGAGCGCCTGCGACGTGTTGTCGTTGCCCTCGACCCGCACGTGCACGTCCGCCTGGTAGACCGGCTTCGCGATGAAGCAGTAGAGGCCGGCGAGCGCGACGACCGTCACCGCGATGCCGAGCAGCAGCCAGATGTCGTCCATGATGACCTGGAGCAACTGGCCGAGGACGACGTCCTCTTCCTCGGTCTTCGCGGTCAGGTCCGCGTAGGAGTGTTTCGCTTGCGTGTTCACCATTCGTTCCCGCTTGAGTGGTGCCGGGGGGCGGACGCCACCCCGGCGGGCTATCAGCGCGTGATTTGCCGCATGTAGAAGATCGTCTGGATCGTCGGCAGCACCTGCTGCAGCACGCGGTTGAACTGCACCGAGCTGGCCGTGCTGACGTAGACGACGTCGAGCGGTTGAAGCGGGAAGCGACTCGACAGCATCAGCGCGTCGGGCTGCGTCATGTCGAGACGGAACACTTCAGGCTTCGTCGGGTTGTCGCGCATCCCGCGCATCACGTAGATCTTGCGCGGGTTCGCATCGGTGTCGAGAATCCCGCCGCCCGCGGTCAGCGCATCGGCGATGGTCAGCCGGCCCTTGAGCATCGGCACCGTGACCGGCGTCTTGACCTCGCCCATGATGAACACGCGGCTGTCGCTGCGGTCCGGCACGTTGACGATGTCGCCCGGCTGCAGCATCACGTTCTGCTTCACTTCGCCGCGATCGAGCACGCCGTTCGCGTCGAGCGTGTACAGCTTGCCGTCGCGCGTCAGGCGCACGCGCTGGAGGTCGGCCTCGGCGGTCGAACCGCCCGAGCGCGAGATCGCGTCGACGAGCGTGAGCGGCACGTCGCTCACCGCGAGCGGGCCCGGCTGCTTGACCTCGCCCGTCACCTGCACCTTCTGGCTGCGGAACGACAGCACGCGCACGTCGAGCTGCGGATTCTTCACGTAGCGCGCGAGGCTGGACGCCATCTCGTCGCGGATCTGCGCGACCGTCTTGCCCGCCACGCGGATGCGGCCGACGAACGGGAAGAAGATCGTGCCGTCGGCGGCGACCGTCTGGCCGTACGGATCGGCCTGGCCCGGCAGCGCGGTCGTATACGGCTGCTGCAGCGCGCCCGCGACCGATTGCGTCGTGTTGCCGCCGCTCGAGAACGACTGGCCCTGCGGCGTCGTCAGCTCCGGGTGATCCCACACGGTGACGCCGAGGATGTCCTGCGGGCCGACGCGATACGTGTACTGCGACGGATCGGTGTAACGTCCCGGCGGCAGCGGGTGATCGACCTGCGCTTTCTGCAGCTGGTCCATCACCACTTTGGCGTCGATGTAATGAACCGGATAGGTTTCGGCCGCTTCCTGCCGGCCTTCGTCCTTCAGGTTCGACGAGTCGAGGTAGTTGCCGGGCGTGGTTGCACAGGCTGACAGGAAAGTCGTCAGCGCGACGGCAAGCGCCACCGGGCGCATCGGGCGTTTCAGCATAGTTTCTGTAGCCATCCTTGAACCAGACGTTCGATCAGTGAGTAGCTCTCGCGGTAGTCGGCCTCCGGGCCGCCGTGCGGGTCCGCAATCTCGGCCCCTTCCCACTTGCCGAGCAGGTGAACCTTGCCGCGCGCGAACGGATCGACCGCTTCGACGGCCGCGATCTGTCGGCGCTCGCTGACGAGAATCAGGTCGGCGTCGCGCACGATCCGGCGCGACAGCCGCCGCGAGCGGTGGGTCGTCGCATCGACGCCGCGCTCGGCCAGCAGTTGCCGCATCACCGGATCGATGCCGTCGCCGTCGTTCGCGTGCACGCCGGCCGAGTGGAACGTCGGACGCGGGCCGCCGCGCGACGCGGCGTGCGACTTGAACAGCATTTCCGCCGCCGGGCTGCGGCAGACGTTCGCGTGGCAGACGATCAGGATGTTCCGGAACATGGCGTCTCGTAACGAGTGACGGAAAACGGGTTACGCGCTGGCGCGCGCGGCGCCCGGCACGCGGGCGGCGACCGCCTGGCGCGAGCCCGGCCGCCCGATCGGGTGATACTCGATGCCCTGCTCGCTCATCGTCTCCGGCTCGTACAGGTTGCGGCCGTCGAAGATCACCGGCGTCTTCCACAGGCGGCCGAGCGCGACGAAGTCGGGGCTCTTGAACGCCTTCCATTCGGTGACGATCACGAGCGCGTCGGCGTCGCGCGCGGCCTGCGCCTCGTCGTCGACGAAGGTGAGGCGTTCGAGCCAGCTCGGGTGATCGGCCAGATCGAGCGCGATCACGCGGCGCGCTTCCTGCTGCGCGACCGGGTCGTACGCGGCGACGCGCGCGCCGCGCGACAGCAGCTCGGCGATCAGCTCGCGGCTCGGCGCCTCGCGCATGTCGTCGGTGTTCGGCTTGAACGCGAGGCCCCACAGCGCGAACGTGCGGCCGCTCAGGTCCTCGCCGAAGCGCGCGACGATCTTGTCGGCGAGCACGCGCTTTTGCGTCGCGTTGACCGACGACACGGCCTTCAGGATCTGCAGCGACTGGCCGTGCTCGTCGGCCGTGCGGATCAGCGCCTCGACGTCCTTCGGGAAGCACGAGCCGCCGTAGCCGCAGCCGGCGTACAGGAAGTGGTAGCCGATGCGCGGATCGGAGCCGATCCCGCGGCGCACGGCCTCGATGTCCGCGCCGAAACGGTCGGCGAGGTTCGCCAGCTCGTTCATGAACGAGATGCGCGTCGCGAGCATCGCGTTCGCCGCGTACTTCGTGAACTCGGCCGAGCGCACGTCCATGTACAGCGTGCGCTCGTGATTGCGGTTGAACGGCGCGTAGAGCTTCTTCATCAGCTCGCGGGCGCGCTCGCCCGGCACGTCGTCGTCGCAGCCGATCACGATGCGGTCCGGCCGCGTGAAATCGTCGACGGCCGCGCCTTCCTTCAGGAATTCCGGATTCGACACGACCGAGAACATCTGGTCGCCGCCGCGCTTCGCGAGCTCCTCGGCGACCGCCGCGCGCACGCGCTCGGCCGTGCCGACCGGCACCGTCGACTTGTCGACGATCACCTTGAAGCCGGTCATGTAGCGGCCGATGTTGCGCGCCGCCGCGAGCACGTACTGCAGGTCGGCCGAACCGTCCTCGTCAGGCGGCGTGCCGACCGCGATGAACTGCACGTCGCCGTGCGCGACCGCGGCCTCGATGTCGGTCGAGAAGCGCAGGCGGCCGGCCGAACGGTTGCGCGCGATCACTTCCTTCAGGCCCGGCTCGTGGATCGGCACGCCGCCGTCGTTCAGGATGTCGATCTTCGCTTGGTCGACGTCGAGACAGAACACGTCGTGCCCGATGTCGGCGAGACAGGCGCCGGTGACAAGCCCTACGTAACCGCTGCCGATGATAGTCAGATTCATGATGTGTCGGACCCCTTGACCAATGATTCGAAATTCGTAAAACCGGAATGCCTGCGTGACGCAGCGCGTCGGTGTCAGTACGCGTTGCTGCCGGTGAACCCTTTCCACAGCGTCAGCACGACGATCTTGATGTCGAGCCAGAACGACCAGTTCTGCATGTAGTACAGGTCGAGCTTCACGCGGCCCATCATCTTCTCGATCTGGTCGGTTTCGCCGCGAAAGCCGTTGATCTGCGCCCACCCGGTGATGCCGGGCTTGATCCGGTAGCGGAACATGTAGCCCTTGACCAGATCCTTGTAGATGTCGTCGTGCGCGAGCGCATGCGGGCGCGGCCCCACCACCGACATCTCGCCCTTCAGCACGTTGATGAACTGCGGCAGCTCGTCGAGGCTCGTGCGGCGCAGGAACCGGCCGACCGGCGTCACGCGCGAGTCGTTCTTGGTTGCCTGCGTGACCTGCCCGGCCACTTCCTGATGCACCTTCATCGAGCGAAACTTGTAGATCTCGAACTCGTGCCCGTCGATGCCCTTGCGCTTCTGCCGAAAGAACACCGGCCCGCGCGAGGTCAGCTTGATCAGCGCCGCGATCAGCACCATCACCGGCGCGAGCGCCGTGAGCGCCGCCAGCGCGAACAGCCGGTCGAACACGAACTTCGGCAGGATCCGCACGTCGGTGATCGGCGACGCCGCGAGGTTGATCGCCGGCACGCCGAGCACCTCGACCACTTCCTGATTGAAGAACGACAGCGTGCGCACGTCCGGAATGAAGCGGATGTTCACGAAGTCGTGGCGAAACACCGTCACGATCTGGTGAATCCGGCGCTCCTCCGTGATCGGCAGCGTGAGCCACAGCTCGCTGATCGCGCGGCTGCGCACCAGCCACACCAGCGATTCGAACTGCCGCTCGATGCGCACGTCGTCGAGCGCGACTTCGCCCGGCGCCTCGCTTTCGTCGTACACGCACACCGGGTTGAAGCCGGCCTCCGGCCGCGCCCGCATCTGCGCGATCAGCCGCCGCGCCGCCGGCGTGCCGCCGACGATCGCGACCGCCTTCAGGTTGTAGCCGCCGCGGCGCAACTGCCGCAGCACGACGTGCACGCAGGCCTTCGAGCCGGCGAGCAGCGCCATCGTCACCAGCGCCCAGTAACCCAGCCACAGCCGCGACAGGTCGCCCGACTGGTGAAAGCTGAAGCTCATCAGGATGCCCGCGAGCTCGACCGCGAGCCACGCGAACGCGACGCGCCCCATCAGCCCGACGAGACGCTTGCCGCGCCACGACTGGTAGATGCCGACGGCCGGAAAGAACACGACGACCAGCAGGCAGTCGAACAGCACCGTCGTGCGCTGCAGGTCGCTGAGCCCGATGCTGCCGTCGTGCAGCGCGGCCGCGATCAGCGCGCCCGTCACGACCATCGCGATATCGATGACTCTCGCCAGCACGCTCAACATGTCCGTTTCCTCTTCTTTGAACAGGCGTTTGCCGAACAGCTCCTCGTGCGACCCGTGCCGCACCTTCGATTCAAACGTTGCATGACGCTATTGAAGCGACAAGAAAATTCCCCCTCAAGCGCACAAGTATTTCGAAAAATAATCGGAAATTCTTGCCGCGATCTTTTTTAATTAAATCGGCAGGTTTTCCCGAATCGGGCGGAAACAGGGATTTTTTCAGAGTCGTTACGCTTGCCGTGCACCCTTTGCGGGCGGGCACGTCCGGCCGGCGACCGGAATTATTTTTTATTTTTTTATTTCCAGCCGATGCCATCGAGGAAAATTCTTCCGGATGAATGCGTGGCGGATATTCGGCATTGGGTCCGGTTTTATTGTCGATTTACTTCATGCTACAACGACAGGCACTGACTTCAACCGTGGAGAGTGTCATCATGAATGCTCCGGCAGTGGCCGCCGAAACGCGCCATTCTTCTTCCGCCGCAACCGCCGTCGGCACGCCCGCCGTCGGTATGCGTCTCGCCGTGCAGCCCGTGATTCTTGCCGGCGGTTCCGGCACGCGCCTGTGGCCGATGTCGCGCGAGCGTTTCCCGAAACAGCTGATCGGCCTGCTCGGCGATCATTCACTGCTGCAGTCGACCGCGCTGCGCCTCGACGGCCTGACGGCCGATCACCCGCTGAACGACGACGTGCTGATCGTATGCGGCGAGGATCATCGCTTCACGACCGCCGAACAGCTGCGCCTGACGGCCAAGCGCGCGACCATCATGCTCGAGCCGCTCGGCCGCGACACCGCGCCCGCGCTGACGCTCGCCGCGCTGCGGCTCGTCGCCGACGGCAACGATGCGGTGATGACCGTGATGCCGGCCGACCATGCGGTCGCCGACCTGCCGCGCTTTCACGCGGCCGTCGCGGCCGGCGTGCACTGCGCCGCGCAAGGCAAGATCGCGACCATGGGCATCGTGCCCAAGCACGCGGAGACCGGCTACGGCTACATCCGCGTCGGCGCGCCGCTCGGCGACGCCGGGACCGGCACCCTCGACGTGCGCCGCCTCGACCGTTTCGTCGAGAAGCCGCACCTCGAGCTCGCGCAGCAGTACGTCGCGTCGGGCGAATACTGGTGGAACAGCGGCATCTTCATCGTGCGCGCGTCGGTCTGGCTGAAGGCGATCCGGCAGCTGGAACCCGCGATCTACGCAGCGTGCGAACAGGCCGTCGCCCAGGGCCGGGACGATGGCGATTTCTTCCGCGTCGATCGCGACGCGTTCGCCGCGTCGCCGTCGAACTCGATCGACTATGCGGTGATGGAACCGCTCGCGAGCCAGCCGCAACTGTGCGAGAGCGTGGTCGTGCCGCTCGACGCGGGCTGGTCGGACGTCGGTTCGTGGGACGCGATCTGGCAGATCTCGGCGAAGGACGAGACCGGCAACGTCGGCCGCGGCCACGTGCTGTTCGAAGGCGCCGAATCGACGTTCGCGCATTCGGAAAGCCGCCTCGTCGCGTGCGTCGGCACGCGGAACCTGGTCGTCGTCGAAACGCCCGACGCCGTGCTCGTCGCGGACAAATCGCGCGTGCAGGACGTGAAGAAGATCGTCGGGCACATCAAGGCGCGACAAGGCACCGAAGCGACCGATCACCGCAAGGTCCATCGTCCGTGGGGCCACTACGACTCGGTCGACACCGGCGAGCGCTTCCAGGTGAAACGCATCGTCGTGAAGCCGGGCGCGCAACTGTCGCTGCAGATGCACCACCACCGCGCCGAACACTGGATCGTCGTGCGCGGCACCGCGCGCATCACGCGCGGCGACGAAACGTTCCTGCTGTCCGAAAACGAATCGACGTACATTCCGCTCGGCGTATCGCACCGCCTGGAGAACCCGGGCAAAATGCCGCTCGAACTGATCGAAGTGCAGTCGGGTGCGTATCTCGGCGAGGACGACATCGTCCGCTTCGACGATACCTACGGCCGGCAGTAACGCGCCATGCACCCCCGGGCGCCGCTTCGACGGCGGCGCCCGGGCAATACGGACATGATGGAAAAACCGGACGGGCGCGCGGCGCGGGCATCGTGGCACACGACGGCCCGCGCGTCGCGCGGGGACGACGATCAACCGACGCGATACGCGTATTCGCGACGCTCCGACTGCACGGGATCGTTGCGGCTTTCCGACAACGCACCCGCGCGACGCTCGGCGATGAAGCGCTTGATGTCCGATTCCGCACGCGCCAGCGCCGACAAACCGGCCAGCACTTCGCCTTGCGGCTCGCGCGCCGGCGCGTCGCTCGCACCGTGGCGATCGATCCACTGACGCGCCCAGTCGAGCGCATACTGCTCGGCTTCCTCGGCATCGGTGAAGCGCGGGCCGATCAGGCCCGAGCGTTCGACGCGCCGGTCGTCCTGCGAGATCTCGGCCCACGCGCGATACATCAGGTTCTGCACGGGCTGCGCGGTGCCGCTGATCGTATAGCCGCGATACTCGTCGATCTGCGGCTCGGCCGACGAGAAGCTCGCGGACGACGCCCGCGCATGGCGCAGTTCCGTGGCCGGCGCGCCGGGCACCGAGAACGACACGTCGGCGCGGCCGTCCACCTGGTCGGCCGACATCGTGCTCAACGACGCACCCTCGCCCTCCCAAACGTTTGCCTGCGCAACCGGCAATTGCCACGACTCGGGGTTTTGCCAGAACACGCCACGCAGACGATCGTTGTCGGGCACCGGCTCCGCGCGGCGAGCCGGCACGACGGCCTCCGGCGGCGGCGGAATATACGCGAACGTGCGCCCGCTGAACTGGGTCAGCACGTCGATCATCTGCAGCAGCGTGCCGTTCGCGAGCCACTCCTCGTAGCGACGACGGCACGTCGGCCCGGACGGATAGCGACCGGGCAGCTTGGACCAGGCTTCCCCGGTCGTCAGGATCCACAGCACCGCGTTGGCGACGACACGCGGTTCGGCGCGTGGACGCCCGCGACGGTTCAGCCGGATGGGTTCATCGGCGATCAGCGCTGAAAGGCGAAACCACTCTTCATCGTTAAGCTCATCGAAGAACATAGTCGATCTCTCCACGCAGCCAGGCCGGGGCTGCGATTGGCGGCGCCGTCGCGACACATCGCGTCGCGGGGCGGCCAGGTTGCACATTATGGTTATCCGGCGTTGTGCATACCGGGCGACACCGCACTTTCACGGTGCCGCGATTCCCGGCAATGGCGCACAAATCGCGGTCTCACTCCAATGTGGGAATTTTTGTGCACGAAGCATACCATCCCTAGGGTTTATCTCAATATGACAATGACTTAATGTTACGCACTGAAACAACCTGCCATGGGCGGGCAATCCATTTACGCTTGAATTTTTTTGCGAGATCTTTATGCCGATGGCTGCAAAGGCCCGTCCGGCGGGGCTCCGCAGCGTCTGAAGAATGCGCTGAAACAGGCGGTTTCGGGCTGCTCCGACCCCTGCCGGCAACACCGCCCGGAATAGCCTCCGAAAATCGGTAAATCAGGGGAAAATTCGTAACAAGATATTCACGAATCGGTAAATCATTCAAATTGCGCTGAATCAAATTATCTTCATGCACAATCTCTTTATTGTTTCTCTGCGAGTGATGAAAACACGCTGACGCCGCGCGCCCAATGTGTCCCCGCATGCAAATCCGTCACGCTTGTTACATTTTCGCGGCGAGCGCCGCACGGCCGCGCCGGACGGCGCGGGGCGCGGGTTTCCTCGGGTCGGAACGGAAAAGCGCAAGCCCGCGTGCGCGGCACGCGGCGCGGGGAGGCCCTGGCGCTAGCGCAGATCGCCGGCCAG
This sequence comes from Burkholderia sp. 28_3, assembly GCF_003253915.1. Lineage (NCBI taxonomy): Bacteria > Pseudomonadati > Pseudomonadota > Betaproteobacteria > Burkholderiales > Burkholderiaceae > Burkholderia > Burkholderia sp. 28_3. Next base: position 54,427 of record NZ_QKZF01000022.1, read on the forward strand.
CGACGCGGTCACGTCCGCGTCCACCCGCTGCGGCGGCATCGTGTAGGCCGGGTGATCGCAGCCGATCGACAGTGCCGCGCCACCCTTGAGCGCCGCGCACATCGGCGCATCGAACTCGAAGCGCACGAAGTGCACGGCCGACGTCTTCTCCGCGTTGTCGCGCTCGAGATCCTCGTCGGCGATCGCGTAGACGCTCGCGTGCCCGTCGACCCGCAGGTACACGCGATCCTCCACGCCGATCAGCCGCGCGAGCGCCGCGCGCCGTTCGATTTCATGCTCGTACTCGATCTGCATCGTCGCCTTCAGGTTGGTGCCGTCGGGCACCAGCGGCAGATACGCGTCGAGCTCCCCTTCGATGCCGGCCTCGTCGAAGATCTTCTCGATGTGCAGCATCTCCTGGATCTGATAGCGGATCGTCGTCTCGTCCTCGAACAGGAAACGCAGGTGGTTGCCGAGCGCCACCGCGCGGCGGCGCTTGTACGCGACGAGCCGCGCGTGTTCGGCCTTGCGGATCTTCGCGTACGCTTCGAGCGTCAGCAGGGAGTCGCGGGTCAGCGTCATGGATGTCCTCGTGGATGGCCGGCAGCGGCTCAGATGCCGTACGCGCGGCGCAGCAGCGTCAGCGGATGCGCGAGCGGCGCGTGCGGCAGCCCCTTTTCGTCGATGCCCTGCACGATGTGATGGCCGGCGAGCGCGCAGTCGGACGAAACGACGTCCGGCTGCGGCTCGGCCATCGCCTTGAACACAGGCGCGCCGATCCGCATTGCCTCCGCATGAAATGCCCTCTTCACGCCGAACGTGCCCGCGTGGCCCGAGCAACGCTCGACCACGTTCACGCGCGTATCGGGCACGAGCGACAGCGCATCGGCCGTCTTGCGGCCGATGTTCTGCACGCGCGCATGGCACGGCACGTGATACGACACGGTGCCGAGGCCGGTCTTGAAATCGGTCTTCAGCAGCCCGTCGCGATGCCGCGCGATCACGTATTCGAACGGGTCCCAGAACGCGTCGGCCACCGCGCGCACGGCTGCGTCATCAGGGAACATCAGCGGCAGCTCGCTCTTGTACATCAGCACGCAGCTCGGAATCGCGCCGATCAGCGCATAGCCGTCGCGCGCGTAGCGTTCGAGCACCGGGATGTTGACGGCCTGCTTCGCGGCGACGCCGTCGAGATTGCCCTGCTCGAGCAGCGGCATCCCGCAGCACGCTTCGCGCGCGACGAGTTCGTACGGGATCTCGTTGTGCGCGAGGATCGCGAGCAGGTCGTGGCCGATTCCCGGCTCGTTGAAATTCACGTAGCAGGTCGCATAGATCGCGACCTTGCCGGGCGTGCGTTCGCCGTCGCGCACGGGCGGGTTGTCCGAACGTCTGGCGGCGCGCCGGAACTTGCGCGGCGCGAATTCCGGCAGCCACGCATGACGATCGACGCCGAGCGCCGCTTCGAGCGCGTGGCGCGCGGGCGGCGTGCGGTTCACCGCGTTGACTGCCTGCGTGACGACCGGAATGCCCGCGAAATGGCCGAGCGCATCGGTATTCGACAGCACCTTGTCGCGCAACGTCGCTTCGCCGCGTTTGTAACGCGCGGCCTTGCCGCGCAGCATCAGGTGCGGGAAATCGACGTTCCACGCGTGCGGCGGCACGTACGGGCATTTCGTCATGTAGCAGAGGTCGCACAGATAGCACTGGTCGACGACCTTGCCGAACGCGGCCTTCGGCACTTCCTCGATGTCGCCCGTCGGCGTGTCGTCGACCAGGTCGAACAGCGCCGGAAACGCGCCGCACAGCGACACGCAGCGCCGGCAGCCGGCGCAGATGTCGAATACACGGGTCATTTCCGCATCGATCGCGGCCTGGTCGTAGAACGCTTCGGACTGCCAGTCGAGCGGATGCCGGGTCGGCGCTTCGAGACTGCCTTCCTTGTGGGGCATGGGACGCTCCCGCGTGGCGCGCATGTGCGCAAGCGCACCGCCCGCGCGCTGCGGGCGGCGACGGAACGAACGGCCGGCTGCGGGCCGGTCGCACGGCGACGCCGTGCGGCCCGCGGCGGCTCGTCAGTCGACGAGACTGTCCAGCGCCTTCGTGTAGCGGTTCGCGTGGCTGCGTTCGGCTTTCGCGAGCGTCTCGAACCAGTTCGCGATTTCGTCGAAACCTTCGTCGCGCGCGGTCTTCGCCATGCCCGGATACATGTCGGTGTATTCGTGCGTTTCGCCGGCGATCGCCGATTCGAGATTCAGGCGCGACGAACCGAACGGCAAGCCCGTGGCCGGATCGCCGACGGCTTCCAGGTATTCGAGATGGCCGTGCGCATGGCCGGTTTCGCCTTCGGCGGTCGAGCGGAACAGCGCGGCGATGTCGTTCTGCCCCTCGACGTCGGCCTTCGAAGCGAAATACAGATAGCGTCGATTCGCCTGCGATTCGCCCGCGAATGCGGCCTTCAGGTTCTCTTCGGTTTTGCTGCCCTTGAGTTGAGCCATTTGCGCCTCCGTTCGAGTCGGCGCGGCCGCGTGCGACGCCGGGCCGATCAGATATGTGGGGAACGATGCGTGCGCCGGGCGCGCATCGTGCTCTTCAATCTAGGCGCTCGCGTTCGCATCACCCAATAGGCTTTTTCAATGCGGACGATAGTGTCGGGTGCGGGGTGCAAGGCGGACGGTCGGGAAGACGGAGCGCGCGCGTCATGCATCACGCGTCATACGGCAGCGCGTCACGCATCCATCGCGCGCTTGAGCAGCAATTCGCGCTCACGCTCGTTGCGCGTCAAATCCGCCGCGCGGCGGAACTCCAGCTTGGCCTCGTCGGCGCGGCCGAGCTTCGCGAGCAGATCGCCGCGCACACTCGGCAGCCAGTGATAGCGCGCGAGCGCCGGATCGTCACGCAGCACGTCGACGAGTTCGAGCGCCGCGGCCGGACCGAACGCCATGCCCACGGCCACCGCGCGATTCAGTTCGACGACCGGCGACGGCGCGACTTCGGCGAGCGCGTCATACAGCGCGACGATCTGCGCCCAGTCGGTGTCCGCCGCCTGCCGCGCGCGCGCGTGGCAAGCCGCGAGCGCGGCCTGCAGCGCATACGGCCCGCGCACGCCGCCGAGCTTCGTCGCCCGCTCCAGCGCCGCGAGGCCGCGCCGGATCAGCAACGGATCCCAGCGGCTGCGGTCCTGGTCGAGCAGCAGCACGGGCCGGCCCTGTGCATCGACGCGTGCATGCATGCGCGACGCCTGTAGCTCCATCAGCGCGACGAGCCCGAGCACTTCGCTTTCATCCGGCGCGAGCCCGGCCAGCACGCGGCCGAGCCGCAACGCCTCGTCGCAGAGCGCCGGACGCATCCAGTCGTCGCCCGCCGTCGCCGCATGGCCCTCGTTGAACACGAGGTAGATCACTTCGAGCACCGACGCGAGCCGCGCCGGCCGCGCATCGGCGGCCGGCACCTCGAACGGCACGTGCGCCGCCGCGAGCGTGCGTTTCGCGCGCACGATCCGCTGCGCGATCGTCGGCTCGGGCGTCAGGAACGCCCGGGCGATCTCGCCCGTCGTCAGCCCGCCGAGCAGCCGCAGCGTCAGCGCGACGCGCGCGTCGGTCGACAGCACCGGGTGGCACGACGTGAAGATCAGCCGCAGCAGGTCGTCGCCGATGTCGTCGTCGCTCGCGTCGGCGAGCGCGTCCGCGATGTCGGGGACGACGTGCGCTTCGAGCGCGTCCATCTCGTGACCGAGCTGGTCGCGCTTCGCCGCATGAAGCGACTCCTGCCGGACCCTGTCGAGCGCGCGGCGCTTCACGGCCGTCATCAGCCAGGCGGCCGGGTTGTCGGGCACGCCGTCGACGGGCCAGTGCTCGAGCGCCGCGACGAGCGTGTCCTGCGCCAGTTCCTCGGCCACGCCGACGTCGCGCACCACGCGCGCGGCGCGCGCGATGATCTTCGGCGCCTCGATTCGCCAGACTGCCTCGATCGCACGATGCGTGGCCTCATGCGTCACGACGCCTGCCCCTGGGCGGACGCATCCAGCGGCATGGCCATCAGCTCCCACGTATGACCGTCCGGATCGGTGAACCCGTGGCCGTACATGTTCGGATACTCGCGCGGCGCCTGCGGCGCGGCCCCGCCGGCCGCCAGCGCCTTCGCGACGAGCCCGTCGACTTCGGCACGGCTGTCGCACGACAGGCACGACAACACCTGGATATGCGTGGCCGGATCGATGATCGTCTTGTCGGTGAAGGTCTGGAAAAACGGCCGCACCAGCAGCATCGCGAAGATCGTGTCGCTGATCTTGATGCAGGCGGCCTGCTCGTTGGTATAGGCCGGCACGACCTCGAAACCGAGCGCCTGGTAGAACGTCTTCGCGCGCGGCAGGTCGGCTACCGGCAGGTTGATGAAAACCATCTTGTGCATGACGGATACTCCGGTGAGGTGGGATTCAGGCGTGGCTGCGGCCGACGTGGAGGTCACGGAACCGCTCGACCGCATCGCTCGGCGTGAGGTCGTCGAGCTCGAACAGCGGCCGCACCTCGATCTCGCAGTCGAGCTCGGCGCCGAACGGCGCGGGGAACCGGCGCGTCCATTCGAGCGCCTCGTCGCGCGAGCGCACCTGGATCAGCGTATAGCCGGCGATCAGTTCCTTCGTTTCGGCGAACGGGCCGTCGATCACCGTGCCCTTGCCGCCCGTGTAGCGCACGCGCCAGCCGTGGGCGCTCGACCGCAGGCCGTTGGCGTCGAGCAGCACGCCGGCTTTCGCCAGCTCCTCGTGATAGACCGTCATGGCCTCGACCAGCCGGTTGTCCGGCAACGCGTCGGATTCGCTGACGGCGTTCGCCCGGATCATGATCATGAATCGCATCGTTTACTCCTTGTCGTCGGTGGAAGGCGGCGCCCGTTCCGCGGCGCCTTATCCGGACGACGGGCGGAAGATGGCCCGATCGACATGCGCCACGACAAATCAGGGTAAATACCGAGTCGCGACGTTCACAGGAAGCACGGGCCGACCGCGCGCACCTCGACCGTGCACCATTGCGCGGCCGGGCACTGGCGCGCGATTTCGATCGCTTCCTCGCGCGTGTCGACGTTGACGAGGAAGAAGCCGCCGACCATCTCCTTCGCCTCGGCGAACGGGCCGTCGAGCAGGCGCGTCTCGCCGTCGCGCACCTGCACGCGCGTGCCGCGCTCGGACCGCTCGAGCGACTCGACGCCGCGCAGCACGCCGCGCGCCTTCAGCGACTCGGCGAAATCGACCATCCGCGCATAGAGCGCCTGACCTTCGTCGAGTGTGCGCTCGGCGCGCTGTTCGGTCGGTTCGACAATCAACAGCATGTAAGACATGGATTTCTCCTGTGGGGACGGGGCGCGGCGGCATGCGCCGGGCGAGCGGCACGCGGCGCCCGGTGCGAAAGCGTAACAGCCGCGAGGCGGCTTGCCGCATCGTTGGCCAATCGGTACTGGCCGGACGGCCATTTCGGCCGCAGCCTGACATTTTGCCTTCAAGATGCGGTCCCGAACTGTCGGATTTTGATCCTGTGGACCGTCTCATGTCACGCCCGCTTCCCCTGTTTGCCGTTGCGCCGTTCGTGGCGTCGTCCGTCGGGCTGTCCGTGGCCCTCTGTGCCCGGCCCGCCGCCGCGCTGCCGGTCAGCAGCGGCTGCGGCGGCGCGGCCACGGCGATCGCCGAGATCCGTCGCGCCGGCGGCCCGTCGCCGCTCGCCGGGCAAACGACGTCGATCGAAGCGGTCGTCACCGCGGCGTTCGGTGGCGCCGACGGCCTGGGCGGCTTCTTCGTCCAGCAGGCCGACGCGCAGCGGCGGCGCCGGCCGGGTATCCCGGAAGGCCTGTTCGTCTACGCACCGAACGCGCGCGCGGCGCCCGGCGATCTCGTGCATCTGACGGGCAAGGTCGACGAGCAATACGGCCGCACGCAATTCACGCTGACGGGCGGCATGGCCGTCTGCGCGCGCGGGCAGACGGTCACGCCGGCGACGCTCACGCTGCCGGTCGCGTCGCCGGCCGTCCTGGCCGCGCACGAAGCGATGCGCGTACGCCTGCCGCAAACGCTGACGGTCAGCGATACCCACGAACTCGGCCGCTACGGCAGCATCGTGCTGAGCAACGGCCGGCTGCGCACGCCGACCAAGGTCGGGCCGCCGGCCGACGCCGCCGCGCACGCCGCGGCCAACGTACTGAACCGCATCGTGCTCGACGATGGGTCGAACCGGCGCGACCCGGCGACCGTCCGCTATCCGCCGCCCGCGCTGAGCGCCGCCAACACGCTGCGCGCGGGCTATACGGTACGCGGCGTCGAAGGCGTGCTCGAATGGCGCTACGGCACCTGGCGGCTGCAGCCGGTGGCCGGCGCGGCGCCCGTCTTCGATGCCGCCGCGAACCCGCGTCGCGCGGCACCGGCCCGGCATCCCGATGCCGACGTGCGCGTCGTGTCGTTCAACGTCTTCAATTATTTCAACGGCGACGGCCATGGCGGCGGATTCGACGCGCCGGGCAACCGCGGCGCGAAAACGCCCGCCGCGTTCGCGCGGCAGGAAGCGAAGATCGTCGCGGCGTTGCGCGCGCTGCGCGCCGACGTGATCGGGCTGATGGAAATCGCGAACAACGGCCACGGCGACGCGAGCGCCATCCGACGGCTCGCCGCGCAGCTCGGCGACGGCTGGCGCACGGTCGACCCCGGCACCGCGCGGCTGGGTCGCGACGCGATCGCGGTCGCACTGCTATACGACAGCCGCACGGTCGAGCCGGTCGGGCGCGCCGCCACCGTCGCCCTCGGCGGCCGCCATCGCCCGCCGCTCGCGCAGACGTTCCGGCGCATCGGCGGCACGCACGCTTTCACCGTCGCGGTCAATCACCTGAAGTCGAAGAATTGCCCGCACGCGAGCGGCGCCAATCTCGACCAATCCGACGGCCAGGGCTGCTGGAATGCGGCGCGCACGCGGGCCGCCGCGCGCGTCGCCGACTGGCTCGCCACCTCGCCGACGGGCGTCGCCGCCGGCGGCGTGCTGCTGATCGGCGATCTGAACAGTTATGCGAAGGAAGACCCGGTTCGCGCGCTCGAGGCGCGCGGCTATGCGAACCTGGTGGCGCGCTTCGTCGGCGATGCTGCGTACAGCTACGTATTTCGCGGCGAAGCCGGCAATCTCGACCATGCGCTGGCCACGCCGCCGCTCGCCGCGCGCGTGAAAGCCGTGCGGTTCTGGCACATCAACGCCGACGAACCGCTCGTTCTGCAACCCGTGCCCGATTACAAAACGTCCGCGCGCCGGTCGACTTATTACGCACCCGACGCCTACCGCTCGTCGGACCACGATCCCGTCGTCATCGACGTCGCGCTGGACGAGGCCGCCGCGCAACCGGCACCGGGCACAAATCGTGCGCATCGATGACGCGTCGAGTAGTGCATTTGCATCAACAACCGACCTGCAACGGCACTATTTACCTGATGCCCCTGGCGACGCCATATTTACCGGACCTTCACTGCGCCCCGCTGCTCGACACGCTGTACCGCCCCGACACGCGAAATTTTTTCAACCGCTGCGCGGCCCCGCGCGACGGGGCTCCCCGGCGATCCTGCCGACGCATTGAAAATTTGTCTCGAAACTCAATCGGATCAAGTGAATCACATCAGTTGCTGCGATTCGTCTTATCTTCAAATTGCCTGGAATCAAAGGAGGATAAACACCATGGCGCTTACCGACTCGATCGAACACAAGCTGGACCGCGGCCTGTCCGACATCCGTCGCACCGGCCGGCGCGTGGGCCGCACGACGCGCTCGGCGGCCCGCGACCTGCATGCCGACGTGACCGACGATCTGCGCGGGCTGGTCGACGAACTGGAAGATCTGCTGAAGAACGATGGCGATGGCGATATCGCCGCCCTGCGCAAGCGCGTGCAATCGCGGCTCGATGAAGCGCGCAGCGCGCTCGACTACGCGTCGGGCAGCGCGGCCGCCCGGCTGCGCGATTCGGCCGAACGCGTATCGCAGGCCGTGCACGACAACCCCTGGCAAACCGCCGGCGTCGTCGCGGGCCTCGCGTTCGTTGCGGGCCTGCTCCTTTCCCGCCGTTGAACGGGGCCGCGTGCAACGCCGCCCGCCCCGCCCGTCATCCATCAGACAACGAAGGAGAACCGCCATGCAGAAGTCCCTCGCCATGAAAGCCGCCGCCGCCGTGATGCTGGGCAGCCTCGCCCTCGCCGGCTGCACGACCACGTCCGGCAAACCCGATAGCGCCGCGGCCAGCGCGTCGAAGCGTCAGTCGATCGACGCCAGCGTGAACGCCACGTTGTCGCGCCTGTATTCGACGGTGCCGGGTTCGCGCGACCTGGTCTCGAAAGCACGCGGCGTCCTCGTGTTCCCGAACGTGCTGCAGGCCGGCTTCATCGTCGGCGCCCAGTCCGGCAACGGCGCGCTGCGGGTCGGCGGCAGCACCGTCGGCTACTACAACACGTCGTCGCTGTCGGTCGGCCTGCAGGCCGGCGCGCAGTCGAAGGCGGTCGTGTTCCTGTTCATGACGCAGGATGCGCTCGACTCGTTCCGCAAGTCGGACGGCTGGTCGGCCGGCGCCGACGCATCGGTCGCGGTCGTGAAGGTCGGCGCGAACGGCGCGGTCGACTCCAACACGGCTACCGCACCGGTGGAAGTGCTGGTCCTGACCAACGCGGGCCTGATGGGCGACCTGTCGGTGAACGGCACGAAGGTCACCAAGCTCAACATCTGACGACGCGGTACGCGGCCTCGCGCCGCGTTCGCTTCCCGGCAGCGCCGCGGCCCCGGCCGCGGCGTTTTCGCATGTGTCTCACGCAGCGGCTATGATGGCGGCACCTTTGCGGGCATACTCCGCATGGGCCGCCCGGCGGCGCATTGCGCCGCGAACCCGTGACGTTCGCGAACCGATCGCGCACGGGACAACGAGATTCAATCAAACCACGCATCAATCTGCGCGAATGTCACCCATGGATAGCGGACACGACCACCAAAAATTCTTCTACTTCCTGCTGTTCGCGGTCACCGTCGGACTGTGCTGGATCCTCGCGCCGTTCTCCGGCGCCGTGTTCTGGGGCACCATACTCGCGATCCTGTTCCAGCCCGTGCAACGCTGGCTCGCCGCGCGCTTCGGCAAGCGGCGCAACCTGGCCGCGCTCGTCACGATGTCGCTGATCATCCTGATCGTGATCCTGCCGCTCGTGTTCGTCACGGCGACGCTCGTGCAGGAAATCGCGTACGTGTACCAGGAGCTCAAGGACGCGCAGCCGAATTATTCGCAGTACTTCCATGACATCATTCACGCGCTGCCGACGTCGATCCAGAACCTGCTGCAGAAGTACGGGCTGACCAACATCCCGGGCATCCAGAAGAAGCTGACCGACGGCGCCGCGCAGATCAGCCAGTTCGCAGCCGCCCAGGCGCTCAGCATCGGCCAGAACACGTTCCAGTTCGTCGTGAGCTTCGGCGTGATGCTGTACATGGTGTTCTTCCTGCTGCGCGACGGCGGCGAGATCGGCCGGCGCGTGCGCCGCGCGCTGCCGCTCGACGAAGAGCACAAGAACCTGCTGCTCGCGAAATTCACGACGGTCGTGCGCGCAACGGTGAAGGGCAACATCGCGGTCGCGCTCGTCCAGGGCGCGCTCGGCGGGCTGATCTTCTGGATCCTCGGGATCGAGGGCGTCGTGCTGTGGGGCGCGCTGATGGCGTTCCTGTCGCTGCTGCCCGCGATCGGCGCGAGCCTCGTCTGGGTGCCGGCCGCGCTCTACTTCCTGATGATCGGCGCGGTCTGGAAGTGCGTGATCCTCGTCGCGTTCTGCGTCGGCGTGATCGGCCTCGTCGACAACCTGCTGCGCCCGATCCTCGTCGGCAAGGACACGAAGATGCCCGACTGGGTCGTGCTGATCTCGACGCTCGGCGGGATGGCGCTGTTCGGCATCAACGGCTTCGTGATCGGGCCGCTCGTCGCCGCGCTGTTCATGGCCAGTTGGGACATCTACGCACGCTCCGAACAGGGCGAATGACGCACGTCCGGCCGCCGGCGCTCCGCACGCCTGCGGAAAGCGCCGGTCAAGGATGACGGATATGGATCAGGACGGGCGCCACGGCGCCCGTTGCTTCATCCGCCGCGACCGTCATCACGCCGCCATACGGGCCGACGCGCTGCACCCGGCCCGGCGCCAGCAGCACGCTTCGCCCGGTATGCGCATCGCGCCACGTGGCACGCACCGCCGTGCCGCTCTCGGGCGCGAACGGCGCGCCGGCGGGCCCGACCAGCGCCACCTGCGCACCGGCCAAACGCCGGCCATGCGCATCGAACCGGACCGTGGCCGTTGCTCTGCCGTCGACCGCCTGCTCCGCGTCGACGGGCACACCCGCCGGGGCATCGAGCGTCACGTCGTAGAGATCGACGAGCGAGCCGGTGAACCGGACGACGCCATCCGACGCGGGCTGCCCAGCCGCCATCGCGTTCGACGTGGCAGCCGACATCGCGAGTACGACACCGAGCCCGAGCAGCATCTTCCGCACGACGCCGGCGCCTCCTGCCGTTGCCGTTGCCAACCGCTTCGCGTTGTTCCGCATGGTTCCTCCCCTCTACCGCGTCACCAGAAAAACAGGCGGCGTGACGCGTCGGTCACGCCGCCTGTGTGCTGGCAATCACTGTAGGGAGAGCGGCCCGGACAATATATGGGACAAGTCCTAAACTGCAGCCGAATTGATCGAACTCAACGCGACCGACACCGTCCCGCTGCCCGATGCGACCGAGGTCGCACGCCCGTCACGCGTGCGGATCGACGCGCAGCACGAGCTTGCCGCGATGGTCGCCGTCGAACAGGCGGTTCAGCACGTCAGGGGCGTTTTCGAGACCGTCGGCCACGGTTTCCTCGGCCTTGAGCCGGCCGTCGCGCAGCCAGCCCGCGAGCGTCTGCACGGCTTCGCGGCTCTTGCGGTAGTCGAGGATCAGAAAGCCGCGCATCGTCAGTCGCTTCGAGATCAGCACGCCGACGTCGTCCGCCGCGCGGCCGCTGTTGTAGTTCGAGATCACGCCGCACAGCGCGACGCGCCCGCCGATCACCATCCGCGACAGCACCGCCCGCATCACCTCGCCGCCGACGTTCTCGAAGTTCACGTGCACGCCGTCCGGCGTCGCCGCCTTCAGTTGCTGGCGGAAATCGTCGGCCTTGTAGTCGACGGCCGCATCGAAGCCGAGCGTGTCGGTCAGGTAACGGCACTTGTCCGCGCCGCCCGCGATGCCGACCACCCGCGCGCCGTGGATCTTGCCGATCTGCCCGGCGATCGAGCCGACCGAGCCGGCCGCCGCCGACACGACGAGCGTTTCGCCCGGTTGCACCGGCGCGATGTCGGTCAGCCCGTAGTACGCGGTCAGCCCGCTCATCCCGCACGCGCCGAGCAGGGTCGGCAGCGGCAGGCCCGACTGCGCGGGCAGCTTCACGAGCTGCGCGGCCTGCTCGGCCGGCACGACCGCGTAGTCCTGCCAGCCGACCAGCCCCTGCACGAGATCGCCTTCCGCGAAACCCGCATGGCGCGACGCGACCACGCGGCCGATCCCGAGCGCGCGCATCACCTCGCCGATCGCGACGGGCGGCAGGTACTGCGGCACGTCGCTCATCCACACGCGGTTGGTCGGGTCCATCGACAGGTACAGCACGCGCACGAGCACCTCGCCGTCGGCGAGCGCCGGCACCGGCGTCTCGACGAACGAAAAATGGTCGCGGCCGACCCGCCCTTCCGGGCGCGTCTTCAGCAGCAGCTGGCGGTTCACGGGTGTCGACATGATGTTCTCCTCCAATCGTTGTCGTTCGGGATGCGCGTCAGACCGCGCACATGCCGCCGTCGATCACGAGTTCGGCGGCCGTCACGAAACGGCTCTCGTCGGACGCGAGATACACGGCCGCATGCGCGACGTCGTCCGGCTCGCCGAGCCGGCGCAGCGGAATGCCGCGCGCGAGCTTGCGGGTCGCGTCGCGTTCGCCGAGCGACTGGAACAGCGGCTCGACGATTCCCGTGCGAATGAACGCCGGATGAATCGAATTGCAGCGCACGTCGATCTCGCGCCGCGCGCAGTCGATCGCGATCGACTTCGTCAGCGACGCGACCGCCGCCTTCGATGCGTTGTACGCGGTGAAATCCGGCTCGACCTTGAGCGCGGCGACCGACGAGATGTTGATGATCGACGCGGGATGGCTCTCGGCCAGATACGACAGCGCGTGCTTGCAGCCGAGCACGATGCTCTCGACGTTGATCGCCATCACGCGGCGCCATTCGTCCAGCTCGATTTGCGCGGGCGAGCCGATCGAGCCGACGCCCGCATTGTTGACGAGCACCGACAGAGCGCCCATCGCATCGGTCGCCTGCGCGAGCAACGCCTGCCAGCGCGCTTCGTCGCGCACGTCCTGGGTCGCGGCGAACGCGACCGGCGTCGCGTGGCCCGCGTTGAGTTCCTGCGCGAACGCGTCGAGGACCGCCGCTTCCGCGATGTCGGTCAGGAACACGCGCGCGCCCTGCTCGACCATCCGGCGCGCGATCGCGCGGCCGAGGCCGCCGGCGGCGCCCGTGATGTATGCGCACTTGCCAGCGAGGCGCGGAGAAACGATTGTCATGTGACCTGCTCCTGTCGTGAATCGTCGTCGCGGAACGCTGCCGCAACGGGGTTTCCGTGTCTCAGCCAACCGACGTGCGCCGGTCGCCGCTGCGCCGACATGACGGCGCACCGCACGGATTCCGGGAGTATATCGAGATGAACGCGGCGCGCGCCGGACCGGCCGGGCGGCGCGCCCGCGCTCGAACGACAGCCAGCGTACGCGAATGCCGCCGATCGATGAAATGAATATTCGTTATGCCCGGTCATAGGTACCGTTCATGAGCCGAACGTACCGGCGCCCATCCGCGAACAGCACGGCGCGACCGGTCGGATGGGCTGCGTCGGCTCGTCGACTATCGGGATAACGGGCGTTGCGTTCCGCGTGGGCGAGGAAGCCATCGAGAAGATGATCCGGCGTCGAATCCTGCACCGCGCCGGAAAGCGCCGGACGAACGCCGGCGGCAGGAAAGCGGGCCGCAGCGCCCGCCATCGGCAACCGTCAGAAGCCGTCGCCCGACGGCGCGCGCACGAACGCGCAGAGTTGCGGCGAATGCGTGTCGATCATCTGCTGGAACGGCGCACGGTGCCCGTACGCGATACCCGACACGAGCAACAGGCAGACCGCCGCGACGCGCGGCGAGAACGCGCGCTGCCGCACGCCGTCGTAGCCGCGCAGGAACATCAGCGCGACCAGCGCGCCGAGCACCCAGCCGACGACGACTTCCGGCACGCTGTGCGAGTGATCGAATACGCGGGCAACGGCCGTGATCGCGCCGATGGCCAGCCCGGCCGCGATGCCGGGCGCCTTGCCGTGCCGGAACGCCTGCCACAGCATCGACAGCGCGACCGTCCATACGGACGTCGACAGCATCGTATGGCCGCTGATCACGCGGAAATCGAACTGCGCAAGCTCGATGCCGCAGCCGGCATACAGGATCTTCGTGGCGCCGACGACGCCCATCCCGGCGGCCAGCAGCACGCCCCAGCGGGCGGCGAGGCGCCAGTCGGTCAGCGCGAGCCACGCCGCGCAGGTCAACGCGATCGGCAGGGTCAGCGCGGCATCGCCGATGTTGCTGATTTCACTCCACATGATGGACTTCGGAGACGATCGAAAGACCGCAGTTTACCGCAGGCACGCAACGTGCCTGTGTCAGCCTGTGACAGGCTGTATCAACCGGCGACACCGGTAATCAACAGCAGGTTCGTGCCGGTGATCACGGCGAACAGCGTCCACGCGGCCACCTGCATCCCGCGCCCGATCGCGTGCTCGCCCATCGTGCGGCGATCGCTGACCGAGCGGATCAGCGGCCACATCGCGAACGGCAATTGCAGGCTCAGCAGCACCTGGCTCCACACGAGCAGTTGCCCGACCGAGCCGTCGCCGAGCCACAGCACGCCGATCAGCGCCGGCACGAGCGCGAGCCCGCGCGTGATCAGCCGGCGCTGGTAACACGGGATCTTCGTATGCAGGAAGCCATCCATGATGACCTGGCCGGCGATCGTGCCGGTCAGCGTCGAGCTTTGACCCGACGCGAGCAGCGCGATGCCGAACAACAGCGCGGCCGCACCACCGGCGATCGGCGTGATCAGCCGGTACGCCTGCTCGATGTCGGTCACGTTGTGCTGGCCCGTCGCATGGAATGCCGCGCCCGCGACGACGAGGATCGCCGCGTTGACGAGCATCGCGACGAACAGCGACACGCAGGTATCGATGCGCACCAGCGCCAGCGTGTCGCGGATCACGCCGCGCGCACCGCCGACGACGTGCCGCGTCTGCACGACCGACGAATGCAGATACAGGTTGTGCGGCATGATCGTCGCGCCGACGATGCCGAGCGCGAGCACGATCGCATCCTTGCGGTCGTGGCCCGGGTCGCCCGGCACGAGGCCGCTCACCACCGCATGCCAGTCGGGCGGCGTGATCGCCACCTGCGCGACGAAGCAGAACGCCATCGTCGCGATCAGCCCGAGCACGATCGCCTCGATCTGCCGGAACCCCTTGCCCTGCAGGCCGAGCACGATCACCGTGTCGAGCGCGGTCAGCACGACGCCCCACGCGAGCGGCACGCCGAGCAGCAGCTTGAACGCGAGCGCGCAGCCGAGCACTTCCGCGATGTCGCACGCGATGATCGACACCTCGGCGGTGATCCACTGCACGACGCGGCCGAACCGGCCGTAGCGGTCGTAGCTGGCCTGCGCGAGATCCTTGCCCGCGACGAGACCGAGCCGCGCCGCGAGCATCTGCAGGAAGATCGCCGCGAGGCTCGAGAACGCGACGACCCACAGCAGCGAATAGCCGAACTGCGAGCCGGCCTGGATATCGGTCGCCCAGTTGCCGGGGTCCATGTAGCCGATCGCGACCAGCAGGCCGGGGCCGAAGAAACGCCTGAGCTTCTGCCAGCGCGGCGCGGCGGCGTCGATCGTAATGCTGCCCTTTACTTCCGACGGGCAGAAAGGGGCGGTGGCGGTAGTGGGGAGGAAGGGCATGGAAACCGGGAATCGAGATCGCGATCCGTCGATTTTACGGGTATCCGTCCCGTTTTATCGTGCGCGACCACGCACGCGTCGCACCCCGCTCCGTCAACGTCGCCGTCGCCGTCGCAACATGCGGCGGCTCGCCCTTCGTCCGGAACGGGCGACGCCGCGCCCTGCGCGAGGATCTTTTCCC
The DNA here is from genome assembly GCF_003253915.1 of Burkholderia sp. 28_3. Taxonomy (NCBI): domain Bacteria; kingdom Pseudomonadati; phylum Pseudomonadota; class Betaproteobacteria; order Burkholderiales; family Burkholderiaceae; genus Burkholderia; species Burkholderia sp. 28_3. The sequence continues at coordinate 69,668 of NZ_QKZF01000022.1, forward strand.
GCTCGGCGACGCGAAACTCGGTCGGCGACATCAGCAGCCGCTGCCGAAACAGCTTCGCGAGCCGCTCGCCGCTGCCGAAGCCGGTGCGCCGCGCGACCTTGTCGGCCGGCAGCGTCGTATGGATCAGCATGTGGCACGCCCGTTCGAGCCGCACGTGCTGGACGAACTCGGTCGGCGTCACGCCGATTTCCTTCTTGAAGCGCCGCAGGAAATTGCGCTCGCTCATCGCGGCCGCCTGCGCGGCGCTCGCAATCGAGATGCGGTTCACGCTCTGCGCGCGCAGCCGTTGCGCGGACATCCGGATCGACGGGCTCGCACTCAGTTCGCGGAACGCCCACATCGACTGCGCATAGCGCTGCTCGACCGGCCGCATCATGTTGCTGGCGATCTCCTGCGCGGCGCTGTCGCCGAGGTCGACGCGGAACATGTCGAGCGCGGCGGCGAACACGTCGGTCTCGCCGGCCTGCAATTCGATCGTCGTGGTGGCGCGGCGCGCGGCCCTGCCCGGCCGCACGTCGATCGCCGACGACGGCCGTCGCGTGGCGGCGAGCGCGGGCAGATCCATCGCGTCGACGATCCAGCGCGCATGCCGGCGAATGTCGGTCAGGCGCCGCTGCAAGGCGTCGTCCCAGTTGACGGCCGCGCGCTCGCCATGAAGATGAAAGAACGCGAGCGCCCGGCGGCTGTGTTCGTCGCCGAGCGGATCGGCCGCGATGCGCACGCCGGACGACGACTGCAACAGTCCCCCGCTTTCGGAGACGTACTTCAGCTGGTAATCCGCGCTGTACGCATGCAGGCGATTCGCCAGATTGAAAGCTTCGCCGAGGCGCGCAGCCTGGGCCAACGAAAACCCCGTACTCAAATAGATAACGACCCACCGCTGATCTGCTGCATTCACTGGCCAAGCCCCCGACTTGTTCGACTTCTTCTAATACCGTCGAACTGTCAGGCTTATATTTGGTTTGAATGCGTGCGACAGGACGGCTATCCCGAAATATGAAGCGACGGCATCTTAGCCGAACGGGTAGCGCCTTTGGCGCGAAATGGCCGACGGGGACAGCATGATGGCGGATTACTACAGGCTGCTGCCCGCCGCTGGTATGCCGGCACAGAATCGCGTATGCGATGCGGTCGATTATTGCGGCCGTCATCCGCAATGACGGGGGTAATGACAGGCGTATTCGAGGGCGATGTCCATCGGCAAAACAGACGTTCGCGTATCGGCCCGAACGGCATCGACACGCATCGAACGCGCGCGATCGCCGCGCATGTCAACCGGCGCATCCGTTGCCTGCACATCCTTTAGAATCGATCGTCCTTCACCACGCCGCCCGCGATCCGTGCCCGCCGCTCACCGTCTCGACCTGAACCTGTTTCGCGTGCTCGACGCCGTCTACGTGCACGGCGGCATCGGCGCGGCCGCCCGCGCGCTGCATCTCACGCAGCCGGCCGTCACGCATGCGCTCAACCGGCTGCGCGCGCATTTCGACGATCCGCTGTTCGTGCGCCAGGGCAACCGTGTGGTGCCGACCGAACGCACGCGGTCGATCATCGCGGACGTGCAGCTGCATTTGAAAGGCTTGCAAGGCACCGCGCGCGATCCGTCCGCCTTCGATCCCGCGACGCTCGATCTGAGCATCGCGGTCGGCATTCGCGACGTGCTCGAATCCATCGCATTGCCGCGCATCGTCGCCGCGTTCGCCGACGAAGCGCCGGGCCTGCGGCTCGTCAGCCGGCGCATCGCGGTATCCGACATCGAGCGCGAGCTCGCTTCGGGCAATCTCGACCTCGTCGTCGACCGGCGCGTACAGACCGGCCCGCGCATCGCCACCGAACACCTGCTCGACGATTCGCTCGTCGTCGCGCTGCGCCGCGATCATCCGCTCGCGCGCGACGCGCTGCGACGCAGCGACTATTTCGCGGCGCAGCATATCGCCGTGTCGTCGCTCGGCGAGCCGCAATCGCTCGACGTCCTGCTCGGCAACGACGGACGCTTCCGCGACATCCGGCTCACGTGCCAGCACTATTTCGCCGCCTGCCAGATCGCCGCGGCCGGCGACCTGCTCGTCACGCTGCCGCACACCTATGCGCTGCGCATGGCCGCGCTGCTGCCGATCGTCGTGCGACCGCTGCCGCTGCGGCTCAAGCCGTTTCCGCTGCTCGCGTACTGGCACGAATCGCGCGACACCGATCGCGCGCATCAGTGGGTGCGCGAACGCATCGCCGCGCTCGTGCGCAGCAGCGCCGGCATCGCCGACGCGTAGCAGCGCAGCAGGCGCCCGCGCGAACGGGACGGTATGCTGACGGCTGCACGCCGCCATGCGGCGCCCGCTTTCCTTGATCCGCTTACCGGAGACTTGCCATGTCGCTCATCCACGCCGCCGCCGTCCTCGATGCCGACGCGCCCGACTACGTCGTCCAGTTGCAGGCCGGCACGCATGCGCTGACCGGTGACGAAGCGCCGCGCGAAGGCGGCCAGGATCGCGGGCCGGCGCCATACGAATTCGTGCTGGCCGGGCTCGCGCAATGCACGGCCGCGACGCTGCGCATGTACATGCAGCGCAAGACGTGGCCGGCCGCGCGCATCGCCGTGCGCACCGAGCTGCATGCCGATCGCGAAGGTGTGCAATACGTGCGCCGCGTCGTCACGCTCGACGGCCCGCTCGACGATGCGCAACGCCAGCGTCTCGCGGAAATCTGCGAGAAAACCCCGGTGACGCAGTTCATCAAGCGCGGCACGCGGATCGAAACGACGCTGAACTGACGCACGCGGCGGGCCGTCCGGTCTGCCGCCTGACAAACGAAACGGGCGGGGCGCGCATCCGTGCGCGCCCCGCCCGTTCATCGATCCCGCCCGGCGCTTACAGTCCGAGCGCGGACAGGTCCAGCTTGCCGTCCTTCATCGGCGGGCACCAGAAATACGCGCCCGTCAGCGGCCGCGTGAAGCGGAACAGGCCGTCGACGATCCCGTCTTCCGCGCCGCTCATCCGGCGCATCTGCACGTCGAACGCGCGGAACGAGCAGCCGAACGCGACGAAGTAGAGGCCCGCGCGACGCGCGTCCGACCACGGCGACGAACGGCGCAGCATGAACGCCTCGGGCTCGAAGCTTTCCTGCGCGGTGCGCTTCACATGCGCGAATTCGGGTGCGTCGTCGAGTTCCTCGTTGTCCGACCGGCGGCGCCCGATGATGTGGTCCATGTCGCCCGACGCAATGCGCTCCATCTGGTCGAAGTCGTGCAGCCACTGCTGCACCGCGACGAAGCTCGCGCCGTCGAGCCCCGCGCCCTGCCCCGTCACGATCGCCGCGGCCACCGCGTCGTCGCCTTCCGGGTTCTCGGTACCGTCCTCGTAGCCGGACAGGTCGCGATCGTTCGAATAGCGGAAGCCGTCGACGGCCTCCTGCAGCACGAACGCCGGCGCCAATGCGCGCTCGATCGCCCGCGCGCGCAGCACGATCTCGCCGCGATCGTCCGAGCGCAGCCAGACCCATACGTCGGCCGGCGTCATCGGCAGCGTGCGGTCGTTCACCGCGAACGCCGGGTAGTCGGTCAGGCCCGGCACCGGATGGCCGAGGTATGCAGCCAGCGCGTGCCCGAAACCGACGACCGTGTCGCGTCCGTCGACGATCTCGCGCAGCGCGGCCAGCGCCGCCGCGACATTGCCGTCGTTCGACATCGTGAAAGTGAGGTATCGCGCTGCCGTATCGATCGGAGCCAGGATGCCTTGCTGAACGTCGCTCATCGTTTCCTCGGGAATGGTTCGAAGTGAATCTGTACGGGCCGCCTCGTCGCGCGCCGCGGACGCGCAAGTGTAATCGATGCGCGCGCCGGCCCCGGTCTGCCAGCGCACAACGTCCGCGAAAAGGGGCCAAAACCCCGAATACTAACCGTATCGACGCTGCAACGCCGCATTCGTCAGACGTTGCAGCGTGCGCGACTGTCCTGATAGAATCCTTGCACGTCTTTTCGGCGTCCTTTCAATCGTTCACTTCAGGGAGGTGCAGATGTTCCGAATGCCAGCCACCTTCCCGAACGTGGTCCCACGGCGCAGCTGATCCAGCCCGCCGTCCGCGCCGGCTCCCGAGTTTTCCGCTGACCCGTCAGCCGCGCTTTTCCCGACAGCCCGTTTCGTTCCGCCCGCGTGTTTCGCGCGGCCCGGCTGTTGCGTTTTCGACGTTCTCCGAACCGGAAAGCCCCGTCGCGCGATGCGCCGGGCAACGATACATGACCAGAAAAACCTCCCATCTGGGCGGCCATGCATTCCAGGCCGTCTTCGGCTTCACCATTCGTTACTGGCGCAAGCAGCCGGCGCGCATCGCCGCGGTCGCGAGCCTCGCGCTGCTCGCCGCGCTCGCCGACGTCCTGACGCCGTTGTTCGCCGGCCGCCTCGTCGACGCGCTGTCGACCGGCCTGACCGACCGCGCCGCCGCGTGGCATTCGGCCCTCGCCGCGTTCGGCACGCTCGCCGCGCTCGGCATCGGCGCGACCGTGCTGCGCCAGGGCGTCTACCTGAACATCATCACGCTCACGCTGAAGATGATGAGCGAGATCGCCGCCGCGTCGTTCCACCGCGTGCAGCGCTTCTCGACCGACTGGCACGCGAACAGCTTCGCGGGCTCGACCGTGCGCAAGATCACCCGCGGGATCTGGGCGCTCGACCTGCTCAACGACACCGTGCTGATCGCGCTGCTGCCGTCGGTCACGATGCTGGTCGGCGCGACCGTGCTGCTTGGCACGCACTGGCCCGTGATGGGGCTCGTCGTCGGCGCCGGTTCGCTGCTGTACATCGCGGTGACGGTCGCGGTGTCGCTCGGCATCGTCGCGCCGGCCGCGCGGCTCGGCAACCTGTGGGATACGCGGATGGGCGGCGCGCTCGCCGACGCGGTGAGCTGCAACGCGGTCGTCAAGGCGTTCGGCGCGGAAACGCGCGAGGAAGCGCGGCTCGCGCGCGTGATCGGCAAGTGGCGGCAGCGCACGCGCCGCACGTGGGTGCGCGGCACGTTCAACGGCGGGCTGCAGGGTGCGATGCTCGTCGCGATGCAGGCCGCGATGATCGGCGTCGCGCTGCGGCTGTGGGTGAACAACGAAGCGAGCGTCGGCGACATTGCATTCGCGCTGACGATGTTCTTCATGCTGCAGGGCTATTTGCGCGACGTCGGCATGCACATCCGCAACCTGCAGCGCTCGGTAAACGACATGGAAGAACTCGTCGCGCTCGAACGCCAGCCGCTCGGCATCGACGATCGCCCCGGCGCGCCGGCGATCCGGATCGGCCAAGGCGAGATCCGCTTCGAGCACGTGACGTTCCGCTACGGCAACCATCCGGTGCCGCTGTACGACGATTTCTCGATGCGGATCGCGCCCGGCGAACGCGTGGGCCTCGTCGGCCATTCGGGGTCGGGCAAGACGACGTTCATCAAGCTGATCCAGCGCCTGTACGACGTGTCGGGCGGCCGCATCACGATCGACGGCCAGGACATCGCGCAGGTGCGGCAGGATTCGCTGCGCAGCCAGATCGCGATCGTCCAGCAGGAGCCCGTGCTGTTTCACCGCACGCTCGCGGAGAACATCGCGTATGCACGCCCCGATGCGAGCCGCGCGGACATCGAGCGCGCCGCGCGCCTGGCCAGTGCGCACGACTTCATCGTCGCGCTGCCGGACGGCTATGACACGCTGGTCGGCGAACGCGGGATCAAGCTGTCGGGCGGCGAACGCCAGCGCGTCGCGATCGCGCGTGCATTCCTCGCCGATGCGCCGATCCTGATCCTCGACGAAGCGACATCGAGCCTCGACAGCGAAAGCGAGCTGCTGATCCAGCAGGCGATGGAGCGGCTGATGGTCGGCCGCACGACGCTCGTCGTCGCGCACCGGCTGTCGACAGTGCGCTCGCTCGACCGGCTGCTGGTGCTCGATCGCGGCAAGGTGATCGAGGAAGGCAATCACGACGCGCTGATCCGCATCGACGGCGGCATCTACCGCCGGCTGTTCGAGCGGCAGGCGCTGGAGCTGGCGAAAGGGCTCGCCGATTCGCCGCGGCGCGTGGCCGGTCGCGATGCCGGGCCGTTGGGAGAGCCGGCGGAGGTTTGATGCAGGCAGGTCGTCACATGACCCGGCGACATGGCTTCAATCGCCGGGCCATGCCGGCGATCCGATTGGCGTGATCGACGCACGACGAGGAAATGATGTTTCAACCGGACGAAACCCGTATCGAATCGAATCGCCTTTCGCTCGCACCGTTTTCGGCGAACGACGCGGATGCGACGCTTGCATGCATTACGCCGTCGCTGACTCGCTATATGGGCTGGGACCCTCCGGCGAACAGGGAAAGTTTCGATCGCGTCTGGCAGACGTGGCTGCATGCACAAACCGACGGCACAGACTACGTGTTCGTGATTCGACAACGCGACGGTGGAACCTTCCTCGGCCTGGTGGGGATTCATCACGTCAAGCAGGCCATCCCGGAACTGGGCGTCTGGATCCGCGAAGATCGGCATCGCGAAGGGATCGGACGAGAGGCGGTCAGGCTCGTCGTGGAATGGGCGTGCGTGACGCTCAACGTCCGGCGCTTCAACTATCCCGTTGCCGAGGAGAACCATCCGAGCCGACGTATCGCCGAGTCTCTCGGCGGCACTGTAACGGGCCGTGGCGAGACCCCGAAATTCGTGTCGGTCGTTTATCAGATACCGGCACCGGTGACCTGCGAAAGCCCGGGCAGGCATAGGCGGCAAACTCGCGACGATCGACCTTGTTCGTAGTGATCCGGCCCATGGCGGGGACTTCCATGAAAGCGGCCTGCCGCCGTCAGACCGCCGCGGACACGCGCCCCTCCCGTGGATCACTTATCATGTCGGCCAAGCAATTCGCGACGAAAGGCAGACCATGTTTACAGGCATTGTTCAGGGTGTTGGCACCATCAACGCCATCAAGGATCACGGCGAGCTGAGGACGTTCAGCATCGCATTCCCCGAGCGGTTCACCGACGATATCGAGATCGGTGCGAGCGTGTCGGTCGACGGCGTGTGCCTGACGGTGACGACCATCCATTCGCCGGTGCTGATCGACTTCGACGTGATGCTGCCGAGCCTGCGGATCACCACGCTGGCCGACCTCACGACCGGCGCGCGCGTCAACGTCGAGCGGGCCGCGAAGGACGGCGCGGAGATCGGCGGGCATCCGCTGTCCGGTCACGTCGATTTCACGGGGACCATCGTGCACATCGCATCGTCCGAGCACAACCGGATGATCCGCATCGGCGTGCCGGCCGAGTTCAAGCGCTATGTGTTCGCGAAGGGCTACATCGCGATCAACGGCTGCAGCCTCACCGTGTCGGACGTCAATCGCGACGAAGGCTGGTTCGAGGTCTGGCTGATTCCCGAAACGCGCCGCGCGACCACGTTCGATGCGAAGGGCGTCAACGACAAGGTCAACATCGAGATCGAACGCAGCACCCAGGTCGTCGTGGATACGATCCGGGAATCGGTCAAGGAGACGCTCGGCGAATTGAACGGCGTCGTCACCGCGCTGCTGGCGGAAAAAGGCATCGATATCGAGGAATTGCTGGCGCGCAACGTCGCGCGGCTGCCGAAGCAGTAACGGCGAATTTCCATCGTGCTAGGTGATCCGCTGGATCACCGAGAACCGGGCGCCGTCGGAAAACACCTCGATCCACGGCTCCGACTCCTCGAATGTCCAGAGGACGAGATCGAGGTCCGTCAGTTCATGCCAGTCGTCGTCGGGCCACGGCATGTTCCATCCGCCCGTGACGGCCACCACCCCGCCCGTGTAAAGCGGGCATTGCGCCATCCATTCGCGCGCGTAGTCGTGCGCGGCCGCGCCCTTGAAGTTGTCGTTGAATCCCCAGTCGCGCTGCCAGCCGTGTGCGTCGAGGTACGCGTCGATCGCGGCCGAGCCGAAGCGGAACACCGCATCGACGGGCGGAAGCGACGTTGCACCGGATCGGCACAGCGGGTGATCCGAGCGGACAGGTTGCGTGGAAGTCTCCACGCGGCCGCCCGTACCGCTTTCGTCGAGATACACGTTCAGCCAGGCGCCGTCGCGCTCCACAGAGATGCACGACGCGCCGGCGTCGATCCCATGCCAGTAGCCGGTGACGGGTTCGCCGCCGGCCGCGAAGCGGTACGCGTGGCACGGCCTGGCGAGGCGCTTCGCTTCGGTCAGAAAGTCTTCCAGTGTCATTGAGCGTCCGTCAGTCGATTCTTGTACTTCGGATATCGCACGGGGCCGCCGCGCTCGAACGACTTCGCACCACGGCTGCCACCCTGCGTCACTCCGCCTCCACCTGCGCGCCCTTCCCTACCGCCACACGCTGTGCGCGATAAATCCCAGCGTGTCCCGAAAACAGATACGCGACGACACAGGCGACGATCGCATACACGCCGATATCCGCGCCGAACAGTTCGATCGCCATGATCGTCGACGCGATCGGCGTGTTCGCCGCGCCCGCGAACACCGCGACGAAGCCGAGCCCCGCGAGCACGGGCGCCGGCAGCGCCAGCACCTGGCCGAGCGCATTGCCGAGCGTCGCGCCGATGTAGAACAGCGGCGTCACCTCGCCGCCCTTGAACCCCGACGCGAGCGTGACGACGGTGAACGCGAACTTGCCCGCGAAATCGTAAAGCGGCAGCGGGCCGTGGAACGCGGCCTCGATCGTCGGGATGCCGAGGCCGAGATACTGCGGCACGTTCAACACGGTCGCGGCCACGGCGACCATCAGGCCGCCGAGCACGGGCTGCAGCGGCGCATAGCGGATCACGCGGCGAAACCACGCGGTCAGTGCATGCGTCGCAAACGCGAACAGCCGCCCGACCACGCCGAACGCGATGCCCGCGACGACCGTCACGGCCAGCCCGGTCGCCGATACGGCCGGCACGAACGGAATCGCATAGGCCGTGTGATGGACGCCCCACGCGCGGCACACGACGTCCGCGACGATCGCCGACGCGACGCAGGTCAGCAGCGCGTCGTACCGCACGCGCCCGATCGCGAGCACCTCGAGCCCGAATACCGCGCCCGCGAGCGGCGTGCCGAACACCGACGCGAAGCCGGCCGCGATGCCGCCCATCAGCAGCACGCGGCGATGTTCGCGATCGAGACGGAACACGTGCGTGACGCGATCGGCGAGCGCGCCGCCCATCTGCACGGCCGTGCCCTCGCGACCGGCCGAGCCGCCGAACAGGTGCGTGACGACGGTCGCGACCAGCACGAGCGGCGCCATCCGCTTCGGCACGAGCGCCTTCGGGTCGTGAATCTCGTCGATCAGCAGGTTGTTGCCGCGCGCGACCGACTGGCCGAATCGATGGTAGACCCAGCCGGTGGCAAAACCGGCGGCCGGCAGCCCCCACAGCAGCCAGGGATGCGCGACGCGCGTACCGGTCGCCCAGTCGAGCGCGATCAGGAACAGCGCGGAAGCCGTGCCGGCCAGCGCGCCGAGCAGGGCTGAAAGCGCGAGCCAGCGGCACACATAGCGCACGGTCGCGAACAGATCGGCAGAAGTCGTGAAAAACATGATTTCCAGATTCGACGGAACATCAAAACCTGGGCGGCAGAATACCGCGTGGACGGCCTGCGACCTCCTGACGACCCAGGAACACGCAGGCATCATCAGCCGGGCAAACCGGCGGTTGAGGGCCGCACCGCGCGCTACGCGCCGGCAACGACCGCAGGGAGGCATGCCATCTCCGCAGGCCGCCATTGTACGCGACGCCGCGCCACGCACGCAATGCAGGCGCCGCGCCGCCACGCAGCGACGGTGCGTGCCCGGCGCGCGGTCAGTCGCGCGGCGCGAGCGCGATCCGCGCGATCAACTGGGGCGCAATCTGTTCGAGCGGCAGGATCGCCGACGCCGCGCCGATCGCCGCCGCCGCCTTCGGCATTCCGTACACGGCGCTGGTCGCTTCGTCCTGCGCGATCGTGTAGCAGCCCTTCGCCCGCATCGCCTTCAGGCCGAGCGCGCCGTCGCGCCCCATGCCGGTCAGCAGCACGCCGAGCGCCTCGCTCTGCCAGCCGTCCGCGACGCTGTTGAAGAACACGTCGATCGACGGCCGGTACGGCGTTTCGGCCGGATGCCGCGTATAGCCGAGCACGCCGCGGGGCGACAGCGTCAGATGGTCGTTGGTCGCCGCGAGCAGCACCGCGCCGGCCTCGGGCACGCTGCCCTGCCGTGCGACGCGCACCGGCAGCCGCGTATAGCCGTCGAGCCATTCGGCCATGCCGTACGCGAATGCCTGGTCGACGTGCTGGACGATCACGATCGCGGCCGGGAAATCGGCCGGCAACGCGCGCAGCAGCGCGGTGAGCGCGGTCGGCCCGCCCGCCGACGCACCGATCGCGACGAGCGTCGGCTGTCCGCGCGTGGGCGCCGGCCCCGGCGGCACGAGCGCCACGGAGCGGCTTTCGAGCAGCCGGCCGATCTGGTCGATCTTCGCGAGCAGCGCCTGCGGCGATGCGTCGGTCGACAGCCCGAGCGCGAGCGTCGGCGTGTCGACCGCATCGAGCGCGCCGGCGCCCATCGCCTCGTACACCGACGACGTGTTCGCGCTGACGCTCGCCGTCACGATCAGGATCGCGCACGGCGCGCGCGCCATGATCCGGCGCGTCGCGGCGACGCCGTCGACTTTCGGCATCACGAGATCCATCAGCACGACGTCGGGCGGATGCGCGACGCAGAAATCCACCGCCTCGTCGCCATCGGTCGCGACCCACAGCACGCGATGGTCCGCACGCAGCGCGATCACGCGGCGCAGCGCCTCCACGGCCAGCGGCAGGTCGTTGACGATGCCGATGTTCATCCGCGCGCATCTCCGATCAGGTCGTGCACGGCATCGAGCAGCGCCTCGTCGTGGAAGCTGCTCTTCGCGAGGTAGTAATCGGCGCCGGCATCGAGCCCGCGCCGGCGATCCTCGTCGCGATCCTTGTACGACACGATCATCACCGGCACGCGCTTGAGCATCGGGTCGCTCTTGATCAGCGTGACGAGTTCGATGCCGTCCATGCGCGGCATGTCGACGTCGGTCACGACGAGATCGAACGCATCGCTGCGCACCGCGTTCCACCCTTCCATCCCGTCGACCGCGACCGTCACGTCGTAGCCGCGCTTTTCCAGCAGCTTGCGTTCGAGCTCGCGCACCGTCAGCGAATCGTCGACGACGAGCACGCGACGGCGCCGGTCGGCGAGCGCGAGTTGCGGATCGCGCGTGAGCCGCGCGAGCTGGCCGCCGCGCACGAGCTTGTCGACCGAGCGGATCAGGTCCTCGACGTCGACGATCAGCACCGGGTCGCCGTTCTCGAGCAGCGCGCCGGCCGCGATGTTCTGGATCTTGTGCAGGCGGCTGTCGAGCGGCTGCACGACGAGCATCCGCTCGCCGAGGAAGCGGTCGACCGCGACGCCGTACAGCTCGGGTTCGCCGCCGACGACCACGACCGCCGTGCTGGCGCGCGCCACGTCGGGCTCGCCCGCGTCGAGCAGCTGGTGCGCGGCGACGAGGCCCGCGCGCCGGCCGTCGAACGGAAAATGCGGCTGCCCTTCGAGCACGTCGATGTCGTCGTGCGCGAGTTCGAGCGTGCGGCGCACGTGCGCGAGCGGGAACGCATACGGCTCGCCGCCGACCTCGACGAGCAGGCTGCGGATCACCGACAGCGTGAGCGGCAACTGCAGCACGAAGCGCATGCCGGCGCCCGGCTCGTTGAAGATCCGCACCGCGCCGCGCACGCCGCGCACCATCTCCTGCACCGCGTCGAGGCCGACGCCGCGCCCCGACACGTCGGTCACCGCGTCGCGCATCGAGAAGCCCGGCAGCAGCAGGAATTCGAGCAGTTCGGGATCGGACAGCCGCGCGGCCGTCTCGTCGTCGGTCAGGCGCTGGCGCACGACGGCCGCGCGCAGCGCGTCCATGTCGACGCCCGGCCCGTCGTCGATCACGCTGACGAGCAGCGAGCCGGCGCTGTGACGCGCCTCGAGCGTGACGCTCGCCTCGGCCGGCTTGCCGCGCGCGTGGCGCGCGTCGGGCGAATCGACGCCGTGGTCGATCGCGTTGCGCAGCAGATGGCCGAGCGGCGCGTCGAGCAGGTCGAGGATGTCGCGATCGACCTGCGTGCCTTCGCCGACGATCGAGAAACGCACCTGCTTGCCGAGCGAGCGCGCGAGATCGCGCACGATGCGCGGATACGCGCGGGTCGCGTCGCCGAACGGGCGCATCCGGCACTGCAGCGCCTCGTCGTACAGCTGCTCGGCGATATGCGTGCTGCGCCGCTCGAAGCGGTCGAATTCGTCCATGCGCTCGGCGAGCGAGCGCTGCAGGTCGTTGAGCATGTGCCGCACTTCGTTCATCGACGCGAGCATGCCGGCGTCGAGATCGTCGGCGAACTGCTCGTACATCAGGTCGAGCGAACGGGCCGCGTCGCGCTGCGCACGCTTCACGCGCAGCATCGATTCGGCGAACGGCTTCAGCCAGCGCGATTCGACCAGCGATTCGCCGGACAGGCTCAGCAGCCGGTTCAGCGTATCGGCGCGCACGCGGCGCATCGCGCCGGCACCCGCCACGCGGCCGGCCTGGGCCGGATCGGGCACCGTGCCCGACACGGCGAGCGGCGGCACCGCGGCACTCGCGCCGACCGGCTCGTTGGCGGCGCCGTCGTGATCGCGATACGGCACGACCGACGGCGGTATCGGCGGCGGCACGGCGGCCGGCGCCTGCATCGTCTGCGCGCCGTCGGCGCCCGTCAGCGCCGCCGCGAACACGTCGATCTCGGTCTGCGATACGGGCGGCCCTTGCGGATCGCCGACGCGCACCAGCAGGTCGACGCCGGCCAGCAGCACGTCGACGTGCGTGGCCGTCAGCGCGATCGTGCCGGCCTGCGCGGCGACGAAGCATTCTTCCATCCGCCCGGCGATGTCGACGCCGAGCGGCACGCCGACGATCCGCGCGGCGCCCTTCAGCGAATGCGCGGCGCGCATGCATGCTTCCAGCGCGACGGAATCGGGCTCGCCCGATTCGAGCGCGAGCAGCCGCTCCGACAGCGCCTGGGTCTGCGTGCGCGTCTCCTCGCGATACAGCTCGAGCAGCGACAGGTGGCTCAGGTCGTCATCGCCGCTCATCGCATGCTCCGTGTCACGGCGTCGAACAGACGATCGTCGTCGAGCAGCCCCACCGACTTGCCGCGCCACGCCAGCACGCCGCGCGACAGGCCGGCGCTCGCGCGCCCGACCGTCGCGGGCACCGGCACCCAGTCGGACGCGCCGAAGCGCAGCACGCCCTCGACTTCGTCGACCGGAAACACGACCGGTTCGCCCTGATGCGCGGCCACCAGCAGCCGCGTGAACCGGCCGTCGTCGCTGCCGCTGCCCGCCTTGCCGGCATCGAGGCCGAGCAGCGCGCCGATCGAGATCGCGATGCGCAGCGTGCCGCGGATGTTGACCACGCCGCGCACGGCCGAATTGCGGCGATGCGGCAAGGAATGGATCGGGCGCGTGCCGGCGATCTCGCGCAGCACGCCGATCGGCAGCGCGAGCCATTCGTCGGCCACCCGGAACGCGAGCGCCGCATGGCGCGTATCGCCGTCGTCGTCGCCCGCTTGCGCGGTGCCGAACGCGCTCATCCGGCGCGTGACGTCGGTCATCTCGGCCACGTCGAGCGGACGCTCGAGCAGCTTCGCCGCGTGCGACGCGTAGACCGGGCAGTTCAGGCAGCGCAGGCAGTCGTTCAGCCGCTCGCACGAGCGGTCGCCGCGCGTGCCGATCCGGTTCCAGCAATCGTCGACGTCGAGCGTCGCGTCGTCAGTGGCAGCGGCGTCGCGGTTCATGAATTCCTCTGGTCATCGCGGTGTCGATCCCGTTTCCGTCATCGTGTCAGCCGGCCGAACGCCGGGCGCGTTCGAGCAGCCATTGCGCGCCCGCACGATCGCCGCCGACGTCGAGCAGCGTCGCGAGATGCGTCAGCGCCTCGTGATGCGTGGGGCGCAGGTACAGCGCCTTGCGGTAGAAGTCGCCGGCTTCCGCGGCGCGCCCGCGCGCATCCGCGATCAGTCCGTTCAGATAAAACGCATCGGCATGCGGGCCGACGCGCGCCGAGAACTGCGCGAGCACACGCTCGGCCTCGTCGAACGCGCCCGCGTTCGCCAGCGCCTGCGCATCCTCCAGCGTCGGAGCATCGTCGAGCGCCGCCGCGATGCCGTCGTTGGCCGGGGCGGCCGTCCCGGCGGTTGCCAGCGCGAGGTCGGCCCGGGCGTCGATCGCGGCCGCCGGCACGACCGGCGGCGGCACCGCCGCGAACGGCTGACGCACGTCGCCGAGCCAGGCGGGCGGCGCGACGGCCACCACCGGGCGCGGCGCGGCGAGCGGTGCGATCGTGAAGCGCTCCGCGCCCCGATACGGCGCCGCCGCGGACAGCGGCGCGACCGGTCGCGCCGCGCCAGCCTCGGCCGCCGCGCCGGCCGGCTCGCGATGAAACGCGAACGCGAGCGGCACCCGCGCCGAGCGCATTCCGTGCCGCATCGCGACACCCGTCTCCGCCGGCCCGACGAACAGCACGCCGTCGTCGGCAAGACGCTCGTCGAGCGAGCGGATCACGCGATCCTGCGCGTCGCGGTCGAAATAGATCAGCACGTTGCGACAGAACACGAAGTCGTAGCGAATGCCGGTATCGGCCAGCGGTTCGACGAGGTTCGCGTGACTGAACTGCACGCACGCCCGCACGCGCTCGTCGAGCAGCCAGCCGTCGCGGGTCGGCGTGAAGTAGCGCGTACGAAACTCCGTCGCCGTCCCGCGGAACGCATTGCGCCCGTAACAGCCGAGCCGCGCCTGCTCGATCGCGCGCGGGCTGAGGTCGATCGCGTCGATCGCGAAGCTGGCCGGTTCGAGCCCCGCATCCAGCAGCGCCATCGCCGCCGAATACGGCTCCTCGCCCGTCGAGCACGGCGCGCTCAGCACGCGGATCACGCGGCCAGGCATCGCGGCGAGCCGTTCGGCGGCCAGCCGCGCAAGCGTCGCGAACGCCTCGCGGTCGCGAAAGAACCACGTTTCCGGGACGACGAACAGCTCGATCAGCGCGCGCCGTTCGTCGGCCGACGCGTTGAGCTGCTGCCAGTACGCGTCGAGCGCTTCCGGCGTCACGGGCGGCCGCGCGGCCGACGGCACGCGCTCGCCGTCCGCCTGCCACGCATGGATGCGATCGGTCAGCGCGCGCATCAGGAAATCGTTGCCGAGCGAATCGGGGTCGATGCCGGTCTCGCGCAGCAACCAGCCGCGAAATCGCGATTCGGACACGTTCATGCGGACTCCTCCCCGTGGCCCGGCAGGCCGTCGAACAGAGACAGGCGTGCGACGTCGTCGATCAGGTCGGACACCGACACCTGCTGCACGACGCCGTCGGGCGTGTTCGCGACCCGCCCGAGCCAGCGCGTGCGCGCGGTCGCGATGCCGCTCACGCGGAACGCCGCGCGGTCAATCCGCATCGTCTGCGTCGCGCGCTCGACGATCAGGCCGATCGTGCGTTCGCCGTCGGCGTGGCCGGCGTGACTCGCGCGACAGCGGACCATCACGAGCCGCGTCGAGCGCAGCGCCTGCGCGCGCCGCCCGAGCGCCAGCATCGGCAGGTCGATCACCGGCACCGGCTGCCCGCCGCGCATCAGCAGCCCGGCGATCCAGCCCGGCGCGCCGGGCACCGCCTTCATGACGGCGAGCGGCAGCACCTCGTCGATGCCGGCCGCGTCGAGCGCATAGCGCTCGCCGTCGAGCTCGAACATCAGGAACAGCGCGTGGGCGCCGTTCTGCGGATCGGCGCGCGTCACGCGTCGACCTTGAAGCGCGACACGCTGGTGCGCAGCTGGTTCGCGACGAGCGTCAGGTCGTCGATCGCCTGCGACGACTGGCGCAGCGATTCGGCCGTCTGCTGCGCGGCCTCCGACAGTTGCGACAGCGCCTGCGTGATCTGCTCGGCGCCGTTCGCCTGCGTCTGCATCCCTTCGTTGACCATCTGGAAGCGCGGCGCGAGCGTCTGCACCTCGGCGATGATCTGCGACAGCTGCCCGCCGACCTGCTGCACGTCGAGCATCCCGCGGCGCACTTCCTCGGAGAACTTGTCCATCCCCATCACGCCCGCCGACACGGCCGACTGGATTTCCTTGACCGTCTGCTCGATGTCGTAGGTCGCGACGGCCGTCTGGTCGGCCAGGCGGCGGATCTCGGTCGCGACGACCGCGAAGCCGCGGCCGTACTCGCCGGCCTTCTCGGCCTCGATCGCCGCGTTCAGCGACAGCAGGTTGGTCTGGTCGGCCACCTTGGTGATGGTCGCGACCACCTGGTTGATGTTCAGCGCCTTCTCGTTGAGGATCGCGAGCTTCGCGTTCACCGAGCCGGCCGCATCCATCACGCTGCGCATCGTCTCGCCCATCCGCGTGAGTCCGCTCTGGCTCACGCCCGCGAGCGTCGCCGACTGCTCGGCCACGCCGGCCACCTCGTTCATCGTGCGCAGCAGGTCGCGCGACGTCGCGAAGATCTCGCGCGAGGTCGCGCCGATCTCGGTCGTCGTCGCCGCGGTCTCGTTCGCGGTCGCCTGCTGCTCGCGCGACGTCGCGGCGATCTCGGCCACCGACGTCGTCACCTGCAGCGACGACTGCTGCGCGCGCGAGACCAGCTCGGTCAGCTCGTCGGCCATCCGGTTGAAGCCCGTCTCGAGCGTGCCGAATTCCTCGCGACGGCGCAGATCGAGGCGACGCGTCAGGTTGCCGGTACGCATCACGTCGTGCACCTCGACGAGCCGCGCCATCGGCACGGTGACCGAACGGTACAGCACGTACCCGAGCCCGAGCGCGGACAGCAGCACGAACGCCAGCGCGGTCGCGAGCACGATCTCGGTGTCCTGCACCGATTCGCGGATCAGCTTCGCGGATTGCTCGGCGAACTTGCGGTTCTCCTGCACCAGCACGTTCGCGTTGCGCACGACCTCGGTCCACGCGGGCAGCACTTTCGCGTACGCGGCGACCGCTTCCTCGTGCGACACGCGGCCCTTCTGCACCGCTTCGTTCAGCAGCGGCGCGTAATGATCGTAGGCGCCGCGGAACGCCACGAAGCGCTGCCGGTCGTCGTCGCGGAACGTCGTGTTCTGGTAGTCCACCGACAGCGACTCGATGTCCTTCAGCACGTCGGGGATCTTCGCGAGATCGCGCTGCACGGTTTCGGGTTCGGTATCGACGAAGGTCGCCTGCTGCAGCAGCGTGAACGATTCGTTGACCGAGCCGCGCAGCGTCGACGCGAGGTAGACGCCGGGCAGCGAGTCGCGCTCGATGCTGATGGCTTCGGCGTTGATCGCGCGCAGTCGCTCGTACGACACGCCGGCGGTCACCAGCATCAGCACGAACAGCACGCCGAAGCTGAGCAGGATGCGATTGCCGAGCGTCAGCCGGCCAGCGCCGATGGTCGGATGCAGGCTTTCATTGGTCGCGCGGGGCGTCACGGTGGCCATGTTCGTTATGGGCTTTCTAAATTCAGCGTTGAAAAAATCCGCGTCCGCATGCGCGCCGGGTGGCGCGCCACGAGCGCATCGGGGTCTCGCGAGCGGCGCGGCGCCGGCAGGCCGCGCCGCGAAATCACCGCTCCGCTTGCGCCGGCAGCCGAAGCGCGACCATGAAGCCGCGCGCCGTATTGCGCATCAGGATCTGGCCGCGATGCCGCGCCGCCGTCGCGCGGACGAACGCGAGCCCGAGGCCGAAGCCGCCGCGCGCCGCGCCGTGCGCGGATTCGAGCTGCACGAACGACTCGGTCGCGGCCGTGCGCTGTTCCGGCGCGATGCCCGCGCCGGCGTCCTCGACGCCGATCAGCCAGGCGCCGTCCTCGCCGCCCAGCGTGCAATGTACGTCCATCCCGGCCGGCCCGTATTTCAG
The DNA here is from genome assembly GCF_003253915.1 of Burkholderia sp. 28_3. NCBI lineage: Bacteria > Pseudomonadati > Pseudomonadota > Betaproteobacteria > Burkholderiales > Burkholderiaceae > Burkholderia > Burkholderia sp. 28_3. The sequence continues at coordinate 87,564 of NZ_QKZF01000022.1, forward strand.
CCCGTTGTCGACCAGGTTCGCGACCGCGCGCGTCAGCATCATGCGGTCGCCCATCGTCACGCACTCGGTATCGGGCACGTGCGCGATCACCCGGCAGCCGAGCCCGGCCGCCTTCTCCCACAGCTGGTCGACGGCGTCGAGCACGATTTCGTTGAGACTCACGACCTCGTGCGCGCGGCGCTCCGACTGCGCGCGGGTCAGATGGATGAAACCGTCGGCGAGCGCGAGCGCGCGCCGCGCATGGCCGGCGATGCGCTCCATGATCGCCGGCATGTCGCCGTGTTCGGTCCGGTAGACGTCGAGCAGCGCGAGGATCGACGTCTGCGGCGAACGCATGTCGTGCGACAGGAAATCGAGCGCCTCGTCGCGCTGCCGCGACATCAGGTAAGAATTCGAGTGATAGCGGATGCGCGCGGTCAGCTCCATCGCGTCGGGGAGCTTCACCAGATAGTCGTTCGCGCCGGCGATGAACGCCTCGCGCTTGACGATCGGCTCCTCCTTCGCGGACAGCACGATGATCGGCACGCGGGCGGTGCCGGCGTCGGCGCGCCACGCACGCACGAGATCGAGGCCGTCGATCTCCGGCATCACGAGATCCTGCAGGATGACCGTCGGCTTCACGTCGCGCGCGACCGCCATCGCCCGGTGTGCGTCGGTGCACACGTGCAGGTCGATGTCGTGCTCGCTGCGCAACGCGCGGCGGATCACCTCGCCGACGAACGGCTGGTCGTCGACCAGGAGGACCGATAACCCCGATTCGAGGTAATCCGAGGCATTATCACTGCTCGATTCTTTCATAAATACAGTTTCAAACGCCGAATCTCCAATCGATTCTTTCATAGGAGTTGTTTATCCGACTTGGACGCTATCTTATATTGGCAGTTGAAAAACCCGCCTGATTCCGCCGATTTGGCCTGTCGGCACTGCCTTGCGGGGCTTTGGACGCCGCTTGTTCCCCCGTCGACGACCGCATTACCTCCGCATTCTTTCTCTCAATAAACATAACCGGCTGATTCTAAATGAAATTAGAACACAGCATCTATCTCCTTCCGGTTTAGTTTTGCCAAATATGCAGAAAGAGACGGAAACAGTTAAATCAGATCATTTCCGGATTCGAGAGACGATAACGTTTGCGAGACCGGCGCCATGAGGTTTGCATGCGCTGCAAGGCTCGGGGTCGGTCATATCGAGGGCCGGATTCAGATACTCCGAATCGGCAGGCGGGAGGGGAAAATCGCGCGACGGGGGTGGCTCGCCCCGCGCGCGGGTCAGGGCCGGCACGGCGCCGGCCCGTGCGATTCGCGAGCCGGGCGCCCTAGCCGCGCGCGTGCTGCGCGGATACTTCCTGCAGATCCAGGTCGCGTTCGAGCGCGTGCAGCATCTCGTCGTGGATGCGCCCCGACCGGTGCAGGCGCAACAGTTCGGCACGCCCGGCCCGGATCGCGGCCAGCACCACGTCGTAGTGCGCCATGCGCACTTCCGCCGGATACGCGGGCTCGTTCTTCGAGCGTTCGGTCAGCTCGGCGCGATACGTGTATTGCTCGAGCAGGCGCGGATGGATCACGACGCCGTTCTCGTCGCGCACGAGCGGCTGGATCGCCGCGAGCTGCGCGGCCTCGACGTACGCCCACGTCTGCGGCTCGGTCAGATGGTGCGCGGCCCGCTCGTCGCGCTGCGGCAGGCGCAGCAGCCGAATCAGCGGCCCGATCGTCGTGCCCTGCAGCAGCACGGTGACAAGGATCACCGCGAACGACGCGACCAGGATCACGTCGCGGCCGGGCAGCGCCTCGGGCAGCGACAGCGCGATCGCCAGCGTCACCACGCCGCGCATGCCGGCCCAGCTCATGATCGTCGCGGCCTTCCAGTCGGGCGCCTCGCCGCGCCGTACGACGCCGCGCACCGGCCACTTCAGCGCCTCGACCGCGTAGATCCACACGAAGCGCGACACGATCACCGCCGCCAGCACCGCGAGCACCGGCGGCACCATCGTGCCCAGCACCTGTTCGAAACCGCCGAGCCGATGGATCGCACCGCGCAGCGACAGCCCGATCAACACGAACACCATCGCCTCGAGCAGGAACACGATGACCTGCCAGAATGCCGTGCCACGCGTGCGCACGGCCGCCGAGAACACCTCGTGCTGATGCCAGCCGACGATCATGCCGGTCGTGACGGTCGCGATCACGCCCGACACCTCGACCATTTCGCCCGCGATGTAAGAAATCCAGCCGGCGATCACCGCGACGGTGATCACGAGATAGTCGTCGTCGAGCAGCTTCAGGAACCACACGACGAGCTTGCCGACCACGAAGCCGACCACCACGCCGCCGAGCCCGAGCTCCGCAAAGCGCACGACCGCGTGCTCGAGGCTGAACGCGCCGGTGAGCGCGGCCGCGACCGCGAAGCGGAACAGCACGAGGCCGGCCGCGTCGTTCAGCAGGCTCTCGCCTTCGAGCAGCACCATCAGCCGGCGCGGCAGCGCGACGCGTTCGAGCACGGCTTTCGCCGCGACCGCATCGGGCGGCGACACGATCGCGCCGAGCGCGAAACACGCGGCCCACGGCAGTGCCGGCACCACCCAGTGCACGGCGAAGCCGACCGCGAACGTCGTGAACACGACCGCGCCGATCGCCAGCATCAGGATGCCGCCGACGTTGCGCTTGAACTCTTCCCACACGGAGAAGTACGCGCCGTCCATCAGCAGCGGCGGCAGGAACACCAGCAGCACCAGTTCGGGATCGAGGTTGATCGGCGGCAGGCCGGGAATGAACGCGATGCCGATGCCGCCGATCAGCAGCGCGGCCGCGGGCGGCAGCCGCAGCCGCTTGGCGATGCATTCGAGCGCGACGATCGCGAGGAATGACAACAGAACCAGCTTGAATGCCGAGACGGGGGACATGAATCGACCTCGTGAAGAATGAATTCGCGCGTTCCGGCGTCGTACCCCGGTCGGCAGTTTCGCGCGATTACATCACGAGGCGAGGCCCGCAGTCGAGCCTGTTTCAGGCGGCCCGCGGCGCGGCACATGCGCGGCACATGCGCGGCGCCGTGCCGCTCCACGCGCCGCCATGCAAAACGGCACGCAGGCCGGCCCGATCGCCCGCCCGCGTGCCGTCGCGGCGCCGCGCTGCCTGCCGCGCGTTACCGGCGCCGCACCACCATCAGCCGCGGCTCGGTCATGTCCTCGATCGCGTAGCGGATCCCTTCCCGGCCGAGGCCCGAATCCTTCACGCCGCCGTACGGCATGTTGTCGACGCGGAACGACGGCACGTCGTTGATCACGACGCCGCCGACCTCCAGTTCGTCCCATGCGCGGTGCGCATGCGCGAGCGAATCGGTGAACACACCGGCCTGCAGCCCGAAGTCGCTGTCGTTCACGCGCGCGAGCGCGTCGTCGAAGCGATCGAACTTCTCGAGGATCGCGACCGGGCCGAACGCCTCCTTGCGGTACAGGTCCTGCTCGCGCCCGACGTTCTCCAGCAGCGTCGCCTCGAACATCGCGCCGTCGACCTTGCCGCCCGCGACGATCTTCGCGCCTGCCGCGACGGCCGCATCCATCCAGCCCGACAGCCGGCGCGACTCGGATTCCGAGATCATCGGGCCGACGAACGTCGACGGATCCTTCGGATCGCCCATCTTCAGCGAACGCGTCTTCGCGATCAGCTTCTCGCGCAGCGCGTCGTAAAGATCGGCATGCACGAGGATCCGCTGCACGCCGATGCAGCTCTGGCCCGACTGGTAGTACGCGCCGAACGCGAGCCGCTCGACCACGTAGTCGAGCCGCTCGCGCTGGTCGGCATCGACGATCGCGGCCGCGTTGCCGCCGAGCTCCAGCACGACTTTCTTCTTGCCGGCCTTCTCCTTCAGCGCCCAGCCGACGGCCGGCGAGCCGGTGAACGACAGCAGCTTGAAGCGCTCGTCGGTCGTGAACAGGTCGGCGCCGTCGCGATGCGCGGGCAGCACCGAGAACGCGCCCTTCGGCAGGTCGGTCTCCGCGAGCACCTCGCCGATGATCAGCGCGCCGATCGGCGTGCGGCTCGCCGGCTTCAGCACGAACGGACAGCCGGCCGCGAGCGCGGGCGCGACCTTGTGCGCGGCGAGGTTCAGCGGGAAGTTGAACGGCGAGATGAACGAGCACGGGCCGACCGGCACGCGCTTCGTGTAGCCCGTATAGCCCTGCGCACGCGCGGAGATCTCGAGGTTGACGATCTCGCCGTCGATGCGCACCGATTCCTCGGACGCGACGCGGAACGTGTCGATCAGCCGCGTGACTTCGCCCTTCGAATCGTTGATCGGCTTGCCGGCCTCGATGCACAACGCCTCGGCCAGCTCGTCGAACCGTTCGCGAAAGCGCGCGACGCAATGATCGAGCACGGCCTGCCGCCGGTAGGCCGGCATCTCGCGCATCGGCTTCGTGGCGTCGACGGCGGCGGCGATCGCCGCATCGATCGCCTTCGCGTCGGCCAGCGCGACGCGCGTGGCGACCTTGCCGCTGAACTTGTCGGTCACCTCCAGATCGGTGTTCGCGTAGACGGCTTCGTTGGCGAGGTAGTACGGATAGGTTTCCTTCAACATGGAACGACTCCTTCCTGTGAACGGGTATTCAGAGTTGCGCCGACAGGCGCTTGATCTCGCGGTTCAGCACGCGCTCGTTGTCCGAGTAGTCGATCGGCACGTCGATCACGTGCACGCCCGGCGACGAGAAGCACTCGCGCAGCAGCGGCTCGAGATCGTCGGCCGATTCGACGCGATGCCCGTGCGCGCCGTAGCTTTGCGCGTACGACACGAAATCGGGGTTCTGCAGCGTCATCGCGAAATCGGGGAAATTCATGTTCTCCTGCTTCCAGCGGATCATCCCGAACGCGTCGTCGCGCAGGATCATCACGACGATGTCGAGCTTCAGCCGCACCGCCGTTTCGAGCTCCTGAGAATTCATCATGAAGCCACCGTCGCCGCACACGGCGATCACCTTGCGCTGCGGATGCACGATCTTGGTCGCGATCGCCGACGGCAGGCCCGCGCCCATCGACGCGAGCGCGTTGTCGAGCAGCAGCGAGTTCGGCTCGTGCGCACGCCAGTAGCGTGCGAACCAGATCTTGTACATCCCGTTGTCGAGACAGACGATGCCGTCCACCGGCAACGCGTTGTACAGGTCGTTGACGATCCGCACCGGGTACATCGGGAACCGCGGATCGTGCTGGCCCTTTTCCAGGTGCGCGTCGAAATGCGCCTTGATCATCTTGAAGCGCTCGAAATCCCAGTGCGATTGCGGCGTCAACGCCTCCTTCATCTGCCACACCGCGTTCGCGATGTCGCCGACCACCTCGATCTGCGGGAAATAGACGGGGTCGACCTGCGCGCCGAGGAAGTTCACGTGGATCACGGTCTTGTCGTCGGTGCGCATGAAGAACGGCGGCTTCTCGATCACGTCGTGGCCGACGTTGATGATGCAATCCGCGTGCTCGATCGCGCGATGCACGAAATCGCCGTCGGACAGCGTCGCGTTGCCGAGCCACAGCGGGTGCGTCTCGTCGATCACGCCCTTGCCCATCTGCGTCGTGAAGAACGGAATGCCCGTCTTGTCGACGAATTCGAGCAGCATCTTGCAGGTGGTCTTGCGGTTGCCGCCCGCGCCGATCATCAAGAGCGGATGGCGCGCGGCCTGGATCGCGTCGACCGCATGCGCGACCGCCTTCTCCTCGGCCACCGGCCGCCGGCTGTAGCTGCGCGGGATCGGCTTGCCGTCGCCCTCCTCGTGCGCGATGTCTTCGGGCAGTTCGAGGTGCGCGGCGCCCGGGCGCTCCTCCTCCGCACGGCGGAACGCCTCGCGCACGGCCGACGGGATGTTGCCGATCGACACGATCTGCCGCGTGAACTTCGTGAGCGGCTGCATCATGTCGACCACGTCGACGATCTGGAAGTGGCCCTGCTTGCTGGACTTGATCGGCTTCTGCCCGGTGATCATCAGCATCGGCATCCCGCCGAGCTGCGCATACGCGGCGGCCGTCACGAAGTTCGTCGCGCCCGGCCCGAGCGTCGCGAGACACACGCCGGTGCGGCCCGTGAGACGGCCGTAGGTGGCGGCCATGAACCCGGCCGCCTGCTCGTGCCGGGTCAGCACGAGCTTGATCTTCGATCGCCGCAGCGATTCGAGCAGATCGAGGTTTTCTTCTCCTGGAATGCCGAACACGTACTCGACGCCTTCGGCTTCCAGCGCCTTCACGAACAGATCCGATGCTTTCATGGGGACTCTCGGTTATGCCGCCTGCCCGGCCTACGGACACGCGGCGTTCATGACGCGCGCCGGCCTACGGCACGCGGACGCCTTACCTACTGGACACTGACCACGGCACTGCCCGCCGCGCACGACGCGATGCGTGATGCGCGGCGACGCCCCCGAACACCGGAGGACGGACGGACCCGCCCGCACGCGGCAAGCACGCGCAGGCGGCAAAGACGTTTTTGATTGTAGACGGATTCGCGCAACTCCGGCTTCGACCGGATGGCCGGCTCCGGCAGCGGAAAGATCGGCCTGACGGCCAGTCGACACCCGGTGACGCGACCGGCGGGCTGTCATGGCAACGATGTTCCATTCAACAGACATGTGAACCATGGTTTACACATTGCAATGCATGCCCTACAGTCCTCCTGCATTCAGCATCCGGACCACCGACGTCTTCGACGCCTGGTTTGCCGGCCTGCCCGATCGCCGCATCCAGGCGCGCATCGACCGCCTGTCGATGGGCAATCCGGGCGACTGGAAATCCGCCGGCTCCCCCGTCGTCGAAATGCGTATCGACCACGGCCCCGGCTATCGCGTCTATGACGTGAGGCGCGGAACGATATGGGTCATCCTGCTGTGCGGCGGCGATCAATCGACGCAACAGGCCGACATCCGCGCCGCGCACGCAATGCTCGCGCACCTCGACATGGAGTGATCGATGGACAAGATCAAGACGCGGCCGTGGGATTCGGCCGAACACCTGAAAACCGAAGACGACATGGCCGACTACTTCGACGCATGCCTGCAGGAGGCCGGCGACGATCCGGCCTTCATCGCGCATGCACTCGGCGTGATCGCCCGCGCACGCGGCATGTCGCAGGTCGCGCGCGATGCGGGCCTGTCGCGCGAAGGGCTGTACAAGGCGCTGTCGCACGACGGCAATCCGAGCTTCGGCACGATCCTGAAAGTCATCAAGGCGCTTGGCCTGCAATTGCACGGCGCCAAGGCTGCCGCGTGATCCGGCGGCGCACGGCATCGCGCCACGTGCGCAACGTCCGTGCCCGTGTCAGTGCAGCCACCCGGCCGCCCAGCGCGGCACCAGCGACACGAGATACAAGCCGAGCCCGATCAGCCCGCCGACCAGCGTGCCGTTGATGCGGATGTACTGCAGATCCTTGCCGATGTTCAGCTCGATCTGGCGCGACATCTCGCGCGCGTCCCAGTTGCGCACCGTGTCGCGAATGTGACGCATCAGGAAATCGGCGAAATCGGGCGCCATCTCGTGCACGGCCCGCTCCACATGTTCGTTGAGCGACGCGCGCAGCGCCGGGCTCTCGGCGAGCCGCGCGCCGAGCCAGCCGCCGAGCGTCGCGGCCTGCCGGTGCAGCGCCGAATCGGGGCGCGCGAGATCGGCCTTCAGCCACGCACGCAACTGGTCCCACAAGTCGCGCACGTACTCGTTGAACGCGTCGCCGTCGCGAATATAGCGCTTGATCTCGTCGCCCTTCGCGAGGAACGCGGGGTCGTGCTTCAGCCGCTCGGTCAGCCGCACGACCGTCCGGTCGAAGCGTTGCCGCAACTCGTGCTCGGGGTCGGCCGCGACGCCTTCGAGCACGCGGCTCACCGCGCTGGCGAGCATCCGCGCGCCGTTCTCGCCGAACCATTGCGTCGGCATGATCTTCTCGACCTTCGGGTATTGCGTCTTCAGCCATTCGACGATGAAGCCCGCGATCACCTCGCGGTTCTCTTCCTTGTCGAGCACGTCGACCACCTGTTCGATCGCGTCGTCGAGCAGCGCCTGGTGGCGGCCGTCCTTCGTCAGCGTATCGAGGATCGCGCCGGCCGATTGCGACAGGTCGACCCGGTCGATCACCGCGCGGAACGCATCGTGGACGAACGACTGGATCCGCGCGTCGTCGGTCATGTCGAGCGCGAAGCTCATCAGCTTCGTCACGTAGCCGCCGAGCGCGTCGGTGTTCGCCGGCTCGCCGAGCCATGCGCCGAGCTTCTGCGCGGGATCGTGCTGGCGGATCTGCGCGGCGAGCGCGTCGGGGCCGAGGAATTTCTCGCGCACGAACACCGCGAGGTTGTCGGCGATCTTGTCCTTGTTCTTCGGGATGATCTCGGTGTGGCGCGACACGAACGGGATCGGCACGCGGCGGAACAGCGCGACGACCGCGAACCAGTCGGCGAGCGCGCCGACCATCGCGGCTTCCGCGACGGCCTTGAAACCGTCGACCCACGGGCCGCGCGGCAGCACGATGGTGGTGACGAACACCGCGACGGCCGCGAGCAGCAGCCACAGCGCACGGCGCTTGCTTCGTTTCAGTTCGAGGGCTTTGTCTGGCGTCATGGAGGACGAGCGGATCGGCGATGCCGCTAATATCCCCGATTTCGCCGCAGCCGACAAACCCGCGGCCCGCGCGGGCACGCACCGCGCATACGCACCGCGCGCACCGCTGCTACATGAACGTCTTCAGGTTGACGGCCGGATCGGCCAGCTTCACCGGATCGGGCACCGCCCCTGCCGCGATCAGCCGGCGCGACGCGCCGATGTCGCGTCCGAGGTTCGCCGCGGCCACCGCGACGATCCTGCCGTCGTCGCCGAGCGCGAACACCGTGAACGGCCCGCTCGCCGGCTCGCCGCGCACGACGATCGTGCGCTCGCTGCCGAACAGCCCGAGCATCTGCAGGTTGCAGTCGTACTGATCCGACCACAGCCACGGCAGCTCGGCATAGGTCTCGTCGGCACCGAGCAGGTTCGCGGCCGCGACGGCCGGCTGGTTTTCGGCCACCTGCCACGATTCGATCCGCACATGCCGCCCGAGCAGCGGGTTGAAGTGCATCGTCACCTCGCCCGCCGCGAAGATCGCGGCATCGGCCGTGCGGCAGCCCGCGTCGACGCGTATCCCGTTGTCGACGTCGAGCCCGGCCGCCTGCGCCAGCTCGATGTTGGGCACCACGCCGATGCCGACCACGACGACGTCGGCCGGCACGTCGCCCTGATCGGTCTCGACGACCGCGCCGCCGCCCGGCGCGCGCCGGATCGCGCGCGGCAGCGTCGCCATCCGGAACAGCACGCCGCGCGCATCGTGCAATTGCCGCGCATACGCGCCGACGACTTCCGGCAGCGCGCGCTGCAGCAACCGCGGCGCCGGATCGATCACCGTCACGTCGCAGCCGAGCTGACGCGCGGCCGCCGCGACCTCGAGACCGATGAAGCCGCCGCCGAGCACCGCCACGCGGCGCCCGGGCGCCAGTTGCGCCCGCAACGCACGCGCATCGTCGACCGTGCGCACGTAATGCACCGCGACACCGTCGTCGATCGCCCCGCCGAACGTGCGCACACGCGAACCCGTCGCGAGCACGAGCTTGCCGTACGGCAACGTCGCCCCGTCGTCGAGCCGCACGCGCTGCACATCGCGCTCGATCGCGTCGACGCGGGTGCCGAGCCGCAACGCGATGCGCTGCGTGTCGTACCACGCGGCATCACGGATGAACGCGCGCTGTTCGCCGCCGTCCGTCAGCAGCGCATCCTTCGACAGCGCCGGCCGGTCATACGGCAGCTCGCGCTCCGCGCCGATCATCACGATGCGCGCCGCCGCATCGCGTGCGCGCAGCGCTTCGGCCGTACGCCGCGCCGCATGGCCGGCGCCGACGATCACGAACGGATCAGCCGACATTGACTTCCACCTGCCCGTCGACGATCCGGATCGGATAGGTCTGCACCGGCTCGGTGATCGGCGCGCATTTCGGCGCGCCGGTGCGAATGTCGATCAGCCCCTGATGCAGCGGGCACTCGACGCAGCCGTCCTCCACATAGCCTTCGGACAGCCGCGCATGGCCGTGCGTGCAGAGGTCATGCATCGCGAACAGTTCGTCGCCGATCCGGAACACCGCGATCGGCTTCTGGCCGGCGACGCGCGCCGCCGGTTCGTCTTCGGAGAATTCGTCGAAAGCGCCCAGCGGATGCCACTGGGCGAGCGTTGCTTCAGTCATGTCGATTCCTTGCTTCGTCAGATCGATCAGAGCGGTCAGATCGGCGTCGCGAGCAGCGTCTGCACGCGCGACGTGTCGTAGATCACGCGCTTGGTCTTGTAGCGCAGGCCGTCGGGCGTGCGCACGACCGTGTCGTAGTACTTGCCGGCCTGATACACGTTCGATTCGCCGTTGCTGCGCGTCTGCACGACCACGTAGTTGCTCTCGGTATCGATTTCGCCGTCGCGCTCGGCGACGATCGTCAGGCCGGAGGTCATGTGCCGGTACGTGTGCTCCTCGTAGATGTTCGCGTGCCGCAGCGACACCACGCGGTCGCGCAGCATCCGCTGGTTCGTGCAGTGGACGATCCCGACCGGCAGCCCGAGATCGGCGTTCTCCTTCGGCACGATTTCGTACGTGCAGTCCTCGGTGAACATCTCCGGCCAGTGTTCGAGCCGATCGTTGTCGAGGTGCCCGATGTAGCGGTTCTGGAGCATGTAAATCTCGAACCACGTCTTCATGTCTTCCGTCATTTTCCTGCTCCCGCCTCAATAGCCCATCAGCTTCTGGTAGCCGACCCAGAACTTGCGGATCAGGCTCTCGGTGATCACCGTGTCCTGCTGGTCCGGATTGCCGCGCGACATCTCGATCACCGACGTCGCATCGGCGTCGCGCACCGTGCCGCGCTGCACGAGCTCGGTCGCTTCGGTATCTTCCATCGAGATGTAGCCGGCCGGCCCGACGAGGTTCGCCTGCTTGATGCGCAGCGCGCGCAGCTCGGGCGTGTCGTCCGCATAGCCGAAGAAGTGGAAGATCAGCTCGAAGTTGTCGGGCCCTTTCGGCAGGATCTGCCGCGCGACCAGCGTGTTGTGGATCTGCTGGATCACGAGCTGCGGGAAGATCGGCTGGATATGGTTGGTGCAATCCTCGTCGTATTCCGATACGAGATCGAGGATCGATTCGTCTTCCAGATGGAAGCCCTCGTCGAACGAACGGATGTTCTGCTGCTTGTATGCGGCCGACGTGTCGTCATTCGTCTTCGTCACCGTGATGATGCTGTGCAGCCCGTGATTCGCATCCGGAATCGAGCGCGCCTTCATCCCGACGCGGAAGATGTTGAAGGTCGTATGGAACAGGTGCAGCATGCTCGCGTGATACGGGTCCTTCACGTTCTCCATGTACAGCTTCCAGTTCGACTTCGAATACTGGCGCGTGCAGCCGAGATACTCGATCGGCTTGTGGAAGATCCGGTCGATCCACGGACGCATCTGCTCGCCCAGATACTCGGGCAGCGGCGCGACCGCGTCGCTGAAGGTCGCGAACACGAGCCCGCGATAGCTGTCGACGCGCAGCTTGCGCAGCCCGTGCTGCTTCGGATCGAAATCGGCCGGCATCCCGGTCATCCCCTTCTGGCCGCGCCGGAACGGCACGCCGAGCAGGTTGCCCTGGTTGTCGAAGCTCCACTGGTGATAGACGCACGTGTGCGAACTCGCGTTGCCGCGCGACTTGCGGCACACCTGCGCGCCGCGGTGCGCGCAGCGGTTCACCCACGCGGACAGCGTGCCGTCCTCGGCGCGCGTGACGACCACCGGCGTGTCGCCGACGAACGTGCTCTTGAAATCGCCGGCGTTCGGGATCTCCGCTTCGAGCGCGACGAAGTTCCACGTCGGCCCGCGGAAGATGCGTTCCTGCTCGCGATCGTAGACCGCCCGCGAGCTGAACACCTTGTACGGCACGCGCGAGCCGTCGTCGTGCGGAAAGGTCACGTCGGATGCGTCGCCGCGCTCCGCGAAAACGACGGGCGATTCTGTCTGCTCCATGTCGGACTCCTTGTCGATCCGTTGCGTTGAATGCATGGAGCCGATTTTTGAAAAGCTAATATTCAGCGTCTATCCGGAAAGTGCGATTGCGGCGGTGCAATATCCACTTTCGGCGGATTTCTGCGCTAGCATGACGGCACACGCGACCCGTCGCACGATCGCGACCCATTCGTCGGATCGAAGCGCGCGTCGCCCTACCAAGGCTGAGGCCCATGTCCCCAACGTCGTTCGAGCCGCTCGCGCTACGCGCGCACCGGCTGTTCGAATCCCGCGATCTCGACGAGACGCGCGAGCGGATCTCGCGCGTGATGCAGCCGCACGCGCTGCTGCCGAGCGGCCGCGTGCAGGGCGCGTCGCACATGGATTTCGTCAAGCTGGGCGGGCTCGGGATCGGCACGATCGCGTTCGGCGACGCGATGCGCGTGCAGGTCGATGCCGTCGACGGCTACTACCTGCTGATGTTCTGCCTGTCCGGCCAGGCCGAAGTGCGCGCGATGGGGCGGCAGCTCGGCGTCGACGGCCAGACCGGCGTGCTGTGCGCGCCCGGTGAACGCTTCGACGCGGTGCTGTCGGCCGATTGCGAGCAGTTCGTGCTGCGCATCGACGCGGCGACCGTCGGCTCGCTTACCGGCGACCCGCGCGCGACGCTCGACCCCGTGCTGCACGTCAGCGACGCCGCGCTCGCCGCGTGGCGTCAGCAACTGATGCTCGTCGCGCGGTCGCCCGAGCTGCTCGAACGCGCGAACGCGAACCCGCGCGTCGCGTCGCAGCTCGAGCATCTGCTGATCGACCTGCTGATCGAAGGCCATCCGCCGTCCATGCCGCAGGCGTCGCATCGCGACCCGGCGCCGGGCTTCGTGCGGCGCGCGCAGGAGTTCGTCGATGCGCACTACGCGCAGCCGCTGCAGCTCGCCGATATCGTCCAGGCCGCCAACGTGCCCGAACGGACGCTGCGCGACGCGTTCCTGCAATTCCGCGGGATGAGCCCGATGCAATATCTGCGCGCGACGCGGCTCGACCATGCGAGGGAGTTGCTGCGTGGGTCGACATCCGAGCGACGGATCGCCGATATCGCGCTCGATTGCGGGTTTACCCACCTGGGCCGGTTCGCGATCGCGTATCGGGAGAAGTTCGGCGAATCGCCGTCGGAAACGCTCGACGCCAGGCGCTGAAGCAGCCGTCCGCACACGCACTGCCCCACGCTGCATGCTGCATTTCGCGCGCCGTCCTGCCGATCGCCGTTCCCACCCTTCGCGCCTTCCGCGCATGAGCGCGGTCGCCCCAATCGACGGCCGGTCGCACTCGCGCAACGACCTCGCGTCGCGATCTACGCCGGCGGCCCGCGCCGCGGCACGGCGTTGCTCGCCGCATCCGCGGATGGCCGGCGCGCAGGGTCGAGCCGTGCCGCCGCGCACGCCAGCGCCCCTTCGATCCGTTCGAGCATCGCGCGCGTGGCCTCGCTGCGCGGGCTCGCGCGCAGCAACAGCCCCAGCCACTTCAGCCGCCGCGCGAGCATCGGCACGACCAGCGTCCGGACGATCAGCCGCTGATCCCGGTCCAACGGATCGAAACGCACGCATGCGTCGACGAGCGCATCGAGCGTGAGTACCACGTGAGCAGAACGCGTCGAGCCATTCAAGGGTCGATACTCCCGTCGCAGCAGGCTGCGAACCGTTATCCCGATCAAAACGCCTTCCAGTCGACGGCGCCGCCCGCGACAGGGGCGCTCAGCCCCGCCGCCAGCGGTTTCGTCGGTGCGACGGCAAGCGCGGATGCAGGCGCCGACGACGCCATGACCGGCGCATCGTCGGCATTCGGCGCGAGCTTGAACGCCGCCATCGCCGCCTGCAGGCGGCCGGCCTGCTCCTCGAGCGAATGCGCCGCCGCGGCCGCCTGCTCGACGAGCGCCGCGTTCTGCTGCGTCACCTGGTCCATCTGCTCGATCGCCAGATTGACCTGCCCTATCCCCTGGCTCTGCTCCCGCGACGCGGCCGCGATTTCGGCGACGATATCGGACACCTGCTTGATCGCGAGCTTCACCTGCTCCATCGTCGCGCCGACGCCCGTGGCCTGCCGCGCGCTGTCGCGGATCATCGACACCGACGCGCCGATCAGTTCCTTGATCTCCTTCGCAGCCGCCGCCGAGCGCTGCGCGAGGCTGCGCACCTCGCTCGCGACCACCGCGAAGCCGCGCCCCTGCTCGCCGGCGCGCGCGGCCTCCACCGCGGCGTTGAGCGCGAGGATGTTGGTCTGGAACGCGATGCTCTCGATGACGCCCGTGATGTCGGCAACCTGGCTGGAACTGCTGCTGATCTGCCCGATCGTCGCGACCATGCTCTGCACGGCATCGTTGCCGGCATCGGCCATGCCGGTCGCGCGCGTCGCCAGCGTATTGGCCTGCTGCGCGTTGTCGGCGTTCTGCTTCACGGTCTCGGTCAGTTGCGTCATGCTCGACGCGGTTTCCTCGAGCGACGCGGCCTGCTCTTCCGTGCGGGCCGACAGATCGGCATTGCCGCTCGCGATCTGGCGCGACGCAACCCCCACCGCTTCCGCGCTGCGCTTGATGCCGCGCACCGTCGCACCGAGTTGCCGATCCATCGTCGCCAACGCACCGAGCAACCGGCCGAATTCGTCGTGCGAGTCGACGTCGATCCGGTTGTCCAGCGACCCGCCGGCGATTTCGTCGGCCACGCGCACGGCCTTGCCGAGCGGCGTCGAGATGTGCCGCATCAGGTGCGCGGATACCCACGCCGCGACCAGCACGCCGATGCCGATCAGGCCGATCGCGATCCACAGGATCATGACGAAGGTCGACGCGCTGTCGTCGACGAACGACTTCGCCTGATCGATGTTCAGTGCGATGTCGTCGTCGAGCGCCTGCTTGAGCGCGCCGGCGGCGGGCGCCAGCCGGTCGATCGCCGCGGCGGCCGCGTCGCGGTCCCCGCCGCCCACCGCCGCGAGTGCCGCGTCCACGCCGGCCCGGAACCGCGGCAGCACGTCGCGAATCCGGGCCGCGATGCGGCGCTCCTTGTCGCTCGTGATCGATTGGCCGTAATAGCGGTTCCATATCGTGTCGAGACGGCGTTGCCCGGCACGCGTCTCGTCGATCCCGCTGCGGACCCGCGCGGGATCGCGCTCGAACAATGCCCCGCGCATCCGAAGCTGCGTCTCGAAGGTCGCGGCGCGAATTTCCGACAATTCGCTGATCGGCAAGGTGTTGTCCGTATAAGCATCATGGACGTTCGAATTCAGTCTCGACAGACCGAACAGGCCGAACACGCCGATGGCGACCATGAGCGCGACACACGCGGCAAGCGCGAAAAAGATCCTGAACTTGATGCTTTTCCCCAATCGGCTCACGCTGCTCTCCTCCACTGTTCCAGGGCGAAGCGGAACGGGAAATCCCGCGTCCAACCCTGTTTACGGAGAGCGACATGGCCGATTTATCGGCTGCCGGCAGGATAGAAAAAACCATGTGCGGCAATAATCGGCATGCGGCGATCGCTTTGTGTCGGCCGTCAGCCATCACGCCGATGGCACGATCATCTCCCGCGCAATCGCGCAGAACGCCGCCGTCGCGGCGCTTTCGCCGTGCAGCCGGCGGCTCATGATGATCGGCGACGTCGCGCCCGGCTCCGGCAGCCGCCGGTAGACCACGCCCTTCACGCGTACGCCCTCCACGCTCTCGGGCACCAGCGACACGCCGACCTGCGCGGCGACGAGCCCGAGCGCGGTCTGCAGCTCGCGCACCTCGTGCACGGCCGCCGGCACGACCGCGCCGTCGCGCAGCGCGGACAATTGCTGATCGGCGAAGCTCGGCCGCGGCGTGCTCGGGTAGACGATCATCGTCTCGTCGGCGAGATCCGCGAGCGTCAGCGGCCGGCCCGGATCGGCGAGCCGATGCCCGACCGGCAGCGCCGCGATCAGCTTTTCCTCGATCAGCGCCTCGCGCACCAGTTGGTCGTCGTCGAAGCGCAGGCGGCCGAACCCCACGTCGATCCGCCCGCCCTTCAGCGCGCCGAGCTGTTCGAGCGTGAACATTTCGATCAGCGACAGCTCGACGTCCGGCTGCGCCTCGCGAAACGCGCGGATCACGTCCGGCAGCGCGCCGTACAGCGTCGACGGCACGAAGCCGATCACGATTCGCTCCGACAGTTGCGCGAGCCGCCGCGTCAGCGGCCCCAGTTCGTCGGCCTGGTCGACCAGACGTTTCGCCTGCGCATGGAACACGCGCCCGGCATCGGTCAGTTTCAGCGGCCGCGCGCCGCGCTCGAACAGCGGCAACCCGATCTCCTCCTCGATCGCCTGAAGCTGGCGGCTCAGCGGCGGCTGCGTCATGTGCAGCCGCTCCGCGGCCCGCGTGATGTTCATTTCCTCGGCGACGGCGATGAAGTAACGGAGCTGACGCAATTCCATTTCATGCCTCAAAGGTATGGAAGTAGTCGGAAAGAGTGTTGGACGACGCGGGGCGGGAATTCCTACCATGTGCACCAACAGGAGGAATCGCATGATAGCAACTGCCGCCACCATCGAACGCATCGACACGCTGCTGGTCGACGTGCCGACGATCCGGCCCCACAAATTGTCGGTCGCGACGATGAATTGCCAGACCCTCGTGCTGGTCCGCGTTCGATGCACGGACGGTATCGAAGGCGTCGGCGAGGCGACGACCATCGGCGGTCTCGCGTATGGCGAGGAGAGCCCCGAAAGCATCAAGGTCAACATCGACACCTACTTCGCGCCGCTGCTGCAAGGCATGGACGCGACGCGCCCGGGCGCCGCGATCGCGCGGGCGCGCAAGCTGTTCCAGGGCAACCGTTTCGCGAAATGCGCGATCGAGACCGCGCTGTTCGACGCGCAGGCGCGGCGCCTGGGCGTACCGCTGTCCGAGCTGTTCGGCGGCCGGCGGACCGATGCGGTCGATGTCGCGTGGACGCTCGCGAGCGGTGATACCCAACGCGACATCGCGGAAGCCGAAGCGATGCTCGACGCCCGCCGCCATCGCGCGTTCAAGCTGAAGATCGGCTCGAACGCGGTCGCCGACGACGTGGCCCACGTGGTCGCGATCAAGCGCGCGCTCGGCGAGCGCGGCGACGTGCGGGTCGACGTGAACCAGGCCTGGAGCGAAACCGATGCGATCTGGGCCGGCGCGCGGCTGGCCGACGCCGGCGTGAGCCTCGTCGAGCAGCCGATCGCCGCGACCAACCGCGCGGGGCTCAAACGCCTCACGCAGCTCGCGCAGGTGCCGATCATGGCCGACGAGGCGCTGCACGGCCCCGTCGATGCGTTCGCGCTCGCGCAGGATCGCGCGGCCGACGTGTTCGCGGTGAAGATCGCGCAGTCGGGCGGCCTGCAGGGCGCGGCGAGCGTCGCGTCGATCGCGGCGGCGGCCGGCATCGAACTGTACGGCGGCACGATGCTCGAAGGCGCGGCCGGCACGATGGCGTCCGCGCAACTATTCAGCACGTTCGACTCGCTGAAATGGGGCACCGAACTGTTCGGCCCGCTGCTGCTCACCGAGGAGATCCTCGTCGAGCCGCTGCGCTACCAGGATTTCAAGCTGCATCTGCCGGCGACGCCCGGCCTCGGCATCACCTTCGACTGGGCCCGCATCGAACGGATGCGACGCGACGCCCGCTGATCCCCACACGACAACCGACACCGGAGACACAGATGAACAAGCAAGCCATCGACGCCCTGCTGAAGACCTTCGACGACGCCGCGGAAAAGCCCGGCAACCCGCGCGTGCGCGCGATCGTCAACCGGATCGTGAAGGACATCTGCTACACGATCGAGGACTTCGACGTGCAGCCGAGCGAATTCTGGACGGCCCTGAACTACCTGAACGAAGCCGGCCGCGAATTCGGGCTGATCGCCGCGGGCCTCGGCCTCGAACGCTTCCTCGACGTGCGGATGGACGAAGCCGAGGCCAAGGCCGGCATCCAGGGCGGCACGCCGCGCACGATCGAAGGGCCGCTGTACGTCGCCGGCGCGCCGGAATCGGTCGGCCACGCGCGGCTCGACGACGGCACCGATCCGGGCCAGACGCTGATCATGCGCGGCCGGGTGCTCGGCCAGGACGGCGCGCCGCTCGCGAACGCGCTGGTCGAGGTGTGGCACGCGAACCATCTGGGCAATTACTCGTACTTCGACGCGTCGCAGCCGGCGTTCAACCTGCGCCGCTCGATCCGCACCGATGCCGAAGGCCGCTACAGCTTCCGCAGCGTGCTGCCGGTCGGCTACAGCGTGCCGCCGGGCAGCAAGACCGAGCAACTGCTCGATCAGCTCGGCCGCCACGGCCATCGTCCGGCGCACATTCACTTCTTCGTTTCGGCGGACGGTTATCGTAAGCTGACGACGCAGATCAACATCGACGGCGATCCGCACCTGTGGGACGACTTCGCGTTCGCGACGCGCGACGGGCTGATCCCGCCGGTCAAGCAGGCGGAGGGCGCGGAAGGCAAGCCGTATGGCGTCGACGGGCAGTTCGCGCTGATCGACTTCGACTTCACGCTGCTCAAGGACAAGCAGGACGTGCCGGGCAGCGAAGTCGAGCGGGCCCGCGCGCAGGCGTGAGCGCCCTTCCCGTTCGACGAATCGACAACGCAAGGAGTGCAGGATGCTGTTTCATGTGGAAATGACCGTTCGCCTGCCGGCGGACATGGATCCGGTCAAGGCGGCCACGCTGAAGGCCGAAGAAAAGGCGATGTGCCAGCGGCTGATGAACGAAGGCACGTGGCGCCATCTGTGGCGGATCGCCGGGCAGTATGCGAACGTCAGTATTTTCGACGTCGAAAGCGTGCAGCAGCTGCATGACGTGCTGAGCCAGCTGCCGCTGTTTCCGTATATGGAGATGGAGGTGCGGGCGCTGTGCCGGCATCCGTCTTCGGTGCGGGACGACGATCGGTAAGCAGCGATGAATCGCGGCCGTGCCCCACGGCCGCGAAATGGCACGAGATGCCACGAGAAGCACGACCCGGGCGGCCGGCGATGTCACGCAGGCCGCCCGGGTCGTTTGCATTCCGCGTCCGGCATCTTGCGTATGGCGGCGGTTGTCCGTGCCGCCCTGCGTCGGGGTGTGCAGTAACCGTCAGGCGGTCACGTGTGCGGCGAACCCCACCTTCCCCGGCGCGATGTCCTCCTTCAACGTCAGCGCCGGAATCTCGTAATCGCCCGCGTTCTGCCGGCGAAACGGAATCGGCGGCGTGGTCCACAGAGCGTCGAGACGCTGGCCGAGCGCCGTACAGGTTTTGTCGAAGCGCGCGGCGTTCATCTTGCCCGTCTGATAGATCACGAACGGCGGCAGCACGTCGAATCCCGGGTAATACAGCACGCCGTGCTGGATCGGAAACAGCAAGTCGTCGATCGGCCCGTTGATGCCGCGCGGGCTGTAGTGCGACTCCCACCCGCCCGTCGTGACGACGATCATCGCGCGTTTGCCGGCCAGCGAACCTTCGCCGTAGCGATCGCCCCAGTGCGTATCGGAATGCTCGCCGACGCCGTACGCAAAACCGTACGCGTACACGCGCTCGAACCAGCCCTTCATGATCGCCGGCATCGAGAACCACCACAGCGGAAACTGCAGGATCACCGCGTCGGCCCACGTCAGCTTGTCCTGCTCGCGCGCGATGTCGTCGCTTTGCGTACCCGCCGCGAACGCGCGCCGCGAATCGAGCGACGGATCGAACCGCGCGTCGGGCGCGCGATCGGTCACGTCGTTCGCGTCCAGCACCGCCTTCCAGTTCATCGCATACAGGTCGCTCACCTGCACCGCGTGGCCGGCCGCTTCGAGATGCGCGACGGCGAAATCGCGCAGCGCGCCGTTCAGCGAACGCGGTTCGGGATGGGCATACACGATCAGCACATTCATCTTCGTCACTCCGTGGATTGAATGACTGCAGGATGCGGCCTCCGACGGTATATTTGAAATGAATTCCTGATATTTCAGGTATAGCCATGAATAATCTCAGAAGGCTCGATCTGAACCTGCTCGTCACGCTGGACGTGCTGCTCGCCGAGCACAACGTCACGCGCGCGGCCGAGAAGCTGAACATGTCGCAGCCGTCGGTCAGCGTGCAGCTGCAGAAACTGCGCGACGTGTTCGGCGATCCGCTGCTGCTGCCCGGGCCGCGCGGAATGCGGCCGACCGCACGCGCGGAAGCGCTGCGCGAGCCGTTGCGCGATGCGCTCGAAGCGGTCGAGCGCGCGGTGATTCCGGCCACGCCGTTCGATCCCGCGACCGCAACGAACACGTGGCGCGTGGCCGCGACCGACTACGGCGAATCGACGATCGTGCTGCCCGCGCTGCACACGCTGCGTTCGGCCGCGCCCGGCACGCGGCTGGCCGTCGTCGAACTGGTGCCGCCACGCATCGAGCAGGATGCCGAACGAAACGGCATCGACCTGGCCTTTCATACGACCGAAGGGTCGCCACCGGACATGCGGCGCCTGCCGCTGTTCGTCGAGCGCTACGTGCTGATCGGCCGCGCCGGCCACCCGAAGCTGAAGCGGCGCCCCACGCTCGCGCAGTTCGGCACGCTCGAGCACGTGATCGTGTCGCCCGACGGCGGCGGCTTCTTCGGCGTGACGGACGAAGCGCTCGCGAAGGTCGGGGCCACGCGGCGCGTCGTGCTGTCGGTGCCGCACTTCCTGTTCGTGATGTCGGCCGTCGCGAGCACCGATCTCGTCGCGATGCTGCCCGAGCGGCTGGTGCGCGACGTGCCGGCGCTGCGCGTGGTGGACGCACCGGTCGAGGTGCCCGGCTATGAAATGTCGATGCTGTGGCACGAGCGCGTGCATCGCGATCCGGCGCATCGGTGGCTGCGGGAGACGATCGCGGCGGCGGTGTAGATCGTCCGTCTGATCGACGCGATCGCCCGCATCGATCGCCGATGCACGAAATCCTGCATTCGGGGCTTGAAACCGCGCCGAACACTGTATATATTTACAGTGCTTTTGCACCATTTGACCCGAATTCCGTCATCCACAGACGAACGGACTTTTGTGAGGCGACCATGTTCCAGGCTTCCGCATTCGATCCCGAGCAACCCGGCTTCAATCCCGTCCACTTCGAGCGCGCCGCGCAGCGGGCGGTCGTCGATCTGCAGCGTGTCGTCGGCGGCCCCGCGCAGCGGGCGCTGGGCCTGCGCCGCCGCACCCATCCGGCGGCCGTGCGCACGATGAGCTGGCAGGCGCTGCTGAACGTCGAGGAGCTGGCGTTTTCGAATGCCGGGTTCCTGAACCGCAACGATCCGACCGTCGTCGACGCGTTCATCCGGCTGCGCGACAGCCGGCTGGTCGCCGCGGACGTCGAGGAACCGGTCGACTGGCACCGCGACGACGACGATCTGCCGGCCGTCTACCTGATCGTCAAGGCGATGCTCGAAGCGGAAGCGGAAGAGCGGGCCGAAGCGGCCTGAGTCGCGCCGGTCGGTCGCGGGCACGGTCTGCGGGTGCGCGCCGCCACGTTGCGTGGTGGCGCCATCGGCGCCGCGGTTCGTCATGGTTGCCGCGCCCGCGAATGGGCGCATCAGTCCGCCAACCGTCGCGCACACTGATCATCGCCACGCGACGATCATCCGAATCGGCCACCGCAACGGCCGCCCGTTACAACCGCGCCGCCAGCCGCGCACCCTGATCGATCGCACGCTTCGCATCGAGTTCGGCGGCCAGCTCCGCGCCGCCGATCAGGTGCACCGAGCGCCCGGCCGCCTGCAGCGGCGCCAGCAACGCGCGCTGCGGCTCCTGCCCCGTGCAGAGCACGATCGTATCGGCTTCGATCAGTTCGTGATCGGTGCGCTGCTCGCCGTACGACACATGCAGCCCGCGCGCGTCGATCCGTTCGTAGTTCACGCCGCCGATCATCTTCACCTGTTTCATCTTCAGCGTCGCGCGGTGAATCCAGCCGGTCGTCTTGCCGAGCCCCTTGCCGAGCGGCGCGGCCTTGCGCTGCAGCAACGTCACTTCCCGCGCGGGCGCCGACACCTGCGCCCGCGTCACGCCGCCGCGCGTCGCGGCCGGGTCGGTCACGCCCCACTCGGCCTTCCATTCGTCCAGATCGAGCGCCGGCGACTCGCCGTCCTGCACCAGATATTCGGCGACATCGAAGCCGATCCCGCCCGCGCCCACCACCGCGACCCGCCGGCCGACCGGCTGCTTGCCCGCGAGCACGTCGATATAGCTGAGCACGTTCGGCCCGTCCTGCCCCGGAATCTTCGGGTCGCGCGGCGCGACGCCGGTCGCGAGCACGATCTCGTCGTAGCCGCCCGCGATCAGGTCGCTCGCGTCGACGCGGCGGTTCAGGTGCAGCTTCACGCCGGTCAGCTCGACTTGCCGACCGAAGTAATTCAGCGCTTCGTGAAACTCTTCCTTGCCCGGAATTCGCTTCGCCATGTTGAACTGGCCCCCGATCTCGGCCGCGCCGTCGAACAGGTCGACCTGATGGCCGCGCTGCGCGAGCACCGTCGAGCACGCGAGCCCGGCCGGCCCCGCGCCGACCACCGCGATACGCTTCGGCTGCGACGCAGGCGTGTATTTCAGCTCGGTCTCGTGGCATGCACGCGGATTCAGCAGGCACGACGCAATCTTGTTCTTGAACGCATGATCGAGGCACGCCTGGTTGCAGCCGATGCAGGTATTGATCTCGTCGGCACGGCCCTGCGCGGCCTTGACGACGAACTCGGCATCCGCGAGCAGCGGGCGCGCCATCGACACCATGTCCGCGCAGCCGTCCGCGAGAATCTGCTCGGCCACTTCGGGCCGGTTGATCCGGTTGGTCGTCACGAGCGGGATGCCCACTTCGCCCTTCATCTTCTTCGTCACCCACGCGAACGCGCCGCGCGGCACCGACGTCGCGATCGTCGGCACGCGCGCCTCGTGCCAGCCGATCCCGGTGTTGATGATCGTCGCGCCCGCGCGCTCGACCGCCTTCGCGAGCTGCACGGTTTCGCGCCAGTCGCTGCCGTCCGGAATCAGGTCGAGCATCGACAGCCGGTAGATCAGGATGAAATCGCGGCCGACCGCTTCGCGCGTGCGCTCGACGATCTCGATCGGCAGGCGGATGCGGTTCTCGTACGCACCGCCCCACTCGTCGCTGCGCTTGTTCGTGTGCATCGAGATGAACTGGTTGATCAGGTAGCCCTCGGAGCCCATGATCTCGACGCCGTCGTAACCGGCTTCGCGGGCCAGCTTCGCGCAGCGCACGAACGCGCGAATCTGCCGCTCGACGCCGCGCGCGCTCAGTTCGTGCGGCGCGAACGGCGAGATCGGCGACTTGATCTTCGACGGCGCGACCGCGAACGGGTGATACCCGTAGCGGCCCGTATGCAGGATCTGCAGCGCGATCTTGCCGTCCTCCGCGTGCACGGCGCCGGTGATCTCGCGATGCCGGCGCGCGGCGGCCGACGTCATCAGCGTGCCGCCGAACGGCTTGGTCCAGCCGGCCACGTTCGGCGCGAAGCCGCCCGTTACGATCAGGCCGACCCCGCCGCGCGCGCGTTCGGCGAAATATTCGGCGAGGCGCGGCAGCGTCTTGCGGCTGTCCTCGAGGCCGGTATGCATCGAGCCCATCAGCACGCGATTCTTCAGCGTCGTGAAGCCGAGATCGAGCGGGGCGAGCAAGTGGGGAAAGGGTGTCGTCATGATGAGTCGGCCAATAAGCGATGGCTGCCATCGTAGGCGCGCGCCGCCTTGAACGTGAGGGGGCAAACAGCCATAATGCTTGTCATTTCCGGCCAAATCGACATGACTTCCCCGTCTCGCAAGGATCGCCTCGGGCTACGCCGGCCGACGATTCCGGTCGCCTATACGCGCCTGCTGCTGCAGGCGCTGGCCGCGCGCGGCGTCGACCTGGCGGCCGTGCGCGCCGGCACGGGCCTGCGCGACGCGGTGCTGGCCGAACCGGACGCGCGCGTCGCGCCGTCGCAATGGGGGCGGCTCGTGCTCAACGCGATCGAAATCGGCGGCGATCCGGGCATCGGGCTCGCGTTCGGGCTGCTGCTGAAGCCGACCGTGCACGGCTTTCTCGGTTATGCGACCTTGACCGCGCGGGACATTCGAGAAGCGCTGTCGGTCACGCAGCGCTACTTCCGGATGCGCAATCGCCAGTACCGGCTGACCTATGCGGAAGACGAACGCGGCGCGACGCTCGAGTTGCACGGCGTGCAGGCGAATCCCGTCCTCCAGCATCACGTGATGTTCGAATTCGTGCTGACCGGGCTCGCACAGAACATCTCGCAATGGTCCGGCCGCGCGTCGCCGCCGATCACGCTGCAATTCGCATGGCCGGAACCCGCGTATTTCGCGCGCTATCGCGACCAGTTGCCGCCGGTGGCATTCGGCTGCGCGGCCAACGCGCTGTGGATCGCGCGCGATGCGCTCGACTGGCCGCTACCGCTCGCCGACGAGGTCGCGCACCGGCAGGCGCTCGTGCAGGTCGAGCGCGAATATGCGCAGGTGCGGCAGGAGGAAGGCGATCTGGTCGAGCGCGTGCGCGCGGAGCTGGCGCGCGCCGCCGGCGATTATCCGGGGCCGGACACGCTCGCCGATGCGCTGCTCGTGTCGACGCGCACGCTGCGGCGCCGGCTGGAGGAAGCCGGATCGAGCTATCGGCAATTGCTCGACGAAGCGCGGTTTCGCGACGCGAAGCAGTTGCTCGCCGCGTCGGATCTCGATCTGAAAACGATCGCCGAGCGGCTGCAATTCACCGACCCGGCGAACTTCACGCGTGCGTTCCGGCGCTGGGCCGGGCAGACGCCGAGCGCGTTCCGTGAAGCGGCTGCGGGAGCGGCACGCGCATGACGCGCGCCGCGCGTCAGCGGCCGATATGAATCCGCGCGCCGCCGTCGCCCTCGCCCGCTTCGATCCGCACGTCGCCGGTTGAAGCGACGATCGCGTCGTACACGTCATCGCCCACGCACACCACCGGCACCGCGATCGCATACAGCTCGGCGGCCACGATCGCGCCGATCGAGATAATCAAATCGCGCTCCTTCAACACGATCCCGACCGGCCCCGTGCCATTGCGCACCGCTTCCGCGAGCACGCTGCTGCTCGAGCTCGAACCCTTCGCGTGCGGCATCACCATCACCTTGCCGGCGAGGCTCGCGCCGGCCTGCGGATGCCCGCGATCGACGATCCGGCCCACGCCCGAGTCGTAGCCGCCCCAGAAGCTCAGCGGCTTGTCGAGGATGAACGGGCGCGCGCACGCGCTGCCCGGCACGAGCGTGTCGCCCGTCAAGAATGTGCCCGTCGTTTCAGTCATCGAATCGCACCTTGCCTTCGTACGCGGAGCGCACGCATTCGCGCATGCTGCCGTACGCGACCGTCACGCCGATGTTCGCGGGCGCATACGACGCCCATTTCCCCGAGTTGGTCATCACCAGCCCCGACAGTTGCTTCATCACCGGCGTGATGTACGTGCAGGTATCGACGACGATCTGGATGCCGCGCGCGGCGAATTTCTCCACGAGGCCGGCTTGCTCCAGTTCCCACAGAATGAAGCGGCTCGTGTTCACGTAGAAGTCGCACGCCGGCTTGCCGTCGAACGCGTCGAGCAACGTGTCGAGCGTGCGGAATTCGGCCAGCGAAAAATGCGGCGTGCCGAGCGCGACCGCGACGAGCGCGTCGCCGGCCGCACCGTGATTCAGCGTGCGGCGAATCTCGTCGAGATCGGCCATCGCGATATCGACCGTGCGCTGCGCGGCGCGGCCGTGCAACGCGGCGTCGAGCGTCGGCGCCTCGGGCGTCACGCCGACCGCATGGAACAGCGCGACGGCCCCGCTCGACGCGGCGGCCGCGCCGAGCGCCTTGAGTTCGTCCTCGGTGGTGTCCGCCGGCAACCCGACGATCGCCGGCACGACCGCGCCCGCGACCTTGCCGACCGCCAAACCGAGCGCGGCGAAATAGATGTCGCGCGACGGCAGGCGGCTGAAATCGGGCGCATTGAACACGATCCGCGCGGCGCGGTTCGCGTCGACATGCAGCCCCGCATACGGCGCGCGCCCGGTGATCGCGGCGGCCAGATCGAGAAAATCGCCGTAGCGGCTCGTGCGCGCGCCGAGCACCGAGTTCGCGAACACGATCGCATTCGATTCGGCCCACGCGATCTGCTCGCCCTTCGCCGGACGATTCTTCAGCTGATACGGCGCGCACGTGAAGCTCGATTCGCAGCCGAGTTGCAGATGCGCGTCCATCAGGCGCTGCGCATCGCGCTGGATCGTGCGGTCGCCGTGGTACAGCTCGGGATGGATCAGGTCGAGCGACCCGACGTTCAAGGTGGTCGGCACCGCGACCTTCGCGCCCGTGTCGACGAAATAGTCGACGAAGTCGAGGCTCGTCTGGCCGTGATACAGACAGCCGTCGATATGGGCGGACGTAATGTCGATCAGGTGCGGCGCGGACATCACCTGCGCGGTGCGCGCGACGATCCGCATCGCGCGGGCGACGCCGTCGCCGAAATCCCCGCGCAACATGGCGTCGTCGCGGTCACTCAACTGCAGCATCGGTTGCTCCTCGTGACGCGTACCGGCGGCGGCGCCGGTTCGTGAAAACAGTCAGAGGACTCTACAACTGGAAATAAAAACTGTCCAGATCGCCATCAAACCGGACATCATCAAAACCAATTCCAGCAATCGACTACTTCCAAGCCGACCAATGGCCTGAATTTCGCGCCAGTTGATCGCCACACCGCCACGCCAGCCCCGCCTACCGTTCCGCCGTCAGGCTGAACAATTCATTGCGCAACGCCTTCGCGCGCTCGCGGCCGAACTGCGTGTCGAATTCGTCCTGCGCGGCCTGCCACGCGACTTTTGCCTGCGCGAACGTACGCTCGCCGAGCTTCGTGAGGTGCAGCGCATGCGCGCGTGCATCGTGCTCGGACGCCGCCGTCGAGACGAAACCGTCGCGCTGCAACGGCTTCAGCGCACGCAGCAAGGTCGTGCGGTCCATCACGAGCATGTCGGCAAGTTCGCTCATCAGGAGGCCCGGGTGGCGCGTGAGGTTCGCCATGATCGAGAACTGGGCGGGCGTGACGCCGACCGGGGCCAGATGGCGTTCGTACAGCTGCGTGACGAAGCGCGCCGCCTGACGCAGCGCGAGACAGTTGCATGCCTGGGCAATCGAGGTGTCGTTCATGTTCGGCAATTTATATGTGCATATGCATAAAGTCAATGTACACTCCGCCGTAACAGCGGCCGGCGGCCGGCCATCGCGTCAAGGAGACCGACATGGACTACATCGACAAGCTGCGCATCTTCCGGTCGGTGGTGGAGATGCGCAGCTTCACGCGCGCCGCCGACATGCACGGCCTCGCGCGGCCGGTCGTATCGCGTGCGGTCGCGGATCTGGAGGCGCGTTTCGGCAGCCGGCTGCTGCACCGGACGACCCGCCAGGTGTCGCTGACCGAAACGGCCGAGCGCATCTACGAGCGTTGCGCGGCCGTGCTCGACGAACTCGACGCGCTGGAAGTGGAAGCGCAGACGCACACGCGCGAACCCGAAGGCCTGCTGCGCCTCGTCGCGCATACGACGGCCGCGCTGAACCGGCTCGTGCCGCTGATCGCCGGCTTCAAGCGCGCGCATCCGAACGTGCGCCTCGACGTCACGCTGACCGAGCGCCCGGTCGATCTGGTCGGCGAAGGCTACGACATCGGCATCGTCGTGCCGTACATGCTGACGAGCGAATCGACCGTCGTGCGGCTGGTCGAGCGCATTCCGGTCGTGATCGTCGCGACGCCTGCGTATCTGCAGACGCATGCGCGCCCCGAGACGCCGGCCGACCTCGCCGATCACGCGTTCGTGCCGATCTCGCCGTCGCTGCGCCGCCCGGCGCTGTCGTTCCGGGTCGACGGCGACATGCTCACCGTGCCGTTCCGTTTCGACATCTCGTCGAACAGCCCCGTGTTCAACCGCGAAATGGTGATGCACGACTTCGGCATCGGCGTCGTCCCGAAAACGCTCGTCCAGGCCGAACTCGCATCGGGCGCGCTCGTGCAGTTGCTGGAAGAAGCCGATCTCGTCGACGCGTTCGTCGAAATCAAGCTCGCGTACGCGAACCGCGCGCTGCTGCCCGCGAAGGTGAAGGCGTTCATCGACTACACGGCCGCGTACTGCGACCGCGAAGGCTGGATCGTTCCGGCGGCGGCGTGACGCCGGGCGCGCGAATACGCGTTTCCGACGCCGATTGATACAGCCACGACACCAATCTGATCCCGCCGCGCCCCTCGCTTCGCGCCGCGTCGCCACCTAACATGTGCACATGCACAAGACCACGCTCACCGATGACGATTGCTTCGCGGTCCGGCAAGCCGCCCGGCGGATCTCGCAGTTCTACGAGCGCTACCTGTCGCGGGCGGGCGTCACGCCGTCGCAGTACAGCATCCTCGCGCTGCTGCGCGAGCGGCCCGGCCTGACGATGGCGACGCTGTCGAACGTGCTGGTGATCGAACGCACCGCGCTGTTGCGCGCGCTCAAGCCGCTCGTCGGCGCGGCGCTGGTGACGGGGCGGATCGAGCCGCCGTGCCGCGGTCAGACCTTCGCGCTGACCGCGCACGGCGAAACGAAGGTGGCCGATGCGCACGTGCACTGGCTCGCCGCGCAGGAAGCGTTCGAGCGGTGCTTCGGGTCGGTGCAGGCGGCCCGACTGAGAGACGAATTGTTCCGCATCACGCACAACCTGCCGGAACGCTAACCCTTTCCCCGATCGACGTCGTGCCGTCGATCGCTTTAATAAGTGCATATACATAGGTGAATCGATGGATACGACCCAAGACGCTGCCTCGTCACGCGAAGCAGCCACAACCGAGCGGCCCGCCAAGCAGCAACGCCGCGTACCGTGGATGCGCATCGCGGTGGGCGCCGTCATCGTCGTGGTCGCGGCCGCCGCGCTCGACTGGCTGTTCGTGCTGCGCTTCCAGGAAAGCACCGACGACGCGTACGTCGGCGGCGACGTGACCGTGCTCGCACCGAAGGTCAACGGCTTCGTCGACAAGATCCTCGTGACCGACAACCAGCGCGTGAAGGCCGGCGACGTGCTCGTGCAGCTCGATGCGCGCGACTACGACGCGAAGCTCGCGCAGGCCAGCGCCGAAGTCGACAGCGCGCGCTCCGCCGTGACCGAACTCGAAGCGAAGCAGCAACTGCAATACGCGGTGATCGGCCAGCACGCGGCGGACAAGAACGCGTCGTCGGCCGAGCTGACGCGCGCTGCGTCGGACCGCGTGCGCTACCGCGAGCTCGTGAAATCGGACGCCGTATCCAACCAGATCGTCGAGCGCGCGGACGCCGACTACTCGAAGGCCGGCGCGGCCGTCGAACGCAGCGACGCCGCGCTGCTCGCATCGAAGCGGCAGCTCGACGTGCTGGGCGCGCAGCTCGCCGATGCGCGGGCCCGCGTGAACACCGCGCTCGCCGCGCAGCGCGTCGCGGCGCTCAACGTCGAATACACGACGATCCGCTCGCCGGTCGACGGCTACGTCGGCAACCGCACGGGGCGCGTCGGGATGCTCGCGAACGTCGGCGTGCCGCTGCTGACGGTCGTGCCGGCCTCCGGCCTGTGGATCGACGCGAACTTCAAGGAAGACCAGTTGCGCAAGATGCGCGCGGGAGACCGCGTCGACGTCGCGCTCGATGCGTCGAGCACGCGCCTGCACGGCCGCGTCGACAGCCTCGCGCCTGCGACCGGCGCGACCTTCAGCGTGCTGCCGCCCGAGAACGCGACCGGCAACTTCACGAAGATCGTCCAGCGCGTGCCGGTGCGCGTGCATCTCGATCCGCAGCCCGGTATCGAGCAGGTGCTGCGCCCCGGCCTGTCCGCGGTCGTGACCGTGCATACCGACCACCAGCACTGAGCGGGAGCCGACGATGACCACCGCGTTTTCCGGCGACCCCGCGTCGCAACCGACCAGACAGCGCGTGTTCGCGTTCGCGCTGATGTGCGTCGGCTTCTTCATGGCGACGCTCGACATCCAGATCGTCGCGTCGTCGCTGCGCGACATCGGCGGCGGGCTGTCCGCGAGCCAGGACGAACTGTCGTGGGTGCAGACCGCGTACCTGATCGCCGAGATCATCGTGATCCCGATGTCGGGCTGGCTGTCGAAGGTGATGTCGACGCGCTGGCTGTTCGCCGCGTCGGCCGTCGGCTTCACGATCACCAGCATGCTGTGCGGGCTCGCGTGGGACATCAACTCGATGATCCTGTTTCGCGGGCTGCAGGGCGCGCTCGGCGCCGCGATGATCCCGACCGTGTTCACGACCGCGTTCGTGCTGTTCCCCGGCAGGCAGCGGCTGATCGCGTCGACGACCATCGGCGCGCTCGCATCGCTCGCGCCGGCGATCGGCCCCGTGATCGGCGGCTGGATCACCGATCAATGGTCGTGGCACTGGCTGTTCTACCTGAACCTCGTGCCGGGCATCGCGGTCGCCGCGCTGGTGCCGCGCTACGTGCATATCGACGCGCCCGATCTCAGCCTGATCAAGCGCGGCGACTATCTCGGCATCCTGCTGATGTCGGGCTTCCTCGGCTGCCTCGAATACGTGCTCGAGGAAGGCCCGCGCAAGAACTGGTTCGGCGACGATGCGATCGTGATCTGCGCGTGGCTCTCCGGCATCTGCGGCTTCCTGTTCATCGTGCATGCGCTGACCGCGAAAGATCCGATCGTCGACCTGCGCGCGCTCGCCGTGCGCAACTTCGGGATCGGCAGCCTGCTGTCGTTCGTGACCGGCATCGGGATCTTCGTGACCGTGTTCCTGACGCCGCTGTTTCTCGCGCAGGTGCGTGCGTTCAGCTCGCTGCAGATCGGTATCGCGCTGCTGTCGGTCGGCGCGTTCCAGTTGATCGCGCTGTGTGCGTATGCGTTCGCCGCGCGCTACGTCAGCATGCGTGCGCTGCTCGTGTTCGGGCTGATCTGCTTCGGCCTCGGCTGCTACCTGTACACGCCGATCACGCACGACTGGGGCTGGCAGGAATTGCTGCTGCCGCAGGCGCTGCGCGGCATCGGCCAGCAGTTCAGCGTGCCGCCGATCGTGACGATGGCGCTCGGCTCGCTGCCGCAGTCGCGCCTGAAATCGGCGAGCGGGTTGTTCAACCTGATGCGCAACCTCGGCGGCGCGATCGGTATCGCGGTGAGCGCGACGATGCTCAACGACCGGCTGAATTTTCATTACCTGCGGCTGAACGAACACGTGAGCGCCGGCGAACCGCAGGTCGCGTCGCTGCTCGATCGCCAGGCCGCTTACTGGGGCTCGGTGGCCGGCAATACGCTGAACACCGCTCAGGCCGGGCTCGCGAACCTGCATCGGCTGATCTATCGCGAAGCGCTGACGCTCACCTATGCGGATGCGTACTACGCGCTGTCGCTGTGCTTCGTCGTCGCACTGCTTGCCGTCGTGTTTTCCAAACCCATTACGTTGAACGCGCCGCCACCGGACGCGCACTGAGGCCCAGGGATCATCATCATGAAGAAGCTACTCGTCGCGCTGGCCGTCAGCGCATTCGCCGCAGGGTGTGCGGTGCAGCCCGCGCAGCATCCGGCGCTGAACGAATCCGTTCAGACGCTCGCGCCCACCGTGTGGGATACCGACGTGCCGCGCGCGGACGTCGATGCGGCCGCCTGGTGGGCGCAGTTCCACGACCCCGTGCTCGACCGGCTGATCGCGACCGTGCTCGACGGGAACCTCGATCTGCAAGCCGCCGCCGAACGCGTGAAGCAGGCGCAGGCGCTGACCGTGCAGAAACGCGCGGTGCTGCTGCCCGAACTCGACGCGACCGCGCATGCGGCCGACGCGCGGCAGAACACGCCGCCGCCGCTCGGTTATGTGCGGCAGGCTGGGGCCGGGCTCGCGCTGAGCTGGTCGCCCGATGTGTTCGGCGGTGAACGGCTCGATTTGCTGGCCGCTCAAGCGGAGTTGGTCGGGCAAAAGCACGCGGAAGATGCGATGCGCCTTGCGCTTGCCGCCGATGCGGCATCCGCGTATGTCGATCTGCGCTGGGCGCAGCAGGAACTGAAGATCCTGCAGGACAACGCGAAGATCCGCCAGCATGCGCTCGAACTCACACGCAAGCGGCAGGCGTTCGGGCTGTCGACGGAACTCGACGTGACGCGTGCGCAGAACCAGCTCGACGCGCTCGAGGCGCGGATTCCGCCGACGCAGGCGCAGATTTCGCATCAGCTCAATCTGATCGCCGTGTATTCGGGGCGGACGCCGGAATCGGTCGATCGGCTCGTGCTGGCGCAGGCCGGGGAGATTCCCGCGCCGCCGATTGGCGCGCCGGGGACGCTGCCTTCGCAGGCGTTGTTGCGGCGGCCGGATGTGCTGACTGCCTATGCGCAGGTCGAGCGGCGTGCGGCGCAAGTGGGCGTGGCGAAGGCCGAGCGGTATCCGAAGTTTTCGTTGAACCTGACGGACGGGATTCTGGCGGCTTCCTATCTCGGGCTGCCGACGTTGACCGATAACCTGTTCAGCGCGGCACTGAGTGCGACGAGCCCGATCTTCAACGCGGGGCGGATTACCGCCGATATCTCGCAGAGCGAAAGCCGAATGCGCGGGTCGGAACTCGGGTTACGGCAGACGATGCTGCAAGCACTGCGGGAAGTCGAGGATGCGCGTGCGAATCTCGTCAGTTCCGATGAGGCGACGCGAAGGCTGGGTAGCGCATTGGCGGCTTCCGATAAAGCGCTCGGGCTGGCGAATCAGCTCTATAAGGGCGGCGCGACGGATTTTCTGGATGTGCTGTCGGCGCAGGAGGTTTATTTGCGGGATTCGGATTCGCTCAATCAGGTCAAGCGCGAACATGCGCTCGCGGCGGTGGCGTTGTATCGGTCACTTGGGGGTGGGTGGAGCAGGAATGAGGCGGCGGGTGGGCCGCGGGCGGAAACCGAAGCTGTGGCAAAGAACTAGGTGGGATCACGATGCGGGAGCCTGTCAGACTTTTAGTGTGCCGAGGTCATGAAACGATAACGGAACTAACGTCCTATGACCGATGCAACAGTGATCAAGAAAAGCAAGAATCCAAAGGCGCCGAAGGTGTTTCCCGACGAACTGACGATCAGTTGCTTGCCCAGGTTCAGGGCAAGAACGCCGAGTCGATCCTGGGGCGAATCGGGGCTTGGCCGGCCAGCTCGGGAAGCGCTTGGCCGAGCGCATGCTCGCGGCCGAGATGAGCCACCATCCGGAAGCCGGGACCGAGCAAGGCAAGGCCGGCAACCGCAATGGCACCCGCACCAAGACGTTCCTCACGCCCCAACGGCGAACTGAAGCTGGATATTCCGCATGACCAGCAGGCAACGTTCGAACGGCAATTGGCCGGCAAGTATCAATGCCGGCTGCCCGGCTTCGATGATCACGTCATCAGCATGTATGCGCGCGGCATGAGCGTACGCTTGATTCAGGGCCATCTGCGGCGACTGAGCTTTGCGGACACCGATTTCCTGAACCCGATTCTATCGAAGAGGCCGCGGGACAAACTCGCCCGCACGTTCACCGCGGAGCAGGCTCAGGCGATTCACTCCTTTGTCGAAGCCCTACCGATAGAAATCGTATCGATGGTCATCCACTGCGAAGGTGGCCATTCACGGTCATGCGCCGTCGCCTTGGCACGCCATCGGCTATATGGCTATCAAGCGGATCAAACATCTTGCGCACGCCACCCCTGCAATCGTCCGCATCATGATAGGAAATGACCGTACAACTCATCGCGAGCGGCAACGAGCCCGTGGCTGATACGTTTCAACAACCGCGCCCGTTGCCCTGCAACAGGCAGCGACGCGCCGTCATGTCTTTATTGAACCGAGAGCCTGGGACGAAATCAGCTTTGGCAGTGGCTCACATTTACATTGGCACAAATCGTTCTCTAATGCGACCTGCTTACCCATCATCGTCATCGCACGTGGCGAGCCGTCGCTTATGATGACACCCGTCGTGCCACAGGCGGGACATTGAACCGGGGCGCCCAGATAAGCGAAAGGTTGGCCTTGCAACGAGGTGCCGGCGATACCGTCGACCACAACACCGTTGCGGTCGGTCTTATCGCCCTCACGAATGAACCGTCGGCTCATGCTGTAAGGCCGTTGGATGGCGTCGCAGCATTGCACGCCCGCTCAACTTCCTCGGGCCACACTGGTTCACGACAGGTCCGCTGCGCGATGTAATAGGCAACCGCAAGGATGAATGTCGGTAGCGCAGCAATAATCGTCACCAAAGACATAACCGGGTTCCCCGACTTCAACAGGTCTGACGCACCATCAAACTGCAACTTTAGAGAATTTCGGAACGAGACTTCTGTTGTGAGAAATTCGGCTACCGGAGGTACCGCAGATGGTCCCTCTTCCATGAAGCGGCGATAGTATTCAAAGTCTTGGTAAAGCTCTTCCATCGCCTGCTGTCCAGCCGGACTATTTTCCTCAAATGCAAGTTCTACGTACTTGCCGACCGAGAACGTGCCGACAACTAACCCCTCGTCGTTAAGCACAAGGCAACGGACCACACGAGGTGCCGTCCCCGCGAGACCAGCTTTGGGCTTGCGCTCAACGTACAAAAATGCACTATCCCACGGAACTGAGAAGACACCACCTGGCCCGTTGTGGCGAAAGGCGTATATCTTTCGGTCCAAGCGGTTAAACCGTATCGGCTTGCGCGTATAATTGAAGCAATCTATGAGAAGCGCTCGCACCGTTACTGCAAGGCCAGCAATGCCAATTAATGAGAAAATTACCAACAGGAAGTAAACAATGCCCTGCTGCCCTTTTGCACGGACAGCAATTGGCATGTGGGTCGCTATCCACAGAAACATTGCGATTAGGCAGAAGAAGAGGATACCAGCAGTAGAAAACGCCAGCAGCCCCCAGCCTTTTTCACGATAAAGGCCATCACATACCTCGAGGTATGAATCGGTTGCCTTGAATACCGTACCCACGCTCTTTGCACTATCAGTGCGCCGTTCGTTGACATGCAGTCGTGCCGATGACTCCGTATCCGTTATCGGTCGATTGAGCTTGTATCGGGAGTGTCCGTCGAAAGCCATACTGATTCCATTCAAGAAAAAATTGCTGTGAACGCCTTCCGGTCTTCTTCAAGGTGTTCAAATCTTTCGCTAGTTGCCTTGATTCCGAAATAGCATTGCTCCAGCCAATCGTCCACTTCGCGACTCTTGAAATAGTTAATCAATACGCCGATAAGAGCTGCGAGAAGGAGCAACGGCAACGTCAAAACACTTCCTAAAAACGCGGCAACGACCAAAGCTCCTCCGATAAGTGCCGACGTAGTGTAGAGCGCAAACATAAGGATATTTCCGTGCTCGAGTTCGTCGTAGGCATGGTATGCATCGATAGCCGCCGATACCAATCCGACAATAGCCCCACCGAATCTGCCAACGATGGCCAGGAACCGCCCAACCTTGGCCATGCTCTCGGAGAGTTTAACGCCCGCCTTTTCCATCTGCTCGAGCGCGGATGAACCGTATTGCGCGACGCCGGCTACGAGCCCACCGACTGCATTGTCGAACTTGATGCCGGCTTCCGTCTGATTGAACCGATTCGCTTTCTTCAACTCCTCACGAGCGAAACGAAGATTGATAGCACTGAATATCGCTCCAATGCCTGCAAACCCAGGTTCCCCCTTCGTCATAAGTCGGAATTTCGGCATGTAAATCGTCTCGACCACGTCCGGCGTCAGCGTCGCGCTGGCCAACTTCTCGAACCCGGGCTTCGCCTTGACGCTTGCTAGGGCAGCGGCCTCTGTCGTCGGGCTTTCGACTGGCACGAACTGCTTCGCCTTGATTTCCGCGTCTACGCCTCTGCCTACGGAGGCCTTGTCCTGAAGCTGCTTTTTCAGGTCCTGCACGCTGATTTTCTGTCGGCCCGGCATCATTTCCTGCATCTGACGAGCGATGTAGTTCACCCATTGGTTTACCGAACCGTATACGACCTTAAACTCGAACAGCTGTTTCGTCCTCATGCACAGTGTGACATACAGCGTCTTCGCCGCCGCAGTCTCCACTCCCGTACTAACCGCTTGAACGACCGGCCCACCTGTCTCATGTAGCAGTCGCGCTAGAGACTTCGCGACGGCAACCTTAATGCCCTTGTCCTTCGAATCTTCCACTTGCTCTATCTTGCTGTATGACTCAATGAGCTTTGCAACGAACTCCCTCAGTTCCATGTACGGGTAACTGGACGCTTCCTTGACCTTCTCGGCAAGTACCGGACTATTTAAAACGAACGCCCGCAGCAGCGGGTTACGGGTATCGGATACGCTGCCTTTGGCCCACTTGACGAGCACGTCAATGGCCTCTTTGCGGTCAGCCGAGCCTTCGATGCATCGCGTAAATGTGTTGGTATAGTTCAGCCCACATCTCCAGCTTCCCGGCTCGTAATCCGACTCGAAAACGTTCAGCAATGCTG
Source organism: Burkholderia sp. 28_3 (assembly GCF_003253915.1). Classification (NCBI taxonomy): domain Bacteria; kingdom Pseudomonadati; phylum Pseudomonadota; class Betaproteobacteria; order Burkholderiales; family Burkholderiaceae; genus Burkholderia; species Burkholderia sp. 28_3. Next base: position 123,979 of record NZ_QKZF01000022.1, read on the forward strand.
AACTGGACAGCCACGCCTGATGGTCTTGCGACAGCGGTATAAGCGTGCTCGCCTGCTCCGACTTCATCGCGTTCGCCATCTGTTGCCGAAAGTCGACGATAGCCTGCTGCCGATAGTGGGTCGTGTAGGGCTTCCATGCCTCCGGTCCAGCTGTTGCAAGTTCAGACTCCTTCTGCGCCTCAATGCTTTTGAGCCGCTTCTCGAGCGCCTTGCCACCATCGAACAGAGCCCCGAGGCCCATGCCCTCATAAGTATTGGCTTCCAGCATGCCGGCGGCACGTTCCACGTCCTCTTTCGCCGAAACCGCGACCGCCTTTTGCAGCGCGTCGATTGCGCTGGAGGTCCATATTCCGTGTTCATACGGCGCAAGCGCTGCGCCGAAAGCAACGCGCTGCTCAAAATTGAGTTCCTGCGTGATGCCAACCGGGTCCCACAACGCGAAGAACAGCCCCTTGTCCGGTAGTATGGAATCCATCGCCTTTTTCAGGGCCGGCTGCTGCCCGGCACGGTCATGGTACGGAAAGCAACCGGTAACGAGCGCATCGGGACGACCGCCCTTGTATTCGCTCAGTAGCCCCTCGAGATGGTCCAGGCTATCCGCGTGCGGCTGGTTCATGCTGCCGTTATACCAGGCGGTTGCATCGAACTTCTGCATCCGCTTGTCACGACAACCCATGAAGTTCTTCGCGTAGGTGTCTCGGACTTTCTGTGTCCAAAGCTCATCGCTGAACGCCAGATACACGGTTCCGGCATGTTCGGCGTCGTCAACGGTGATGCATTGAGCCAGTTGCGCATGCCCAGGTTGGTGGCAGCTGAACGGTTTCTCGAAACTACGGTCGAGCTTGATGCCGACCGGATAGTCGTACAAGTATCCTTCCGCCGTAACCGCGTATATCTGCCATCGCTGTGTCTTTGGATAGAAGATATACACGTAGCCGTAGCGCAGGGTGCGCAGCGTGTACTTTGCCTTTTTGAGCGCGATGCCGACGACGCCATCCCCAAACTTGCCGCCCATGAGCGACATCGCGCCAGCAGAGCTGTGAGCCTTGGAGTTGGCCACGACCCCGTAGCGGACAGGCAGAATCGGCAACCCCTTCTTCTTGCACATGTTGCATGAATTCGGCGCACGCGAGCTGGTCTGCATCGCGGACTGCGTGAGCTGCGAAATACTCGCAAAATTCGTGTCGAGTGCCATTCTTTATCTCTCTCGTGCCGCCACCCGGGCTCATTGATATTGGATGCTCTCGCGAGCAATCGCTTCCCAGTCTGCCGCGCTCCAGTTCGCTACCGCTTCAGCATACGGGCCTTTCCGCGGCGCCTGCAGAATGGCCCGAACACGCGGGTGACGGTCAAAGCAGGGGGAAACGAGTGTGCCGTGAAGTGCAAAAGCAAGCAGGTCCCCACCGGCGAGCCCATGAGCCTCTCCTTTTGCAAGTTGCGCGTCGAGCAGCGCCGACATATCGGGACGAGGCGCCGTACCATTGCAACGGAGTAGGTCAAGCCCGCGCTGAACCAACTCGATGCGCGCAATTCGTGCGTGCTGGTCCGCAGTAACCGCGAAGGCGGCTTCCGGTTCGGCCGCGCCGTTGACCACCGTCCATCCGCTTACGGGGTCGAGGTACGTCCACGTTGCAACCGGCCCCAGAAGCGCATCCATCTGCTCGGCCTTCAAGATGCGACCCAAGTGCGGAAACACGCGCCGGTCGTAGTAGCGGAAGACCGCATCGCCCGAAATCGGCGCCTGCAGTATCAACCGGTTCGACAGATGTTGCTGAAGCCGGCCCGTCGCCTTGCCGCATTCGACAATGGCGCAAACGACCGGCGGCAAGCCATTCTCCAGGTCCGATTCGGCGCGCTTTCTCAACGCTGGCAATTGCAGCTCGGGATGCTCGGCGCAGTACAACACGGGAGCCACGCCCTCGAGTTCGGGACGCGCCGCAGGAACCAATTCACCGACTTCATAGACCGGCGGCACGCCAGGCAACTCGAGCTTCCCGTTGACGACTTCAACGATAACGTAGTGAACCATGCCGACCGCCCTACACGAGTGCCGAGCCGGCCTGCGCTGCGGCTGCGAACTGCTGGGCGCACGACTTTGAAGGCGCAAGCTGCGCCGACGCGCTATCGCCCGCCGGGCCATCGAAGATGAGCGGACTGCCCTTGACCTCGACCAGCCCCGGCGCATGGATGAAGATTTTACCTTCGGCGATGCGAATCGATGCGCCGCCGGCGGTAAGGGTGATTTCCTTCTGGGCTGTAACGTTCACCGAATCGGAAGTGGACACGACCTTTACAGTCTTGTCTGCCGTAAGTTCGATGTTGTCCGACTGCGCCTGCACTTCGACCTTGCCTTTGCCGGCAAACAGCTTGATACCGGCATTCTGTACGAAGAAGCTCAATTTCTCACCAATACTGGCAATCCACGACCTCGCCACCGAAACGTAGGTGCTCTCTCCGCTAACCAAATTGACGTGCTGGGTAGCTGCTGCGTGGAGCGACTTCTGCGTCGACAGGCCCATGTCAGCCGGGCTCGCAAGCAACATGACAGGTTGCGAAAACGCATTGGCGCTTCCGGCGCCGCCACCCGCTGTCCTGCCGCCCGCCATAGAGCCCTGTGCATCGCTCTGCGTCGTCGCAGCGAAGTCCTTGATGGCGTCCTGTGCATCGTCCAGGGTCTCGGCCTGGCCGTCAGCAGCAGCGAGTGAGCGATGCTGAATCACGCCGCTCGAATCGATAAGGTGTTGCGTGGCTTCCTTCACATCCAGCGGCTGACTCGACGTGCCGCCGCGGGCGTAGGTCGATACGTAGAGTCCGCGTCCGGCCCGCAGGGCACCTGACGCCTCGGTCTTCAGTTCGAAGCCAGTGCCAAGGTAGTTGCCGCGCGTATTGCCGCTGTGGTCGATGAGATAGCCGATGTGAAGATATGAATTCGCCGTCGAGCTGAAAAGCTGCGCCCGGTTCTGCGACGTGGAGTCGTCGAAGACGAGTTGATTGAAACCCTGACCGCTGTACTCCTGCGACTTGAAACCGGACAGCAGGCCGTTCGAATGCCAATGTGGCGTGTTGACAGAGTGAAAGAGCACTCCACTGACGACCGGCCGGTCGCAATCCCCGTCGAGGTAATTGACGGCCACTTCCTGCCCGATTCGAGGGACGAACACACCGCCGAATCCCTTGCCGGCGTGCGGCAGTATTACCCGCATCCAGCACGATGACGTCTCGTTATTGCTCCCCAGACGGTCCCAGTGCATCTGAGCCTTCACCCGGTTCAACTCGTCCGTGTACACCTCCTCACCCGCCGGTCCCACGATAGTGGCGGTCTGCATATGCATGACCGGCTTTCTGTGCTCGAACGGGCTGCGGAATGGCACCGAGCGGCGCTGGACCTCGATTTCGGCCAGCACGAAACTTTCATTGCCTAACGGGTCCTTCGATACGAATGCGGCCTGCCGGTCCTTGTATTCGGCACGCAGACGCGACAGGCGTCGCTGCAGGCTACCCGGAAAGGGGCGGCTGTTGCCCAACGGCAGATTGTTCTGGATAGCCCAACGCACGCCAAGAATCGCGAACTCGCGGTCCTCAGGCTTGTCTGCGTCGTGCTCGGGATGGTCTTCGAGCGTGAACCATCGACCGGCGTCCATGCACGGAACACTGCCCACCCCGAAAAACCGTTTGCTGCGCGAGGCCATCTCTTCCAGCCGAATTCGCATAGCGCGCTCGCCACGGTCGTAGGACTCGCCAGTGACTGGAAAGCTATAGTGGCCCGCGTATTCGTAGACTTCCAACTCCTGCGGGATATCGCCTTGGTCAACCGTGGACCGGTCCGCCCGCTGCAACGTGCGTGCCGGACGTTTGTAATCCGCCGTGCTGAACGCATATCCGACGCTTTGCGTCGTACGCTCGCCGCTCCATTCGACGAGTGTGCCAGCCTGGCCGTCTCGGTCGCCGCGATAGAACGGTACTCGCTGGGTAGCGAGCGCTTTGCAATTGAAGAGGTCGTCGGTCACGACAATCGTATGCGACTTACCGTCCTCTGCATGCTCGACATACGTGAACCATCCCTCCGACTCCATCAACCGATGGACGAAATTGTGGTCGGTTTCGTACTGAGTACAGTACGAGCGAACCGCGCCCGGGTCTTTCACATCGAGCCGGAAATGACCGCGCGCCTGCGAATGGCCGCTGAACACTTTAGTCAGGATGTCGGCGGTCGTTAGGTCCTGGAAAATGCGCGCGTCCTTGCGGTACTGCAGAAAGCGCATCCACGACGAAAACGAAAGCTGATAGTAAGCGAGTCCCCCGTCCGCTCCGAGGCGTCGCGTTGCATGGACGTAGCCATGCCAAGGCAGGTACGACTCGTCGGCTTGACGCACCCATAATGTGACAGGTTGCGCCATCAGCTTCTTCAAATGAAGCGCGCGCTCCCGGGTCACGACGTCCACTGTGAGCTCGAAATCCCGGCCCACGCGCGATTCGCCCATGGCGCGTTGGGGCAACAGTACCTTCGCCCCGAGGGGCGTTTCCAGGACGAGCGTTCGGTTCGTCTGCTCGATACCCGCGTCAAGCATCAACGAATTGGGCAACCTACCCATCTCGAATATCTCCTCTGGACGAAAAAATGAACGTAAATCGGAGGCAGCGCGAAAGGTCGAAAGAGATTTTGCCACAACGACCTATCCGCTTTGATAACAAACGTAAAAACAGTCTCCCGACAACCGACATCATTTTATGTTTCAATTCTTTCTAATCTTTCGCATCGACAACAAGGGCATTTCTTACAGCAATTAACGTCGAAACAAGCAGCGGACCGACTCCTTCACTAGGGAAACGCTGATCAATGGACCAACTTCCGAAGTTGCAGGCGAGATGGCTTCAAATTTTCTGGATGACGAAGCGAATCGGCGCTCAATTCA
>NZ_QKZF01000023.1:0-122875 GCF_003253915.1 Burkholderia sp. 28_3
GAGCCATTCGGCCGCGAGCAGGTCGAGCTCGTGACGGGCCACATCATCGCGCCCGGCGGCTTCTTCACGCACCTGCGTTACGAGTTCCTCGGCGCATCGCCTGACGGCTTAATCGGCGACGACGGCGGCTACGAATCGAAATGCCCGATGGACGAGGCCGTGCATATCAACACGCTGCTGAACGGCATGCCGGACGACCACGTCGCCCAGGTGCAGGGCGGGATGCTTGTCACCGGCCGGCGCTGGTGGCTGTTCGCCTCGTACGACCCTCGCGTGCCCGAGCCGTACAGCCTCTACACGCAGATCGTGCCGCGCGACGACGCGTACATCGACAGCGTGCTGCTGCCTGGCCTGTTGCAGTTCGAGGCCGAGGTGAACGACACGATAAAGCGGCTGCAGCAGCGAGTCGCGTAACCCTCCCCTCACCACCCGGAGCAACCATGTTCGAAATCAAAGACAGCACCTCGCGAAGATCGTCAGCTGCACGAACGTTTCCGAGAAGCACGGCGCCGAGCGCGTTCCCGCGATCTCGGTCGGCCTCTACATCGTCGGCGGCGGCGATCTGCTCGATATGTTCGACCCGGCGCTGCGCGGCATGCTCTACCGCCGGCCGCTGCCGAAGCCCGGCGAACTCGAAATGGAGCACGACGGCCTGACCGAGCTGCGCTTCCCGTTCATGCGCAATCTCGTGTGGGACAGAAATTACGAAGGGTATCTGCTGCGCCTCCACATCGGCGCGACTGGTGCCGAGGACGTGCTGCTCGCCGAGTGCGGCCTGAAGGACATTCGGTTCACCACGCAGGAAGGCGGCTCGGTGGGCGTGCACTTCAAGATCATCGCACACCCAAAGGACGAGGTTGACCACGGGAAGATCGCGACGCGTCTGCAGCAGGAGATCGGCATCACGCTGACGCCTCCGGACAACTACGTCGATCCGGGACTTTTCGGCCATGCGCAGGACGACGACGACCGAGATCCATTCGAAGGCAGCGACCTCGCACACGAAGCGCACTGACCCACCTGCCGCGCGCCCCACTCGCGCGGCAACCCGGCTTCAATGCCGTCCGCGTGGGTGATGGGTGGGCGCCGTCACGCCGGCTTATTCATGTCAACGCTGCCACATGCGAACCGCGCGGACGACATTGATGCTGTTCTACTGATTGAGGATGACGATGAGCAAAGAACGACCGATCCAATTCAGCGGCCCGATGGTGCGCGCTGTGCTCGAAGGACGGAAAACGCAGACGCGGCGTGCGATGACGCCGCAGCCGTTCTTCGATGACCGTGGCCTTCTGTGGTGGCACTGGTCGAAGCACGCGGGCAGCGCCTGCGATCAGCCTGTCGGTGCACCGTCCGACGCGTGGCTCGCGCGCAGCCCGTACGGCGTGCCCGGCGACCACCTCTGGGTGCGCGAGACATTCGTCGCATACGGCCGATGGGAAACGCGATTCAGCGCAAAGAAGGGACGCGACGAGTGGCACTTCGTCGACATGACGCTGGAAACCGGCCGCGAGTACCGCTTCGACAGCGCGGCGCCGAACGCCAAGCGCGGATGCGCGACGCCGGCATGGTGGCGTCGCCCGTCGATCTTCATGCCGCGCGCCGCCGCGCGCATCACGCTCGAGATTGCCGGCGTACGCGTCGAACGGCTGCAGTCGATCAACGAAGCGGATGCCATCGCAGAGGGCGTCGAGCCATATGCGATTTATGGCGGGAAGATCGTGAGCTGGAAAGGCGCGCCTGACATGCTGGCCGCGCACGAGACTGCACGGGACGCCTACTGCGACCTTTGGAACGCGATCAATGCCGAGCGCGGCTACGGCTGGGACGCCAACCCGTGGGTGTGGGTCCTCGAATTCAAACGCATTGGAGTATGACCACCATGACCACCACCGACAATAGCCGCGCTGATGCGCTGACGGCGAGTGCACACGTGTTCGAGTTCTACCGGTTCCTGTTCACGTACAACCCGGAAACGGGTGTCCTGATCCGGAAGAAGATGCCTGACTCGCACGGTGGCTTTCGTGACTGTCACCACGTCGTGCAGTCGACGAACGGCAAGGGCTATCTCGTCGTGCGCGTCAATGGCCACAACCGCCGTGTCCATCGCCTGGTCTGGGAAATGCACTACAGCGTCGATGCGCCGCCTGTCATGGATCACGAAAACCATGTCCGCGGCGATAACCGGATCGCCAATCTGCGGCCTGCGACGCTGTGCAGCAACAACCAGAACGCCATGAGGAAGCCGGGCAGCACATGTCCATACCGCGGCGTGCGATACGAGCGTCACATCGGCAAATACCGGGCGCAGATCACCGTAGGCGGCAAGTACATCAACCTGGGATTCCATGCCGATCCTGAGATCTGCGCCCACCGATACAACCGAGCCGCCATCGAACTGCATGGCGAGTTTGCAATCCTGAATGCTGTTAGCTGAGTCCATGATGAGTGAACAACCGAAGAAATCTGTCGAGCAGCACGAAGCAGCGCCGTGCAACGCGCTGACTGATCTTGTGGAGAGCTACGGTCGAGCGCTTCTTGCTCAACGTACCGATGAGGCTGCAGCTATTCTCGACTGCATCCGTCGAAGCGATGCCTCACCATCCGCCCCGCTCGAAGGCACGGGCAATGGGGCGATCGTGGAACGGTTGCGTCTGCTGATGTCGGGCGATCCGATGCTCTGCAAGACCAATCTCGCCCGTGCCACGCTCGGACAGGCAATCGACGCCCTCTCCCGCACCCCTCGCACTGAGGTGGCGGGAGCGGTGCCGGAAGGGTGGACGCTTGTGCCGGTCGAGCCGACCGAAAAGATGATCTCCGAAGGCTCCTGCGCACAATCGTTGCCCGGCCCGCACTACATCAGCGAGGCGGCCGCCAAGGCATGTTGGAAACACATGATCGCCGCAACGCCTCCCTCCGCAGATGCAGCGGCAGAGGACAAGTACGTCATCGAGCGCCTGAGCACGGTGCTCGCGGGGGTCGCGGCGGCGCTGCTCGGCGAGGAAGCTGACCGCCCTGCCGCTGAAACGCTCCAGAAGCTGCCCGAGGAAGCCGCGAAACTTCGCCTCGAACTTGACCTTTACCGGGCGCAAGCCGCAGATGCAGCGGCAGCGCCGGCAGACGAGCGGGCGCAATGCATCGAATGGGCGACAGCAAACGGGTTCACGAAGTACCACGAGTCCATGTGCGCCGCATGGGAAGAGCGCGCGCGTCGCGCGATAGCGTCGCAGCCCGCAGCGGCAGCGGGGCAAGAGGCGGAGCCGTTCGGATGGGCTCAGCCACGAGGCGGCAACTACTTCACGCGTAACAAATCAAGCGCCGACAGAATCGGGGGATTGATTCCCGTCTACACCGCCCCGCCTGCGCAGGTCGCCACTCGGCAGGGGCTGACGGACGAGCGCATCGAGGCAATGGCAAATGCGTGCGGCTTGCATGGGGCACGGAAGGCGGTGGTTCAGTGCGTCCGCGCCCTTCTCGAAGGAGCCAAGCAATGATGACCCTCTCCCAGTACTTGCTCGTCAAGATCGCGGAGGAAGCCGCCGAGGTCGCGCAGATTGCCCTCAAGACGGCTCACTTCGGCCTGAGCGAGACGCAGCCGGGCCGCGCTGAATCCAACGCGCAGCGTATCTACGCCGAGTTGAACGACCTGAACGCGATGGTGCTGCGGCTGAACGATGTCGCGTTCGGCGAATTCCATTACGAGCCGGACCATATCGCGATGTCGCAAAAGATGGCGAAGGTCGAGCACTACCTCGCGTATTCGCGATCACTCGGGCTCGTTGAAGCGGACACGACAGAGGACGCCAAGCATGACTAAGACGATCAAAACATCCAAGGGCAAGGAAATTGTCGTAGACGCCAGTGATTTTGATTGGCTTTCTTCATTTTGCTGGCACATCGACAACAAGGGATATGCAATCACGAACGTATCCCTCGGAGGTGGCGACCAAGCTCAGGTCAAACTTCACCGGATGGTGGTCGGCCTCTCCAATGGAGATCCGAAAATCGTTGACCACATCAACGGGAATAAGCTCGATAACAGGAAATGCAATCTTCGAGTGTGCACAAAATCCCAGAACGTGTGGAATCAAGGCCCGCAAAAGACAAACACGACTGGTTACAAGGGGGTATGTAAAACAAAACGCGGCAGGTTTGTTGCTCAGATCGGTTGCCACGGTCGCAAATATCATCTTGGTTCGTTCGATACAGCACAAGAGGCGCACGAAGTGTATTGCCTAGCTGCCGATCTACTTCATGGCGAGTTCGCCAATCACGGGAGGCAATCATGAATGTGACACTGACGGACGACCTGCGCGCAGAACTAGAATGGTGCATCGCCGACGGAAACTGCGGGCCGCGCACGCGAGCAATGCTCGTTGCGCTACGCGCCCTCCTCGCCGCTCAGCAGCCGGAGCCACGTGCATCAACCGCGATACCGCGCGTACACGGTGTTGGCCGTGTCGCCGACAATCCGTGCGCCGTGCTCGTCATGCTGAAGGCAGAGCCCTCTGATGAAACGCTTCGCGCGATCCATGACCGCCTGACCGCCGAGCCGGAGCCGCGCGCCGAGGTGACGGAGGAACAGCCGAGCCTCACGAACCCGCTCACGCCGTACGGCATGCTCGTGCGCGCGCTGCGGATCGTCTCGGGTACGACGCTGATGGATATGGCGGAGCACCTTGGCCGCGGCCCCGCAGAGCTGTCGGCCATTGAATTCGGGCGCAAGCCGGTGCGTGATGCTGACATCGTAGACGCGGCGCACTTCTTCGCGTGTGCTGGCATTCAGAGCACAACGCATGCGCTGACGATCGCCGCTCGCGCAGGAGGTCAGCATGCCGATCAAGCCTGAGAACCGCAGCCGCTACCCGGCCAACTGGCCGGAGATCCGCGCGCGCATCCTCGCCCGGGCCAACAACCGCTGCGAGCAGTGCCACGTCGCGAACGGCGACACCATCACGCGCGGCGTCGACAAGGATGCCGGAACGTTCCAGCGCTTCTCGGGAGAAGGAGAAGTCTATGCGGCCGACGACGGCCGCGTGCTCGGCTTCTGCCGGGCATCCGAGTACAGCAGCAACGGCCGGTGGACGACGATCGTGCTCACGATCGCGCATCTCGACCATGTGCCGGAGCACGTGTCCGACGACAACCTGAAGGCGCTGTGCCAGCGCTGCCACCTTGCCTACGACGCGGAGCACCATCGCGCGAACGCCGCCGCGACGCGCCGCTCGCGCAAGGCAATCGGCGATCTGTTCGACGCCGCCCGCACCGGAGCCTCATCATGAACGAGTCGATTCTGTCGCGCGAGGAAGTCGAGGCACTCGCGCATCGCATCTGCGCCCGGTACATCCACTCCGAGAACATCCATCTGCGCCAGTACACGTTCGGGATCACGACGCTGGAGCAGTTCGCGCAAGCCTACGAGGCTGCATTGCTGGAGAAGCTGTGCGGGGAGCCGGTGGCGTGGATGGTTCTCGCCGCGAACACTGGATCGCCGTGCGAGGTGACGCTCCATAAGAGCGAGACGGAAGCGCTGCGGCAAGACTGTGTTATCCCGCTATACAGCATCAAGGAGAAGCACCATGGATGAGCGCGAGATGTTCGAGGCGAAGCTCGTGGAACTGTCGCAGCGCGACGAAGAGACGTTCGATAAGCCGTTCCCGAATGACGACATCAACGTGCTATGGGCGCTCTGGCAAGTCGCCCGCCGCACCACGCCCGACAGGGAGGCGTGGATCAGCATTGAGGATCGATTGCCGGAAGAAGGTCAAGATGTGGCCTTCGTCGTGAAGGCCGCGAAGGGATCGATTCAGGACTATCTCAACGGCCGCGTGTTGGGTGGCGGGTTCATGATCGTGGGCGGCCATCCGACTTTCACCGTGCCTGGTGTTGGATTCAACGCGTCGCACTGGATGCCCCTGCCTACTGCCCCAGGACAAACGCCAACCCCCTCACCCCGCGACACCCTAATCGAAGAAATAGCCGAAATGGTCGACCACATGGGTGAAGGTCGGAGGCTTGAGGAATACGTGGGGGCGATTCGGGAGATGAAGGGAGGGAAATCGTGAGCGATTTTAAGGCACGAATCGGGCGCGACATCCCGAAGGAAGGCGAGACGCGCGCGGTGTTTTCAATCCGTACATCGCGCGGGAATCGCCTAGAAATGTATGGATTGTTCGACGAGGCAATCGTCATGAAAGCATGGCGCGAACTGTGTGCCAATCTGGCAAAGCGAAATGAGGAAGCCAACCGATGATCGACCAAGACAAGATACGGTTCATGGCAACGCGTTTGCGCGCGATGGATCTAACCACATGCGCAGAAGCCGCCGACGCCATCGACCTCCTACTGGCAGAGGTGGAAGCCGCTGCGGCGGATAAGCGGGATGCGACAGCTTTCCGCGATCTGATGGCGAAAGTTATTCGAGAAATCAACCACGGCGAGTACAACCACCCGTATCGCGGAATCGAGAATGCACCGATGCATGGCCACGAGGTTCCTGGAATTTGGGACTCGGACAACGGAGCAAAAGCCGGAACGCCGTGCGCATGGTGCGCTACGTGGAATGCGGCTCGCGCCGCCCTCGCGCAACGACAGGAGGAATCGTGAGCGAACTGAAGCCTTGTCCGTTTTGTGGCGCCACGGCCGCGGTAGAAAAAATCGGGCGAGATTGGTGGAGACTTAAGGCACTCCACGACGATGAATGTGCGCTTGATTCCGATCACATGCTCCAGGCTCCACATACGCCCGAGGGCCGAGCGTGGGTTATTGCAGCATGGAACCGCCGCGCCCCTGCTAGTGAGGGAGAACAGAAGTGACCAACCGACGCATCAACGGAACCGCCGTGCTCGAAGTCCTGCGTACCGGCACGCACACCGCGCGCGAGATCGCAATCGAGCTCCGGTCATCGCCTGCTGTTGTGCAGTGCTTCCTCGACACGCTGTTCTATGCGGGCCGCATCCGCATCGATCGGCGTGTCACGACAGACACGGCATACGAGGTGATGCCGGCCGCAGTGCCGCGCGCGCCACTCGACACACCGGCTGCCGGACCGCGCCTCGCACCCAACCTGCAATCCACGCTCGCCGGCTACGATCGCGAGATCAGCCGCCGTGTCGAGCTCGCTATGACCACGAGGGGAAAATGAAGACCGCTTTCCTGTTGCTCGCCCAGTACGACGGCCAAGCCGTCATCCCGATCGACGACGTGTGCCGGGACTATTTCGCCCCGCTCACGGTCGCGACGCTGCTGCGGAAGGTCGGCGCCGGCGAAATCCGGCTGCCGGTCGTGCGCATGGAAAAATCGCAGAAAGGCGCGAAGGGAGTCCACGTAGAAGACCTCGCCGCCTACATCGACGCGCGCCGGGCGGCGGCCGTCAAAGAATGCGATCAGCTCTGCGGCCAATGTTGACCGGTCCTACGCGAGTGCTACACGGCGCTCAGCATCCCCACGCGCAGCCTTGCTAGTCAAGGCTGCCGCTTCTTTACCCGGTCCAGTCGAGCATCGGCGCGACGGATACACGGCGGGGAGGAAGCGAGGACGGAACGGACATGGAATTCGGGTACAGGCCAAACGGCACGGAAACAACCCGATATTTTACCGCAATACCGGCGATGCCCGCCCGACACGCGCGCTACCCGCCGCCGAGCTCCGCGTCGACCGCCCGGCGCGCCTCGTCGAACACGCGCTCGATCACGCGCCGTTCGGTGAGCAGCATCCCGTCGACCTTGACCCGCCGCCAGTCGATCCGCACGGCATCGCCCTGCAGCACGCGATAGTGCGCGTGCTCGCCGTCCCAGACCTGCTCGGTTTTCACCTCGATCTCGAAGCCGCGGTACGGCTCGCTGAAATCGCCGAGGTCGCTGCCTCTCGGTTCCATCGCACGCTCCGTGGCGACGCCGCGCCAGGCCGCCCGCGCGGCCGGCGCCGCGCGCTCAATCGTATTCGTCGGACAAAAACGACCGGCCATCGGCCGTCAGGTCGACCCGGTCAGCCGTCGCCTGATAGATCAGCCCGTCATTCAGCAACGCATAGACGACGTCATGGAACGCGGCAGGAACCGGCCGGCTGTCGCCGAACTGGTCGATCCATTTCAGCGCCTCGATGGCTTCGGGGGAAAGGATGGGGGTCATGCGTTGGCCTCCGGCATCGGTGTCGTTCCATCCTAGCACTTCGTCAGGAAGTCGAATACCGAGGCAAACGCGCGGCGCGAACGCCAATGCGGCGCCGGCAGGCACGCTGCCCGCCGACGCCGCACGGGTGCGCGGCACATGCGCTCAGAGGCGTGCGATCGAGACTTCCGTCGACTTCACGAGCGCGACGACTTCGGCGCCGACCTTCAGTTCGAGTTCGTCCACCGAACGGGTGGTGATCACCGACGTGACGATGCCGAACGGCGTCTCGACGTCGACTTCGGAAACCACGGACCCGCGAATGATCTCCTTGACCTTGCCCTTGAACTGGTTACGTACGTTGATTGCAGTGATGCTCATCGGGATGATCGCTCCGAAGAAAAAAGTCTCAGAACGGGCGGCCGGGGCCGCCCGGAATTAAACGGCCCAGCGGATCTGCCCGACCGGTCGAACCTTGTCTGCTTGATGCTCGGCGTCGTGATCGGCCGCGCCGGGGCCGCCGGCGAGCACGCGTTTCAGCACGCGGTCCTCCAGCGCCGCGAATGCGGCCGACGCGCGGGCACGCGGCCGGTCGAGCGGCACCGACTGGTCGAGCGCCACCCGCCCCTGCTCGATCAACAGGATGCGGTCGCCGAGCGCAACGGCCTCCTGCACGTCGTGCGTGACGAGCAGCGCGGTGAACCGATGCTCGCGCCACAGGCGCTCGATCAGCGCATGCATTTCGATGCGGGTAAGCGCGTCCAGCGCGCCGAGCGGCTCGTCGAGCAGCAGCAGTTGCGGCCGGTGCACGAGCGCGCGAGCGAGGGCGACGCGCTGCCGCTGCCCGCCCGACAGTTGCGCGGGCCAGTCGTTCGCGCGCTCCAGCAGCCCGACTTCGTCGAGCACCGCGCGGGCCTGGTCGCGCGCGCCGCGGCCGAGGCCCAGCATCACGTTCTGCAGCACGGTCTTCCACGGCAGCAGGCGCGCATCCTGGTACATGATCCGCGTATCGAGCGCGCCGCCGCCCTCGCCGCGCGTCACCAGCGTGCCGCTGCTCGGTTGCTCGAGTCCCGCGACGAGACGCAACAGCGTCGATTTCCCGCAGCCGCTGCGGCCGACGATCGCGACGAAGCTGCCGCGCGCGATGCCGAGTTCGACGTCGTCGAGCACCGTGCGGGCGCCGAAGCGCTTGCTGACGCCCGACAGCGTGACCGCGTCGTCGGGCGCCGGGCTGCCGCCCGCGCGCCGCCGCGCAAGCGGCACGACCGATGCGCTGCCGTCACGTTCGAGGATCGCCGCGTCGCGCGCGTCGCCGTCCGCGACGCGGGCCTGCGCCAGTTCGGCCTCGAGGTCTGCGCCGGCGAGCGGGCCGTAGGCGGCCGCCGAAGTCGTCGCATTCATGCTTTTGCTCCTGATTGATAGGCGGGGTGCCAGCGCAGCGTCACGCGCTCGAGCCATTTCGCCAGCACGTCGGCCAGCTTGCCGAGCACCGCGTACAGCAGGATGCCGACCACCACCACGTCGGTTTGCAGGAATTCACGCGCGTTCATCGTCATGTAGCCGATGCCCGACTGCGCGGAGATCGTTTCCGCGACGATCAGCATCACCCACATCAGCCCGAGCGCGAAGCGCACGCCGACGAGGATCGACGGCAACGCGCCCGGCAGGATCACGTCGCGGTACAGCGCGAAGCCGCGCACGCCGTAGCTCTTCGCCATCTCGATCAGGTTCGCGTCGACCGAGCGGATCCCGTGATACGTATTGATGTAGACGGGGAAGAACACGCCGAGCGCGACGAGGAACAGCTTCGCCTTCTCGTCGATGCCGAACCACAGGATCACGAGCGGGATCATCGCGAGCGCCGGGATGTTGCGGATCATCTGGATCGTCGAGTCGAGCGCGACCTCGGCAGCCTTCGACAGCCCGGTCGCGAGCCCCAGCGCCAGGCCGACGCCACCGCCGATCGCGAAGCCGAACAGCGCACGCCACGTGCTCACTTTCACGTTTGCCCACATTTCGCCCGACGTCACGAGCGACCAGGCCGCGCGCACGACCGCCACCGGCTCGGGCAACACGCGGGTCGACAGCCAGCCGGTGCGCGCACCGACCTCCCACACCACCAGCAACACGAGCGGCACGAGCCACGGCGCGACGCCGCGCCACGCGCGGGTGGCCACGGCGACGCCGGTCGTCGACGGTTTCGTTGTCATCGCAAGCCTCCGTCGCTCAGCTCTGGCTCGTCTTCGGCAGATAGTTGTTGCCGACGATCTCGCCGAACGGCCCCGACAGCGGACCGGCCGCCTTCTCGACACCCTTGCCCTTGATCAGCGGGAACACGAGTTCCGCGAAGCGATACGACTCCTCGAGGTGCGGATAGCCGGACAGGATGAACGTTTCGATGCCGAGATCCGCGTATTCGCGCATGCGTTCCGCGACCTGCTCGGGATTGCCGACGAGCGCCGTGCCGGCGCCGCCGCGCACGAGCCCCACGCCGGCCCACAGGTTCGGATAGACCTCGAGCGCCTCGCGGCCGCCGCGCTTGCCGCCGTGCAGCGCGGCCATCCGGCGCTGGCCTTCCGAATCCATGTTCGCGAACGCCTTCTGCGCACGCGCGATCGTGTCGTCGTCGAGCCGGCTGATCAGCCGCTCGGCGTCACGCCATGCCTCGTCCTCGGTCTCGCGCACGATCACGTGCAGGCGGATGCCGAACTTGATCTTGCGGCCGCGCGCGTCGGCACGAGCGCGAATGTCGGCGATCTTCTTCGCGACGGCCTCGGGCGGCTCGCCCCAGGTCAGGTAGGTATCGATGTGATCGGCGGCGATCGCGTGGGCGGCCGGCGACGAACCGCCGAACCACAGCGGCGGATGCGGATGCTGCACGGGCGGATAAAGCGCCTTGCCGCCCTTCGACTGCAGGTGCTTGCCGATGTAGTCGAACCCGTCGTTGTCGTGCGATGCGGCGAGCAGCCCGCGCCAGATGTTCAGGAAATCGTCGGTGATCTCGTAGCGCGTGTCGTGATCGGCAAAGAGGCCGTCGCCTTCGAGCTCGGCTGCATCGCCGCCCGTGACGACGTTGATCAGCAGGCGGCCGCCCGACAGACGGTCGAACGTCGCGGCCATCCGCGCGGCCAGCCCCGGCGAAGCGATGCCGGGGCGCACCGCGACCAGGAACTTCAGGCGCTGCGTCGCCGGAATCAGGCTCGATGCGACGACCCACGCATCCTCGCAGGAACGGCCGGTCGGCAGCAGCACGCCGTCGTAGCCGAGCGTGTCCGCCGCCACGGCGACCTGCTTGAAATAATCGTAGTCCGCGGCGCGCGCGCCTTCGGCCGTGCCGAGATAGCGGCTGTCGCCATGCGTGGGAATAAACCAGAACACATTCATCTGCTGCTCCTGCTTGACTGTCACTGCCGAAATTTGAAAAAACGTCGCCCTGCTCGCGTCGCGGAGGAGCGACGCATGCATGGTGTGCATTCGAATCGGGATGGCTCGCCGGTCAGGCCGTGCAGCGGGCGAGGACGCGATCGCACGGCTGTTTCTGAGGAATCAGTCTAGGGATCGGTACAGGGCTTTGGAACGATTTTTTTGAGCTTAGGTTTTCCGCTTTCGTGATTAGCACGACGCTGGAGCGAATATCGCCGCGGCCGGGCCCTATAATGGCGCACCTATCCGAATAACTCCGCGCATACGGCTTCGGCCGTGCGCGCCTGCGGTGCACTCATCGATGCAGAAAGTCATCCTGCCCTTCCTGTCCGGCTTCCTGGCCGCACTGTTCTTCCGCGAGGCCACGCTCGCCCTCCTCCACACGGCCGACCTGATCGCCGCAACCGGCTTCTCGACACAGCCGTTCGCGCCGCTCGGCATTCCTGAATTTGTCGCGAATGCGCTGATCAGCGCGTGCTGCGCGATTCCGATGGCGTGGTTGTTGCGCGTGTCGCCGGAACGCGAAGCATCGTGGATCGGCGCGCTCGTGTTCGGCGGTATCGTGCTGACGGCCGCCCGCGTGTTCGCGATCGATCCGCTGCGCGGCATCTGGCCGTCGGGCAACATGATGCCGGTACTCGCGGCCGGCTTCGCGGCGAATGCGGTGTGGGGCTTCGGCGCGCTCGTGTTCATGCGCGCGTTCATGTCGGACGACGCGGGCGACGAGTAACGCCGGCGCGGGCGACACACCCTTCGGGGTCGGCCCGGCCGACATCCCTGCAAAAAGGCCGCGTGCATGTGCACGCGGCCTTTTCGTTTCTGCGTCGCGCGTCGATCGGCCGCGCGGTCGGGCTGAGCGGCGTCAGTCCTGCAGCTTGCGCAGCGGATGCGTGTCGGGCGTCCACGGGCTGTCGAACATCGCGAGCACGTCGGCGCGGTCGACGTCGGCGGCCGACTTGAAACGCCACACCGGCTGGTGATCCTTGTCGACGATCAGCGCGCGCACGCCTTCGATCACGTCGCCGCGCGCAAACGTCGAGCGCGTGAGATCGAGATCGCGCCGCAGGCAATCGGCCATCGTCGCGCCACGCGCGCGTTCGACGACTTCGAGCGACACGGCCATCGACAGCGGCGACAGTTGCTCGCGCATCGCGTGGGTCGCCTTCTCGACCCACCCGTCGACCGCCGCGCAATCCTGCTCGGCGTCGAGCGATGCGAGGATCGCGTTGATGTCCGGCTGCGCGAAATGCCGATCGATTCCGGCGCGCGCATCGGCGAGCGCCGACGTGTCGGGCGTCGGCACGACCTTGTGCGCGGCGGCCGCCTCGGCCACGCACGCGACGGCCTGCGCACCGCTGTCGATGCGCGCGCCGCGCAGCGTATCGAGCAGTGCCGGCAGCGCGGCATCGGGCAGATAGACGTCGGCAAGTTGTGCGTACAGCGCGCCGGCCGCGTCGAGCGTCGCGCCGGTCACCGCGAGATAGCGGCCGATCGCGCCGGGCGTGCGCGCGAGAAACCAGCTCATCCCGACGTCCGGGAACAGGCCGATGCGTGTTTCGGGCATCGCCATCTTCGTCGAGTCGGTCACGACGCGCAGGCCGCCGGTATGCCGCGCCGCCTGCGAAATCCCCATGCCGCCGCCCATCACGACACCGTGCATCAGCGCGATGTACGGCTTCGGATACGTGAAGATCGCATGGTTCAGCGTGTATTCCTCGATGAAGAACGTATCGACCGCATCGCGGTCGCCGCGCTGCCACGCGTCGTGGAAGAAGCGCACGTCGCCGCCCGCGCAGAACGCGCGCGGATGCGGGCTGTGCACGACGACGGCGACGACGTCGGGGTCGTCGCGCCACGCGTCGAGCGCCTGCTGCATCAGCCGGATCATGCCGACCGACAGCGCGTTCAGCGCCTTCGGCCGGTTCAGTTCGAGAAAGCCGATGCGGTTCGCGACATACGCGCGCACGTCGGGCTGGGGGGATTCGGCGGAAACGGCGGCGGAAGTGGAATCGGTCATGAAAGTCGTCCGGCAAACGGCAGTCGCACGCTCAGTGCGCCTGCATCTTCGAGAACAGGTTCAGCACCACGACGCCGGCGATGATCAGCCCGAGGCCGATCACCGCCGGCACGTCCGGCACCTGGCGATAGAGCAGCATCGCGACGAGCGTGATCAGCACGATGCCGGCGCCCGACCAGACTGCATAGATGATGCCGACCGGCATCGTGCGCAACGTGAGCGACAGGCAGTAGAACGCGACGCCGTAACCCGCGAGGACGAGCACCGACGGCCAGAAGCGCGTGAAGCCGTCCGCCGCGCGCAGCGCGGACGTGCCGATCACTTCCGCGACGATCGCGATCGCGAGCCATGCGTAACCGGGCAGTTGCATCGCTCAGCTCCTTGCGAGGGCCAGTACCGCGTAGTCGTGACCGAGCTCCGCGCACAGCGCCTCGACGACGAACTCGTGGTCCGCGCGCTGCGGCAGCCCGGACGCGGTGATCGAGCCGATCACGCCGGCGCCGGCGACGGTCAGCGGAAACGAACCGCCGTGCGACGCATACTCGGCGACCGGCAGCCCGTGCTTGTCCGCGAGCGTCGCGCCGGCCTGCTGCATGCGCAGGCCGATCGCGTACGAACTGCGACGGAAATGCGCGACGACGTTGCGCTTGCGGCGCACCCAGTCGGCGTTGTCGGGGGTCGCACCGGCGAGCGCCGCATAGAACAGCGGCTGGCCGAACGTGGCGATGTCGATCGCGATCGCATGGCCGCGCGACGTCGCGAGCGCATGCATCCGGTTGCCGAGCGCCCACGCGCGGGCCGGGTCGAAATGGGGAAACACGAGCGCCTGTTCCTGCGCGCCGATCGATTGCAGATCGTGAGCGATGTCCATGAATCCGTCGATGCAGTAATGAGAGTCGCAACGGCGCCGATGCGATCGCGCAGGGCCGCTGCCGGGATGACGACACAAACCGCTCGATTCTAGCGCACGTGCCCCCACGTACCGGCCCCACAAGCGCCCGCCACGGGATTGTCAGAAAACACTTGCGCACCTCCGGGCAACCCCATATAATTCATTTCTTCGACGGACGCGGGGTGGAGCAGTCTGGCAGCTCGTCGGGCTCATAACCCGAAGGTCGTAGGTTCAAATCCTACCCCCGCAACCAACCGTCCAGAATTTCGCAAAAAGCCCGGCCTCGCGCCGGGCTTTTTGTTTTCGTGCGTCCGGGCACCGCGCCCGCGTCGCTCACGCACCCGCCATTTCGCACGACGTGCCGCTCCACGCGCAGGCGTTCGAGAATGCCGCGGCCCGGTGATACACTCGCATCACCTCGTCCCTTCCACTCGACATGAAATTCTGCTCCGTCTGCGGTCACGAAGTCCTCGCGCGCATTCCTCCGGGCGACAACCGCGAGCGCTTCGTCTGCGATCACTGCGGCACGATCCATTATCAGAATCCGCGCAACGTCGTCGGCACGGTGCCGGTCTGGGGCGACCAGATCCTGCTGTGCCGCCGCGCGATCGAACCGCGCTACGGATTCTGGACGCTGCCGGCGGGCTTCATGGAAATGGGCGAAACGACGGCGGAAGCCGCCGCGCGCGAAACGCTCGAGGAAGCCGGCGCGCGCGTCGAGGTGCAGAACCTGTTCACGCTGCTCAACGTGCCGCACGTGCACCAGGTCCACCTGTTCTACCTCGCACGGCTCACCGACCCGGCCTTCGAAGCCGGCGAGGAAAGCCTCGAAGTGAAACTGTTCGACGAAGCCGACATCCCGTGGGACGAGATCGCGTTCCCGACCGTCAGCCAGACGCTACGCTTCTTCTTCGCCGATCGCGCCGCCGGCGACTACGGCGTGCACACCGGCGATATCTTCCGCTCGCTGCGCAACGGCTGAGCCCCGCTCCCATGGTTCCCTGGCTCGGCCCGGACGATCCGTTTCCGTCCATCGAACGCGCGCTCGGTCCCGCGACCGGCGCGCCCGGGCTGCTCGCCGCGAGCGCCGACCTGCTGCCGTCGCGGCTCATCGACGCCTACCTGCGCGGCATCTTCCCGTGGTACTCGGACGGCCAGCCGGTGCTGTGGTGGAGCCCCGACCCGCGCATGATCCTCGTGCCGGCCGAATTCAAGGTATCGCCGTCGCTGCGCAAGACGCTGAAGCGCGTGCTGCGCGAGCCGGGCTGGGAAGTGCGCGTCGATCACGACTTTCCCGGCGTGATGCGCGCCTGCGCGCAAGCGCCGCGCCGCGGGCAGCGCGGCACCTGGATCACCGCCGAGATCATCGACGCCTATACGTCGCTCTACCGCTCCGGCAACGCGCACAGCATCGAGACGTGGCACGACGGGCGCCGCGTCGGCGGCCTGTACGGCGTGTCGTTCGGCCGGATGTTCTTCGGCGAATCGATGTATGCGGACGTGACCGATGCGTCGAAAATCGCGCTGGCCACGCTCGTCGCGCACCTTCGCGAGCAGGGGCTGGAGATGATAGACTGCCAGCAGAATACGTCGCATCTAGCGTCGCTCGGCGGCCGCGAGATCGCACGCAAGGCCTTTGTCGCTCACGTGCGCAGCGCGGTAGCCGAACCGCCGATTCCGTGGCAGTTCGACAAGCGCGTGCTCGCCGCGCTGACGAGCCCCGCCGAAACGGCGGCGCCCTCCGGGACCGAGCGCTAGCGCGGCACTCCTTCCCTGCATCGAGAGCTGCCCATGACTCACCCGACTGAGCTGCCGCTTTCACCGCTTTCGGCGCTGCAATTCTATGCAACGGCGCCCTATCCGTGCAGCTATCTGGACGGCCGCATCGCGCGCTCGCAAGTCGCGACGCCGAGCCACCTGATCAATTCCGACATCTACACCGAGCTCGTGAAGGCCGGCTTCCGCCGTTCGGGCGTCTTCACGTACCGCCCGTACTGCGACGGCTGCCGCGCATGCGTACCGGTGCGCGTGCCGGTCGGCGAGTTCGCGCCGACGCGCACGCAGCGCAGGATGTGGAAGCGGCACCGCGCACTCGTCGCGACGGTCTCGCCGCTGCACTACGACGAAGAGCACTACGCGCTCTACATGCGCTACCAGTCCGCGCGCCACGCGGGCGGCGGCATGGACCGCGACAGCCGCGACCAGTACGAACAGTTCCTGCTGCAAAGCCGGATCAACTCGCGCCTCGTCGAATTCCGCGACCTCGACGCACCGGGCGGCGAACCCGGCAAGCTGCGGATGGTCAGCATGATCGACATCCTCGGCGACGGGCTGTCGTCGGTCTATACGTTCTTCGAGCCCGACGACCGGCACACGAGCTACGGCACCTACAACATCCTGTGGCAGATCGAACAGGCGAAGAGCCTCGGGCTGCCCTACGTGTACCTCGGCTACTGGATCCGCGAGAGCCCGAAGATGGCCTACAAGGCGAACTTCCATCCGCTCGAAGGGCTGATCGACGGCCGCTGGAAGACGCTCGATCCGGAGCGCGTCGACCTGCCGCCCGTCGACGCGGCGCTGGCGCGCGCGCCGTTGCCGGGTGGGCATTCCGGCTCGGGCTGACGCACGCCGCGGCGGCTACGAAGCGAAGCGCGCCCGTGCCGCGCAACTCCCGGTAAAATAGCGGGTTGTCATTCATTCCGGCCGTCCGCCCAATTCCCGTGTTCAGTTCCCTCTACCCGCTGGCCCGCGCATCCCTGTTCAAAATGGATGCGGAAGACGCTCACCACCTTACGCTGCGCGCGCTCGGCGCGGCCGGCCGCACGGGCCTCGCCTGCGCGCTGTCGGCCCGCGTGCCCGACGCGCCGCGCACCGTGATGGGGCTCACGTTCCGCAATCCGGTCGGCCTCGCGGCCGGCCTCGACAAGGATGGCGCAGCCATCGACGGCCTCGCGGCGCTCGGCTTCGGCTTCATCGAAGTCGGCACCGTCACGCCGCGCCCGCAGCCCGGCAATCCGCGCCCGCGGATGTTCCGGCTGCCGCAGGCCGAGGCGCTGATCAACCGGATGGGCTTCAACAACCACGGCGTCGACCAGTTCGTGAAGAACGTCCAGGCCGCCCGCTATCGCGGCATCCTCGGCCTGAACATCGGCAAGAACGCCGACACGCCGATCGAGCGCGCCGCCGAGGATTACCTGTACTGCCTCGAGCGCGTGTACCCGTTCGCGAGCTACGTGACGATCAACATCTCGTCGCCGAACACGAAGAACCTGCGCCAGCTGCAGGGCGCGGGCGAGCTCGACGCGCTGCTCGCCGCGTTGAAGGACAAGCAGCAGCGCCTCGCCGATCTGCACGGCAAGCTCGTGCCGCTCGCGCTGAAGATCGCGCCCGATCTCGACGACGAACAGGTCAAGGAAATCGGCGACACGCTGCTGCGCCACAAGATCGAAGCGGTCATCGCGACCAATACGACGCTGTCGCGCGCGGCCGTCCAGGGCCTGCCGCATGCGGACGAAGCCGGCGGCCTGTCGGGCCGCCCGGTGTTCGACGCGTCGAACGAAGTGATCCGCAAGCTGCACGCGGAAGTCGGCAACGACGTGCCGATCATCGGCGTCGGCGGCATTTTCTCCGGCGAGGACGCCCGCGCGAAGCTGGCGGCCGGCGCGGCGCTCGTCCAGCTCTATACCGGCTTCATCTATCGCGGTCCGGCACTCGTGTCGGAATGCGTGAAGGCGATCGCCCGCGAACGCACCGCGTAATATAGCCATAAGCAAACTATATTTAGTCATCGATAGCATTTTTGCTATCATCGACGCATGACCAAAACCATTGACCCCGACAGGGCAAGGACACACACGATGAAATTTTCGCTGCTGAAGAAGCTGCTGGTGGCCGGCGTGATCGGCACGTCGTTCGCTGCGGCGACCGCGCACGCGGCCGACCTCCTCGACCAGGTCAAACAACGCGGCACGCTGCGGGTCGGCCTCGAAGGCACGTTCCCGCCGTTCAACTCGAAGAGCCCGCAAGGCGAACTCGTCGGCTTCGACGTCGACATCGCGAAGGCCGTCGCGGCGAAGCTCGGCGTGAAGGCCGAATTCGTGACGACCGAATGGAGCGGGATCATCGCCGGCCTGCAGGCCGGCAAGTTCGACGTGATCGCCAACCAGGTCGGCATCACCGACAAGCGCAAGGAAACGCTCGACTTCTCGCCGGCGTACACGTACTCGTCCGCGCAACTGATCCAGCGCAAGGACGACACGCGTCAGTTCAAGTCGCTGGAAGACCTGAAGGGCAAGAAGCTCGGCGTCGCGCTCGGCACGAACTACATGGACATGGCGAAATCCGTGCCGGGCATCGACGTGAAGACGTACCCGGGCGCGCCCGAGTACCTGCGCGATCTCGCGGCCGGCCGCCTCGACGCCGCGCTCAACGACCGCCTGATGCTCGCGTACCTGACGAAGAATTCCCAGCTGCCGCTGCGCCCGGGCGCGAACGTCGGCTCGGCGAACCCGTCCGGCATCCCGTTCAAGAAGGGCAACCCGAAGTTCCAGAAGGCGATCGACGACGCGATGGCGCAACTCGAGGCCGACGGCACGTTCACGAAGATCTCGGACAAGTGGTTCGGCATCGACGTGACGAAACCGATCAAGTAAGCACGCCTGCATTTCCCGCCTGACGGCGGGCCGGAAAGGGTGGCATCCGCAACGATGCCGCCCTTTGTTTTATTGGTCCGGTTTATGATTGCGCTTTCGCGCACGCATTCGATTCGTATTCCATGTCGACAACGTCCCTGCTCGTCCAATCGCTGCCGGTGCTCGCCCAGGGTGCCGTACTGACCGTCAAGTTCGCCGTGCTGTCGATGGTGTTCGGCCTGCTTGGCGCGGTCGTGCTCGCGATGATGGGCATCCGGCAAAGCGAGGCGCTCGACGGCTTCGAACGCATCTGGGTCAACGCGCTCGCGTGGCTGGCTCGCGCGTATGTGAGCCTGATGCGCGGCACGCCGCT
Organism: Burkholderia sp. 28_3; assembly: GCF_003253915.1. Classification (NCBI taxonomy): domain Bacteria; kingdom Pseudomonadati; phylum Pseudomonadota; class Betaproteobacteria; order Burkholderiales; family Burkholderiaceae; genus Burkholderia; species Burkholderia sp. 28_3. The sequence goes on from NZ_QKZF01000023.1 coordinate 19,445, forward strand.
GCTCGTGCAGATCTTCGTCATCTATTACGGGCTGCCGAGCCTCGGCATCTCGCTCGACCCGACGCCGGCCGGCGTCATCGCGCTGTCCGCGAACGTCGCCGCGTACATGTCGGAAAGCATGCGCGGCGCGATCAACGGGATCGCGCGCGGCCAGTGGCTCGCCGCGTACAGCCTCGGGCTGTCGTGGGGGCAGACGCTGCGCTACGTGATCGGCCCGCAGGCGCTGCGCATCGCGGTGCCGAGCCTGTCCAACAGCCTGATCAGCCTGATCAAGGACACGTCGCTCGTGTCCGTGATCACCGTGACCGAACTGCTGCGCAGCGCGCAGGAAGTGATCGCGGCGACCTATCAGCCACTGCCGCTCTATCTCGCCGCCGCGGCCGTGTACTGGATCCTGTGCCAGATCCTCGAATGGGTGCAGCGCTGGTACGAAAAGCGCCTGTCGCTGCCGTCGCGGCACTGAACCACGCAGTCGCGCCGGGCCGCGCTCGCGGGCCCGGCCCCTCCGTCCCGCCTATTCGCCCGAATAGCGCACGCCGAGCACGGCGCGCGCCGCATCGGTCATCGCGATCATCTGCCGCGAATGATCGTGCGTCATGATCGGACTTTCGGTTTCGCCCGCGCGCAGCAGGTCGCAGAAATGCGCGGTTTCGTAGTTCAGCCCGCCGCCTTCGACCGGCGCATCGAGTTCGACGGTGCGCCCGTCCGCGTAGCGGATCGTTGCACGCGCGGGGTTCCACCACTTCTCGTGAATCGTCACGTGACCGCCCGCCGCCGCGAGCAGCGCGTCGCCGCGCCCCATCACGTCGAGCCCGCAAAAGAGCTGCGCGATCCCGCCGTTCGCATGCACGCTGTTCAGGCTCGCGAACAGGTCGACGCCGGTCGCGCCGACGCGACCGAGCGTCTGCACGTCGCGCGCCGCGCCGAGCCAGTCGACGGCCAGGAACGCCTCGTAGATGCCGATATCGAGCAATGCGCCGCCCGCACGATCGAGGCGATAGACGGAATGATCCTCCGGCACCGACGACGATGCGCAGCCCGCCCGCACGAGCCGGATCTCGCCGATCGGATCGTCGCGCAGATGCGCACGTAGCTGACGGTACAGCGGGAAGAACGGCGGCTTCATCGCCTCCATGAAGAGCAGCCCGGCATCGCGCGCCGCGTGCAGCACCGTGTCGAGTTGCGCGGCGTTCAGCGCCGCGGGTTTCTCGCACAGCACGGCCTTGCCGGCGGCCAATGCGGCCAGCGTGTACTGCGCATGACTGTCATGGAGCGTCGCGATGTAGACGGCGTCGAGATCGCTCGCGAGGAGCGCGTCGAAGCTCGCGGCAGGCGTGCCGCCGTATGTCTCGCAGAAGGCGGCCGTTGCGTCGGCGCGGCGGGCCCAGGCACCGGCGAGCATGGCGCCCGGCACGTGCGCGAGGCTTTGCGCGAAGCGGCGCGCAATGCTGCCTGCACCGACGATGCCGAAGCGCACCGGGCGATGGTCGTTGTCGTTCATCCTGATCTTCCGTGTCGGTCGTATGACGGTAGCCGGCACGCTGCCGGCCGGCCGTCATGATAAACGGCCCGGCGGCACCAGGATGAGCAACGACACGCGCCGCGTCAGGCACGCACCGGCACGTCGACCGAGAAATCGCGCGAAATCTCGTCCGCGCTGAAGTCGATCAGCGCGAGCGAGGCCGCTTCGGCTTCGCGCGGGTCGCGCCGCTCGATCGCATCGACGACGCGCGCATGCGCCTTCACTGCGATGTCGTGCGCGCCTTCCTTCTGCACGACGCGCGGATTCACGAGACGCACGGCCCCGCGCACGATCGCCGCCATCTGCTGGAAGAACTGGTTGCCGCTCGCCTGGACGATCCGCGTGTGCAGCAACTCGTCCGCCGTGTCGTAGCCGGGGTCGCCGGGCTGCAGCACCTTGAACGCGTCGAACGCTTCGCGAATGCCGGCGATATCGGCCGCCGTCGCACGCACCGCCGCCTGCGCGGTCGCACGTGGTTCGATCAGCATCCGGAATTCGATGACGTCGCGCATGAACTGCGGATCGGGCTTTGCCCGAAAGCGCCAGCTCACGACGTCTTCGTCGATCATCCGCCAGTCGCGCATCGGCCGCACGCGCGTACCGACTTTCGGACGCACGTCGAGCATGTCGCGCGCAAGCAACATCGACAACGCTTCCCGCATCACCGTGCGGCTCACATCGAACTCTTTCGACAGCACGTCCTGCGGCGGCAAGATGCCGCCATACTTGTCTTCGACGATACCCGAGACAAGCCCATCCATCACTTTGGCGACCAGTGACCGGTCTTTGCCCTGCTCCATGACACCTCCCCGTGCGTCGATTTGCGAACACCTGCTCCGCAGTTCCGCCGGCCCTGGTTACTACTCTGTTCTTATGATCTATAAGTTGATGAGTTCGAGGATATTTCGCTATCTGGTAAACACCTGACAGGGTTATCCCTCTTTTGAACGGGGTAGATTTATACGGCTAAAAAAAAGGCCCGGGAAGCGCGCCGCGCCTGCCGGACCCCGGTTTACACAAGATTTAAACATTCAATCCATGACGGCGCTACCGCGCCATTACGGACTGCTTCTCATTCAGATTCAAGCAGCCGGATAAACGATCGTTTCAACGCCGTTTTCCGTGCCGAGCAAGCACAGATTCGCGCCGCGCTCGGCGAACAGGCCGACCGTCACGACGCCCGGCCATGCGTTCACCTGCGCTTCGAAACCGCGCGGATCGGCAATCTGCAGGCCCTTCACGTCGATGATCTCGTTGCCGTTGTCGGTAATGTACGGTGCGCCGTCCTTCGTCACGCGCAGCACGGGCACGCCGCCAAGCGCAGTCACGCGCCGGCCGATCGCCGTACGCGCCATCGGCACAACCTCGATCGGCAGCGGGAACGCGCCGAGCACCGGCACGCGCTTGCTGCCGTCCGCGATGCAGACGAACGTGTCGGCCACCGACGCGACGATCTTCTCGCGCGTGAGCGCGCCGCCGCCGCCCTTGATCATCGCGCCGCCGGCGTCGATCTCGTCGGCGCCGTCGACGTACACCTGCAGCGCGTCGATCTCGTTCAGGTCAAACACCTTGATGCCGTGCGATTTCAGGCGTTCGGTCGTGGCGACCGAGCTCGACACGGCGCCGCGATAGCGCGACTTGACGGCGGCGAGCGCGTCGATGAAGCAGTTGGCGGTCGAGCCGGTGCCGACGCCGATCACGGCGCCTTCCGGCACGTTCTGGATCACGTAATCGGCGGCGGCCTGGCCGACGAGGCGTTTGAGTTCGTCTTGAGTCATGGCGTGGTAATGCTGCGGGATTGCGGAAAACCGCCAGTTTACCGGAGTCGGCGGACGCCCCCGCGTTTTTCGGCGTGCGGGGCGTCGCGTATTCAGCGCGTATTGGCCGCCGGCGCGTGGTCCGCCGCTTGCGTGCCGGGGAAGTACTTGTCGAGCAGCGCCTGCGCGATCGCGTCGCTTTCGGCATCCGGATTGCCCGCGTAATCGGACGGCCGGAAATGCATCTGGAACGCCGCGAACACGCGCCGCGTGCGCGCGTCGAGCACGCCGTCGGCCGGCACGTCGTAGCCGTAGCGCGCGAGCTTGAGCTGCAGGTCGCGCACGTCGACCGGCGCATGCGGGTCGCGGCCGCCGAGCCGCGCGGCGACGGTCGCGTCGTCCGGCCATGCGCCCACGCCGGCTTGCGCGAGCGCATGCCATGGGAACAGCGGGCCGGGATCGATCTTGCGTTGCGGCGCGATGTCGCTGTGCCCGACCACGCGCGTCGGCGCAATCCCGTAGCGCGCGACGATGTCCTTCGCCAGGCGGGTCAGCGCGTCGACCTGTTCGGGCGAATACGGCTGCCAGGTGCGATGCTGCGGATCGAGCGGGCCGCGGTTCACGTTCTCGATGCCGATCGACACCGCGTTCAGCTCGGTCGTGCCCTGCCACTCGCTGATGCCCGCGTGCCACGCACGCTGCGCCTCCGGAACGAGCTGGTAGACGACGGGCATGCCACGCTCGGTGCGCGGCTGCGGCGGGACGACGTAATGCACGCTGACCGAATCGCCGGTCAGCGTGCGCAGCGATTTCGTCTCGTCGCTTTCGGTGTAATGCATCACGAGAAAGCGGATCCGCGAATCCGCGCCGCGCGCATGCAGGCTCGTATCGGCGTAGTAGGTGCCGCGTTCGACGAGCGACGGCGACGTGCAGGCCGCCAGCAGGCCGAGCACGGTGCAGGAGACGCCAACGCGGAACAGGGTCATCGGTCGCGGGTTCCGGAGAACCGCGTGCCGCCTTGCTTCGCGGCACGCGTCGTTCGGGTCATTCGACGCCCGCGCATCGCGCGCGGGACGGGTCGGGTCGGCCCCGGGGTCAGCCCTTCACGCGCCGCTGGCGCACGGCTTCGTACAGGCACACGCCGCTCGCGACCGACACGTTCAGGCTTTCGACGCTGCCGGCCATCGGGATGCTCATCACTTCGTCGCAGGTGTCGCGCGTGAGCCGGCGCATCCCTTCCCCTTCCGCGCCCATCACGAGTGCGACCGGGCCGTCGAGCTTCGTTTCGTAGAGCGTCGCCGGCGCCTCGTCCGACGTGCCGATGATCCACACGCCGGCTTCCTTCAGCTCGCGCAGTGCGCGGGCGAGGTTCGTCACCGTGATGTACGGCACCGTATCGGCCGCACCGCTCGCGACCTTGGCGGCGGTCGCGTTCAGCCCGACCGCCCGGTCGCGCGGCGCGATCACCGCGTGCGCGCCGGCCGAATCGGCCACCCGCAGGCATGCGCCGAGGTTGTGCGGATCGGTGACGCCGTCGAGCACGAGCAGCAGCGCGGGCCCGTTGATGCCGTCGAGCAGCTCGGACAGGTTCTGCGCAAGCGGCATGTCCTCGACGCGCGCGACGACGCCCTGGTGACGCTCGGTGTGCGCGAGGCCCCACAGGCGCGTTTCGTCGGCTGCGATCAGCCGCACGCCTGCTTCCTTCGCGGCGTGCAGGAACTCCTGCATGCGGCGGTCGCGGCGCGTCTGGTCGTACAGCACCTCCGCAACCGTCGATGCATCGTGCCGCAAACGTGCGGTCACCGCATGAAAACCGTAAAGAACCTTCAGACGTGACATGACTGGAACAACCTTCGATCAAACGTGCGGTCGCGCGACGTGCGCAGCCGCGATCCATGGAAAAGGAAAGCGCCGCGTGGCCGGCCGATGACCGGTGACGCGGCGTCTCTCGATACTGCAGGGCGTGCGCGTACGCCGCCCCGAACGCTCAATACTTCTTGCGGGCGCGGGTCTTCTTCGCGGTCGGCTTCGCCGGCGCGCCACCACCGCCCTTCTTCTTCGCGGCGCCACGCGCGGCGCGCGCCTCCTGCACCGCGACGCTCGGCGCGCTCGCGGCCTTCTTGCGACGCGGCACGGTTTCCTCGACCGGCGGCAGCGCGCGCACGCGCGGGCCATTGCCGTTGCCGTTGCGATCGACGCCGGCAGCCGGCGCGGGCGACGGACGCGGCGCCTTCACCGGCGTATCGCGCACGAGGCGGAAATCGATCTTGCGCGCATCGAGATCGACGCGGCTCACCTGCACGCGCACGCGATCCGACAGACGATAGCGGATGCCCGTGCGTTCGCCGCGCAGCTCGTTCTTGATCTCGTCGTACTGGAAATAGTCCGAGCCGAGTTCCGTCACGTGCACGAGGCCTTCGATGAACAGCGTGTCGAGCTGCACGAAGATGCCGAACGACGTCACGCCGTTCACCATCCCGCCGTACTCCTCGCCGAGCTTGTCGCGCATGAAGTAGCACTTGAGCCACGCCTCGACGTCGCGCGACGCTTCGTCCGCACGGCGCTCGTTCGCCGAGCAGTGCAGGCCGAGCTCTTCCCAGATCGCGGTGTTCGAGCGCGAGCGGCCGCGCGCTTCGTCGTCGGCCTGCTGCATCGCGCGGGCGCGCGGCGACAACGCGGTGTTCAACTCGAAGCCTTCCGGCGCCTTCGGCGTGTACTTCTTGCCCGACAGGATCGCGTAGATCGCGCGGTGCGTGAGCAGGTCCGGATAGCGACGGATCGGGCTCGTGAAGTGCGCGTATGCCTCGTACGCCAGGCCGAAGTGGCCGATGTTGTCCGGGCTGTAGACGGCCTGCTGCATTGAGCGCAGCAGCATCGGCTGCAGCATCTGCGCGTCCGGGCGGTCGCGGATCTGCGCCATCAGCGCCGCGTAGTCGCTCGCGTGCGGCTTGTCGCCGCCGCCGAGCGACAGGCCCATGCCGCGCAGGAACGCCCGCAGGTTCTCGAGCTTCTCCGGCGTCGGCCCCGCGTGCACGCGGTACAGGCCCGGATGCTTGTTGCGCTTCAGGAAATCGGCCGCGCAGACGTTCGCGGCCAGCATGCATTCCTCGATCAGCTTGTGCGCGTCGTTACGCTGGCGCGGCACGATTTGCTCGATCTTGCCCTGCGAATTGCAGACGATGTAGGTCTCGGTCGTGTCGAAGTCGATCGCGCCGCGCTTCTGACGGGCGGCGAACAGCGACTTGTAGACGCCGTACAGGTCCTGCAGGTGCGGCAGCAGGTCCGCGCGGCGCGCGGCCTCCGGCCCCTTCGTGTTCGACAGCACGGCCGCGACTTCGGTGTACGTGAGGCGCGCCGCCGAATGGATCACGGCCGGGTAGAACTGGTAGGCCTTGATCTCGCCGCGCGCGGTGATCACCATGTCGCATGCGAGCACGCAGCGATCGACCTGCGGATTCAGCGAGCAGAGACCGTTCGACAGCTTCTCCGGCAGCATCGGGATCACGCGGCGCGGGAAGTAGACCGATGTGCTGCGCTCGAGCGCGTCGGCGTCGAGCCCGGTACCCGGCTGGACGTAGTGCGACACGTCGGCGATCGCGACGATCAGCCGGAAGCCGTCGCCGCGGCCGACCTTGACCGGCTCGCAGTAGACGGCGTCGTCGAAGTCGCGCGCGTCCTCGCCGTCGATCGTCACGAGCGGCACGTCGCGCAGGTCGACGCGGAAACGCAGGTCGGCCGGCCGCACCTTGTCGGGCAGCGCGGCGGCTTCGTCGAGCGCCGGCTGGCTGAATTCGTGCGGCACGCCGTACTTGCGCACCGCGATTTCGATTTCCATGCCCGGATCGTCGATATCGCCGAGCACTTCGACGACACGGCCGAGCGGCTGCGAATGGCGGCTCGGGAAATCGGTCAGCTCGACGACGACGACCTGCCCGACCTTCGCCTTCTTCACGTTCTGCGTGATCAGGATGTCGTGGCCGATGCGCTTGTCTTCCGGCGCGACGATCAGCGCGCCGTTCTCGTTCAGCAGACGGCCGATCACGCGCTTGTTCGCGCGGTCCGTGACTTCGACGACATGCCCTTCCGGCCGGCCGCGGCGATCGTAGCCGACGATCCGCGCGAGCACGCGGTCGTTGTGCATCACTTTCTGCATTTCGCCGTTCGGCAAGAACAGGTCGTCCTGGCCGTCGTCGCGGATCACGAACCCGTAGCCGTCGCGATGCCCCTGCACGCGCCCGGCGACGAAATTCGACGGATGGGTCAACTGGTAGTGGCCACGCTTGTCGAGGCGGATCTGGCCGTCGCGCTCCATCGCGGCGACACGCCGGAAGAACCCCTCGCGCTCCTGACGCTTGATCGACAGTGCTTCGGCGATGTCGTTGGCGGCCAGCGGCGCGTCGCTCGTACGCAACACGCCGAGAATCTCTTCACGGCTCGGAATGGGGTACGGATATTTGCTCAAGGGTTTGTCGATGATTGTTCTCGTTGCGTTGACTGATGGTGCACGGCATCAACATAGAGGTGTCCGTCAGACAGTTCTATATTGACGGCGGCGGGTCATTCTATCACCCGCCTGTGTCGCCAAATGACCGGAATGCCGCCGGCGCGGGCGTCGACGGCCGGTTTGCGATGCATCGCAAAAAAGTGTTGACAGGAATAATTGGGGCGCTATAATTTCGCTTCTTTGCAGCAAGCAGCTACTGCAAAACGTGCCCAGGTGGCGGAATTGGTAGACGCACTAGGTTCAGGTCCTAGCGGTGGCAACATCGTGGAGGTTCGAGTCCTCTCCTGGGCACCACTTGATTTATAAAAAAGGTCGGCTTTTGCCGGCCTTTTTTCATTTCGGCGCTTGCGTCGCGAGCATCCGTCCCCTGCCCTTATGTCGGCCGCTCCGATCGATAGCAGAATTTATCGGTTATCAATCGTCGTCCCCGTTGTTACGTTAGCCGCCTCGCTTTCAACGCATCCAACGAGGAGCCCCCTTCATGACGTCGATGAACCGCCGCGCATTCGCGCGCGCGATGCTGGCCGCGGGCCTCACTGCCGCCGGCGTCCGCGCGCACGCCGAGAACGCGCCGGCCACCCTGCGCATCGGTTACCAGAAGTCGTCGACGCTGATCACGCTACTCAAGACGCGCGGCACGCTCGAGCAGGCGCTGACGCCGCTCGGCCTGCGCGTGTCATGGCACGAATTCGCGAGCGGATTGCCGCTGACCGAAGCGCTCAACGTCGGCGCCGTCGACTTCAGCGCCGACGTGGCCGATACGGTCCCGGTCTTCGCGCAGGCCGCGCATGCGCGTTTCGTGTACATCGCGCAGGAGGCGCCCTCGCCGAAGGCGCAGGCAATCGTCGTCAAGCAGGACAGCCCGCTGCGCACGCTTGCCGATCTCAAGGGCCGACGCATCGCGGTCACGAAGGCAGCCGGCAGCCACTACTTGCTGCTTGCCGCGCTCGCCCGCGCGAAGCTCGCGCCTGCCGACGTGGAGATCCATTACCTGACGCCCGCTGACGGCCGCGCCGCATTCGAGCGCGGCAGCGTGGACGCATGGATCACGTGGGATCCCTATGTCGCGTCAGTCGACCGGAATCCCGACGTGCGGATTCTGGCCGACGGCAACGGACTCGCGTCGTACCAGCGCTATTACCTCGCATCGAGCAGCTTTGCCGCGGCGCGCCCCGATGTCGTCCAGATCCTGTTCGACCAGTTGTCGCTGGCCGGTACGTGGCTGCGCGACCATCCGCAGGAGGCCGCGACCACGCTCGCACCGATCTGGGGACTCGATGCCGCGACGATCGCACGTGCGAATGCGCGACGCAGCTACGTCGTCCGCGCGGTGGCCCCGCAAAACTTCGGCGAACAACAGAAGATCGCGGACACGTTCCTGGCGGCCGGACTGCTACCCGCTCGCGTCGATACGGGCCAGGCGCAGCGCTGGAATTTTGCGACGAAGCGCGCGGAGCCGATCGGCGGGTGACGGTCGGCTGCCAAGGCGCGCAGTATTTTTAGCGTGCCGGATGAAATTGTGTTGACAGACTTCGTCAGCACGCTACAATAGCGGTCTTCGCACTGCAGTAAGCGAAACGTGCCCAGGTGGCGGAATTGGTAGACGCACTAGGTTCAGGTCCTAGCGGTGGCAACATCGTGGAGGTTCGAGTCCTCTCCTGGGCACCACTCGATTTGTAAAAAAGGTCGGCTTTTGCCGGCCTTTTTTCATTTCCGGCGCTCAAATAAATATCTGCGCTCGCGTCGACGTATCGCCTCCCAACATCACACTCGGAGGTCGTCGCGGCTCGCACGCCCTCCCGCGCGGGACAATCACGCCGCCAGATTAATATTTTCGTCCGCCCCTCAAATTCTATTGACAGATTCTCCCGGCACGCTAGAATAGCGGTCTTCGCACTGCAGCAAGCGAAACGTGCCCAGGTGGCGGAATTGGTAGACGCACTAGGTTCAGGTCCTAGCGGTGGCAACATCGTGGAGGTTCGAGTCCTCTCCTGGGCACCACTCGATTTATAAAAAAGGTCGGCTTTTGCCGACCTTTTTTCATTTCCGGCGCCCAGCACCGGGCGCGCTTACGGAATCTCCGTATCGCGTATCTTCCCTCTCCCCGCCTCACGTACCGTCGATCGGCACACGACTGCATTCGGCCCCTTCACGTCACTCCGCCCCACGCGAACCCTCCGTCGTAGAAAAACCGGGATTTCCCTAGGCTGACAGGCCGTCCCTCACGCGGTTAAATAAATCAACGTGATTTATTTAATGCGCCGCCGAGCGGTGCGACATGGAAGGAGACGCCATGAGAAGCCCGCACTTCGGCCAGGGAAGCAATTCGGCCAACGTGCGCCGTTACAACGAGCGCCTGCTGCTGAAGACGCTGCGCCGCGCCGGCAGCGCGTCGAAGGCCGACCTCGCGCGTCTCGCGAACATGACGGGCACGGCGGTCGGCAGCATCATCGGGGCGCTCGCCGACGCGAAGCTGATCGAATTCGCGGGTCGCACCGAAGGCCAGCGCGGCCAACCCGCTTCGCTGATCCGCCTCGATCCGCGCGGTGCATTCGGCATCGGCGTCCATCTCGACCGGATGCGCATCGAGACGGCGCTCGTCAATTTCGCGGGCGACGTGCTCGGCCGCCGCTCTCACGACACGCTGCTGCCGCCGCCCGCCGACGTGCTCGAGATCGTCCGTCACGACATCGACGCAATGCAGACCCTGCTCCCCGACCATGAACGCGCACGCCTGACCGGCATCGGCGTCGCGCAGCCATACAACCTCGGCGCGTGGATGCGCGAGCTCGGCCTCGCACCCGACACGTTCCGCGCGTGGGAAGACGTCGACTTCGCGGCCGACCTCGGCCGCACGCTGTCGCTGCCCGTGTTCGGCGAAAACGACGGCAACGCGGCCGCGATCGCCGAACTGTTCTACGGATACGGCCGGCAGTGCGACGACTTCGTCTACCTGTTCATCGGGCCGGCGATCGGCGGCGGCATCGCGATCGACGGCGACTGCCTGCGCGGCGTGACCGGAAATGCGGGCGACATCGCGGTGATTCCGGTGCCGCCGAGCCGGCTGGCCTCCGCGCCGCCGCCGCGCGGCCCGTGGGACATCCTGCTCGCGCGCGCCTCGCTGCATGCGCTCGTGCGCCACCTGCGCCATCACGGCGAGACGGTCGAGAACCGCGCCGATCTCGAAGCCTGCATCGCGCGCGGCCTGCCGGCCGTCGACGAATGGATCGACGACTGCGTCGACGCGCTCGCACCGGCGTTGCGCGCGGTGCTGTGCGTGATCGACGCGCCGGTGGTCGTGCTCGACGCCGACACCGACGCGGGCCTGCTCGACGCGGTCACGAGCCGCCTGCGCGCGGCGCTCGTGGCGACTGCACCCGAAGCGCGCGGCACGCCCGTGCTCGTACGCGGCACGTTCGGCGCCGACGCCGGCGCGATCGGCGCCGCCACGCTGCCGATGTTTTTCAACTTCTCCCCGCGGGCCGGCATCCTCAAGGGCGCCCGCACCGACTCGCAGGAGGTCAACCATGTCGCGATCTGAGTCGCCCCGTCCGTTGCTCGAGATGCGCGGGATCAGCAAGACGTTCCCGGCCGTCCGCGCGCTCGACAACGTCAGCCTGACCGTCTATCCGGGCGAGATCCATTCGCTGATGGGCGAGAACGGCGCGGGCAAATCGACGCTGATGAAGATTCTGTCGGGCGCGTACCGCGCCGACGCCGGCGGCGAGATCCTGATCGACGGTCAACGCATCGACATCGACGGCCCGCTCGCCGCGCGCGATGCCGGCGTCGCGGTGATCTACCAGGAGCTGTGCCTGTCGCCGAACCTGACCGTCGCGGAAAACATCTACGTCGGCCGCGAACTGCGCCGCGGCAACCGGCGCTGGGGCACGATCGACCGCGCGGCGATGGCGCGCGGCTGCCAGGACGTGCTCGCGCGCCTGGGCGCGCCGTTCGGGCCCGACACGCTCGTCGACACGCTGTCGATCGCCGAACAGCAGCTCGTCGAAATCGCGCGCGCCGTACACACCCGCGCCCGCATCCTCGTGATGGACGAGCCGACCACGCCGCTGTCGTCGCGCGAAACCGAGCACCTGTTCCGCCTGATCCGCCAGTTGCGCGAGGAAGGTCTCGCGATCATCTACATCAGCCACCGGATGGCGGAGATCTACGAGTTGTCCGACCGCGTATCGGTGCTGCGCGACGGCACGTACGTCGGCACGCTCGAACGCGCGTCGCTGTCGGCCGAGCGGCTCGTCGCGATGATGGTCGGGCGCGACATCTCCGGTTTCTACAAGAAGGAACACGCGCCGTACGACCCCGGCCACCTGCTGCTGTCGGTCCGCGACGTCGCCGACGGCGCGCGCGTACGCGGCTGCAGCTTCGATCTGCATGCCGGCGAAGTGCTCGGCATCGCCGGCCTCGTCGGCGCGGGCCGCACCGAACTCGCGCGGCTGATCTTCGGGGCCGAGCCGCGCGTGCGTGGCGACGTGAAGCTGGGCGAGCGCACGTTCGGCGCGCACTCGCCGCGCGACGCGATCGACGCGGGCCTCGTCTACCTGACCGAGGACCGCAAGCGCCAGGGCCTGTTTCTCGACATGAGCGTGCGCGACAACATCAACATCTCGGTGTGCAACCGCGATGCGCGGCTCGGCGCGCTCGACCTCGCGCGCGGCGCCGAACGGGCGCGCGACGCGATCGCGTCGCTGTCGATCCGCGTGCCGCACGCCAACGTCAACGTCGGCGCGCTGTCGGGCGGCAACCAGCAGAAAGTGCTGCTGTCGCGCCTGCTCGAGACGAAGCCGCGCGTGCTGATCCTCGATGAACCGACACGCGGCGTCGACATCGGCGCGAAATCCGAGATCTACCGGATCATCAACGAATTGGCCCGTGCCGGCGTGGGCGTAATCGTGATCTCGAGCGAACTGCCGGAAATCATCGGCGTCGCCGATCGCGTGCTCGTGATGCGCGAGGGCGAGATCGCGGGTGAACTCGGCGGACACACGCATACGCCGATCACGCAGGAAGCGATCATCGCGCTCGCCACCGGCTCGCAGGCCGAACTGGCCGACGCGCACTGAGCCCCGCCCTTTTCATTTCACTCTCACTTTCAGGTTACCGAAATGATCAACCCGACCAAGCAGCGGAACCTCGCTTCCGCGACCGCCCATCCGGTCGCCAACCGCACGCCCCTGATGCGCGGCGCCGATCACCGCGCCCGCATGCAATCGCTGATCCGCACGGCCGGCATGCTGCCGGTGCTGCTGGTCCTGTGCGTCGGCTTCGGCTTCCTGACCGATGGCTTCTTCACGTTGCAGAACCTGTCGATCGTCACGCAGCAGGCGTCGATCAACATCGTGCTCGCCGCCGGCATGACGTTCGTGATCCTGACGGGCGGCATCGACCTGTCGGTCGGCTCGGTGCTCGCCGCCGCGGCCGTCGCGGCGCTCATCGCGTCGACCCTTCCCGGCTGGGGCTGGCTCGGCGTGCCGTTCGCGCTCGCGGTCGGCCTCGTGTTCGGCGCGATCAACGGCGGACTGATCTCGTTCCTGCGCCTGCCGCCGTTCATCGTCACGCTCGGCGCGATGACCGCCGTGCGCGGCGTCGCGCGCCTGATCGGCAACGACACGACCGTGTTCAACCCGCAACTGCCGTTCGCGTTCATCGGCAACGGCTCGATCCTCGGCGTGCCGTGGCTCGTCGTGATCGCGTGCGCGGTGATCGCGATCTCGTGGTTCATCCTGCGCCGCACGGTGCTCGGGATGCGGATCTATTCGGTCGGCGGCAACCCGGAAGCCGCACGGCTGTCGGGCATCAACGTACGGGCGATCCAGATGTTCGTGTATGCGGCGTCGGGCCTGCTCGCCGGCCTCGGCGCGGTGATGTCGGCCGCGCGCCTGTATGCGGCCAACGGCCTGCAGCTCGGCCAGTCGTACGAGCTCGACGCGATCGCCGCGGTGATCCTCGGCGGCACGAGCTTCGTCGGCGGCGTCGGGTCGATCGTCGGCACGCTGATCGGCGCGCTGATCATCGCGGTGCTGACCAACGGCCTCGTGCTGCTCGGCGTGTCCGACATCTGGCAGTACATCATCAAGGGGCTCGTGATCATCGGCGCGGTCGCCCTCGACCGCTATCGCCAGCGCGACTCGGCCCGTACCTGACACCGTTCCCTCACCGCGCATTCCTGACCATTCAACCATCGGCGCGCAGGCAGGTCCTCCTGCGCGCGTTCGCCAACAGACCTCACGGAGACACAACGACATGTTCAAGCACACCGCCGCCCTGACCGCCGTCGCCTGCGCACTCGCGTTCGGCGCCGCCGCCGCCCACGCAGCCGACAAGCCGCTGAAATCGATCGGCGTCACGGTCGGGTCGCTCGGCAACCCGTACTTCGTCACGATCGTGAAAGGCGCCGAAGCGCGCGCGAAGCAGCTCAACCCGAATGCGAAGGTCACGGCCGTCTCGGCCGACTACGACCTGAACAAGCAGTTCACGCAGATCGACAACTTCATCTCCGCGCACGTCGACATGATCCTGCTCAACGCGACCGACCCGAAGGCGATCGAGCCGGCGGTGAAGAAGGCGCAGGCGGCCGGCATCACGGTCGTCGCGGTGGACGTCGCGGCGGCCGGCGCGAACGCGACCGTGCAGACCAACAACGTGAAGGCCGGCGAGCTCGCGTGCGACTACCTCGCGAAGAAGCTGAACGGCAAGGGCAACGTGATCATCGAGAACGGCCCGCAGGTGTCGGCCGTGATCGATCGCGTGAACGGCTGCAAGGCCGTGCTCGCGAAAAACGCCGGCATCAAGCTGCTGTCGAGCGACCAGGACGGCAAGGGCTCGCGCGAAGGCGGGATGAACGCGATGCAGGGCTACCTGACGCGCTTTCCGAAGCTCGACGGCGTGTTCACGATCAACGACCCGCAGGCGATCGGCAGCGATCTCGCGGCGAAACAGCTGAACCGCCCGAACATCGTGATCACGTCGGTCGACGGCGCGCCCGACATCGAGGTCGCGCTCAAGTCGAACACGCTCGTGCAGGCGTCGTCGAGCCAGGATCCGTGGGCGATGGCGCAGCAGGCGGTCAACGTCGGCTACGGGATCATGAACGGCCAGAAGCCGGCCAATCCGATGATCCTGATCGAGCCGACGCTCGTCACGCGCGACAACGTGAAGACCTACAAGGGCTGGAGCTCCCCGCGCTGATCGCGCCGAGCGCGCCGCCCGTCTGCGAGCCGGGCGGCGCCGGGCCGCGTCGCCGCGCGCGACGGCCGGTACTGCCGCCTGTTCAGATCAACCGCTGTACGGCCGCGCGCGACGCCGCGGCACAAGGTTTCCACATGACGACGACGTTTCCCCGCCTGATCGTTTTCGGCGAAGCGCTGACCGATTTCATCCGCGACGACGCACAGCACTGGCACAGCGTCGCCGGCGGCTCGTGCTGGAACGTCGCGCGCGTCGGGGCGCGACTCGGCGTGCCGACGGCCTTCGCCGGCACGGTCAGCCGCGACACTTTCGGCGACGAGCTGATGCGCAAGAGCGCCGATGCGGGGCTCGACATGCGCTTCATCCGGCAGGTCGACCGCGCGCCGCTCCTCGCGATGGTCGTATCGAAGCAGCCGCCCCACTATTTCTTCATCGGCGAAAACAGCGCCGATCTCGCGTTCGATCCGGCCGACTTGCCGGCCGGCGCGTTCGACGCGGCCGAGATCGTGCACGTCGGCTCGCTCGGCGTCGTGCGCGAGCCGCTCGCAGCGCGCCTGATCGAACTCGCGCAAGCCGCGCGGGCGGCCGGCAAGCGGATCTCGTTCGACCCTAACTTCCGCGCACCGATGGCCGCGCCGTCGTATCGCGACACGCTGCGCCGCCTGACCGCGCTGGCCGACTGGATCAAGGTCTCCGACGAGGATCTGGGCGGGCTGTTTCCCGAGCTCGACGAAGCGGCCGCGCTCGCGCAACTGCGCGCGTGGGCGCCCGCCGCGACGATGCTCGTCACGCGCGGCGCAACCGGCATGCAACTGCTGCATCGCGATACCGAGCTGTTCCAGCCCGCGTTCCCGACCGCGGTCGCCGACACGGTCGGCTGCGGCGATGCGAGCATCGGCGGCTGGCTCGCGAGCCAGCTTGCTCGGCCCGATGCGTCGGCCGCCGAGCATCTGCGTTACGCGGCCGCGTGCGCGGCCGTCGCCTGCGCGCATGCGGGCGCCTATGCGCCGACGGCCGCGGAAGTGGCCGACATGATCGGTCGCAGCGCCGGCGCCACGCTGTCGCACTAGACGGCGCCGACGCGCCGTGCCGTCATGCAGCCCTCACGCGGCGGCCGTGCCGTCGCTGCCGTCCGGCGGACGGCCGGCCTGCAGCAGTTGCAGGCTCTCGTCGACGCTCAGTTCCGACATCGCATCGTCGTGCAGCGTATCGTCCGCCGCGCGGCGCAGTGCATGCAGCGCGTGCACCTTGAGCCGGACGAGCGCGAGCCGCAGCCCGCGCGCCGCGCATTCGGCCGCGAACGTACGCAACGATTCGATCGTCGTGCCGTCGACATCCGGCGTTTCCTCGAGGCTCAACATCACGGTATGCGTGTCCGGTGCGGTCTTCATCAGCGCCCGCACGCGATTGAGCATCCGGTCCGCATTCGCGAAGAACAGCTGCGCCTCGGGCCGCACGATCAGCACGCCCGGCACCGGCTTCGCATCGGCATGGCTCGCGACGTCGACGAAATCGTGGCTGTCGCGCAGCCGGCCGAGCACGCTGACGTTCGGCTCGGACAGCTTGCGCAGCGTCAGCAGCAGGCTCACGCCAATGGCCGCGAGCAGCCCGTGCAGCACGCCGAGCACGAGCACGGCGAGCAGTGCCGCGATCACGACGAGCCGGTCGCGATGCCAGGCCCAGTACGGCCGGAACACGGACGGATGCAGCGAATGGCTGACCGCGAAGATCACGATGGCCGCGAGCACGGGCTCGGGCGTGCGCGCGAGCTGCGGCAGCAGCAGCCAGACGATCAGCGCGACCACGCCGGCCGCCCACATTCCCGCGAAGCGCGACTGCGCGCCGGCCGCCTCGTTCGCCGACGTTGCCGAATAGCCGGCGCCGACCGGCATCCCGTGCAGCAGGCCCGACACGAGGTTCGCGCAGCCGAGCGCAACGAGGTCGCGGTTCGGCGACACGGTATCGCCATGCTTCAGCGCGAAGTTGCGGATCGATCCGTACGACTCCGCATACAGGATCAGCATCAGCGCGAACGCGAGCTCGACCGTCTGCATCCATGCGTTGCGGCCGAGATGCGGCAACCCGAATTCGAGGTGCCGGAAGTCGATATGGCCGACGATCGCGATTCCGTACCGCTGCCAGTCGATCGCGTAACCCGCCGCGATCGACAGCACGATCACGACGAGCGTCGCGGGCACGCGCGCGCCGCGGCCGAGCACGAACAGCAGCGCGAGCGCGGTCGCGCCGAGCACGACGCTCGCGAGATTCGCGTGCGGCGCGCCGGTGATCAAATCGAGCGCGACGTGGGGCGCATCGCTGTGCTGCACGGCAATCGCGAGAATCTTCGGTAGCTGCTTGATGACGATCGTCAGCGCGAGGCCGAACGTGAAGCCGCGCAGCACGGGCCGCGCGACGAAATCCGACATGCCGCCGAGCCGCGCGACGCCGGCCAGGATGAACAGCACGCCCGTCATCGCGACGAGCGCCGCCGCCAGCGCGAGCTGCGCGGCGAGCGCCATCCCCGACTCGGCGAGCACGGTCGCGGCGAGCACCGCGGCCGACGACGACGTCGACGACACGATCGCGAAGCGGCTGCTGCCCGTCAGCGCATAGACGACGAGTCCCGACAGCAGCGCGATCAGGCCGGCCTGCGGCGGCAGGTTCGCGAGCCCCGCATACGCGACCGCCTCGGGAATCAGCAGGCCGGCAATCGACAGGCCGGCCAGCGCATCGAGGCCGATCCGTTGCGTACGCGGTGCCGGCGGCGTGTCGAGCGCCGCGAAATGGTCCGGATGTTGCGGGCCGGCGTCGGGGCGGATCGGGGCGGTCGTCATGAGGCGGTCGGCGCCGTGGGCCGGTCAGGGTTTGACGGCGATCACGCCCGACCAGCCGGGCAGATAGCGCGCATCCTGGTCGTGCGCACGATGCAGCGCGACATCGAGCGCCTTCGCGAAATTCTTGCGGATCTGGTCGAGCGACACGTGCTGGCGCAGATAGTCGGCCCACAGGAATTCGCTGAACGGCGTCGCGTCCTTCGCGTACCCGCCCGCCGTGCGCAGCTCGCCGGCGAGGCTGCGGTACGGATCGTCCTCGAGCCCCGTCAGCGCCTTCGGCAAATGCGCATAGTCGCGCCGCGAGCCGTCCGGGCCGAACGGATGCACCCACTGGTTGTGTTCCATCATCCGCCAGAAGATCGTGTCGTCGAGCCACGACAGATCCTTCAGCAGCATCGCGTTCACGCGCGACTCGCCCTCCTCGATCAGCGCGAGGCCGAGATGATGGTGATCGGTGATGTAGTGCAGCCCGTCCGGGCCGAGGACGGCCGGGAACCAGTGCGATTCGATCGCGGCCTTGCGGGCGCGCTTGTTCAGCGCCTTCCAGTGCTTGCGCTTCGCCTTGACTTCGCGGTAGCCCACCGTCATCTGGGTCGGACGCAGCGCGTCGAGCCTGACGGGAATGAGATGAACGTCGGTGCCGAGTGCCATGGTCGTACCCCATGTTGCGAAATTCCGGCAACGATACTCCGGATCGCGCGCGCCGTTAATCCGTCATCACCGCGATGCGCGTCCGGTTGACCCTCTCTGACACTTGCCGCACGCACGACGCCGCACTACGCCCGCAAATCGTTGCGTTCGAGGCGGTGACGAATGTAAGGAATGCCGTCGTGCACGACGCTCACGCGCCGCATGCCGAGCTTGCGCGCCACGTTCAGCGAGCCGCTGTTGGCCTCCGCGATATCGGCGATCACGCGCGGCAGGCGCACGGTGTCGAACGCGTGCCGCACGACGGCCGCCGCGGCTTCACTCGCGATGCCGCGCCCCCACGTCGCACGCACCAGCCGCCAGCCGATCTCGACGTCGCGCGATCCGTCCTTGTAATCGGGAATCAGCAGGATCCAGCCGATGAACACCTCGGGCGCGGCCTTCTCGAAGATCGACCAGTAGCCGAGGCCCGGCGGATAGTCGCACGTGATCCGGTGCGTGACGAAGCGACGATGCTCGACGGGGTCGTGCCACGGGCCCGCGATGTGGCGCGTGACCTCGGGATCGCGATCCATCTCGATGCACGCATCGAGATCGGCCAGCACGCGCGGACTCAGCCACAGCCGCGCGGTTTCGAGCACGGGCAGCGGGTCGGCGGAACGGTCGTTCATCTGGACTCCTGATACGGGGGCGATGCGCATCGAGCGCATTACAGAATTGATACAAACAGCCTTCCGGAATGATACAGAGTCCCGACGCGTGCCTCGCGCGGCTCCGTTTCCGTTTCCGAAACAGTGCATTTCGTAGGGATTATTCCCGATTCGGCGCTATCGCGCCCCACATCGCGCGACGCGGAAGCCTACACTCGATCAGTGCCCCCGCGCCGCGCGCGAGCCGGGCCGGCATCCGCATGCACATCGTGAGCGCGCAAGCCAACGAGGAGACCCCGGACATGAGCTGGACCCGCGAGCAACGCAACGTCACGATCGCCGCCTACCTGGGCTGGACGCTCGATGCGTTCGATTTTTTCCTGATGGTTTTCGTGCTGAAGGACATCGCCGCGGAGTTCGCGTCGACGATTCCCGCCGTCGCGTTCGCGCTCACGCTGACGCTCGCGATGCGCCCGCTCGGCGCGCTGATCTTCGGCCGGCTCGCCGACCGCTTCGGCCGCCGCCCGACGCTGATGGTCAACATCGCGTGCTATTCGCTGCTCGAACTCGCGTCGGGTTTCGCGCCGAGCCTGACCGCGCTGCTCGTGCTGCGCGCGCTGTTCGGCATCGCGATGGGCGGCGAATGGGGCGTCGGCTCCGCGCTGACGATGGAAACCGTGCCGACGCATGCGCGCGGCTTCGTGTCCGGGCTGCTGCAGGCCGGCTATCCGAGCGGTTATCTGCTCGCGTCGGTCGTGTTCGGCCTGTTCTACCAATACATCGGCTGGCGCGGGATGTTCATGGTCGGCGTGCTGCCCGCGCTGCTCGTGCTGTACGTGCGCGCGCACGTGCCCGAATCGCCGGCATGGAAACAGATGGAGAAGCGCCCGCGCCCGAGCCTTGGCGCCACGTTGAAACAGAACTGGAAACTCACGATCTACGCGATCGTGCTGATGACCGCGTTCAACTTCTTCTCGCACGGTACGCAGGATCTCTATCCGACCTTCCTGCGCGAACAGCATCACTTCGATCCGCATACCGTGTCCTGGATCACGATCGTGCTGAACATCGGCGCGATCGTCGGCGGCCTGTCGTTCGGCACGATCTCCGAGCGGCTCGGCCGGCGCCGCGCGATCTTCATCGCCGCGCTGATCGCGCTGCCGGTGCTGCCGCTGTGGGCGTTCTCGAGCGGCCCGGTCGCGCTCGCCGCCGGCGCGTTCCTGATGCAGATCTCGGTACAGGGCGCGTGGGGCGTGATACCGGTTCACCTGAACGAGATCTCGCCCGACGAGATCCGGGCCACCTTCCCCGGCGTCGTCTACCAGCTCGGCAACCTGCTCGCGTCGGGCAACGCGACGATGCAGGCATCACTCGCCGTGTCGAACGGCAACAACTACGGCTTCGCGCTCGCGCTCGTGGCCGGCATCGTGGCCGTCGCGATCGCCGTGCTGATCCTGTTCAGCCGCGAACGGCGCGGCATCGACATGACGCAATCGGTCAATACGCGTAGCACCGTCGGGTGAACCCGCGCGTTGCGGCACCGCATCATCGCGCGCGCCCCGCCCCGCCGTGAGCGGGTGCCGCGCTTTCCGCACCTGCACATCGAACTAGAGGAATTGGTCCAGACGCCGCGCTTGCCCGCGCCGCCCGCGTTTTTTTATCTTAATGAAAACGACTGTTTGAATCAGATAATCAAATCACCTGTTCGCGGCCGGGAAACCGGCATGGGAGGCGGAACATGGCAGTAAGTCAGGAGGGGCGGCCATCGGCGGGACGGCCGTCCGGGGCGCGGTCATCCGGCACGCGGCAGACCGGCGGGACGAAGGCGCGCATTCTCGATGCGGCCGAGGATCTGTTCATCGAACACGGCTTCGAGGCGATGTCGATGCGGCAGATCACCTCGCGCGCGGCGGTCAACCTCGCCGCGGTCAACTACCACTTCGGCAGCAAGGAAGCGCTGATCCACGCGATGCTGTCGCGCCGGCTCGACCAGCTGAACCAGGAGCGCCTCGGCATCCTCGACCGCTTCGACGCGCAGCTCGGCACCCACATCACCTGCGAGCACGTGCTCGGCGCGATGTTCATTCCGGCGCTGAAGGCCTCGCGCGATCCCGAACGCGGCGGGCCCGGGTTCCTCCGGCTGATCGGCCGCGCGTATACCGACCCTTCGCCGTTCGTGCGCAACTTCCTGACCGCGCACTACGCGAGCGTCGCGGGCCGCTTCTTCGATGCGTTCCAGCGCGCGCTGCCGCACCTGCCGCGCACCGAACTCGGCTGGCGGCTGCACTTCGCGATCGGCGCGCTGTCCGGCGCGCTCGCGGGTGCCGAAACCGAAAGCCTGATCGACGAATTCTCGCAAGGCCGCACGATGAACGACGTGCAGATGATCGCTCGGCTGTCGTCGCTGATCGTCGCCGCGCTGAAGGCGCCGATGCCCGACAGCGCGCAACTGTCGATCTTCGCGGCGGTGCTCGACGATGCCGGCGCCAGCGAAGCGTTCGGGCTGCCGCAGTCGGGCGCGACGGCCGCCGAGGCGGCAACGCTGCATTCCACGAGCTGAACGCGCGAGGCCACGCGCGGCTTCCTGTTCACGATTTGATTGATACGCGCGGTCAGGCGCGGCGTCGAGACGCCCGCGCCGGCCGGCCGCGAAGCACGGGGCATGGGCTGGCGCTGACGCGCCGACCCGCGCCGAGCGCCAAGACCGGAGACACGTCATGTCATCATCCGCAGCAACCACCTCGGCCCAGCTTCCGCCGAACACCGACGCCATCTGGTACGCGTCGTACCCGCCCGGCGTCCCGCACGAGATCGACGTCACGCAATACGCGTCGCTCGTGCAGTTCTTCGACGAATGCACGACCCGCTTCGCCGACCGCGTCGCGTATGTCAGCGCCGGCGCGTCGATGACCTATCGCACGCTCGCGCAGAAGGTCGACGCATTCGCGTCGTATCTGCAAAGCCTCGGCGTGAAGCCCGGCGACCGCGTCGCGATCATGCTGCCGAACACGTTCCAGTATCCGGTCGCGCTGTTCGGCACGCTGAAGGCCGGCGCGATCGTCGTCAACGTGAATCCGCTCTACACCGCGCGCGAACTCGCGCACCAGTTGAAGGACAGCGGCGCGCAGACGATCGTCGTGTTCGAGAACTTCGCGCGCACGCTGCAGGACGCGCTGCCGGAAACGCAGGTGAAGCACATCGTCGTCACCGCGCTCGGCGACCTGCTCGCCGACGGTTTCAACGCGAAAGGACGCCTGATCAATTTCGTGCTGAAGCACGTGAAGAAGCTCGTGCCGGACTACCACCTGCCGCAGGCGATCCGGCTGCGCTCCGCCCTCGCGCTCGGCGCGCGCGGCACGCCGCAACCGGTGCAGATCACGCGCGACGATCTCGCGTTCCTGCAATACACCGGCGGCACGACCGGCGTCGCGAAAGGCGCGATGCTCACGCACGGCAACCTGATCGCGAACCTGCTGCAGGCGAAGGCGTGGATCGCCGACCAGGTGTCGGGCGACGTCGAAACCGTGCTCACGCCGCTGCCGCTCTATCACATCTATTCGCTGACGGTGAACGCGTTCATCTTCATGGGGCTCGGCGGGCGCAACATCCTGATCGCGAACCCGCGCGACATGAAGATGGTGATGAAGATCATCCGCCACGAGACGTTCACGGGCATCACCGGCATCAACACGCTGTACAACGCATTCCTCGACAACGAGGAATTCCGCAAGCGCGACTTCTCGAAGCTCAAGCTCGCGATGGCGGGCGGGATGGCGATGCAGCGCGCGGTCGCCGAGCGCTTCCAGCAGGTGACGGGCCGGCCGGTGGTCGAAGGCTACGGCCTCACCGAGTGCTCGCCGATCGTCACGATGAACCCCGTGGACCTGAACGACATGGCCGCGTTCAGCGGTTCGATCGGCCTGCCCGCGCCATCTACCCTCGTGCGCTTTCGCCGCGAGGACGGCACCTGGGCCGCGATCGGCGAGCCGGGCGAGCTGTGCGTGCGCGGCCCGCAGGTGATGCGCGGCTACTGGCAGCGCCCCGACGAGACCGCCAAGGTGATCGACGCCGACGGCTGGCTCGGCACCGGCGACATCGGCGTGATGGACGAGCGCGGCTTCATCCGCCTCATCGATCGCAAGAAGGACATGATCCTCGTGTCGGGCTTCAACGTGTATCCGAACGAGATCGAGGAAGTGCTGGTGATGCATCCGGGCATCAGCGAAGCCGCGGCGATCGGCATTCCCGACGAGGTGCAGGGCGAACGGATCAAGGTGTTCGTCGTGCGCCGCGACCCGTCGCTGACGGCCGAGGACGTGCTCGCGCACTGCCGCAAGAACCTGACCGGCTACAAGATGCCGAAATTCGTCGAGTTCCGCGACGCGCTGCCGCAGACGAACGTCGGCAAGATCCTGCGCCGCGCGCTGCGCGACGAGGAACTCGCCAAACTCAACGCCGCGAAACAAGGCTGAACGATCCATCGCTCCGGGAGACGCTGTCGATGAACGAAGGAATGAAACGCCGCGCGCGGCATGCCGCCGCGGCGGCGCTCGCGTGCGTGCTGTCGCTCGCACAGGCGGGCCTGCATGCACAGGAAACGGCGAGCGCCGCGAGCGCGGCACCGGCCGTCGCGCTGCCCGCGGATCTCGCGAAGGTCACGCACGAGCCGCTCGCGCAACAGGCGCGCTGGCTGCGCACGGCGGCCCAGCGCGGCACGCTCGCGCAACTCGACGACGCGACGCTCACCGCGCTCTTCAAGGCGCTCGATCCGCTCGCCGTACCGCTCTATATCCGCAACGGCCCGAACGGCTATCCGGCCTACCAGTTCACGATGGTGCGCCAGGAGCGCATCAGCGGAAAATGGTCCGACACGCCCGACCGCATGCTCGTGAAGACGACCCGCGAGCCGCTGCGGGTGTATGCGAAATGGCTGCCGGGCGGCGCGCATGCCGGACAGGAGACCATCTACGACACGACCCAGCGCAAGGACGAGATGTATGGCCATCTCGGCGGCCTGCTCGGCAAGATTCCGCTGTGGACGGCGATCGACGGCGCGCTGGCGCGTGCCCAGTCGAATCACCAGGTGAAGGATCTCGGCACCGAGTTCATCACGAACCTGTACCTGACCGAAGGGAAGAAATACCTGGAAGCCGGCGTGCAGCGGCCGACCGACGTGCAGGCCAAAACGATCGACGGCGTGCGCGTCGTCGCGCTCACCTACGAAACGCCGACCGGCCGGCCGCAGTTCTATGCGAAAAAGGAAGTGCTGGGGCTCGACCTGCACGCCCCCTATTTCCGGACCGTCGAGTCCTATGACAACGACGGCAAGATCTTCGAGCGGATCGTCATCGAGAAAATCGCGCCCGCGACCCTCGACGACACCGCATTCGACCCGAAAAACCCCGACTACGCGTTCTGACACGCGCTGACGGGGCCGATCACGGGCTCAATCGTCATCGTCGTCGCCGTGGTGCCGATGCCAGTGCTTGTAGTAGTGCTTGCGCCACTTGCGGTAGCGATCGTCGTCGTCATCGCCGTAATAGCCGTATCCGTAGCCCGGATAGGCGACGACGGCGGGCTGCGGCGCCACATAGACCGGCGCCGGTTCGACATAGACCGGTGCGACCGGTACGCCGATGCCGACCGACAGGTCGACATGCCCCGCCATTGCACTACCGGAAACGAGCAACGCCATGCCCCCGATTACCCCTGCCACTTGCCTCTTGTTCATGCTCCGGATCCCTGATAAGCCGGCCCGCCCGGCTCACGCAACCAATGTAAGCGCGCCGCCCGCGCCGAGGTGATACGGGGCTGCGAGAGTCGTAACGCGACGTAACGAAACGGCTTTGGCCATTCGGCCGGATCGCGAAAATGCGCCGGAACGTCTATAGTGGGTTACGGTTCGACACAATCACGACTGCGCGCTCCCCTATCGAACAGGGTAGAATTCCGCCAAACGGCTTGTGGACGAACACGCCACACACACGCACAACATATTCTCTGACGCAGGCTCCTGCCGCACCTCAATGGCCAATCCCGCAGAATCCCATCCGCAAAACGACTTCATCAATTCGGCGCGCAAGGAACGTAAGCGTGTTGAAATCTATCTCGTCAACGGCATTCGTCTGACGGGGTGTATCGAGTCGTTCGACCAGTATCTGGTGATGCTGCGCACCCCCGTGGGTCTGCAAGGCATCTACAAGCGTGCGATTTCCACGATCCAGCTCGACACGGGCGGTTCGCGCCCGGGCGGCGGCGGCCCCCGCGGCCCGCGCACCGGCGGTCGCCCCGGCGGCCGTGAAGGCGGCGGCCACAGCCCGTACGGCTCGCACGGCGGTCCGCGCGAATCGCGCGGCGACGGCGGCTACGGCTCCCGCGAGCCGCGTGAAGGCTACGGTTCGCGCGAACCGCGCGAGGGCTACGGCTCGCGTGAGCCGCGCGAAGGCTACGGCGCACCGCGTGAACCGCGCGAAAGCTACGGCGCGCCGCGCGACACCGGCGACGCATCCGGCAACGCCGCGCCGTCGGATTCCCGCGGCGGCAACGGGCCGGTCATCGTGACGCGCCGCCGGCGAATCGTGCCGGACGGCCAGTAAAACAAAAGGGCAAGCCAACCGGCTTGCCCTTTTCACTTGTACGGCCGGCGCGGCATGTCGCCGCACCGCCGTTACCGAATTCAGCGTGCCGTCGTCGGCAAGCCCGCGTCGGCCTCGCGCTGCAGCGAACGCACCTGCTGCTGCAACGCCCGCAATTGCGACTGGAGCTGCGCCTGTTGCGCCTGCAACGCCGCCGTTTCGCTCCGCACGCTCTTCTGGCGATCCGCCACCGCCGCCTGCTGCTGGCGGGCGATCGAGATGTCCGCCTGCAGACGCCGCGCGCGGTCCTGCGTGACTTCGATCTGCTTGTCCATTTGCGCCTTCTGCGATTCCAGCTTCGCCGCCCGCAGTTCGTTGACGGCCAGCCGCTCCGCCTGATGCGAGAAATCGCGATAGATCGCTTCCGCGCGCGTTTCGTCGTAAGTCTTGATCACGCGCCAGAACGCCTTTTGCTGGAACAACGCGACGAAATACGCACCGTCCTTGACGTTGAACAGCAGGCTGGCGCCGTAGCTGCCGTTGTAGCTCGTGCGCATTTCCGTCAGCGAGTGCGCCTGGATCTGGCGCTGCAAATCGTCGACCGTGCTCGGTCCCGTCGTCTCGCCGGCCTGCGGCTGCACCGACGTCTGCGCCTGCGAATCGATCACCGGAATCGCGGCCACCGGCGCCGATGCCTGCTGCACCGCCGACGGATCGCTGCCTGCCAGCCCCTGCGCGAACACGCCTTGCATGCCTCCCACCAGGGCGAGCATTACGCTCACCCGCCCCAACCCCGTCATATGGCTCATGAAGTTTTATTCCCGCCCGAGTCGTTGTAATTCACTGCGATTTTATCTCATTAATTACTCGCTTTCGCGGGTCTCGGGCTCTTCGTCGAAGATCTGATATTTGCGCATTTTTTCCCACAACACCTTGCGGCTGATGCCGAGCTGCTGGGCCGTGTCCTGACGCCGCCAACCGTTTGCGTCGAGCGCCGCGATCACGCGGTTGCGCTCGTTCATGTCCCACTTGCTGCGATCGACGAACACCTCGGCCGCACTCTCAGCCGGCACCGGCTGGGCCGCGCTGCGCGCGTGCGCGATCAGTCGCTGCAGTCGCGCGGCATCCCAGCCGCCCGTCTGTCGCACCGTCACGCCGACGCGCTCGGCGAGGTTGCGCAGCTCGCGCACGTTGCCGGGGAAATAGCTGTCCGCGACCGAATCCGTGAGCCAGTACGGCAGGTCGGACAACTCGGCGAGCCGCTCCTCGCCCACCACCTGGGCGACGAACGACTTGAACAGCGCGATCTTGTCGACCGCACCGCGCTCTTCCAGCGACGGAATGCTCAGCTCGATCACCGCGAGCCGGTAGTAGAGATCGGCGCGGAACAGTCCCTCCTTCACGAGCTGCGGCAGCTTCTTGTTGCTTGCCGCGACCAGACGGAAATCGACCTTGACCGGCGCCGTCGCGCCGACGCGCAGCACCGCGCCGTCCTCGAGCACGCGTAGCAGCTTGACTTGCTGGTACAGCGGCAGATCGCCGACTTCGTCGAGGAACAGCGTGCCGCCGGCCGCCTGCTCGAAATAGCCTTTATGCGCAACAACCGCGCCCGTGAACGACCCTTTCGCATGGCCGAAGAACAGCGATTCGAACAGGCCGTCCGGAATCGCGCCGCAGTTCACCGGCACGAATTCGCCGTGCCGGTAGCGTGAATGCTTTTCGTGCAGCAGTTGCGCGATGCGCTCCTTGCCGACGCCGGTTTCGCCGTGCAGCAGCACGTTGGTGTCGCAGTCGGCGAACGTATCGACTTCGTGCAGCAGCGCCTGCATCGATTCGGAGTGCGCGACGAGTTCCGACGGCTGCAACGTCTCGGCTGCGTGCGCACGCAGTTGCGTGACGAGCTTGCCGATCATGCCGCGCAGTTCGGCGCACGTGAAGTCGAGCGGCAGGATATGCGAATACTCGGGCGGATACTGCGACGCGTCGTGGTCGCGCGCCGCGCCGACCCAGACCACCGGCATGCCGATGTTGGCCTGCCAGTCGCGCAGGAATGCCGCGCCGCCTTCGATCATCGTCACGCTGATGATCGCCAGCGAGCGCCGCAACGCGGCGCGCTCGGGCGAGACCGCCGCGTTGTCGGCGCGGATCACTTCGACGTCGAAGCTCGCCATGCACCGGGCGACGCGGTCGACGATGTCCGCCTTGCCTTCCCAGACGTACAGGTCGAGCTCTTCGATTGCGGGCGTGGTTCTCATGTTTCGGGTGCGGCTTCAGTAATTGACGGGTTGCTTGGTATTGCAAATCGATGATCATTTATGAGCGAAAGCGAAACCGCCCGCTTCGGTAACACCATTTTATTGAACCAGTATGGGATTGCCGCATTTAATCCAATCCGGTGCGTTCGTGACAGAGGCATTCCCCAGGCTTAGGCCAAGCAGCCCTGTGACCGCGGTCAAGAGCGAATCGACCGGTTGCAGGAGCAGCGGAACGAGCGCGCTTCCGAGCGCACTCAGAAGCGGCCCAGTCAGGATATTCAGCACAGGACTCAAGATGCCTGCCAGAACCTTAATCAGACCACCCTGCGCTGACAACGAGAACGATATGCCACTATTCGCTATTCCCTGGACAGCGGGTGCCAGAAACTGAGTCGTCGGCGTACTCAGTGTGTACGGCGGCGCCGGACTCGGGGAAACGGATGACCCCGGTCCAGGATACTTAAATGTCAGCGCGGTTTGACCTTGATTGGCGACAGGAATCGTCACCTGCCCTGGCTGTATGTTGATGTTGACCGTAATCTGATTCAGGTTGATGAGCCCCAGAGTCAGAACTTTGAGCGAACTCGTCACGACACCAAGGCCCAGCAGGTCGAGTAGACTCTGCAGGTCGACGGACACCAGCGGAATCGGGGTTGCGCTGCTGTCGGGCATATATCCGGACGGCGCGTTGAGGTTCCAGGTACTCGGTGCGCCGCCAATATATACGGCAGCCACCCCCGTCTGCACGTTCACTGTCGCGCTTTTCGTACCGTCCGCAGAACACGTGACGGATGCCAGGCCAGCGACCGCTGGCGCCACATACGCGGAAATCGGCAATTGAACGCCGGCAAGCGGCGTTGGACTACCCGACGGGCAACTACCGCCCGGAAAGACCAACCCGCCGGTTGGGCAGCTCGACAGCAGCGATATCGACGTATTGAGGAGAATGGTTCCCTGCCGGGTCGATGCGGTGGTCGTGCAATTGGACGTCCCGCAATTCGGCGGCCCAGGGGGACCGCTTGCGATAGACGGCGGATTAGCCCCCAGCTTGACGGAACCCGACACGATCACATTCAGTAACGGTGCAAGCGGCGCAGGCGTCTGAATCTTGACGGTGGGGATGCTGACCGAGCTCGTACCGTTCGCTATCTGCAACGCCGTTGACAGCAATCCGAGTGCATTGACGCTGGCATCGACTGCAGAACTACCGGTAGCAGTTGCGGCGGAAACCAATGGGCCGAGTGCGATCTGCGGCCCACTGCAGACACTACCGGAACAAAGCGCAGCGACAATCGCGTTCAGGACATTCAAGTTCACGCCGACCAAATTCTGCTGCGTCGCCGCCTGCACAGCAGCGTTGGCCAACTGGCCTAACGTCACGGTACCGTCCAATACACCTGTGGTCGTGCCAACCGGCAGATTGGCGAGAATGCCACCCAGTTTCAAATTGACTTGTGCA
Organism: Burkholderia sp. 28_3; assembly: GCF_003253915.1. NCBI lineage: Bacteria > Pseudomonadati > Pseudomonadota > Betaproteobacteria > Burkholderiales > Burkholderiaceae > Burkholderia > Burkholderia sp. 28_3. Next base: position 48,855 of record NZ_QKZF01000023.1, read on the forward strand.
AGCCCCTGATAGTCGACAAGCTGAAGATTGAGCGGATTTTTCGCGCCTGTCAGCGCTTGGAGCAGTTGATTGGCCACTCCGCCGTCCAGCGATCCAACCGACGTGGTCAACGTAAACGTATCGGTCGGCACGCTCTTGGCGATGGCCGACGCGCTGATCGTTGCGCCGTTGATGAAAATTCCGCTCACGCGCTCGGAAACAGTCACACAAACGGCGTTGACCGATTGACCTGCACTGACGACGCCGGCCGACAGCCCGGCACATTGGTTATTGGCAGGAAGCGCAGCCCCCGACGTGCGGGTGAACTGCGCGCTGGCGCCGCTGGTTGGCGGCGGGCTCCAGATGCCGCACGTCACGGTAGCCGTCGATGTTCCCGACAGCAAGCTTGCCGGCACGTTCGTCACTTGATTGACCGCAGTCGTTGCTGCCGTGCAAGTGGCGTCGCTGGCGGCCTGCGTAACAGCAGAAAGCGCGGCCAAATCGGCAGCCGACTGCATATGGCGTCGTTCGGCATAGTAGCGTCCGATATCCGTCGCCCCCAGCACAATGACCGCTATCGCCAGGAAGATCGTCGCCATGATCCCGGCGCCGCCGCGCTGCTGACGTCTGCGCGAGCAGCGGGCCCGGCGCCGCCGAACCGTGTGTGATTGAATCGAGCGCATCGCCGTCTCGCCTACTGCGCAGCTTGCCCGCCGCCCGACATGCCGCCGGCAGAGCCGAGCTGCGAATTCATCGTGTCCGGAATCTTGTTCTTGAACGAGTCGAGATAGCGCTGATAGACGAGCGATGCAACATCTCCGAGCACCGGCTGCGCGGGCGCCGCCACGCGATTGTCGCGCTGCATCGCGAGCCATTCCCTCGCCGAGCGTTCGATGTCGGACGCATGCGGCTCATCGACATTCTGCGCGGACGCGACAACCGGGCTCGCTAGCATCCAGACGATCGCGGCCAGCGCCGCGATCCGGCCGACGTGCATGTTTCGGTGACGTTGGTTGTTCATGTCGCTCCCCGGATGTCTGTTCATTGTGCAAAGCGTTGCAGCAGCGGTACGGTCTGGTCGTAGCCGAAATTGTTCGCCATCGGTGTAATCGGCGTCGCGATGGCGGGACGCGATACCACCGGCGGCGTCGCGATTGCGCGCTGCTGCGCGTGTACCGCTGCCATCACCTTTGCAGCGTCGCCATTGATGTCCTTGCGGATATCCGCCGGCAGATGCTGCTGGTTCATCAAGCGTTGCGCATCCTGCGCGCGCCCGGCCGTAATCAAATAAAGCGCAAGATTGCTGACGATCTTGGGATTGCGCTGATCCAGTTCGGCCGCCTTCATCAGCGGCACACGTGCCCCGACGACGTCGCCGCTGCGCAACTTCGCATACGCAAGATCGGACAGCAGCGATGCGTCGGTCGGCGCGAGGCTCGACGCTTGCGCGAGCGCCTGCGCTGCCTGGTCGAAATTCCCTGCTGCCCCCGCGATCAAGCCGAGCCCGCGATAACCGCGCGCGGCAAGCGGGGTTTTCAATAGCTGCGTGTAGGCGGCCGAACTCGCGGCCGGCTGGTCGGTCATGCGCAGTGCGTCCGCGCGCAGCAGGATCGACTCCGGAATCACACCATATGTCTTGTCGTATGAGTCGATATGTGCGAGCGACGCAAAGTAGAGTCCCTGCGCCTGCATCCGCTGGATCAGGCCCAGGTACATCCCCGGCGTATCGGGCACCGACTGCTTCTGATCGGCTGCCTGCATCAGCGCCGCGCGTTCCGTCTGCGCGCTGACACCGTACCCGTTGTCCTTGGTCGCGCACGCACCGAGCAGCAGCGTCGCTGCCGCCACCACACCCGCTCGCACCGTCCTTTCGCTGATCCGCTTCATCGTCCTTCCTTCCGCCTTCAATGACGCGCCGACAGCGCATGCGTCACTGCCAACAAACCCGGCCCTGCCGTCACGATCAGCAACGCCGGCAGCAGCGTCAACACCATCACGCCGGTCATCTTCACAGTCAAACGGCCGATCCGTTCACGCAACATTGCACGACGCGTCTCGCGCAACCGGTCGCCGAACTGCTTGAGCGGTTCCTGCACCGCGCCGCCATGTTTGTCGACCTGGATCATCAACCGCACGATCGCGCGCAGATCCTCGTTGTCGAATCCGCTGGACAACCGCTGCAACGACTGTTCGCGCGTGCGGCCGGCCGCGAACTGGCGCTGGGCGATGCCCATTTCCGACGACAGTACCGGCATCATTCCGCGAAAATCGTTCGTCACGACCTGCAGACTCTGATCGAGCGACAACCCGACGCCCTGCAGCAAACGCAGCATGTCGACGAGCAACGGCAGTTCGTCGATCACGCTTTGCCGCCGCTTTGCCGCACGGCGTTGCACATACAGCTTCGGCAGCATGAAGCCGAGCCCGAAAGCGGCAAACATGCCAACCATCCACATACCGCCCTTCATCCGCCCGCTCGCGAAAATCGCGAACAACAGCGGCAGGCCGATTCCGCACGCGACCCGCGCGCTCAGGAACAGCCCACGCGTGCGGGTATCGACATAACCGCATTGCTCGAGCAGGCGGCGATCCTCTTCCGCGACAGCGTATTTACCGAGTCCGGTATCGAGCCAGCGCACGCCGATCGTCGACAGACGATCGAGAATGCGTTCGACACGCTGCCCCCGACGTACGTCGGATTTCGCTGGCGCCTCACCGCCGTCCGGCCCGGTCCGTGCTTTCGCTGCTTCGAGCATGGCCATGCGTCGGTCGAGCGCATCGACAAGCGCGCGCTCGGCACGCGCCGCAGCACTCGCGCGCAGCAATGCCATCATGCCCAACAGCAGCACGCCGAGTGCACCGATCGCCACGGCAATCGCTCCGATCTGAGTTGCTGTCATAGCGTCACCTGAGCCGAGCCATTCGATACAGCCAGACACTGCCGGTCAATTGCAACAGGAACGCGAGCATGAGGAGCATCCGTCCGCCTGGATCGTTCCACATCCCGTACAGATACTTCGGATTGTTTAAGACAATGAAGCTGCCGATACCGATCGGCAACATCACGAGTACGAACGCCGACAAGCGGGTCTCCGCCGACATCGCAGTCAATTCTCGCTCTGCCTGTTCGAGATCTCGCATGAACACTGCCATGCGTTCGAGCATCACGTCCGCCCGGCCGCCATACTTGACCGACAATCGCAACACGGAACCGACCAGCTCGAACTCCTCGGTCCTGTAAATCTTCGCGATGTGTACCATTGCGCGATCGATTTCGACACCACCACGCAGCATTCGCGACACGTGGTCAAGACAGCCGCGCAGCGGCTCCTCGGTCGTCAACAGCGCCGACTGGAATGCCGCCGGCACGCTGTTGCCCAGCGTCACGAGACGCACGATCCCGTCGAGGAAGGATGGGATCTGCCGGACGATCTTTAACCTGCGCCGCTGAATTCTCGACGCAAGCCAGACGCCGAGTATCGAGCCGCCGCACGCCAGCGCCGCAAAGCACGCAAGCGCACCACCGCGACTGCCCGCGAACGCGGCGACAACCGCCATCACGGCAAGGGCGGCGAGCGTCTTTCCGCGTGCGTCCGCAATCCCTGCGCGACTCGCAAGATTCGACAGATATTCGGATGCCGTCGCGTACCAATGCGCCCACAATGCGTCGGACGATACATTTCGCACTGCCGGCTGCGGCATGGAGCGCGCAGCGCCTGTCGGTGTCGGCCGCACTGCCTGCGCGACGGCACCACCACGTGCAGTCGGTTCGAGCCGGCTGTCGATGAAGCGCTTCGCGTCGGTCTGCACGCGTCGCGTCTCGGCGTGGCGCCACAGCATCAGTGCCGCCGCGACGCACAGCATCGCTATCGCCAGCACCCATACCATCGCGCTATACATTGAAGCCCCCACCGCCGCGGCCGAACCCACCACCGCCAAACCCACTGCTCGTCAACGTCTGACGGAAGCGCGCGAGCTTCGGCGAATGCGGATGAATGCCGAGCGTCTCCCAGTGGTCGACTTCCTCACCCTCGGGCGTCACGCGCGCTTCGTAGCGGTAAAGCTCCTGCGTCGCGATGATGTTGTCGGATAGCCCGGTCACTTCGGTGATCGACAGGATCCGGCGCCGACCGTTTGACAGGCGTCCGATCTGCACGATGAAGTCGATTGCATTCGCGATCTGCCGGCGCAAGCTCGACTCGGTCCCCTGGAAGCCCGCAAAGCCCGCCAGCATCTCGAGACGGTACAGACACTCGCGCGGCGAACTCGCGTGCACGGTGCCCATCGACCCGTCGTGCCCCGTGTTCATCGCCTGCAGCATTTCCAGCACTTCGCCGCCGCGCACTTCGCCCACGATGATCCGGTCCGGACGCATCCGCAACGTATTGCGCAGCAAATCGCGAATCGACACGACACCGGTACCGTCGAACCCGCCCGGCCGGCTCTCGAGCCGCACGACGTGGGGATGGTTCAGCGATAACTCGGCCGTATCCTCGATCGTCACGACACGCTCGATCTCCGGAATATGGAAGGCGAGCGCGTTGAGCAGCGACGTCTTGCCGGAACTCGTGCCGCCCGACACGAGAATGTTGCAGCGCGCCTCGACTGCTGCCTGAAGCAACGTGTTGATCTCTTCGTTGAACGTTCCGTTGCCGAGCAGGTCGGACGGCTTCAGCGGATCCTTGCGGAACTTCCGGATCGACACGACCGGGCCGTCGATCGACAGCGGTTCGATCACGACGTTCACACGGCCGCCGTCGGGCAGCCGTGCATCGACCATCGGATTCGACTCGTCGAGACGGCGGCCAATGGGTGCGAGAATTCGCCGCACGATCCGCAGCAGGTGCGCGTTGTCGGTGAAGCGCACGGGCAACTTTGCGAGGATCCCGTGACGGGACACGTACACGTCGTTGTAGCCATTGATCAGGATGTCTTCGACGGCCGGATCCGCGAGCAGGTCCTCGATCGGCCCGAAGCCTGCAAGCTCCTTCGTCAGGGCCTCCGCGATCGTCCGTACTTCGTTCTCGTTGAGCGGAATGCGACGCAGGCGCACGAAGCTGTCGATCTCGAGGTCGACGAACTGGTTGATCGCCTGTCGGGACCATCGACCGAACTCGGCACCCAGTTCTTCGATACGCGTCAGCAAATGTTCATGCGCGGCATTCTTGATGTCGTGGAATTGCTGCGTCTGGGAGAACGGCGCTGCGCCGTCGGCAAATTGAATGTCGTGTGCCATCGCTTACGACCGCTTGGACGAGGGTTGAATAAAACGCTTCAGCGCGGACAGGCCAGACGTCGGACGCGGTGCAGCCGAACGAATCGACACGCCCGGCAGCCGCGCGGCGAGCGACTCGAGAGCACGCACGTACGGGTCGCGCTCCGCCATATCGACGATGAGCCGGCCCTGGTTTGCCGCATGACCGATCACGATCCGGCGCGCCGGCAACGTGCCAGCCAGCGCCAGCCCGAGGCGCTCCGCAATCTGTGCGGGCGTCAGATCGAGTGCGGGGTCGTACTGGTTGACGACGAGCCGTATGCGATCGGTCTCGACACCCGCATCGCGCAGCCCGGTGAGCAGATCGGCCGCCGATACGATTGACGCGACACCCTGATCGCAGACGAGCCACGCTTCGTCGGCCGAACTCGTAATCTGTGCAACGAACTCGCGGTTCGAAAAACCGCCGAGGTCAACGATCTGCTGATCGAAGAATGCGCGAAACCGGTTCAGCAAACCGGCGCACGACGCGTACGACACGTCGCGCAGCCCGCCGAGATCCGCCGGCAGCGTCGTCAAGGCGACGCCGCTCTCATGCCGGGTCAGCGCGGTATTCACGAAGGTCCGGTCGATGCGGCGCAGGTTGTGAACCGCATCGATGAAATGGAATTCGCAGCGGGTATTCAGGAACAGCGCGCCATCGCCTGCCGGCAACCCGAGATCGACGAGTGCGGTCTGGCGACCGGCCGGCGTCCCGCCGTTCGGCACGCCGCTCCCCTCGGGGCTCACTGCGCGCTTCTGCAACCATACGGCCAGATTCGCTGCTAGCGTGCTCACCCCCATACCCGCACGCGCGCCGAGCAATGCAACGAGCTTGCCGTGGCGGCTCGCCGGCTCGCCGACGTTCGCCAGCAACCCACGCGTCGTGCGCAATGCATCCTCCGCCGGTGCCGACACGTCGATGAAATCGCGGACGCCGGCGCGCAATGCAGCGAGCGTGCTCTCCGGCTGTGCGAGCAAACCCAGCGCGACAATCGGCAGACCCGGATGCGTGGCGCGAATCGCAGCCGCGGCAACGCTCGCCGCCGTGCTGCCGTCCGAGAAATCGATGAAGACAAGCGCCGGATTGAGGCCCGTAATGCGCTGCGCCAGCACACCCGGCTCGAGCGATGCGGCCTCGACCGCGCCGGCCGCTACGAGCGTATCGGCCAGCCAGCGAACATGCGCCTCGTGCTGCGACGCACACACGAAATAGTCGGTCACGGCGGGTTCACACAAGGATTGAATTCGCGCATTCATGTTGAACACCCCCGATTGCGCAAGGCGTACCGAAGCACCGCAACGCGCGATGCCTCGCACTCATTTCGAAAACCCCGGTGCGGCGTCAGGCGATGCAGCGCCGCCCAGGTATGACTGCCAGACCGGCCCATTACGCTGTTCGGACAGTTCCCCTGGTGTAGCAGGCAGCACCGCACCCTTCGCGATCGGCGCAACGAGATGCGGCGTCACGATGAACAACAACTCCTTGTCGTTTTGCTGATAGTTCAGATTCTTGAAGAACGTACCGATGATCGGCAAATCACCGAGTAGCGGCACTTTGTTCACGTTCGACATCGTCTGGCGATCGATCAGGCCGCCAATCACGAAGCTTTCGCCGTCGCCGAGTTCGACCGTCGTGTCAGCACGGCGCGTCGTGATCCCCGGCACCGCGACGCCGCTGATCGTCACGCTGTTCACGTAATCAAGCTGGCTCGATTCGGGCGCAACCTTCAACGCAATCCGCTGCGGGCTCAGCACCGTGGGCGTCAGCGACAGTCCGACACCGTACTGCTTCCACTGGATCGCGGTCGAGCCAAGCCCTTGCGGTGACGGCACCGGAATCTCGCCGCCGGCGAGGAAGCTTGCGCTCTGACCGGACAACGCGACGAGTGTCGGCTCCGCGAGCACGCGGGCGAGATTGTTCGCCTCGAGCAGCGACAGGTCAGCGAAGATCCCGCGTCCCGCAGCATTCACGACCAGATTGAACGCGGACGAAACAGGCGAGCCCAGCGTCGGAATGTAACTCGCCGAACCGGGGGATCCACCGTTATACGATTGCACGCCGCCCGGCGAGAACGATCCGAACGAAAAACCGTTGCTCTGTTTGAAGAAATTGAATCCGACCTGCTTGAGCACCGAGCGGCTGAATTCGACAACCCGCACGTCGACTTGCACGACACTCTTGCCCCCCAACGTAGAGCGATCGATCACGGTGCCCTTCCCGCTCATGTTCTTGGCGACCGCGGCCGCACGTGCATGAGCATCGAGCGACGCCGACGAGCCCTGCAGCACGGCGGTGCCACCATATGCATTCACGCGCGGCGTAGAGCCGTCGAGCACCGCCTGCGCAGCCGCATCGACGACCTCGACGTTCCAGACCGTCGGTTCGTCGCGACCGCGCTCCCACAACATCACGTTCGTCGCGCCAGGCGCTTTCGCCGTCAACAGCACGGAACCCGACCGGCTGCCCTTCATGATCAGCACGTCGGCGATTGCCGGATCACCGACTGCGACGCGCTGCAGTATCCGGCCCGCCGAAAGCTGCCGCTGCGCGCCGACCGCAAGCTCGATCGTGCCATTCGCGCTCGCAAACGAGGCGAAAGCCATGGTGCAAATAGCAATCCCGAATGCAATCAGTGTGTTTTTCATTGTTTGGTAGACCGTCACGCGGCCCTTTACTTGTCGTCGCTGATATCGATGGCCGTCGATGTCAATAGGCAACCGTTTCCGACCGGCCGCCACGGATTACTTCGATGCCACCGCCGCCACCGCCCGCCCGCACCGTCGGCGGCAGGCGCGATGGCAGTGGCGGCAAGTTCACGTTAGCCACCGGAGTTCTCGGCGTGCCGGACAGTTGCTGCAGCGAGACGCCCGCGGCGGCGAGCGCCGACGGCGACAGCTTGTTGTCCGTGCGCACCGCGACCGTCTGTATCGCAAGCTCGTCGTCGCGCGGGTTGCGCAACGCGAAAGTCAGGCGCCCGCTCGCCTCGCCGAGCGTCAGCGCATCGACTTGCGCGGTCGGCACCGCAAGCACCGCGATGCGGACGCCGGACGGTTGACCGTTGTTGCCGTTGGCGGCGTTGCCGCTGTCTCGATCGGGTGTCGCGTCGCCAAACGACAACACACGCACCTTCGACAACAGCAGCCGCGCCTGCGTCTGCGAAACTTCGCCGTCAAGCATCGTGCCGCCGCCTTCGCGCTTCAGGTTCAGAAATACGTCGACGAAATTGCCGGGCCGCAGTCGGTTGCCGACTGCATTGGTTTCGTCAACCCGTACAGCGACCGCACGCTCGCCCGGCTGGACATCCTCGGCAAGCCCCGACACCAACGCCCCCGCGACAACCGGCGACGAAGCCGGAATATCCGCGGCTGGCACCCGGCCAACGAGCACGGACGGATCGGCAAATGCGCCCGTCGGCACCGGCGTGGTCTGTCGGATTTTCAGTGCGTCGGCCGTGATGGGCTGACCCGCGGGCAACACGCGCGTCGCGATCACGACCGGAACCGGACTTGCTGCAACGGGTTGCTGGACTGGAGCTGCATTCTGCGTACTGCGTCCAAGCATCCACGCGTAGATTCCGAGCAATACCGCGATCGCAATCAGCAGCCCCGCTATGATCTTCGTTAAATTGTTGGCCATGTTGTTGTGTAGATGCCGGAATGGAAGTCCGATAAGTTCTTTACCCGATTCGCGTATCGGCGTGCTCGCCGCGTCAAGATGCGCACCTCACAAGATCGACTGCGGAATTTGCACGACAGCCGTGCTCGTCAATGGTTGAGTCAATATCGTCCCCAGGAACGGCATGTTTGTTATCCAGCTCTGCGGACTGTAGTTCACCGTGACCGACAGGCAGTACAACGCCGGCGGAGTCGATTTGTCATAACTGCACTGCTGCGCCGCGACCTTCGGCGTGCCGACATTCAGCCAGGCCACGACATTCTGCGCGGTCGTGGTAGCGTTCGTGACCCGCGCGGCAAGGCTAGGGGCGTAACTCAACCCGGCCCGCGCACCTTCGCTGGCGGCAAACGTCAAGCTCTGCTGAATCGTGAAAATCATCCCGAAACTAACGATGCCGTAGAAAATCACGAACAGCAGCGGAAACACGATTGCAAACTCGACAGCCGTCGCGCCGCGCTGCCGCCGTCGTCCCCATCGCTGTTTCTGCGGGTTCATCGCGAGCCCCCCGTAACGACAAGAAAGACGACCCATGCAGCAGCAGGAGCCGCGAGGCATGCCGCATAGGGAGTTGCCCGGTACCTGCCAAGCGTGAGTGCCGGTTTGTCGCGACGCCACAGCCCGCCGACCGACGTACGCGACAGCAGCATCACGGCAAGCGCGTGAATACCTGCGGCAAGACTGGCGGCGATCCAGATCCACAGCAGCGCATTCACGCCGCACCAGGCACCGATCACGGCAAAGATCTTGACGTCCGCCGCGCCCATGACGCGCAGCAAAAAAAGCGGGAAAAAGGCGATCAATCCGACCAGCAGGCCGAGGACTGCCTGCGCCGGAAGAAGGCCGAACGGACTGGCGTTCAAATACGCTGCGCCCAAGGCGCAGGCCAACCCCGCCAGGACGAGCGAATTCGAAACGCGCCGAAACCGGATGTCACTGGCTGCGACCAACGCCGCCCAGACCAGGAACACCCCGCTGAAAATGAAATGTGCCATCGCACCGCAACCCGCGATAAACGTCACGGAGGGCGGACTGCCAATGACAATCCGCCCGCCGCCACACCAAGACGACTCAATGTTTCGAGGTCGTGCTGACTAACGTCAGGTGGGTTACTTACCACTAAAGATGGTGGTAGCCGTGCAGTTCGCGCCGCTCGGAGTCGTGAGACATGTCCCGAGATTCGTGAACATGTTGCCGAGATTAGTGCCGATTGTGGAAGCACCGGCCAGGATCGCGACAGCGATCAGACCCGCGATCAGCCCATACTCGATCGCGGTAACCCCGTCGTTTTCCTTAAGGAAACGCTTGATGATTGCTTTCATTTTATTCCTCGTGCCTGTATTTACGTTTTCTGGCCTTTTATACGTATACGTCCCCGCATATCTGGCCGTTTGCCCCGACCGTTCGCCACATCTGCTGTAACGACAACCGGGTGCGCTTTCTTTATAGGTCGCCCCGAAGGGCATTGCTCACGATTTGATGCAAGTTAACATTCGCGATAGCGCTCCTCCTCGAACGTAGTGTACCGAACCGTACATTTGCTTACATCTGCTCCCGATTCTATATCCGTTCCCATTTAAATTCCAACCTCTTTTAACCACTCTGGCGGAAAAAAATGACCGGGAGCACAACGTATTTGTACGGCGTTTCGGTACGACTTACACATAGGATTTACGATAGGTTAGATGTGCACACCTAATCCATCAGTAAAACAATTGCCTCGTCCAGCAAGCCTCCCGGGCCCCCACGTTACGCCGCACGCGTAACGCCAATGTTGTGACGTTACGTTACGAAACGGCCGAAACCGTTCTCATTCATCCGCACTTAAACAGATTCAACAATCTTTCAATATCCGTAACTTCCTTTTCCGACAAGGAATTGCCTCGTTTAAAACCTGTTGTCGAACCGTCGGCCATCGAAATGGCACGACAGTTGCAGAGTAGTCCTCGCACCACTCAACACAACGCAGTTCACAACACATTTTTAATGCGAGGAAGAAATGGACATTAAGGTTATCCCTCATGGCGTGTTCCGGACGACTCTGATCGCGGCCACCGTTGCAGCCATGCTTTCCCTCTCCGCGTGCGGCGGCTCCGGCTCCATCAGCCAGGGTCTCGGCGGCGGCGGTTCGAGCTCCGGCGGCGGCGATACGATCTCCACGTCGGGCGGCAACGGCTCGAGCGGCACCTCGGGTACGAGCGGTACCTCCGGCACCAGCGGGACTTCGGGCACGAGCGGCACGTCCGGTACGTCCGGCACCAGCGGAACCTCTGGTACGAGCGGCACGTCGGGCACCAGCGGCACCTCGGGCACGAGCGGGACGTCCGGCACCTCGGGTGTGTCATCGAACGCAGTGGGAACTGTCCTCGCAAGCAGCAGCAACATCATCACGAATGCCGGCAGCACCGTCTCCGGTCTCGGCTCCGTCATCGGCAGCCAGACGCTGCCGGGCGTCAATCCGGCCACCACGCAAGCCGCGGGCGGCATCGTGCAAAGCGTCGGCGGTGCGGTCACCGCACTGGGCAACGGCCTCGGCAACGGGCTCGGCCAGCTCGGCGCGACGAAGGACCCGGTCGGCACCACGGTCGCCAGCACCGGCGGCGTGGTCAATCAGCTCGGCGGCGCAGTCACGCAAACGGGCAACCTGGTCACGAGCCTCGGCAGCGGCCCGCTGTCGCCGCTCGCGCCGGTCACCGGCGCCGTCGGCGGCCTCGTCACGACGCTCGGCGGCGCCGTGTCGAACGGCGGCACCACGCTCACCAATGTGCTGTCGACCGGCCCTATCCAGCAGGTCACGCAAACGGTCAGCTCGGCCATCACGCCGATCACGACGATGGTCGGCCAGACGACCCAGACGATCGGCACCGCAACCGGCCTCGGCGCACCGGTCAACACGCTGCTGGGCACCGTTGGCAACGGGCTGAACCAGGCCGGCGCCCTGCTCGCATCGACGGGCGGCAACCCGGTCACCACGGGTCTCGGCAACACCGTCTCGTCGACGGGCAACACCGTGAAAGCAGTCGGCGGCCTGCTCACGGGCGGCACCGGCGGCGTGACCAACCCGCTCGCCCCGCTCACGGGCCTCGTCTCGACGGTTACCGGCGCGCTCGGCGGTGCAGCAGGCGGCGGCAGCGGTCCTCTCGCACCGGTCACGGGCCTCGTCTCGACGGTCACCGGCGCACTCGGTGGCGTAGCAGGCGGCGGCAGCGGCCCGCTCGCTCCGGTCACGGGCCTCGTCTCCACGGTCACCGGCGCGCTCGGCGGCGTAGCAGGCGGCGGCAGCGGTCCGCTCGCACCGGTCACGGGCCTCGTCTCCACGGTCACCGGCGCACTCAGCGGCGCAGCAGGCGGCGGCAGCAGCCCGCTCGCACCGGTTACGGGCCTCGTCTCCACGGTCACCGGCGCACTCGGCGGCGTAGCAGGCGGCGGCAGCAGCCCGCTCGCACCGGTTACGGGTCTCGTGTCGACGGTCACGGGCGCACTCGGCGGCGCAACGGGTGGCGCAGGCAGCGCAAATCCTCTGGCGCCCGTCACCGGTCTTCTCGGCGCAGTCACGGGCGCCCTCGGCGGAGCGACGGCTGGCGCAGGCGGCAGCAGCCCGCTCGCCCCGGTGACGAACGTCGTCTCCACGGTCACGAGCACGGTGGGCGTACCGGCACTGAGCGGCGGCACGGGTGCCGTCACGAATTCGGGTTCGTCGTCGAATCCGCTGGCACCCGTCACGTCGCTGATCGGCGGCCTGCTCGGCGGCACGCACGGCAAGTAATCCGACATCCATTCATCGAAAAGACAGCGAGGAGTCCATCATGTCCCAGCAACGTTCCCTCCCGACGGTCGCCCTGCGCCATTGGCGCGCGCCCCTCACCGCCTTCGCCGCGGCGTGCCTGCTGGCCGCCTGCGGCGGTGGCGGCGTCAGCTCGCCGCCGACCAGCAGCAACGACAACAACAATCCGAGCACGAGCGGCACGTCCGGGACGAGCGGCACCAGCGGCTCGTCGACCGGCACCAAGGGTGTCATCAGCACGGTCGGCCAGACGGCCACCGACCTCGGCAGCACGGTCGGCAACATCAGCCTGCCGGGCCTCGGCGACGGCGTGCCGAAGGGTATCGGCAGCACGCTGTCCAGCACCGGCACGATCGTCGGTGCGGCAGCCGATGCGGTGAGCAACGGGCTGGGACAGATCGGTTCGACCAAGGACCCGGTCGGCACCACGGTGGCCGGTCTCGGCAACGTCGTCGGTGCGACCAGCAACACGGTGTCCGGCCTGAGCTCGACGGTCAAGGCGCTGGGCACGGGCCCGCTGGCCCCGCTCGCGCCGGTCACGACGCCGGTCGGCACCGTGCTCGACACGGTCGCCAACGGCCTGACGGCCGCCGGCACGACGATCGGCTCGACGCTGTCGTCGGGCGCCGTGCAGCAGGTCACGCAACCGATCAGCTCGGCGATCACGCCGCTCGTGATCACCGCCGGCCAGGTCACGCAGCAGGTCGGCACGACGACCGGCCTCGGCCAACCCGTCTCGGGCCTGCTCGGCCAGATCGGCGGCGCGATCAGCTCGGCCGGCAAGCAGGTCGGCGGCACGTCGAGCCAGCCGCTCGTCGGCGACGTCGGCCAGCTCGTGACGGCAGTCGGCAACACCGTGACCAACGCGGGCGGCCTCGTCAATCCGAACGGCCCGAATGGCGCGGCGCCGATCCCCGGCCTGATCACGAGCCTCGTCGGCGGCTCGACGGCAACCGTCCAGAACGGCTCGTCGTCAGGTTCCGGTTCGACGAACCCGCTCGGCGGCTTGTTGTCGGGTCTGGGCTCGACGCCGCTCGGCTCGCTCACGGGCGCGCTCGGCGGCGCAGCAGGCGGCTCGGGCAGCGGCCCGCTCGCGCCGGTGACCGGCCTGGTTTCCACGGTGACCGGCGCACTGGGTGGCGCAGCAGGCGGCAGCAGCGGCCCGCTCGCACCCGTCACGAATCTCGTGTCGACGGTCACGGGCACGCTCGGCGGCGCCACGGGTGGCGCAGGCAGTGCAAACCCTCTCGCGCCCGTCACCGGTTTGCTGAATACTGTCACCGGAGCAGTTGGCGGTGCGGCAGGGTCCGGGGGGGCGAGCCCGCTCGCGCCGGTCACGTCGCTGGTCGGCAGCGTGTCGGGTACGGCATCGTCGAGCAGCGGTTCGACGGGCCTGCTGGCACCGGTCACGGGGTTGCTGGGTACGCTGGGTAGCGTTGGCAAGTAAGGAGGACGGTCGCGTCATCGCAGCCGGAGCGAATGGCGCGGCCGTACAAACACAACCGGCATTGCGGCACGCGGCGCGCGACACCCCGGTGTCGCGCGCCGGCATTACAAAGAAGACGAAAAGCAAGGCCTACGAGGAAGAACAATGAAATCCAGACTCGACAGATGGATGATGCTGCTCGCCATCGCGGCAGCAGGTACGGCACAGGCACAAACGCGCGTCGGCGGTAACCCGCTCGACTCCCTTCCCCAGATCAACGCGCCGAAGACGGGCCCGAACGTCACCGTGCAGGTCGCGCCGCAGGCGCCGCAATTGCAGGAGCTGCTGTCGCGGCACCTGACGCCGAAGACGTTCCAGGTCGAAGGCGTGAAGTCGATACCGTTCGAAGAAATCACGCGCCGCTTCACACCGCTCGTCGGCAAGGACATCACGATCGGCGAACTGATCGAAACCGCCAACGGCGTGACGACGCTGTACCAGGAACGCGGCTACGCGCTGTCGTTCGCGTTCGTCCCCGCGCAAACGTTCGAGAACGGCGTCGTGCGCATCACGGTGGTCGAAGGCTATGTGTCGGACGTCAAGGTCACCGGCAAGCCCGGCGCGATGGAACCGAAGATTCGCGCGATTGCCGCGCACATCACGGCCGATCGCCCGCTGCGCCGCGCGACGTTCGAGCGTTACGTGAACACGTTCGGCCTGCTGCCCGGCCTCACGGTGAAGGCGAATGTCCCGCCGCCGCAGACCACCGACGGCGCGACGACGCTCGAGCTCGCGGTCGATCGCAAGCCGTTCAACGTCAGCACGGGTATCGACTTCAACCACCCCGGCGTGCAGGGCCTCATCACCGCGACCGAAAACGGCCTGACGCGGTTCGGCGAGCAGTTGAGCATCTCGGCGCTCGCGCCGCCGGGACGCGACAAGCAAACCTATTTCGCGTTCAGCGGCGCGGTGCCCGTCGGCAGCAGCGGCCTGATCACGCGCCTCGACGCCAGCACGTATCGCGGCAAGCCGACCGACAACCCCGGGCTGCCGTCGTACGTCGAACGTACGGTGAAGAACGAAAAACTCGGTCTTTCGGCTTCCTATCCGTTGCTGTTGAACAACCAGCGCAGCCTGCTCGGCACCGTGTCGGGCTATGCGTCGCACAACGAGGACCGCTACCAGAACCAGATCAACGGTGCGAGTCTCGATACGCGCTCGCAGGTCCGCGTGCTGCAGATGCAGCTCGACTACACGAGCGTCCAGCCGAAACAGGTACAGAAGCTGAGCGTCAACGTCGCGAAAGGCTTCAACATCCTCGGCGCATCGAAAGCGCAGGACATCACCGTCGGCACGACCACGACCTCGGTGGACAGCCCGATCTCGCTGACCTTCGTGCGCACCGGCGCGACCTTCACGCAGACGAACGAATGGCCGTTCCGGATCGGCACGTCGGTCTCGCTGACCGGGCAATACAGCCCCGACTCGCTGCCGACGTCCGAACAGATCTCGTTCGGCTCGACCCGTTACGCGCTCGGCTACCAGCCGGGCGAGACATCGGGCGACTCGGGCTGGGGGATGTCGCTGGAGGTCAACCGCGGCTTCACGCCGGGCTGGACGTATCTGAAATCGATCACGCCGTACATCGCATACGACATGGCGCGCGTGTATCTGCACTCGGGCACGCCATCGCCGAACCGCATGTCGTCGGTCGGCATCGGCGTGCGGCTCACGGACAGCCGTTACTACAGTCTCGACCTGAACGTCGCCAAACCGGTGGGCGACGCACCGGTCGAAAGCGCATCGCGTAGCCCTCGGATCAATGCGGCGTTCTCCTATCAGCTCAACTGATCGGCCACCCAAGTCACGAAACAGCCCGCGTCACGCGGGCTGTTTCGATTAGAGTCCCCTCTATCAAACGTGGCGCGCGGTTTCACGTATTCTGGCGAAGCTCGCAACATGCCCGCCCCATGCAGACGGTCGTGCGGGCGAATCGAACAGACATGCAAAACAAGGAGGATGACAATGATTCAACTGACCCGCCCGTTGCGTGCAATCGCCATTGCCGGCGCCCTGCTCGCGTGCGCAGCCCCCACGTTCGCGCAAGCCGATAGCCCCATCGGCATGTGGCAGACGATCGACGACAACACCCATCAACCGAAGGCACTCGTACAGATCGCCGAAGATGGCGACGGCTCGCTGACGGGTAAGGTCGTCAAGGGCCTCGGCGCGAACGATACGCCCGATCGCCGCTGCACCGCGTGCACCGACGAGCGCAAGGATCAGCTCATCAAGGGCATGACGATCATCAAGGCGATGAAGAAGGACGGCGACCACTGGGACGGCGGCAACATTCTCGACCCGGAGAACGGCAAGGTCTACAAGTGCAAGATGACGCTCGAAGACGGCGGCCAGAAGCTCGTGGTGCGCGGCTACATCGGCGTGTCGCTGCTCGGTCGTTCGCAGACCTGGGTTCGCCAGCAATAACGCCGTACGCGCCGAAACGCGCGGCTCAATGAAGAAATCGGCCTGCGACGACGTCGCCAGGCCGATTTCTTTTGGTGCGCGCACAACGAAACGCGACGGCATCACGCCGCGTGCTTCATCGCATCCACTGCATAGCTACCCGGTGCACGATACGCGGGCGCTGCGTTGCTACGCGCCTCCGCCGCCTTCGATTGCGTGTGCTTGCGCATCCGCGCGGACAGTTCATTGCACAGATTCATGCCGGCGTCGCCATAAAGCTCACGCATCACGTTCATCAGCGTACCCGTTTCGTGCCACACCTTGAAGCGGCGATGGCATGTTTGATACGACGGGTAACGGCGCGGCATGGCCGACCATGTTGCGCCACTGTAGATCACCCAGAGCACGCCGTTCAGCACGGCCCGCGTATTGGCTAACGGCCGGCCGCGCAACTCGGTGCGCGGTTGCATTTCGGGCAGAAGCGGCGCGACGCAGCGCCATTCGTGGTCGGTCAAATCGCGATACGGGGTCATGGACATCTCCAGCCTTAATAACCATGACACCACAATATCGGCTCACCTCAACGATGAATATAAGACAAATCCGAAAATACCCGGAGATCGGCAGAATTTAACCGAAATTGACGTTTAAATCCCGCCAATTACCAAGCTCACCATCCGCTCAGGTCAACGACGTATCGACGATGCGGCGCGGTGTTTCGAGATACTCCTTCGACTGCATCTCGACGATGCGCGAGACCGTACGCGCGAATTCGTTGGCCATCGGGCCTTCGACGTACAACTCCTCGGCCGGCACCGCAGCGGACATCAGCAGCTTGACCTTGTGGTCGTACAGCACGTCGATGAGCCACGTGAAGCGGCGCGCTTCGGATGCCATCCGCGGCGACATCTGCGGCACCTCGGACAGCACGATCGCATGGAAGCGGCTCGCCAGTTCCAGGTAGTCGTTCTGCGAACGCGGGCCGCCGCACAGCGTCGCGAAATCGAACCACACGACGCCGTCCGCCTTGCGCAGCGCCTTCAATTCGCGTTTCTCGATATGCAGGATCGGGCTCTCGTCGGGCACCGCCGCGAGCTTGCCGAATGCATGGCGCAGTTCGCGATCGGCCTCCGCGCCGAGCGGCGTGTGATACATCTTCACCTGCGCGAGCGTGCGCTGGCGATAGTCGACCCCCGCATCGACGTTGAGCACGTCGAGCTTTTCCTTGATCAGCGCGATCGCCGGCAGCATGCGGTCGCGATGCAGACCGTCCGGATACAGATCGTCGGGATCGTAATTCGACGTCATCACGAACTGCACGCCGTTGTTGAACAGGCGATCGAGCAGGCGGTACAGGATCATCGCGTCGGCGATGTCCGACACGTGAAACTCGTCGAAACAGATCAGCCGGTAACGCTTCGCGATGCGTCGCGCGAGTTCGTCGAGCGGATCGGCCTGCCCTTTCAGCTCCTCGAGCTCGCGGTGCACTTCGCGCATGAATTCGTGGAAATGCAGGCGCGTCTTGCGCTGCACGGGTACGACTGCGTAGAAGCTGTCCATCAGGAAGCTCTTGCCGCGACCGACACCGCCCCACATGTAGACGCCGCGCGGAAGATCCGGATGATTGATGAGCTTCTTGAAAGCGTTCGAGCGGCGCGCCTTGTATTCGACCCATTCGTCGAAACAGCGCTGCAGGCGATCGACGGCCGCGCGCTGCGCGGGATCGGACTGATAGCCGCGCGTGGTCAGTTCGCGCGTGTAGTATTCGGTGACGTTCATCGGGCAAACCGGAAAGAACGAAGGCGAGCGGGAAACCCCGCCCGCCTTCGTCATGAGACGGCTGCGCCGGCCGACGGCCGGCAGGCGCTACCCCGTGCTCAGCTGTTCAGCGAGCGCTTGTCGACGGCGAGCGCCGCTTCGCGCATCACTTCCGACATCGACGGGTGCGGATGGCAGATGCGGGCGATGTCTTCCGACGCCGCCTTGAATTCCATCGCCACCACGGCTTCCGCGATCAGGTCCGACGCGTTCGCGGCGATCACGTGCACACCGAGCAATTCGTCGGTCTTCGCATCCGCGATCATCTTCACGAAACCGTCCGGCGCGTTCATGCCGAGCGCGCGACCGTTGATCGAGAACGGGAACTTGCCCGTCTTGATCTCGCGGCCTTCCGCCTTCAGCTGCTGCTCCGTCTTGCCGACCCATGCGATTTCCGGGTACGTGTAGATCACCCACGGAATGCAGTTGTAGTCGATGTGCGGCTTCTGGCCGTCGATCACTTCCGCGACCAGCACGCCTTCGTCTTCCGCCTTGTGCGCGAGCATCGGGCCGCGCACCACGTCGCCGATCGCGTACACGTTCGGCACCGCCGTGCGGCAATGGTCGTCCACGTCGATGAAGCCACGCTCGTTCGCCTTCAGGCCGATCGCCTCGAGGCCGAGGTTATCGGTGTTCGGCACGCGGCCGACCGACACGATCAGGCGGTCGGCGTCGAGCGTCTGCGCGTTGCCGTCCTTGTCCGTGTAGGCGATCGACACGCCGTTCGCGGTCGTCTTCACTTCACCGATCTTCACGCCGAGATGGATGTCGAGGCCTTGCTTCTTGAACAGCTTGGCCGCTTCCTTCGCGAGCGCTTCGTCGGCTGCGCCGAGGAATGCCGGCAGCGCTTCGAGCACCGTCACGTCGGCGCCGAGGCGACGCCACACCGAGCCGAGCTCGAGGCCGATCACGCCTGCGCCGATCACGGCGAGCTTCTTCGGCACCGAGTCGAACGTCAGCGCACCTTCGTTGTCCGACACGATCTTGTTGTCGACCGGAATGTTCGGCAGGTGACGCGCCTTCGAACCCGTCGCGATGATCACGTTCTTCGCGGTGACGACTTCGGTTTCACCCTCGCCGCTCACTTCGATCTGCACGCCGGCGTCGGTCTTGCCGGTGAACTTGCCATGGCCCTTCAGCCAGGTGATCTTGTTCTTCTTGAACAGGAACTCGATCCCGCTCGTCATCTTCTCGACGATCGCGTCCTTGCGGCCGAGCATCTTCGCGACGTCGATCTTCACGCCGTCGACGGTGATGCCGTGGTCGGCCAGGTGATGCGACGTGTTCTCGAACTCTTCCGACGACGCGAGCAGCGCCTTCGACGGGATGCAGCCGACGTTCAGGCAGGTGCCGCCGAGCTTCAGCGCGCCGGCCGGGTTCTTCCACTTCTCGATACAGGCAACGGTCTTGCCGAGCTGCGCGGCGCGAATCGCGGCGATGTAGCCGCCGGGGCCGGCGCCGATCACGACGACGTCAAATTCCTTGGACATGACAATCCTTTCTACTTGTACGCCCGCAGGTTCGCGTGTGAGCGCGACCCTGCGGAACGGGTCGATGCAGTGAGACTCGGCTTACAGGTCGAGCAGCAGGCGTGCCGGATCTTCCAGCGCATCCTTCATCGCGACGAGCGACAGCACGGCTTCGCGGCCGTCGATGATGCGGTGGTCGTACGACAGCGCGAGGTAGTTGATCGGGCGGATCACGATCTGGCCGTTCTCGACGACCGGGCGCTCCTTCGTCGCGTGCACGCCGAGGATGGCCGACTGCGGCGGGTTGATGATCGGGGTCGACAGCATCGAGCCGAACACGCCGCCGTTCGAGATCGAGAACGTACCGCCCGTCATTTCCTCGATCGACAGCTTGCCGTCCTTCGCCTTCTGGCCGAATTCGGCGATCTTCTTCTCGATCTCGGCGAGGCTCAGTTGATCCGCGTTGCGCAGGATCGGCACGACCAGGCCGCGCGGCGAACCGACCGCGATACCGATGTCGAAGTAGCCGTGATAGACGATGTCGTTACCGTCGATCGACGCGTTCACGAGCGGGAATTTCTTCAGCGCATGGACGGCGGCCTTCACGAAGAACGACATGAAGCCGAGCTTCACGCCATGTTCCTTCTCGAACTTGTCCTTGTACTTGTTGCGCAGTTCCATGACCGGAGCCATGTTCACTTCGTTGAACGTCGTCAGGATCGCGTTGGTCTGCTGCGATTCGAGCAGACGCTCGGCGATACGCGCACGCAGACGCGACATCGGCACGCGCTGTTCCGGACGATCGTTCAGCCACGTCGCGGCCGACGCCGGCACCTTCACTTCCGGCAGCGACGGCTTCGCAGCGGCGGTCTTCGCCGGTGCGGCGGCCGGAGCGGCCTTCGGTGCGCTGCCTGCAGCCAGCGCGTCGCCCTTCGTGACGCGGCCGTCGCGGCCCGAACCTGCGACGTCGCCCGTCGACAGGCCCTTCTCGGCCAGCAGCTTCGCTGCGGCCGGCGATGCGGCGGCCGAGCTCGATGCGGTTGCGGCGGCCGGCTGAGCGGCCGGTGCGGCGGCAGCCGGCGCGGCGGCCGGCTTGACTTCGGCGGCGCCTGCCGCTGCTTCGGCAGCACCTGCCTTCGCTTCGGTGTCGATCGTCGCGATGATCTGGTCGGCCACGACCGTGTCGCCGTCGTTCTGCAGCACTTGCGCGAGCACGCCCGCTGCCGGTGCCGGTACTTCGAGGACGACCTTGTCGGTCTCGAGTTCGATCAGGATTTCATCCTGCGCGACTGCTTCGCCCGGCTTCTTCTTCCACTGCAGCATGGTGGCTTCCGACACCGACTCCGACAGCTGGGGGACTTTGACTTCTACGATAGCCATGTGATTTTCCTGGATGCTTAATCTGGGGTGTGACGAGGTTCGTGCGATTCCTTCGGCCGGAGCGGCGCGCTACGCGCCCGGCGGGCCAAAAGGGACGGGAAAGCGCCGCGCGCCTTCCCGTTTCGCTTGACGTCGGTTATTTCGCGATCGATGCGCTCTTCAGGCGGCCAAATGCCCCTTCGATCAGGGCCTTCTGCTGCTCGTAGTGCTTCGCGTAGTAGCCAACCGCCGGCGAGGCCGAAGCCGGACGGCCGCTGTATGCCAGCTTCTGCCCTTCCTTCATGCCTTCCTTCAGATGGTGCTCGACGTAGAACCAGGGGCCCTGGTTCTGCGGCTCGTCCTGCACCCAGACCACTTCAGTCGCGTTCTCGTACTTCTTCATTTCGGCTTCGAACTGCTTGTGCGCGAACGGATACAGCTGCTCGATCCGGATGATCGCGACGTCGTTCGCCTTCGCTTCGCGGCGATGTGCAACGAGGTCGTAATACACGCGGCCCGAGCATACCAGCACGCGCTTGACCTTCTTCGCGTCGATGCCGCCGTCGGTTTCGCCCAGCACCGGCTGGAACGACCCCTTCGCCAGTTCGGACAGGTCCGACACGGCTTCCTTGTGACGCAGCAGCGACTTCGGCGTGGCGACGATCAGCGGCTTGCGGAACAGGCGGATCATCTGGCGACGCAGCAGGTGGAAGATCTGCGCCGGCGTCGTCGGCTGAACGACCTGCATGTTGTGGTCAGCGCACAGTTGCAGGAAACGCTCGATACGCGTCGACGAGTGTTCCGGACCCTGGCCTTCGTAGCCGTGCGGCAGCAGCATCGTGAGACCCGACACGCGGCCCCACTTCACTTCGCCCGACGAGATGAACTGGTCGATCACGACCTGCGCGCCGTTGACGAAGTCGCCGAACTGCGCTTCCCACAGCACGAGCGTGTTCGGCTCGGCGGTCGAGTAACCGTACTCGAAGCCCAGCACCGCTTCTTCCGACAGCACCGAGTCGATCACCGTGAACTTCGCCTGACCTTCGGCGATGTTCTGCAGCGGCACGTACGTGCCGTCGTTCCAGCGCTCGCGGTTCTGGTCGTGCAGCACCGCGTGACGGTGCGTGAACGTGCCGCGGCCCGAGTCCTGGCCCGTCAGGCGCACCGAGTAGCCCGATGCGACGAGCGACGCGAATGCGAGGTGTTCGCCCATGCCCCAGTCGAGCGGCTGGTCGCCGCGCGCCATGTTGCGGCGGTCGTTGATCACGCGCTCGACGAGCGGGTGGACCTTGAAGTTTTCCGGGACGGTCGTGATGCGTTCGCCCAGGCGCTTCAGTTCGGCGAGCGGCACGGCCGTATCGGCTGCGTCCGTCCACTTGCGGTTCAGGAACGGAACCCAGTCGACCGCGTACTTGCTCTTGTAGTTCGACAGGACCGGATCGACGGTGTGGTGGCCGTCGTCCATCGCCTTGCGGTACGCCTTCACGTAGTTGTCGGCGTCTTCGGCGGTGATCACGCCCTGCTGCACGAGCTTCTCGGCGTACAGCGCACGGGTGCCCGGGTGCTGCGCGATCTTCTTGTACATCAGCGGCTGCGTGACCGCCGGCGTGTCCTGCTCGTTGTGACCCAGCTTGCGGAAGCAGACGATGTCGATCACGACATCCTTGTGGAACTGCATCCGGTAGTCGATCGCGATCTGGATCGCGAGCACGACGGCTTCCGGATCGTCGCCGTTCACGTGCAGCACCGGCGCTTCGATCATCTTGACGACGTCGGTACAGTACAGCGTCGAACGCGCATCGCGCGGGTCGGACGTCGTGAAGCCGATCTGGTTGTTGATGACGATGTGCAGCGTGCCGTGCGTGCCGTAACCGCGCGTCTGCGCGAGGTTCAGCGTTTCCATCACGACGCCCTGGCCAGCGAAGGCCGCGTCACCGTGGATCTGCACCGGCAGCACTTGCAGGCCGTCTTCGTCACCGCGACGGTCCATCCGCGCCTTCGCGGAACCTTCGACCACCGGGTTCACGATTTCGAGGTGCGACGGGTTGAACGCGAGCGACAGGTGGACCGGGCCGCCTTCCGTCGACACGTCCGACGAGAAGCCCTTGTGGTACTTGACGTCACCGGCCGGCAGGTCGTCGACGTGCTTGCCTTCGAATTCGGCGAACAGGTCGGCCGGCATCTTGCCCAGCGTGTTGACCAGCACGTTCAGACGGCCGCGGTGAGCCATGCCGATGATGATTTCCTGCACGCCGCTCTTGCCCGCGTGCTGGACGACTTCGTCCATCGCCGCGATGAAGCTCTCGCCGCCTTCGAGCGAGAAGCGCTTCTGGCCGACGTACTTGGTGTGCAGGTAGCGCTCGAGGCCTTCGGCGGCCGTCAGGCGATTCAGGATGTGCTTCTTCTTGTCGATCGAGAACGACGGCGTCGCGCGGGTCGACTCCAGGCGCTCCTGCCACCAGCGCTTCTGTTCCGGATCACTGATGTACATGTACTCGGCGCCGATCGTGCCGCAGTACGTGTCGCGCAGACCCTTGACGATGTCGCGCAGCGAAGCCTGGTCGAAGCCGAAGTACAGGTTGCTTGCGCTGTAGGTCTGGTCGAGGTCGCCTTCGGAGAAGTCGTAGAACGCGGGTTCGAGCTCGGGAATGGCCGGGCGTTCGCGGCGCTTCAGCGGATCGAGATTGGCCCATTGCGAGCCGAGGAAGCGGTAGGCGCTGATCAGCGACTGGACGTGCACCTGCTTGCGTGCGGTCGCGAGATTGCTGGTGCTTTCGCGCGGGATGAAGGCATTGGCCTTAGCACGCTCGGCGAACGATTCGACGATCGGGAAATGCGCAACGTCATTGGCGTTGGAGCCGTCCGTTGCAGGCACGTTCTGCAGCGCGTCGAAATACTCTCGCCAGTTCTCCGGCACCGACGCCGGATTGTTGAGGTATGCATCGTACAGTTCTTCAACGTACGAAGCATTGCCGCCGAACAGATAGGAGTTCAGCTGAAACTGCTTCATTACATCTGACATTTTACGCTCACCTTTCTTCGAGCTTCTCGAGAAATAGCGGGTTACTCAACCTTCCGCGACACGGCCTGACCGTTTAGCGGATTGCGAATCAAGTCTTGCTTGGAAGGACCTAAAACTTGCGTGCGCGCAGCATATCACAGAACCGATACCGGAGTTCACGGCGAAATGTGCCTGAAAGCACCGCGCGGCGGGGTTTTGCCGGATTGCCGCGACCTGCGGGAACAGTGTTTTGCAGGCAATCCGGTTGCCCGACGCGCGGATGCAAAAAAGGCTGCCCGAAGGCAGCCTTTTTCGTCGTGTCGGGAACGGCCGATGCTCAGTCGACCGCGCCTTCGCGGCTCGCGCGGCGACGTTCGTGTTCCTTCAGGAAGCGCTTGCGCAGGCGGATCGACTGCGGCGTCACTTCGACGAGCTCGTCGTCGTCGATGAATTCGACCGCGTATTCCAGCGACATCTGGACCGGCGGCACGAGACGCACGGCTTCGTCGGTACCCGACGCACGCACGTTGGTCAGCTGCTTGCCCTTGATCGGGTTCACGACGAGGTCGTTGTCGCGGCTGTGGATGCCGATGATCATGCCCTCATACAGCGCGTCGCCCGGCTTCACGAACATGCGGCCGCGATCCTGCAGCTTCCACAGCGCGTAGGCAACCGCCGCGCCGTCGTCCTGCGAGATCAGCACGCCGTTGCGACGTTCGAAGACCGAACCGTCCTTGACCGGCGCATACGAGTCGAAGATGTGGCTCATCAGGCCCGTGCCGCGCGTGAGCGTCAGGAATTCGCTCTGGAAGCCGATCAGGCCACGCGCAGAGATCTTGTATTCCAGACGCGTGCGGCCGCGGCCGTCCGACGCCATGTCGAGCATTTCGCCCTTGCGGCGGCCGAGCTCTTCCATCACGCCGCCCTGGTGTTCGTCCTCGACGTCGACCGTCAGCAGCTCGTACGGCTCGTGACGCACGCCGTCGATTTCCTGCATCACGACGCGGGGACGCGACACGGCCAGCTCGTAGCCTTCGCGGCGCATGTTCTCGACGAGAATCGTCAGGTGCAGCTCGCCGCGACCCGACACTTCGAACACCGTTTCGTCGCCGGTATCCTTCACGCGCAGCGCGACGTTGTGGTTCAGCTCCTTCATCAGGCGGTCGCGGATCTGGCGGCTCGTCACGAACTTGCCTTCGCGGCCGGCGAGCGGCGACGAGTTGACGAGGAAGTTCATCGTCAGCGTCGGTTCGTCGACGGTGATCATCGGCAGCGCTTCCGGCGTGTCGACCGCGCAGATCGTCGCGCCGATGCCGACGTCTTCAATACCGTTGATCAGCACGATGTCGCCCGCTTCGGCCGACTCGACCTGCACGCGCTCCAGGCCCTTGAAAGACAGCACCTGGTTGATCTTGCGGTTCAGCACGTCGCCTTCCGGGCCGAAGCGCATCACGACCGGCTGGCCCGGCTTGATGCGACCGCGCGTGATGCGGCCGACGCCGATCCGGCCGACGTACGTCGAATAGTCGAGCGACGTGATCTGGAGCTGCAACGGCGCTTCCGGATCGGCCGGGCGAACCGGCACGTGCTCGAGGATCGCCTCGAACAGCGGACGCATGTCGCCTTCGCGGGCCGCCGGGTCGAGCGACGCGTAGCCGTTCAGGCCCGACGCGTAGACGATCGGAAAGTCGAGCTGCTCCTCGGTCG
The DNA here is from genome assembly GCF_003253915.1 of Burkholderia sp. 28_3. Classification (NCBI taxonomy): domain Bacteria; kingdom Pseudomonadati; phylum Pseudomonadota; class Betaproteobacteria; order Burkholderiales; family Burkholderiaceae; genus Burkholderia; species Burkholderia sp. 28_3. Next base: position 74,794 of record NZ_QKZF01000023.1, read on the forward strand.
CGCCGAGCTTGTCGAACAGGTCGAAGGTCTGGTTGATCACCCAGTCGATCCGCGCGCCCGGGCGGTCGATCTTGTTGACGACGACGATCGGCTTCAGGCCGAGCGCGAGCGCCTTCTTCGTGACGAAGCGCGTCTGCGGCATCGGGCCCTCGACCGCGTCGACGAGCAGCAGCACCGAGTCGACCATCGACAGCACGCGCTCGACTTCGCCGCCGAAGTCCGCGTGCCCCGGGGTGTCGACGATGTTGACGTGCGTGCCTTCGTATTCGACCGCGCAGTTCTTCGCGAGAATCGTGATCCCGCGTTCCTTTTCGATGTCGTTCGAGTCCATCACACGCTCGGCGACTTGCTGGTTGTCGCGGAAGGTGCCGGACTGGCGAAGCAGTTGGTCGACGAGCGTCGTCTTGCCGTGGTCGACGTGAGCGATGATGGCGATATTGCGAAGGGCGCGGGTCATAGAAACCTGGAAATCGTTTGAACGCGCAAACGCGCGCGCTCGTTTTCACGGGCGCGCGCTGTTGCAGCTTGGAAAGCCACAAATTATAGCACGTGCGCGTGTCGACAGCTGACCCGCACGGTGCAACGCAACAAAACGGGCGCCACCGCCGCCCTTCCCGAACCGGTCGACCGCCCGGCGCGCCGCCATCGAATGACCGAAAAAACCTTATCCCGACAAGGGGCTCTCGCCGGACAAAGCGCGCGTTTTGCCGTTCGATTAACATTTGCCGCGGCAAGCAATTGTGCCTATACTGCTGCCTAGTCAACTATTGCAGCTTCAGGGTTTTATGTCGGATTCTCCTACCCCACCGCCCGTTTCGCCGCTGTCTTCTTACCAGATGAACGACAGCGTCGGTTATCTGATGTCGCGCGTGAAGTCCGTGATGACCAACCTCGTCACGCAACGCACGCAGGAAGAGCTCGGCATCACGGGCACGCAGGCGAGCATGTTGTTCATGATCGCGGTCGGCAAGTGCTCGACGGCCGCCGAACTCGCGCGCGAATACGGGATCGACGCAAGCGCGGTCACGCGCCTGCTCGACCGGGTCGAGAAACGCGGCCTGCTGTCGCGCGTGCGCAGCGTCGAGGACAGGCGCGTCGTGCGGCTCGAGCTCACCGACGAAGGCCGTGCGCTCGCCGAACGGCTGCCGCCGATTTTCCGCAGCGTGCTCGACCAGGTGCTGGACGGGTTTACGCCGGAAGAAGTCGGGTTCCTGAAGAGCATGCTGCGCCGCATTCTCAGCAACTATTGCGAGACGGCCGGCGGTAGCATCACGTAATAGTTGCCATAACAATTACTTTTGACAGATTAATGTAAGGAAATCCTTGCAGTGTCCATCATTCATTCCGAGTCAGGGGTTAGCGCGATGAAAACCTCCCCGTTGTCCGTGCGCGCCGGGTCGTGCCGCGCCGCCGTCGCCGCCGCGGTCGCCGCGCTGGCGCTGGCGGGCTGCGCGAATTACATCGGCATCAAGAGCGACAAGCAGATCGCCCCCGCGTCGCAATTCGAATCCACCCAGAGCCTGCCGGCCCAGGGCGGCCAGTGGCCGGCGCTCGACTGGGCCAGCCAGTTCGGCGATCCGCAACTGCCGAAGCTGATCGACGAAGCACTGCAGGGCAACCCGTCGATCGCGCAGGCGCAGGCGCGCATCGCGAAGGCCTCGTCGTACATCGAATCGTCGCGCTCGAACCTGATGCCGAAGGCCGAAGCCAGCTATTCGTGGACACGCGAGCTGTATTCAGCGAACGGGCTGTTCCCGCCCCCGTACGGCGGCCAGTGGTACAGCGAGAACAACGCGCTCGCGAGCGCGTCGTGGGAACTCGATCTGTGGGGCAAGAACCGCGAACGCCTGCACACGGCCGTATCGCAGGAAAAAGCGGCCGAAGCCGACATGCAGCAGGCGCGCATCACACTCGCGTCGTCGGTCGCGCGCACCTACAACTCGCTCGCGCAGCTCTACGCACTGCGCGACATCGCGCAACGCGAGATCACCAACCGCGAGACGGTCGGCAAGATCACCGACGGCCGCGTATCCGCCGGCCTCGACACCAACGTCGAACGCCAGACGGCGCGCGGCAACATCGCGACGACCCAGGCTTCGCTGTCGGACCTCGACGGCCAGATCACGACGGTGCGCTACCAGCTTGCCGCGCTGCTCGGCAAGGGTCCGGATCGCGGGCTGCAGATCGCGGCGCCCGTGATGAACCCGAGCGGCAACGTCACGCTGCCCGGCAACCTGCCGGCCGACCTCGTCTCGCGCCGCCCCGACATCGTCGCCGCGCGCTGGCAGGTCGAAGCCGCGATGCACGACGTGAAGGAAGCGAAGGCCGAGTTCTACCCCGACGTGAACCTCGCGGCCGGCTTCGGCTTCGATGCGTTCGGCTGGGGCAAATTCCTGAACTTCGCGAGCCGCCAGGCGCAGTTCGGCCCGGCGATCCACCTGCCGATCTTCGATGCCGGCGCGCTGCGCGCGCAGCTCAAGGGCCGCTACGCGGACTTCGACCTGTCGGTCGCGAACTACAACCAGACGCTGATCAGCGCGCTGAACGACGTCGCCACGCAGGTCGCGTCGATCCGTGCGATCGATCGCCAGATGGGCGACGCGCAGCGTGCGCTCGACGCGTCGACGCGCGCGTACGATCTCGCGGTCATCCGCTACAAGGCCGGCCTGTCGCCGCAACTGCAGGTGCTGACGGCGGACAGCAACCGCCTCGCAGCGGAACAGACGGTGACCAATCTGAAGATGCGTCGCCGCGACATGCAGCTCGCCCTGATCAAGGCGCTCGGCGGCGGGTTCGACGCGACCGGCACGCCGCTCGCCGCGCCCGATGCCGCCACGCCGACCAAACAGGCCGCCAACTGAGCCGGCGCCACCACTACGCAGACACTCGAAATAACGGACGGAGAAAATCGCCATGAGCGACCAACAAAACGCCGCCAGCGCGCAGCCGCAGAACAACGGCAAGCGCAAACGAATGATGACGCTACTCGTCGCGGTCATCGTGATCGCGGCCATCGCATACGGCCTGTACTACTTCCTCGTCGCGCGCTTCCATGAAGACACCGACGATGCCTACGTGAACGGCAACGTCGTGCAGATCACGCCGCAGGTCACCGGCACCGTGATCGCCGTGAAGGCGGACGACACGCAGACGGTCAAGGCCGGCGACCCGCTGGTCGTGCTCGACCCGGCCGATTCGCAGGTCGCGCTGCAGCAGGCGGAAGCCAACCTCGCGCAGACGGTACGCCAGGTGCGCGGCCTGTTCGTCAACGACGACCAGTACCGCGCGCAAGTCGCGCTGCGCCAGTCCGACCTGTCGAAGGCCCAGGACGACCTGCGTCGCCGCCTGGCCGTCGCGCAAACGGGCGCCGTGTCGCAGGAAGAAATCTCGCACGCCCGCGACGCGGTGAAGGCCGCGCAGGCATCGGTCGACGCCGCGCAGCAGCAGCTCGCATCGAATCGCGCATTGACCGCGAACACGACGATCGCATCGCATCCGAACGTGATGGCCGCCGCCGCGAAGGTGCGCGACGCATACCTCGCGAACGCACGTAACGTGCTGCCGGCGCCGGTCACCGGCTACGTCGCGAAGCGCTCGGTGCAGGTCGGCCAGCGCGTGTCGCCCGGCAACCCGCTGATGTCGGTGGTGCCGCTGAATGCCGTGTGGGTCGACGCGAACTTCAAGGAAGTCCAGCTAAAGCACATGCGCATCGGCCAGCCGGTCGAAATGACGGCCGACATCTACGGTTCGTCGGTCACGTACCACGGCAAGGTCGTCGGTTTCTCGGCCGGCACGGGCTCGGCGTTCTCGCTGCTGCCGGCGCAAAACGCGACCGGCAACTGGATCAAGGTCGTGCAGCGCCTGCCGGTGCGGATCGAACTCGATCCGAAGGATCTCGACAAGCATCCGCTGCGCATCGGCCTGTCGATGCAGGTCGACGTGGACATCAAGGACGAACGCGGCGACCAGCTCGTCAACGCGCCGAACACCGTCTACGAGACCAACGTGTTCGCGAAATACGGCGACGAAGCCGACGCCGAAATCGCGCGCATCATCGCCGAGAACGCAGGCGGCAACGCGTCGGCGCCGGTCGCGGCGAAGCAGAACAGCGCCGCGAAAATGATGTAACCGTTCCGACTCCGGAAAGACAACCGACATGGCACAGGCTCCTGTCTCCCACCCGCCCTTGCAGGGCGGGCAACTCGTGCTCGGCACGATCGCGGTGTCGCTCGCGGTGTTCATGAACGTGCTCGACACGTCCATCGCGAACGTCGCGATCCCGACCATCTCGGGCGACCTCGGCGTGTCGTCCGACCAGGGCACGTGGGTCATCACGTCGTTCGCGGTCGCGAACGCAATCTCGGTGCCGCTGACCGGCTGGCTGACCGACCGTTTCGGGCAGGTTCGCCTGTTCCTCGCGTCGATCATCCTGTTCGTGATCTCGTCGTGGATGTGCGGGCTGTCACCGAACCTGCCGTTCCTGCTCGGCTCGCGCGTGCTCCAGGGCGCGGTCGCCGGCCCGATGATTCCGCTGTCGCAAGCGCTCCTGCTGTCGAGTTATCCGCGCGCGAAGGCGCCGATGGCGCTCGCGCTATGGGCGATGACGACGCTGATCGCGCCCGTCGCGGGTCCGATTCTCGGTGGCTGGATCTCCGACAACTATTCGTGGCCGTGGATCTTCTACGTCAACATCCCGGTCGGCATCGCCGCCGCCGCCGCGACGTGGGCGATCTACCGTAATCGGGAGTCGGCCGTGCGCCGCGCGCCGATCGACGGCGTGGGCCTCGCGCTGCTGGTCGTCTGGGTCGGCTCGCTGCAGATCATGCTCGACAAGGGCAAGGATCTCGATTGGTTCGCGTCGACGACCATCGTCGTGCTCGCGCTGACCGCTGTCATCGCGTTCGCGTTCTTCGTGATCTGGGAGCTGACCGCCGAGCACCCGGTCGTCGACCTGTCGCTGTTCCGCATCCGGAACTTCACCGGCGGCACGGTCGCGCTGTCGATCGGGTACGGCCTGTACTTCGGTAATCTCGTGCTGTTACCGCTGTGGCTGCAGACGCAAATCGGCTACACCGCGACCGACGCCGGCCTCGTGATGGCGCCGGTCGGGTTGTTCGCCATCCTGTTGTCGCCCCTCACCGGGAAGTATCTGCCACGCACCGATCCGCGCTTCATCTCGACGGCGTCGTTCCTGACGTTTGCGCTGTGCTTCTGGATGCGTTCGCGATATACGACGGGCGTCGACGAATGGTCGCTGACGCTGCCGACGCTCGTGCAGGGCATCGCGATGGCGGGCTTCTTCATCCCGCTCGTGTCGATCACGTTGTCCGGCCTGCCCGGCCACCGCATTCCCGCGGCGTCCGGCCTGTCGAACTTCGTGCGGATCATGTGCGGCGGCATCGGCACGTCGATCTTCCAGACCGCATGGGACCACCGCAACAACTTCCATCACGCGCAACTGGTCGAGCAGGCGAACCCGTACAACCCGACGTTCAACCAGGCCGTCACGCAGATGGGCAATCTCGGGCTGTCGCAGAACCAGGCACACGGACTGATCAACAACATGGCCACGCAACAGGCCGCGCAGCTCGGCGTGAACGACCTGTTCTACATCTCGGCGGTCATCTTCGTGCTGCTGATCGCACTGATCTGGATCACCAAGCCCGAACGCGCGGGCGGTGGCGATGCCGGTGCGGCGGCGTCGGCGGCGCACTGAGCGCTACCGGCACGCCGCATCCCTGCGCGGTCACGCCAAACAAAAAGCCCGGTCGAAATCGACCGGGCTTTTTCATGCCGCTGCATGCACTTGCGTGCACGACTACATCATTGCGCCGTCACGACCAGCCGTTCCGGGGCGAGCACGCCATTCGCCTTGCGCGCCACGCCGAGCAACCGCGTCGCGTCATACACACGCACGCGCTCGCCATCGGCCGCGTCGATCGGCTCCAGCGCCGACAGCGGCAGGCGCTGACCATGCAGGAACCGCTTCGCGGACGCGTCGTCGAGCCGAATGGCCGGGAACGTCGACAGCAACGCATCGACCGGCTGCAGCCATGCATCGCGCGCCGCTTCGGCAGCGTCCGACAGCGCATCGAGCGTCACCGCATGCTCGAGCGTCAGCGCGCCGACGCCCGTGCGACGCAGCATCGTCAGATGCGCGCCGCAACCCAGCGCCTCGCCGATATCCTCCGCCAGCGTGCGCACATACGTGCCCTTGCTGCAGGTCACGCGAAACGTCACGTCGGGCAGCTCGCAGGCGAGCAGATCGAGCGCATGAATCGTCACGTTGCGGCCTTCCCGCTCGACGGTCTGGCCGGCCCGCGCATATTCGTACAGCGGCTTGCCGTCGCGCTTGAGCGCCGAATACATCGGCGGCACCTGCACGATGTCGCCGGTGAAGCGCACGAGCGCGGCTTCCACCGCCGCACGATCGCATTCGACCGGCCGCGTGTCGATCACGTCGCCTTCCGCGTCACCGGTGGCCGTGCGCTGGCCGAGACGCATCGTCGCTTCATACGTCTTGTCGGCGTCGAGCAAGTCCTGCGAGAACTTCGTCGCCTCGCCGAAGCACAGCGGCAACAGGCCAGAAGCCAGCGGATCGAGCGTGCCGGTGTGACCGGCTTTCTTCGCGAGAAGCAGGCGCTTTGCGCGAATCAACGCATCGTTGCTCGACAGGCCGACCGGCTTGTCGAGCAGGAGAACGCCGTCCAGCACGCGCCGGGGCACGCGCGGACGTTGGGGTGCTGCATTCGTCATAGGCCGGTCGAGCTCAATCGTCCTTGGCAGGCGCGCCGGCCTCGTCGTCGTCCTTCGCGCGCGTCGAATTTGCTTCCTTGATCAGGCGCGACATTTCGACGGCCTTCTCGATCGTCTGGTCGTAGTGGAAATGCAGCGTCGGCACCGTATGAATGTGCAGGCGCTTGAACAGCAGGTTGTGCAGGTGGCCCGACGCATGGTTCAGCGCCTCCTGCGTCTTGTCCGGATCGCCGGTGAGCGCCGTGAAGTAGACCTTCGCGTGCGCATAGTCCGGCGTGAGTTCCACGCTCTGGATGGTTACGATGCCGATGCGCGGATCCTTGACCTCGCGCATGATGAGTTCGGACAGATCGCGCTGAATCTGGTCGGCGATCTGAACGTTGCGATTGGGGGAAGTACGTTTCCTGGACATGATCGATCCGTGATCCGTTTATCAGGATGAAGCGGCGGCCATGTTCGGCACGCCACCATGAAAATGGGCGGGACAGGCCCAAGCCTGCCCCGCCCATGAGCCGATTACGCGACGATTACAGCGTCCGCGCGACTTCGGTCACTTCGAAGACTTCGAACTGGTCGCCTTCGATGATGTCGTTGAAGTTCTTCACCGACATACCGCACTCGAAGCCTTGCTTCACTTCCTTCACGTCGTCCTTGAAACGCTTCAGCGATTCGAGTTCGCCCGTGAAGATCACGACGTTGTTGCGCAGCACGCGCACCGACGACGAGCGCTTGACGATACCGTCCGTGACCATACAGCCTGCGACCGTGCCGACCTTCGGTACCTTGAAGACCTGGCGCACCTCGACCATGCCGGTGATGACTTCGCGCTTCTCCGGCGCCAGCATGCCCGACATCGCCGCCTTCACCTCATCCACTGCGTCGTAGATGATGTTGTAGTAGCGGATATCGATGCCGTTCGCTTCGGCCAGCTTGCGTGCCTGAGCATCCGCACGCGTGTTGAAGCCGATGATGACCGCCTTCGATGCCGTCGCGAGGTTGACGTCGTTTTCGCTGATGCCACCGACCGCGCTGTGCACGATCTGCACGCGCACTTCGTCGGTCGACAGCTTGAGCAGCGACTGCACGAGCGCTTCCTGCGAACCCTGCACGTCTGCCTTGATGATGAGCGGCAGGTTCTGCACTTCGCCTTCGCCCATCTGCTCGAGCATGCTTTCCAGCTTCGCGGCCTGCTGCTTCGCGAGCTTCACGTCGCGGAACTTGCCTTGACGGAACAGCGCGATTTCGCGCGCCTTGCGCTCGTCCGGCAGCACGATCACTTCCTCGCCCGCACCCGGCACTTCCGACAGACCCTGGATTTCGACCGGGATCGACGGACCGGCTTCCTTCGTCGGCTTGCCGTTCTCGTCGAGCATCGCACGGACGCGGCCGTAAGCCGTACCGGCCAGCACGATGTCGCCGCGGTTCAGCGTACCGGACTGCACCAGGATCGTCGCGACCGGGCCTTTACCCTTGTCGAGCTTCGCTTCGATCACGATGCCCTTGGCCGGCGCCTCGACCGGTGCCTTCAGTTCCAGCACTTCGGCCTGCAGCAGCACGTTCTCGAGCAGATCGTCGATCCCTGCGCCCGTCTTGGCCGACACCGGCACGAACGGCGAATCGCCACCGTATTCTTCCGGCACGACGCCTTCCGCGACCAGCTCCTGCTTGACGCGATCCGGGTTCGCTTCCGGCTTGTCGATCTTGTTGATCGCGACGACGATCGGCACGCCACCCGCCTTCGCGTGGGCGATCGCTTCCTTCGTCTGCGGCATCACGCCGTCGTCGGCCGCCACCACCAGCACCACGATGTCGGTCGCCTTCGCGCCGCGTGCACGCATTGCCGTGAACGCTTCGTGACCCGGCGTATCGAGGAACGTGATGACGCCACGCGGCGTGTCGACGTGATAAGCGCCGATGTGCTGCGTGATGCCGCCCGCTTCGCCCGCGGCAACCTTCGCGCGGCGGATGTGGTCGAGCAGCGAGGTTTTGCCGTGGTCGACGTGACCCATCACCGTGACGACCGGCGGACGCGGCAGTTGCTCCGCATCGGTACCGGTTTCGCCTTCGACGAGCAGCGCTTCCGGATCGTCCAGCTTCGCGGCGACCGCGCGGTGGCCCAGTTCCTCGACGATGATCATCGCCGTTTCCTGGTCCAGCACCTGGTTGATCGTGACCATCTGGCCCATCTTCATCATCACCTTGATGACTTCGGAGGCCTTGATCGACATCTTGTGCGCGAGATCGGCAACCGACACGGTTTCCGGCACGTGCACTTCACGGACGATCGGTTCGGTCGGCGCCTGGAACGACGATGCGCTGTCCTGGTGACGGCCGCGACCCTTCGGGCCGCCGCGCCAGCCGCGGTCGACGCCGCCGCTCGAGTCGCCGCGCGTCTTGATGCCGCGACGCTTCGACGCGTCGTCCTGCCAGCCGCCCTTGCCTGCGCCCGGCTTCTTGTTGCGGTCGCCCGCGCCTGCCGGCGCTTGCGTCGTGGCCGGTGCCGCGGCGCCGGCCGGCTTCTTCACGGCCGGACGCGCCTGCGCACCTTCCGGCTTCGCCGGCTTGTGCAGCGTGCCCTTCGCTTCGGCCGGCTTCGCCGGTTCCGCCGGCTTCGGCGGCTCGACTGCCTTGACCACGGCCTTGCGCGGCGTGTTCATCATTTCGCGGATCGCACGCGCTTCGGCTTCCGCCGCCGCGCGACGCTTGCTGATCTCTTCCTGCTCGGCGCGCGCCTTGTCGGCCGCCTCGCGGGCAGCGTCCTCGGCCTTCTTCGCCGCTTCGCGCTGCGCCGCACGTTCGGCGGCTGCGCGTGCCTCGTCCTGCGCGGACTGCGTCGGCGCGGTTTCCTGCTCGGCGGCGGCCTGCTGGGCTGCCGCCTGCTGCGCTGCGGCGGCTTCCGCCGCGGCACGCTTCGCAGCGGCTTCTTCCTCGGCGCGACGACGCTCGGCCTCGGCCGCTTCCTCGCGGGCGCGACGCTCGGCTTCCTCGCGTTCGAGGCGTTCCTGACGCTCGCGCAGCTCCTGCGCCTGCTTCTCGAGCAGCTCGGCCTCGCGGCGCGCTTCTTCCTCGCGACGCTTCAGTTCCGCATCGTCGTCCGCTTCGGCGACCTGCGCCTGACCCTGTTCCGCACCTTCGCTCACGTCGTCGCGCTTGACGAACGTACGCTTCTTGCGAACCTCGACCTGAATGGTGCGAGCCTTGCCCGTCGCGTCAGATTGCTTGATCTCCGACGTATGCTTGCGGGTCAGCGTGATCTTGCGCTTGTCGCCGTCGGTTGCGCCGTGTGACTTGCGCAAATGATCGAGCAGACGCGCCTTGTCCGCTTCGGACAGCGCATCGTCTTCACTCGCTTTCTGGACGCCCGCTGCCTGCAGCTGTTCGAGCAGCACACCAGCAGGCATTTTCAGTTCCGCGGCAAATTGGGCTACGTTGTTACTCGCCATTCATTCCTCTTAGTGCAAGGACCGATTCCTTGCGGTTAGCATCGGGTCAGGCCATACGGCCGCCATCAAATCAGTGCGCCATGGTCATTTCTCACTGGAACCAGTGTTCACGTGCTTTCATGATCAACGCCTTAGCGGCATCCTCTTCCATCCCGGTCATGTCGACCAGTTCATCTACAGCCAGCTCGGCGAGATCGTCGCGCGTCTGCACGGCGTGTTCGGCCAGCTTCGCGAGCAGCTCCGGCGTGATGCCGTCGAGGCTCTTGAGATCCAGCGCTGCGTTCTCGACCTTTTCTTCGTTCGCGATGGCCATCGTCAACAGCGCGTCGCGTGCGCGGTTGCGCAGTTCGTGCACGGTGTCCTCGTCGAACGCTTCGATTTCGAGCATTTCGTTGAGCGGCACGTACGCGATCTCTTCGAGGCTCGTGAAGCCTTCGTCGATCAGGATGTCGGCAACTTCTTCGTCGACGTCGAGGCGCGCCATGAACAGTGCACGCAGCCGGTCGCGCTCTTCACCCTGCTTCAGGGCGGATTCGTCCGGCGTCATGATGTTGATCTGCCAGCCGGTCAGTTCGCCGGCAAGGCGAACGTTCTGACCGCTGCGGCCGATCGCGACAGCCAGTTCGTTCTCGTCGACGACGACGTCCATCGAATGCTTTTCTTCATCGACGACGATCGACTGGACGGCTGCCGGCGCGAGCGCGCCGATCACGAACTGGGCGGGATCTTCCGACCATAGCACGATGTCGATGTTTTCGCCACCGAGCTCGTTGCGCACGGCCTGCACGCGCGAACCGCGGATGCCGACGCAGGTGCCGATCGGATCGATCCGCTTGTCGTATGCGATGACGCCGATCTTCGCGCGCACGCCCGGGTCGCGGGCAGCCGCCTTGATCTCGAGCAGGCCCTGTTCGATTTCCGGCACTTCCATCTCGAACAGCTTCATCAGGAATTCGGGCGCCGTACGCGACAGCTCGATCTGCGGGCCGCGCGCGGTGCGGTCGACCTTCGCGATGTACGCACGCACGCGATCGCCCACGCGCAGGTTTTCCTTCGGGATCAGCTGATCGCGGCGCAGCAGCGCCTCGACGCGGCCCGATTCGACGATGAAGTTGCCCTTGTCGAGGCGCTTCACCGTACCCGTCATGATCTTTTCGCCACGCTCGAGGTAGTCGTTCAGGATCTGCTCGCGCTCCGCGTCGCGCACCTTCTGCAGGATGACCTGCTTCGCGGCCTGCGCGCCGATGCGACCGAACTCGATCGACGGAACGGGTTCCTCGACATACTCGCCGACTTCGACGTCGGGCTTCTGCTCACGTGCTTCGAACAGCAGGATCTCGCGATCCGGCTCCTGCAAGCCTGCCTCGTCGGGCACGACGAGCCAGCGACGGAAGGTTTCGTGCTCGCCGCTTTCGCGATCGATATGGACGCGGATTTCGGCGCCTTCGTCGAACAGCTTCTTGGAAGCGGACGCGAGCGCAGCCTCGAGGGCGCCCAGCACCACATCCTTGTCGACGTTTTTCTCGCGCGCCAGCGCATCCACCAGCATCAACACTTCGCGACTCATTATTTGCGGCTCCTAAAGTCAACTTGCGGAATCAGGCGGGCTTTGTCGATATCGGCCAGCGTGAAATCCAGCATGGCTGCCTCGCCCTTCTTCCCCTCAAATTCCAAACCGATCGTTTCGCCATTCGGCGCGTGCAGAATGCCCCGGTACGTCTTGCGCCCGTCCAGCGGCTTTTTCAAGGTCACGGAAACTTCGCTGCCGGCGAAGCGCTCGAAGTCGGCCAGCTTCTTCAACGGGCGGTCGAGCCCCGGGGACGAGACTTCGAGCCGTTCGTAATCGATATTTTCGACCGTCAAGACGTGCTGGAGCTGACGCGTAACCTTTTCGCAGTCATCGAGCGAGATGCCGGCAGGCTGATCGATATAGATGCAAAGCATGCCGCGCCCGGTGCGCTCGAGTTCCACCAGCTCGTAGCCGAGCCCGGTGACCGTGGTTTCTATCAGTTCCGTCAGTTGCACAGTGTCCTCTCAGGTGTTCGCGCCCGCCGCTCGCGATTCACCCGCGGGCGCGCGCCTTAGCCGGCGCAGGAAGCGCTACCCGAGATGCCTAACCGTTTCAGCAAAAAAAAATGGGCGGAACGCCCATCTTCTTACTGGTGGTCGCACCTGAGCCGCACATTGAATCCGTACGCCCAGCGACTCCGCGATTATAGCGATTTTTGGCGCAAACGCCAAGCCAGCCGGTAAAAGCAGCGCGTCGACTGCCTTTACGGACCAAAAATGCGAAATCGGGCTACCCGATCGACCGGCACTTCCGTGCCGCGCCGGTGATCGTCGTTGTCGCGGCACGCGACACGGATCAGCCGAAACGCGTCGACAAAGCCGGCCGGATGCCGGCCTGGCCGACGCGCCAGCGGCCTTGGGCCGACGCACGCCGACCGACAGGCGCTTAGCGGCTGCGCGTACGACTGCGCTGCGGACGCTGACCGCCGCGCGGGCCGCCGTTGCCGCCGCCATCGGCACGATTGCCGTTCGGCGTGCGGTTACCACCGCCCTTGCTGCCGCCGCGCTTGCCGCCCGCGCCATCGCGCTTGGGGCCCGCACCATACGACGCGCGATTGCCGTCGACATCGCGACCACCGCCAGCGCGGTTGCCGTCGCGGCCGCCACCCATGCGGTTGCCGTCACGACCGCCGCCCGTGCGGTTGCCGTAGCCCGACGGTGCAACCGGCAGGCTGCCGTAGCCGCTCAGGCCCGGCAGGCCCGGCGCGCCGCGCCGGCCACCACCGCGACGCGGCTGGTCGAGTTGCCCGTGCGTCGTCAGCACCGGCTCGCGGCCGATGAAACCCATCGACGTCTGCATCGGATCGGGCTGGCGCCGCTCGGTCGGACCGGCACCGCCGCGCTTGCCCTTCTCCTCGGACGGCGCCTTCAGGCCGACGGTCGCCATCAGCTTGCGCACCTGCGCATCGTCGAGCTCTTCCCAACGACCACGCTTCAGGCCGCGCGGCAGCGGAATCGGGCCGTGACGCGTACGGATCAGCCGGCTCACCATCAAGCCGACCGCTTCGAACATCCGGCGCACTTCGCGGTTGCGGCCTTCGGCCAGCGCGACGTGATACCAGTGGTTCGTGCCTTCGCCGCCGCCATCGCGGATGCGCAGGAAATTCGCCGGACCGTCTTCGAGCTCGACCCCGTGCAGCAGCTTCTGCCGCATGCCTTCGGCCAGCTCGCCGACCACACGCACCGCGTACTCGCGCTCGACGCTGTAACGCGGATGCATGAAGCGGTTCGCGAGGTCGCCGGAGGTCGTCAGCATCAGCAGGCCTTCGGTATTGAAGTCGAGGCGGCCCACCGCCAGCCATTTCGCCGTCTTCATCGGCGGCAGGCGGTCGAACACCGACGGACGACCTTCCGGATCCGCGTGGCTGACGATCTCGCCGGTCGGCTTGTGATACAGCAGCACGCGCGGCGGCTTGTTCGGCAGCTTGCGCTTGACCGGCTTGCCGTTGATCCGCACCTGGTCGGTCGGCATGATCCGCTGGCCGATGTGCGCGGGCTCGCCGTTCACCGACACGCGGCCGGCAACGATCAGTTCTTCCATTTCGCGGCGGGAGCCCATGCCCGCTTCCGCCAGCACCTTGTGGAGCTTCGGCGCGTCGTCGTCCGGCGACAGCACGCGCTTGTTCGCCGGCTGGTTGCGGCCGCGACGCAGCATCGGCGCACGCACGCCGCTACCGCCCGCGGAGTTGTCCGCGTCGAAGGCGGGCGACGTCACGTACGCGAACAGTTCGTCCTGGGACGCATCGCCTTCCACGGCCTTCGCCGCGCCACCTTCGGCTTTCGATGCACCGCGACGGCCCTGGCCGCCTTGACCGCCCTTGGCCGCACTTTCGCGCTTGCCGGCCGGCTTGCGACCGCCCTTGGCCGCACCTTCCTTGCGCGGCGCACGCGCCGGCGGCGCATCGGCGGCCTCGGCCGGCTGCGCATCGGCGCCCTCGGCACCCTGCTGCTCGCCTTCGGCGCCCTTCGACTTGGCCGCCGCGCGACGCCGCGCGATCAGGCTGCGCGGGCCGCGCCGCAGACCGCGGCGGGGACGCTCGTCGCCACCCGCGGCCGAAGCATCCTGCTCCGGCGCATCGTCGGCACGCGCTGCCTGCACGGCAGGCGCGGACGATTCAATATCGTGGATATCTGTCAAAACAACCTCAAAATGTCAGGTCTCGCGCCCGGCGCGGGCGCGGCAAGAAGTTGGCCGCGATCAGGCGCGACGCTGTTCGGGTTCTGCTTCGTCGTCCGGCAGCGCGTCGGCGCCGATGGGCGCACTGGCGCTTCGTACGGCATCCGCGAGACTGTCGGACGTGTCGTCCAGCGTCTCGTCGTCCGCGGGACGGGAACGGGAGGCGTCGGCCTGATCGGCCTCGCCGGGCATGTCGCCGGCCGCTTCCGCTCCGTCTCCGGCAGCCGCTTCGGCGGCCGGCTTGCGATCTTCCTCGCTCCAATCCGCTGGCTGCGGCTCGGGCTGCACATCGGTCGGCACTGCTTCGGCGCCAACCTGTTCCGTCTGCTCCGTTTGCCCGCGATCAGCATCGAGCGTATCGCGACTCGGCATTTCCTGCGTCGACGCGACGTCGGCCGCGGCATCGCCGGAGGCCTCGGCCGACTCGCCGGCGGGCACTTCATTCGCCAGTGCCTGCGGTACGTCGCCCGCCGCATCGTCGGCCACCGGCACGTCACCGTCGAAATCCATGGCCTGCTGCGCGAGCAGCGCGGCCTCGATGTTCGCGGCCGGCTCTTCGAGCGCCGGCAGGTCGTCGAGCGCCTTCAGGCCGAGATCGTCGAGGAACTGCTTGGTCGTCGCATACAGCGCCGGACGCCCCGGCACGTCGCGATGACCGATCACCTCGATCCAGCCGCGATCCTCGAGTTGCTTGACCACCTGCGTATTGACCGTGACGCCGCGAATCTCTTCGATGTCGCCGCGCGTGACGGGCTGCCGGTACGCGATGATCGCGAGCGTTTCGAGCACCGCGCGCGAATATTTCGGCGGCTTCTCGGGATGCAGGCGATCGAGATAATGACGCATCGCCGGCTTGCTCTGAAAGCGCCATCCGGTCGCCAACGCCACCAGTTCGACACCGCGACCGGACCAATCCTGTTTCAGATCTTCGAGCAACGTGCGGACCGTGTCAGCCGACACGCCGTCGGCAAAGAGCTTGCGCAAATCGCCGAGCTTCAGCGGTTCCTGCGCGCAGATCAAAGCAGTCTCGAGGACGATCTTCGCCTCTTGGGTATTCATGCAGCTAGGCCAGACCCTGTGGTCAAACGAACCGGATCAACAAACAGACGAAAGGAACGGAAGACGCGCTCGCCCGATTCTGATCGGTCATATTGATGGGAGCACGAACCGGGGGCGGCGAACCAACTTCAGGCCAGGCCCAAACCGGACGGAACAGCACGGCTCAACGACGGAACCGCGTGACTGAGCGCCATATTACGCAAAATTGCCCGGTGCGTAAAGATGAGTGGAACAGGCCGCCGCCCGGGCGGCGCGCCCGCTCCGGCCCCGCTTCAGCGGGCGCCCGTGCCGCGTGCAAGGAACCGGCGCAGCCGCTCGACGCCCGCATCGAGCCGCGCCGGATCGCACGCGTAGCACCAGCGCACGAACCCTTCTCCCTCCGGGCCGAATGCGCGCCCGGGCGCAAGGCCGAGCCCCGCTTCGCGCACCAGCGTCGTGCAGAACGCCAGGCTGTCGGCCGCACCCGGCAGCCGCAGGAACAGGTACATCGCGCCCGGCGGGGGCGGCACCTCGACGCCCGGCAGGGTCCGCAGCGCGGCAACCAGGTGATCGCGCGCGTCGCGCAGCGCCGCGACGAACGACCGCACGAACGGCTCGCCGTCGCGCAACGCGACCTCGGCCGCGGCCTGCACGAAGCCCGGCGCACACGACGTGTTGTATTCGACGAGCTTCGACAGGTCGCCCATCACCGATGCCGGCGCAATCAGCCATCCGAGCCGCCAGCCCGTCATCGCCCACGCCTTCGAGAATGAATTGACGACCACGACGCGCTCGTCGCGCGACGCGATATCGAGGAACGACGGCGCGCCGCCGTCGCCGAATGCAAGCCGCTCGTACACCTCGTCGGCGACCAGCCAGATGCCGTGACGGCGACAATGGGCGAGCACGACCTGCTGATCGTCGCGCGACATCGTCCAGCCGGTCGGGTTGTTCGGCGAATTGATCAGCAGCATCCGCGTATCGGGCGTCAGCGCTGCGAGCAACCGGCCGACATCGAGCTGCCAGCCCGCGTCGCCATAGTCGAGCGGCACGCAGTCGACCTGTGCACCGAGGATCTTCGGAATCTCGACGAGATTCGGCCACAGCGGCGTGATCGCGACGACCCGCTCGCCCGGCCCGACGAGCATCTGCGCAGCCAGCATCAGCGCACTCACACCCGAACTCGTCACGGCCACCGTGTCCACCGGCGTCGCACCGTGACGCGCGCCGACATAGGCTGCGATCGCGTCGCGCAGCGGCGCCGTGCCGAGATTGTGCGTGTAGAAGGTCGCGCCGTCGCGCAGCGCGGCCGCTGCGGCGTCGCGGATGAAGTCCGGCGTCACGCGATCGGATTCGCCGAACCAGAACGGCAGCATGTCCGGCACGCCGAAGCCGGCGTTTGCGACCTCGCGGATCAGCGACGGGCGCAGCGCCTGCACCGCGGCACGCGCCGCCGGCTCGTCGTTTGCCGGGAAAAAACCTGCGGATTGCGTCATCGAGCACCACCGCCGAGGAACACGATCCGCGTAGTGTACCGGCCGGCAAGCCGGACCGCGCACGTTGGCAAGCGTCAGTCGAGATCCTCGGCCCTCGCCGGCATCTGCCGCACGAGCTCCCAGATCGCCTGCGCAGCGGGCGACAACGACCGGTCGCGACGACGCACCAGCTCGACGGTACGCTCGGTGCGCGGCGTGAGCGGCCGTGCGACGAGCGTCGAGCCGGCGGGCAGCGGCAGCGACAGCCACGGCTGCACGCTCACGCCGACACCGGCCTCGACCAGCCCGAACACGGTCGCCGAATGCCCGAGTTCCTGCATGACCGTCGCGTTCACGCGATGCGTGGCCAGCGCCGCATCGATCAGCGGCCGGCTGCCCGACGCATGATCGAGCAGCACGAGGCGCTCGCCGTCAAGCGCCGTCCACGGCACCTCGGCCCGCGCCGCGAGCGGATGGTCGGCGCGCGCGACAAGGCAGAACGAATCGGTCATCAGCGGCTCGCAGACGAGATCGGCGACCGTCAGCGGCCCGATCACGACGCCGAAGTCGACTTCGCTCGACTTCACCTTGCGCAGCACGTCGCTCTGTACGTCGTCGCGCAGGCCGAGCGTCACGAACGGGAACTGGCGCTCGCACGACGCCACCACGCGCGGCATCAGCCTGCATGCGATCGTCGGGCTTGCCGCGACGATCACGCGCCCGCGACGCTGCTCCCCTATTTCGCGAATCTCGCGCAGCGTGTCGTCGAGATCGTCGAGCAGGCGCGACACGCTCGCGATCAGGTTCGCGCCGACGTCGGTCAGTTGAACGTCGCGCGTCGTGCGGTCGATCAGCTTCAGCCCGAGTTCGGCCTCGAGCTCGCGCACGCAGCGGCTGACCGCGGACTGCGTGAGCCCGATCTCGTCCCCCGCCCGACTGAAGCTCCTGAGCCGCGCGACTTCGATGAATACGCGAAGCTGGCGCAGCGTAACGTTCATCTCCTGACCTCATCAATCGTCGATATCGATGCGCGATTTTAATGTGCGAACCCGGCTTCGGCGAACGAATCCGGCACCCGCCGCACATGTTTCGCTGCGGTGCAATACGTTCGCAAACGCACGTGACACGGGCGAATTGCACAAGATTGGTGATTGTCCCGATTTGCTGCCGGGTTATTTTGGCGTCTTATACGCCCCTAGCTGACTTAGCCGTTAGCTCGCTGCCAAGCGGCTCTCGAGGGATTCACCTCCGACATGGCACGCTTCGTGCATTACCTGGCGCACAGGGCACAGGTTTCGTCGGACGGAAGAGCAGAAACGCCGCTGCCGGCCAACCGGACGCCCCCACCCGGCACTCGCCGATCGAGTGCCTGAAGAGTGCGCGGCGCAGGGCAGCGCACCGGAGTTAGCTTCGCTGAGGTGAGGACATGATGCTGTTCGACGATTTGAGAGATAACGAGTGGGCGCTGGTCGAGGGTCTGTTTTGCTCGGAGCCCGCACGGAGTGAGCGGCGCGGCCGTCCCCGCGTGGAAGCCCGGTCGGTGGTCAACGCCGTACTGTGGGTACTGTCGACGGGTGAAGGTTGGTCGAAACTGCCGGGCCGCTATCCGTCCCCGCCGACCTGCCGCCGCCGCTTCGACGAATGGCAGGCCGACGGCACGCTCGCCGAGATCGTGAAGCGACTCGGCACGAGCGGCCGGCAAATCTCGCTGCGCGGACGCATCGGCGCAAGCGCGGCGAAGCCGCCGGCCCCGCCGAGCCGCGACCGGCTGCGCGGCGCCTTCTGGACCAACCCGGAATCCTGGCGCGCGCCCGTCAAGATGGCGTAACGCATGCTCGATCGGGCGGCTTCGGCCGCCCGGTTTCTTTCTGCGATGCGACTTTGTCGCGACGCATGTCTTGCCGTCGATTACCGTTGTCGTGCCGCGAAACATCTATTTACTATTATTTACAGCAAGCCTGCACTCCCACGCTTACCTTAGCGACATATCAACAGGCCGCACGGACGGCTTGAAGGGAGCCCCGCCATGAAAACAATGTCACTGCTCGTTGCATGCGGCATTGTCGTTTCCGTGGCGCTCGCCGCTCCTGTCCATGCCGACGATCGCGTGAAGCCGCCCCATCGCCAGCAGGATCATCGCAACACCCTCCGCCAGCCGCCGTCCGCCAACTCGTCCAGCCGGCAAACCGTGCCGCGCGGCGACTTGCGTGGCGACATCGCGAGCAACGCACGGGCGCGGATCGGCTCGCAGCCGCCGGGCGTGCCGCGTCATCCGTAGTCCTGCCGATTTCGACGTTTCGCCAAAGAAAATGCCCGCATCCGGGAACTGCGCCGCATGCGGCGAGTCACATCGTTGCCATGAGCACAGCGTGGCAGCAGCAAAAGTATCCGGTACGCCCGTATCCTCGCGATACGGGCTTTTTTTGCGTCGCCGGCCTGCCGCGGCGATGCACGGGGCGGGATGAAGAACCGCTACAGGCGGCTTTCGAGAATCGCCACGGCGCTCGCTTCGCTCAATGCGTAGTCGTCCATGCGGCGATCAGTCCAGGACAGTAATTTCTCGTCGCGCTCGAGGCGCGAGAATTCGGCTCGACCGCTGTCGGTCAGTACGGCGATGTCGACCGGTGCATGGAAGCCCGGTGCGGGGGCAACGGTTTTCTGCCTGACCGTGTCCATCAGCCCGAGCGAACGGAGATACTCGAACACGCCCGGGCGGCGTGCCCACGGTACCTGGCGGTACTGCACTCGTCTCAATGCGTCGAGCACCGCTTCGTTGGAATACGTGGCCATCTCGATTCTTTCTTAAAGTGCAGCGACAATGCGAAGCGGCGCGCCGGGCGGGGTCTCCGCCCGCCGAAACCGCCACCGATTCTGGAGGCCGACGTTGTTCGGCGTCGCGTCAGGGCCGGATCGTCAGCCGTCCATAAAAAGACACCATACCCCAATCAAATTGATTCTGTTCGATTCATTTGTACTTCTCTTCATCGGTTTCATGCTCTGCCGCAAGCGGCGTCGAACCATTTCGATCGTCGCCGCTGCGCTGTTCTGGCTGCTCGCGACGGGCTGGCTCGCCGCGCCGCTGATCGCCTGGAGCGAGGCAGGCGTCACGCCGGTCGAGCATCCCGACATGCATGGACGAACCACGCTGATCCTCATCGGCGCCGGCACGCTTCGCACCGATGCCGGATTGCAGCCGCCGCCCGACGGCGCCGCGCGCATCCGCAAGATTGCGGCGCTCTATCGCACGTGCCGGCAGCAGGCCGAACGCTGCACCGTGGTGATGTCGGGCGGCGACCCGCAGCATCACGGCGATACCGAGGCGGCCGTCTACGGGCGCCAGCTCGTCGCGCAAGGCGTGGCGCCGGCCGACCTCGTGCTCGAACCGAACAGCCGTACAACCTACGAAAACGCGAAATTCACTGCGTCTATACTACGCTCACAGTATGACGACGCGCGCATTCTCGTCACGTCGTCGTACCAGATGCGCCGGGCGCTGCTCGATTTCCGCCGCTTCGGCATCGATCCGCAACCCGTTTATGCGAATCTCCGGCGCGCGCAGACGGGGTGGCTGCCGCGCTGGCGCAATGTGGCCAACGCCGAACACGCGCTGCACGAGCTGGTCGGGATCGCGCAATTCCACGTGTATCGTTGGCTCGGCTGGTTTTGACGACCGCATGGAAATCTCCGCACTCCCCTGGATGGCAGGCGCGTGACGAACCGCGCGAAGTGTTGCGCGACTTCAACGGGGCCTTGCGTCGTGCGGCGATCCGGTGCACATTGATCCGTCACTTTTGTTACACTCGACACGCACTCGATTGCAGTCGCCAGACAAAACGGCAACACTCGGGTTCATCACCACTTAGCGGAGGTAAAGCAATGAAGAAGACGTCCCTGGCTATCCTGGTAGCGATGTCGGCGCTGACTGGCGCAGCGTATGCGCAAGAGAGCACGCAGATCCAGACCATCACCGATCCGGCCAAGATCGCCGAGATCGAGCAGCGTGCACAAGCGCTGCAACAGCAGCAAGCGGCCGAAGCGGCTCAGCCGGCGGCGCAGGAAGAGCATCACCACGGCAAGAAGGCTGCGCATCACAAGGCAGCTGCGAAGAAGGCCGGCAAGAAGGCAAAGGCTGCAGACGCTGCCAGCCAGTAAGTTCGGCGGCACCGCATCAGCGAAAAGCCGAATCCGGGCAACCGGGTTCGGCTTTTTTGGTTGCGGCGCCCGCGCGCTGTGCTAAAGTCGCGCACCGAAATTTTCCACCCGTGCGCACCCCGGTGCGGAGGACAGCATGAGCAACATTCAACTCGACATCGAGTGGACCGAAGCCGCCACTCGCAAGATCAAGCAACTGATGCCCCGCGGCTCGGACGACGCGTTCCTCGCGCTGCCGCCGATCGAGTGCCTGCCGATGGAGGGCGACGTGCTGTTCCTCGGCCCGCAAGGCAAGCAGCAACCGTTCATCGTTGCCGAGCGCCAGTATCACCATGACGGCGACGCAGACTGGACGATCATCCTGATTCTCGACGTACCCAGCGCGTCGCACTGACGCGCCGCCGCGACCGGACACGTCCGGTCGCCCCACCCGGCTCAGACTCAGAGGAGCTTCGACAGCACGCGGATTTCGGAACGCTCGATCCAGTCCGCGGCCGCTTCGCGATAAGCGAGAATATGCGCGGAACGCGCATGAGCGGCCAGCGCCTCCTCGCTCTCCCAACGCTCGACGAATACGAACCGCGCGGGCTCCTTCAGATCGCGGTGCAGGTCGTACTGCAACGCGCCGGCTTCGTTGCGGGTCGGCTCGACGATTCCCTCGAGCACGGCGCGCAGTTTTTCCTCGGCCCCCGGCTTCGCCACGATCAGCGCCACGACTGCAATTTCCGCCATTCCCGCCTCCTTCATCCGAAAAAGTCCGAGAATACGCGAATCCCGCGCCGCACATCGGCTACCCGGATACGACATGGCGACGGCACCAAAAAAATAGCCCGCGCTTCAGAGAAGCGCGGGCGAAACCGTCGCCCTACGAGGATAGGCGACGGGGCCATCGAGATCCGCACGCTGGCGCGGACCATCATCTGTTGCGCCGACGCTTGGCGCGTCGGCATGTGAAGGCGTCGATCCCGTTGTTCATGCGCTCGCCGCGCATTCCCGGTCCCTGACGCCATCCTCCCTGTTCTAACGATTCCAACCTATAAAGCAGGTTGCGTGCCAGACATTACACGCGCAATATTCCATTGATTTATAAGGAAAATTTTTTAGATCGGCGACAATGTGACACGTGTTCTGTCGTCGTAACGCGGGGATGTTACGTAACGTCACGAGAAGGGACGGGCCCCGCCGAACAGGCGCACACGCTGGCGAGCGGACATGAAAAAAGCCCGCCGAATGGCGGGCTTTTCAAGGAGTGCGGAAACGCCGGGATCAGCGGAGCTGATTCACGAGCAACCCCATGATCTGGCGAGCGGCCGACGACGAATCGATTGCGCCCGAATCGTCGACGACCGCGACACGCGTCTGATCGGCCGTAAGCGCCTTCACGTTGACGCGATACTGCTTCGCCTGCTTTTCCTTCTTGCCGTGGAACAGCTGGCTCCAGAAGCCCTGCTCGGCCGAGCTCAGATCCTTCGGATCGACATAGCGCACGAAATACAGGCCCTTCGTGCGATCGCGATCGTCGACCGTGAAATTCGCGCGATCGAGCGCGAGACCGACGTGCAGCCACGACCGGTCGTACGGCTCGCCGAGCGTGACTTCGGACGGCACGGCCGCTTCGGCCGCGTCATTGCCTTGCGCCGACGTACGCGAGACGTTCTGCGCAGCGATCGCCGCGGCAGCCTTCGACGACGCGTCGGCATCGGCCTTCTTGTCCTTCGAGACCGCGTTGTCCTTGATGTTCGCGATCGGCGGTTCGCCGTTCTTCGCGCGCTGCTCGTTCTGCGCGAGCACGGCCATCAGCCGCTTCAGGTATTCCGTCTCGAGCGCCGGATCGTTCGGCTTCGGTTCCCACTTGCTCGAATCGTTGTTCGCGCCGGTGATCGCCTCGCGCATGCCCTTCTGGCTGATGAACACGTAGGTGCCGCCGTTCGGCGCCGAATCGAGACGCGTGCGGTACTTGTTGCGCTCGGCCGTCACGTACGAATTGCCCATCGCCTTCGAGATCACGCTGCGGATCAAGCCGTCGTTGATCTGCGGATGGGTTTCGTTCCAGTCGGTTTCCATCACGCCCTTGTCGCGCTGGTCGACGACGAGCAGGAAGCCCTGCTCCTGCCAGAAACGGCGAACCTGCGGCCAGATCGCGGCCGGCTGCTTGCCGTCGATCACGAGCCAGCTTTCGGTGCCGTCGCGCTGGATATGCATGCCGGCGACGGCCGGCGCGACGGTGTCCAGCGCAGGCGCGGCCTGCTGGACCTGCTGGAGCGCGGACAGGGAAGTCGCGCCGCCCTGGGGCGGCAGCGAACGCTGATCGGCCGTCTCGTCGAGCATGTTGGGCGGCACTGCGAGCGACGCTTCCTTCGATTTCGAATCGCTCTTGTAGTCCACTTTCGTGGGCGACGACGTACCGCAACCGGCGACGAGCGCGCCGGTGGCGAGCACTGCAGCGAACCGCATGGTAAGACGAAGATCAGTCATGTTCGGGGAATCCTCTTCCGCTAAATCACGGCGCTTTCCGTGGATCAACCTTGCATTTTACCGGGGCCGCGTTGCGATGTGCAAAAAAGCGGCGGCCAAGAAAAAACCCGCGTCAGCTTGAGCTGACGCGGGTTCTTGTCTGGTCGGGGCGAGAGGATTTGAACCTCCGACCACCTGCACCCCATGCAGGTACGCTACCAGGCTGCGCTACGCCCCGAAAGAAAAAAATTATAACAGACAGTTTCCCGATTTAGAACGGGTCGCATGCATTTTGTGAATGTTCTCGTGCAATTTTTTGGCGTGATGGCGGCGATGCAGGCAATCCGCGGCACTCACCGCGCATCGTCGTCACCGCTTGCGTGCGACGCAGATGACCGTCAGGCCGGCGACGCGATTGAAGCGGAACATCGGCAGCTCGATGCGGCAGATCGTCTTCAGCAAGCCGTTGACGAACGGATGATGACGACGCAGTTGCGACGCAGGCTCGCGCGGCTGCGAACGCGCCCGCTCGCCCAGCCGCAACGCGGCCGCGAGCGGAAACGTGAGGCCGAAATAATAGGCGCCGTGCTCGACGTCGAGCCCGGCACGCCGCACCACGCCCTCGAGGCCGCCGAGCGTATACCTGCGCTTGTGTTCGAGGAAATCGTCGTGGCCGCTCCACAGGAACTGGAACGCGGGCACCGTGATCAGGAACCGGCTGCCCGACGGCGCACCCTGCACGTACTGCGTCAGCAGCCCGACGTCGTCGTCGACATGCTCGAGCACGTCCATCAGCAACACGAGATCGGCATCGAATCGATCGACGGCACGCCGAAAGTGGATGGGCTTGCCGGCCGCCTCGCCGTCGCTGTCGTCAGCATAGCTCGTATCGACACACCACGCTTCCGTCGCTTGCGTGCGTTCGAGCAGATGCTTCGAGAAAAAACCGGAGCCCGCACCGACGTCGAGTATCCGGTTCGCGCCCGACGCGCCCAGAAACCGGCGAATCGCGCTCGCCTTCGACGCGTAGTACCAGTGATCGCCCACCCCCGCACCGAGTACGTCGACTTCCTTCAGGTCCATGGCGCTTCCCCGTGATGGCTGCCGTGTCGTGATATCGAACCCGCCACTGATGCCGATCTTACCTCGCCGCCATCGCCGCGCGTATCGGTCGATGCCCGGGGCCGCGCCGCTACCCGGCATTCGCCCCTAATCGAAAAGGACGATGGCCGCTTCACGGCAAATCGCTACCGTGCGGTAAGCCGGCGCGAGATCGACGTGCCCGGCAAGCCGTCCGACTGCATGCCGATCGATCCGGCTCGCCCCGGCCTTGCCATCTCGCGCGCGGGCAGCGGCACCGCGGTCGCGACGACTGGTAACCGTCTCCGACACAGGGCATCGAATGCATCAGAAAAACGAAATTTCCCGTCGACATTTTCTCCGGCTGGGCGCCGGCACGATCGGCATCGCGCTGGGAAGCGCGTCGCTGCTGTCGGCATGCGGCGGCGACGCGATAGCGGTCGCGCCGGTCACGACGCCGCGGCTGGCGTCCGCGTCGAACTTTCGCGACACGGCCGGGCCGGACGGAACCGGCTACGTGACGACCAGCGGCGCGAAGATGAAGAAAGGCGCGATCTATCGCTCGTCCGCGCTCGCGCTGTCCGCCGCCGACGTCGCGACCGTCGGCACGCTCGGCATCACGCAGGTCGATGACCTGCGCACGCCCGCCGAGATCAAGACGCAACCCGATGTACCGCTCGCCGGCGCCGCCTGGCAAAACCTCAACGTGCTCGGGGCCGCCAGTATCGACCCGATTCCGACGACCGGCGCGACCGCGACGGCATTCATGCTGAGCATGTATCGCGCATTCGTCACGTCGGACAGCGCGCACGCCAGCTACCACGCGCTGTTCACCGGCTTCGCGGGCAGCGGCGACAACCGGGTGTTCCACTGCACGGCCGGCAAGGATCGCACCGGCTGGGCGACCGCCATTCTGCACTCGATCCTCGGCATCTCCGGGCAAACGATTCTGGCCGACTACCTGCTGACCAACGTCTATAGCGCAGCCGATATCGCCGCTTCGGTCGCCCACGCCCGACAAGCCGGCGGACAAAACGCGGCGGACATGATGACCGCACTGCAAGGCGCACACGCCGACTATCTGCAGGCGGCCTTCGATCAGGTCGTGACGTCGTACGGCTCGATGGCGTCGTACCTCGAGAACGGCCTGCAACTCGATGCGGCCACGCAAAACGCGATCCGGGAGCGCCTGCTGGTCTGACCGGCCGTTGCTGTGCGCATCCGGTGAAACCCGCGCCGGCCAAGGCCGGCCGCGGTTTTTCAGGGTTGCCTCGAAAGACGCCGACCGCCGGCCCGCACAAACCAAACGGCCGTTTGATACGGCCGTCCATCCACCGCGAATCCGTTGTCTGGCCGCCCGCCGGCGCCCCGCGTCCGGGCATCCGTTGTTTGGTAACGCCGCTCTAGCGCGCTATGACACACTGCACGGCATCGACGCTCGCGCCGTGCAGTCGCGCGCGCCGCCGTCGATCAAGACAAGACATGGAGACAGACGATGCGGAATGCGGTCCGGCGCGGCCATCGCTCGCCTTTGGCAATTTTCGACTGGTTTTCCGGCCTGCGACGCACGGTCGCCCCGGGATCGCCCACGACGTCCCGCGTGTTCGGCTGCGGCGCGCTGGCGCTTGCAGTCCTCTGCACCGGCTGCGCGGAATCGGCCGCGCAGCGCGACAGCAACACGTCCATCGCATCGACGAAGATCGAACGCACCAAGGCCGAGCGGCTCGCGCGCGAACAGCAGATCGCGCGCACCGTGCCGTCGCTCGCATCGATCAGCCTCACGCAGCCGCGCCCGTTCACGCTGCGCGACTCGGGCCAGAACGGCGCGATGACGTTCCTGCGCGACATCGATTTCCGCATCGTCAACAACCTCGGCTTCTTCATCCACCAGTTGTCGGCCACGCTCGTGCCGACGCAGGCCGGCGCGCCGATCGTCTTCGACGATCCGACGAGCTTCGAGATCGACGTACATGAAGGCACGGTGACGCTCGACAATGCGAAGCTGACCGCCCTCTTCAACACCTACATCTTCGGCTATCGCAACGCGCCGCTGCGCAAGCTCGCAGTGTCGGCCGGCGACGGCGTCATCCATCTGCAAGGCGAGATGCAGCGCGACGGCTGGGTACCGTTCTCGCTGACCGGCACGCTCGCGATCCGCGACGGCAGCCAGCTCGTGTTCCACCCGACCGGCGTACGCGTGTCGGGTATCAACGCGCAGCCGGTGATGCGCGCGGCCAACGTGAAGATGGCCGACCTGCTGAAGGTGCAGACCCCGATCGCGCAACTTGCCGGCGACGATCTCGTGATGGCGGTCGACAAGCTGATGCCGCCACCGCGCCTGAAGCTCACGATCACCGCCGTGCGCGTGACGCCGGCAGGCCTCGACCTGAAGCTCGACGACGGCACGCATGCCGGCTTCGCGATGCCGGCGAATGCCCCGCAGCAGGCGATGTACATCCGCGGCGGCGACGTGAAGTTCATGCGCTCGATGCCGATGAACGCCGACATCCTGATCGGTCCGGTCGATTCGTCGAAGCGCGAGCAGACGTTCGTGTTCGACCTGTATCACTATCGCGACCAGGTGTCGGCCGGTTACTTCAACTTCGACGAAAGCGGCGCGATGGCGATCCGGATGCCTTCGTATACGGGCCCGGCGAGCGGCGCGCTGCTCGGCAACGCGGCGGCGCGCCTGAACGACAGCTTCCTCGCCGCGCAGCAGACTGCGCTGCGCGACGTGCGCCAGCACTGGGAAGCGTACGCGCTCGCGGCGGATGCGATGCGGCCCGGCATGCAGAAGGTCGCGATGCGGCGCACGTCGACGACGCCGTTCAACGAACGGCACGTGTCGAACCGCAACCCGACGATCCATCTGCGCAACGTCGACTTCAACCTGTCCGGCGATATCGGCTTTCATGTCGAGGATCTCGACGTGGAACTCGTGTCGAGACGGCCCGGCGAACCGGTCGATCTCGACGATCCGAACCAGTACGACATCCGCATTCTCGGCGGCACGGTCGTCGAATCGTGGAAGGCGATGTCGGCGCTCTTCAACAACTACCTGCTCGACTATTCGCCGCGTTCGCTGAACGACCTGCAACTGAGCGCGGACGGGCAGAACCTGCGCGTCCAGGGCGGCATCAAGCTGTGGAATCACGTGCCGGGGGTCTGGCTGCCGACCGACATGAAGGGCTCGCTGACGGTGCTCGACGACCGGCACCTCGCCTTCAAGCCGTCGCAGGTGTCGGTGCTCGGCATCCCGCAGGCGACGCTGCTGCGCTCGCTCGGCATCGAGCTCGCGTCGCTGACGCCGTTGCGCCGACGCGGCGCGGAACTGCGCGGCGACACGCTCGTACTCGACCAGTACACCGTGTTCCCGCCGCCCGTGCTGAACGGCAAGCTCGGCCAGGCAACGGTCGAACGCGACGGCTTGCGTCTCACGTTCCGGCGCGCAGCGGGTGCAGCCGCGCCGAAGCGGCCGCAGATCGATGCACCGAGCTACATGTGGATGGAAGGCGGCGACATGAAGATGTTCAACGTGCTCGAACTGAACGTGCGCGCGTTGATCCGGAATTCGGCCGAGGCGGGCCCGATGCGGTTCGACCTGTACGGATACCGCAGCCAGGTCGCGCAGGGCTCGGTGCGGATGCTGCCGGACGGCACGCTGGTCGTCGACATCGGGCAGAAGAATCCGCTCGCATCGCGCTGATCCGCATGCGCGACCCGCATGAAAAAGCCCGGTGGCAGGTCGCCCACCGGGCTTTTTCAATGCTGCCTGCGCGCCGTGCGCTCAGTCGTGTTTCAGTCCGTCGATCACGTCCAGCAACGCCTGCCGCAACGCGATGACGTCGACGGTTGCGCCCGGCTTGGCCGCCCCACGCGCATCGATGGCCTGCGCGTCGGATTCGGCTGGCTCCGCCGCGGCCCGCTCGCTGCCCGGCGAATCGAGCCGGTTGCGCGCGCCGTTGATCGTGAAGCCCTGCTCGTACAGCAATTCGCGAATCCGCCGGATCAGCAGCACTTCGTGATGCTGGTAATACCGCCGGTTGCCGCGCCGCTTCACCGGCCGCAGTTGAGTGAATTCCTGTTCCCAGTAACGCAGCACATGTGGTTTGACCCCGCACAGTTCGCTGACTTCGCCGATCGTGAAGTAGCGCTTCGCGGGAATCGGAGGCAAGACGACTTTCTCAACCGTGGTGGTCATCGTCGGTTAACCGTCGGTAAAGGGTGCGCGGCGGCCGCGCGGGGCGTGGGCGCGCGTCTTACTCCGCGCCGTTTTCGACCAGCGCCTTCAGCTTCTGGCTCGCGTGGAAGGTTACCACCCGGCGGGCCGCGATCGGAATCGCCTCGCCCGTCTTCGGATTGCGGCCCGGACGCTGCGGCTTGTCGCGCAACTGGAAATTGCCGAACCCCGACAGCTTGACGCTTTCACCGTTTTCGAGCGCGTCGCGGATCACTTCGAAAAACGCCTCGACCATGTCCTTCGCTTCACGCTTGTTCAGCCCGACGCTGTCGAACAGCAGCTCCGCCAGTTCCGCCTTCGTCAGCGTCGGCGTCTCGGTGGACGCCGGCGCCGAAGCGTCGCGGTTCATCGCGCTGCGTTGCGCCGTCAGGAGGGCTTCGAATTCACTCGAGGTCATGTCGTTCATATCTGCCATACAGCGCGTTGAATCAAAACTTACGATGGAAAAAAGCCGCCCGCGAACGGGCGGGCCCTCTCCTTAGCCGCGCAGGCGCGCCCCGGCGCGAGCCATCCGCTCGACCAGCGTCTGAATCGCCTGGTCGACGACCTCGTCCTGCAGCGTGCCAGCCGCATCCTGCAGCGTCACGCGGAAGGCAAGGCTCTTCTCGTTCGCGGCAAGACCACCGGAAGTATTTGATTTTGCACGAAATTCGTCGAAGAGTACAACCTTCTGAACGAATCGGCAGGCCTCTTCGGCAAGCGCCTTCTTCATTTCGTCGAAAAGTGCCTGAACCTCGACCGCCTGATCGACGACAACGGCGATATCGCGACGGACCGGCGGGAATTTCGACACGTCGGTCGGCGCGGGCAGCGCACGGGCGATCAGCGCGTCCGCGTCGATCTCGAACATCACCGGCGGGTGCGGCAGCTCGTATTTCTGCATCAGGCGCGGATGCAACTCGCCGATCCAGCCGACCGCGCGACCATCGATTTCGATGCGTGCGCTGCGGCCCGGATGAAGGGCCGGATGCTCGGCCTTCACGAAACGCGCAACCGCCGGCGCGAGCAGCGCTTCGAGATCGCCCTTCACGTCGAAGAAATCGACCGCGCGGGTCGTCACGCCCCACTGCTCGTCGAGTGCCGGACCGTACGCCAGCGCGCCGACGCGCTTGGGCTGCGCATGGCCTTCGACCGCCAGCTCGCCGGCCTTCACCGACGGATCGGCGACGAACACGCGCCCCGATTCGAACACGCGCACGCGATCGGCACGGCGGTTCAGGTTGTGGCGCAGCACGGCGATCAGGCTGCCGAACAGCGTCGTACGCATCACCGAGAGCTGGCTCGCGATCGGGTTCAGCAGGCGGATCGGGTTGTCGTTGCCCGCGAAATCGTGCTCCCACTCCGCATCGACGAAGCTGAAGTTGACGGTTTCCGCGTAGTCGCGCGCGGCCAGCGCGTGACGGATGTCGTGGATCGACCGCCGCGTCTCGTGGGTCGCGCGCATTTCGCTCGTCGCGACCGGCGGCCGGGCCGGGATCTTCTCGAAGCCGTAGATGCGCGCCACTTCCTCGATCAGGTCTTCCTCGATCTCGATGTCGAAGCGATGCGACGGCGGCGTGACGAGGAACGCGTCGTCTTCACGCTCGAACGGCAGGCCGAGGCGCGTGAAGATATCCGCGATCTCGTCGGCGTCGATCTTCACGCCGATGATGCGGTTCGCGCGCGACACACGCATCTTCACCGGCGCGCGCTGCGGCAGGTTCACCGCCTGATCGTCGACCGGGCCGGCCTTGCCACCGCAGATCTCGAGAATCAGCTGCGTGATGCGCTCGACATGCTCGACGGTCGTCGCGTAATCGACGCCGCGCTCGAAGCGATGCGCCGCATCGGTCGAGAAGTTGTACTTGCGCGCGCGGCCGCGGATGCTGTCCGGCCACCAGAACGCGGCTTCCAGATAGATATTGGTCGTATCGAGCGTGACGGCCGTGCTGTCGCCGCCCATGATGCCGGCCAGGCTTTCGACCTGACGGTCGTCCGCGATCACGCCGACCGTTTCGTCGAGTTCGACCGTATTGCCGTTGAGCAGCTTCAGCGATTCGCCGCGCTTGCCCCAGCGCACTTCGATGCCGCCGTGGATCTTGTCGAGATCGAACACGTGCGACGGGCGGCCGAGTTCGAACATCACGTAGTTCGAGATGTCGACGAGCGCGGACACGCTGCGCTGGCCCGAACGCTCGAGGCGCTCGACCATCCACTGCGGCGTCTTCGCATGCGCGTTCACGCCGCGGATCACGCGGCCCGAGAAGCGGCCGCACAGATCGGGCGCGGCGATGCGCACGGGCAGTGTTTCGTCGAGCTCGACGTTCACCGGGCGGATGTCGACCGGCGTCAGCGGTGCGCCGGTGATCGCGGCCGTCTCGCGGGCGATACCGAACACCGACAGGCAGTCGGCCTTGTTCGGCGTCAGCTTGATTTCGAAGATCGTGTCGTCGAGATTGAGGGTCTCGCGGATGTCCTGACCGACCGGCGTGTCTTCCGGCAGGATCAGCAGCCCGCTGTGATCCTCGGACAACTTCAGCTCGCGCGCCGAGCACAGCATCCCCTGGCTCTCCACGCCGCGCAGCTTCGACAGCTTGATCGCGAACGGCTTGCCGCCCTCTTCCGCCGGCGGCAGTTCCGCACCGACCAGCGCGACCGGCACCTTGATGCCGGGCGCCACGTTCGGCGCGCCGCACACGATGTTCAGCGTCGCGCCGGTGCCGGCGTCGACCTGGCAGACATTGAGCTTGTCCGCATCCGGATGCTTGACGACTTCGAGCACGCGGCCCACGACGATCTTCGACGTCGGCTGCGCAGCCTTGCTCAGCGATTCGACTTCGAGCCCCGCCATCGTCAGCGCGTGCGACAGCTCGTCGGTCGTCAGCTGCGGGTCGACAAAGGTTCTCAACCAGGATTCAGGGAATTGCATGGATGTCTACGTTCGAAACAGGTTAGATCGACGCCCGGGCCCCGTCGGAAACGTCCATCGGGGGCGTGCTCGGGCACAGGTCGGCGCGGCGAGCGGCGTTATGCGAACTGGCGCAGGAAACGCAAGTCGTTCTCGAAGAACAACCGGAGATCCTGGACGCCGTAGCGCAGCATCGTCAGCCGCTCGAGGCCGCTGCCGAACGCAAAACCGATGTAGCGCTCGGGGTCGAGGCCCATGTTGCGGATCACGGTCGGATGCACCTGCCCCGAGCCGGAAATTTCGAGCCACTTGCCGGCGTTCTTGCCTTGCTCGAACATCATGTCGATCTCGGCCGACGGTTCCGTGAACGGGAAATACGACGGACGGAAGCGCACGAGGATGTCGTCGCGCTCGAAGAATTTTTTCAGGAAGTCGGTATAGACGCCCTTGAGGTCGGCGAAGCTGATGTTTTCGTCGATCCACAGCCCCTCGACCTGATTGAACATCGGCGAGTGGGTCGCATCGCTGTCGACGCGATACGTGCGGCCCGGCGCGATCACCTTGATCGGCGGACGGTTCATGCGCGCGTAACGCACCTGCATCGGGCTCGTGTGCGTGCGCAGCAGCAGTTGGCGGCCGTCGGCATCCTTGCCTTCGACGTAGAAGGTGTCCTGCATCGAACGCGCCGGATGGTTCTCCGGGCTGTTCAGCGACGTGAAGTTGTACCAGTCGGTCTCGATTTCGGGGCCGTCGGCCACGTCGAAACCGATCGAGCCGAAAATCTGTTCGACCCGCTCCCACGTGCGCATCACGGGGTGCAGGCTGCCGGCGCCGGCGCCGCGGCCGGGCAACGTCACGTCGATCGCTTCGGCAGTGAGGCGCTGATTCAGCAACGCGTCGGCCAGGGCCTGGCGACGGGCGGTGAGCGCGGCTTCAACCTGCTGCTTCGCGACGTTGATGCGGGCGCCTTCGGTCTTGCGTGCTTCGGGATCGAGCTTGCCGAGGCCCTTCAGCAACTCGGTCAGCGCACCCGATTTGCCGAGAAATCGTGCTTTCTCGTTTTCGAGCGTGGTGATGTCGGCAGCCTGTTCGAAGGACTGCTGCGCGTCGGCGACAATCTGGTCCAGATCCATAGATCCCATCATTTCCAACGTCATTCGGTCTTGGCGAGCGAAACCGCCCACCAAACAAAAAAGGGGCTCGGAAGAGCCCCGTTTTCGCTGCAGCGGCCGAGACTACCGGAACCTCGCTGCAACTAACCACGCAGTGCTAATTTCGCAATTAGGCTGCAACGGCGGCTTTCACCTGCTTGACGATCGCAGCAAAAGCAGCCTTGTCGAACACCGCCATGTCGGCCAGCACCTTACGGTCGAGTTCGATCGACGCCTTCTTCAGGCCGTTGATGAACACGCTGTAGGTCATGTCGTGCTGGCGAACTGCCGCGTTGATACGCGTGATCCACAGTGCGCGGAACACACGCTTCTTGTTGCGGCGATCGCGGTACGCGTACTGACCAGCGCGCATCACCGCCTGCTTGGCGATGCGGTAGACGTTATTGCGGCGGCCGCGATAACCCTTGGCCAGGTTGATGATCTTCTTGTGGCGGGCCCGTGCGGTTACCCCACGTTTGACTCGAGGCATGTTTCTCTCCTTGGAGTATCAGTTGAGGGGTTACGCGAACGGGAGCATCGCGCGGACGGAGTTCAGATCGGAATCATGAACTGCCGTTGCGCCGCGCAGATGGCGCTTGTTCTTCGTGGTTTTCTTGGTCAGGATGTGGCGCTTGAAGGCTTGACCGCGCTTGACGGTACCGCCCGGACGCACCACGAAGCGCTTTGCAGCGCTCTTCTTGGTCTTCATCTTAGGCATGACGAACAACTCCAGTTTATTAGATGGCGATGGGTGTGCGGTTGGCTTGCGCCCTTGACCCGCCCTTCGAAACCCAGTCCACTTGTGTACGGCGACCCGCTTGCGCAGCCGCCGTCATTGTTGGCGCGCCGCCCTGACCGGGCAACGCGCCGAACCACTGTCGAACCTGCGCGCGACGCGCGCGGGCCCGTTACTTCTTTTTCTTCGGCGAGAGCACCATGATCATCTGGCGCCCTTCCATCTTCGGCATCTGCTCGACCTGGCCGACTTCCTCGAGATCCGTGCGCAGACGTTCGAGCATCCGCATACCGATTTCCTGGTGAGCCATTTCACGGCCGCGGAAACGCAACGTGATCTTCGTCTTGTCGCCCTCTTCGAGGAAGCGCACGAGATTGCGGAGCTTGACGTTGTAATCCCCGTCATCGGTACCCGGGCGGAACTTGACTTCCTTGACCTGGATGACCTTCTGCTTCAGCTTCGCTTCGTGCTGCTTCTTCGATTCCTGGTACTTGAACTTGCCGTAATCCATCAGACGGCAAACCGGCGGCACCGCTTGCGGCGCGATTTCCACCAGGTCAACATCCAGTTCTTCCGATTTACGGAAAGCGTCAGCGAGTTTTACGATACCGAGCGGTTCGTTCTCGATCCCGACCAGGCGCACTTCCGGCGCAGTGATTTCACCGTTGATGCGGTGCGACGACTTATCAGTAGCGATGTTACGTTTCCTCTAAAAATTAAAAAAACGAGCCGCGCTGCCAGGGCGGTTACTTGAACGAGCGCAGGTCTTCCTGCAGACGCTCAACGAAGGCTTCGACCGGCATTACGCCAAGATCGACGCCGCCACGGGCACGCACGGCTACCGTTTGCGCATCACGCTCCTTATCGCCCACGACGAGGAGATAAGGCACCTTTTCCAGCGTGTGCTCGCGTATTTTATAGCTAATCTTCTCGTTGCGCAAATCGGCCGCCACTCTAACCCCTTGTTTTTGCAACGATTGGGCCAGAGACTGCGCATATTCGGCCTGACTTTCGGCGATATTGAGCACAATTGCCTGATACGGCGCGAGCCAGACCGGCATTGCACCAGCATGGTGCTCGATCAAAATGCCGAGGAAACGCTCCATCGAACCGACGATCGCGCGGTGCAGCATCACCGGCCGGCGGCGGCTGTTGTCTTCCGCCACGTATTCGGCACCCAGGCGCTCCGGCAGCACCATGTCGAGCTGAAGCGTGCCGCACTGCCACGAGCGGCCGAGCGCGTCCTTGATGTGGTACTCGATCTTCGGGCCGTAGAACGCGCCCTCACCCGGCAACTCTTCCCACGTGAGACCACAAGCCGTCAGCGCATCGCGCAAACCTTGCTCGGCACGATCCCAGGTCTCGTCCGTACCGGCACGCTGATCGGGGCGCAGCGACAGCTTGATGTCGATGTGATCGAAACCGAAATCCTTGTACACGCTCATGGCCAGCGTGTTGAACGCGATCGATTCCGAGATGAATTGATCTTCCGTACAGAAGATGTGCGCATCGTCCTGCACGAAGCCGCGCACGCGCATCAGGCCGTGCAGCGCGCCCGACGCCTCGTTGCGGTGGCACGAGCCGAATTCCGCGTAACGCAGCGGCAGATCGCGGTACGAACGCAAGCCGTGCTTGAACACCTGGACGTGCCCCGGACAGTTCATCGGCTTGATCGCGTAGTCGCGTTTCTCCGACTCCGTCGTGAACATGTTCTCGCGATAGTTCTGCCAGTGGCCCGACGCTTCCCACAGCGAGCGGTCCATGATCATCGGCGTCTTGATCTCGAGATAGCCGGCCTCGTTGACGCGGCGGCGCATGTACTGCTCGACCTGCTGCCACAGCGCCCAGCCCTTCGGATGCCAGAACACCATGCCCGGCGACTCTTCCTGCATGTGGAACAGGTCGAGCTGCTTGCCCAGCTTGCGGTGATCGCGCTTTTCCGCTTCCTCGAGCATGTGCAGGTACTGGTCCTGGTCTTCCTTCTTCGTCCAGGCCGTGCCGTAGATGCGCTGCAGTTGCTCGTTCTTCGAATCGCCGCGCCAGTACGCGCCCGCGACCTTCATCAGCTTGAAGACCTTCAGCTTGCCGGTGGAGGGCACGTGCGGGCCGCGGCACAGATCGGTGAAGCCGCCGTGCGAGTACAGCTTGATTTCGTCGCTTTGCGGAATCGATTCGATGATCTCGGCCTTGTACTTCTCGCCGATGCTGCGGAAATAACCGGCCGCCTCGTCGCGCGACACGACACGGCGCGTGACCGGCTCGTCCTTCTTCGCGAGTTCCTGCATGCGCTTTTCGATCTTTTCGAGATCTTCCGGCGTAAACGGGCGGTTGTACGAGAAGTCGTAATAGAAACCGTTGTCGATCACCGGACCGATCGTCACCTGCGCGTCCGGATACAGTTCCTTCACCGCATACGCGAGCAAGTGGGCGGTCGAGTGGCGGATGATGTCGAGGCCGTCGGCATCCTTGTCCGTGACGATCGCGAGCGACGCGTCGCGGTCAATCACCGTCGACGTATCGACGAGCTCGCCATCGAGCTTGCCACCAAGCGCAGCCTTCGCAAGGCCGGGACCGATCGAGGCCGCAACCTCGGCAACTGTCACCGGATGCTCGTATTGTCGAACTGAGCCGTCAGGCAAGCGTATCGAAACCATAGCAATCTCCGTGATGCCGACAGTGGGCGGCAGACCAGGTACGCGAGATCGAACTCACGCGTGAAAAATTCGCGACAAAAAAAATGCGGCCCCGCTTTCGAGGGGCCGCATTCGATACTTCACTCAAACTGAAAGGGCGAAAACGTTCCTCGACTAGCGTCGCTCCGAAGTGGTTTCGGTCAACGTTCGCGGTGTCATAACCGTATTCGCCTTATTCGCGTTGAGTTGTGTACTGCATCGAACACCCGGAGGCCGGGCATTCTCAATTCGTTGGTAGGCTCGATTGGACTCGAACCAACGACCCCCACCATGTCAAGGTGGTGCTCTAACCAGCTGAGCTACGAGCCTAGAGAAGCTAAGATTATATGGAGCCGTTACGGGCTTGGCAAGTGTTTTTATGCGGTCGCAGCAAAATAACGCGGTTCCAACCCCATCACACCTTCCGCCCCGCCCGCACGACGCCCTGCACCTCGCCGAGCAGCGTACATGCGCGCTGCACCTGCGCCGAATTCGATACCTCGACCGTGAACTGCATGAATGCCGCATTGCGGCGGCTCTGCGTCTTCACGCCCACGACGTTGATCTTTTCGCGTGCGAACACTTCGGAGATATCGCGCAGCAACCCTTGCCGGTCGCTCGCCTCGATCATCAGGTCGACCGGATAGACGGACGCGCCGCGCCCGCCCAGCACGTCGGCCGACCAGGTCGTCTGCAGCACGCGTTCCGGCGCACGCTCGACCATCCGGCGAAACGTCGGGCAGTCGGTGCGGTGGATCGACATCCCCTTGCCGCGCGTGACGAAACCGCTGATCGGATCGGGCGGCGCCGGACGGCAGCAGCGCGCCAGTTGCGTCAGCAACGCGTCGACGCCGACCACCAGCACGCCGGTCGACGCGCCGTGCGCGACGCTCGCGCCGCTGCTGCGCTTCTCGAAATCGGCCGGCGCCTCGGGCGCCGGTTCCGGCGGCGGTGCGTCGGACAGCGCGTGCTCGACGTTGCGCAGGCTGAATTCTTCCTTGCCGACGACCGAGAACAGCTCCTCGGGCGACTTGAAGCCGAGCTTCGCGGCGAGGTTGTCCAGGTTGACCGACGTCTTGCCCTCGCGCTGCAGCGTCTTTTCGACCAGCGCGCGGCCATGCGCGACGTTTTCTTCCTGCTCGATCGAGTTGAACCACGCGCGCACCTTCTGCCGTGCACGCGGGCTCTTCAGGTAACCGAGCTGCAGGTTCAGCCAGTCGCGCGACGGGCCGCCTTCCTTCACCGCGACGATCTCGACCGTCTGGCCGTTCGCGAGCGACGTGTTCAGCGGCACCATCACGCCGTCGACGCGCGCGCCACGGCAGCGATGGCCGAGCTCGCTGTGCAGGTGGTACGCGAAATCGACCGGCGTCGCGCCCTGCGGCAGCGCGATCACGCGCGCCTGCGGCGTCAGCACGTAGATGTGATCGTCGTCGAGCGACGTCTCGCGCAATTGCGCCCACGCCTGGTCGCCCGACACTTCGGTGCCGTCCTCGACGTCGTCCTTCCACGCGAGCAACTGGCGCAGCCACGCAATCTTCTCGTCGTACTTGTCGCTCGCCGAGAACTGGCCGCCATAGCCGCGCGCGCCGGCCTCCTTGTAGCGCCAGTGCGCGGCGACGCCGTACTCGGCGAAGCGATGCATCTCCTGCGTGCGGATCTGCACTTCGAACGCACGGCCGTCGTCGCCGATCACGACCGTATGCAGCGACTTGTAGCCGTTCGGCTTCGGCCGCGAGATGTAGTCGTCGAATTCCTTCGGCACCGGCTGCCACAGGTGATGCACGATGCCGAGCACCGCGTAGCAATCCTTGATGTCGGGCACGATCACGCGAAACGCGCGCACGTCGTACAGCTCGGAGAAATCGAGCTCCTTGCCGCGCATCTTGCGCCAGATGCTGTAGATATGCTTCGGCCGGCCGCTCACGTCGGCCTGGATGTGCGCTTCCGCGAGCTCGTGCTGCAGCCGCGCGATCGCCTGCGTGACGTACGCCTCGCGCTCGATGCGCTTTTCGTCGAGCAGCTTCGCGATCCGCTTGTAGGTGACGGGATCCTCGAAGCGGAACGCGAGATCCTCGAGCTCCCACTTCAGTTGCCAGATACCGAGACGGTTCGCGAGCGGCGCATAGATCTCGAGCGTCTCGCGCGCGACGTCGGGCGGCGGATCGAGCTTCGCGGCCGCGTAATAGCGCAGCGACTGCAACCGCGACGCGAGCCGGATCAGCACCACGCGGATGTCCTGCGCGAAGGCGAGCAGCATCTTGCGCAGCGCCTCGATCTGCGTGCGCCGCTCTTCCGCCGCGTCGCGCCCGGAGTCGGGCTTTGCGTTCTGCGCGGCGCGCAGGCTCACGGTACCGAGCCGCAACAGCTTGCGCACGTCGGACACGAGCCGCGCGACCTCGTCGCCGAAACGCTCGGTCAGCTCGCGCTCGGGGTCGCTCAGGTGCGGCGTCAGCACGAACAGCGCGGCGGCCTGCATCGCGGACGGATCGACGTTCAGCGTGCGCATGATCGCCGCCGTGCCCGCCGAGTGGTCGGCGAGCAGCTCGCCCGACGACAGGCGCGCGTCGCCGGCCCGCTCGCGCACGAACGCGAGCACGTCGTCGAACGACGGCGCCGCGACGGGAGAGGCGGAAACGGATTCGGTCATTGCACGGCCTGCCGGAATACGGTCATCGTCGGATAACGCTCAGCTCCGCTGCGCGGCGACGACCACGATCTCGACGAGCAGCGCCGGATCGGCAAGCTTCGCCTCGACGGTGGCGCGCGGCGGCGTGTTGCCCGGCGCGACCCATGCATCCCACTCCGCATTCATGCCTTCGAAGTTCGCGAGATCCGAGATGTAGATCTGCACCGACAGCAGATGCGCCTTGTCGCTGTTCGCTTCGGCGAGCAGGCGATCGATGTGGCCGAGCACTTCGCGCGTCTGGCCGCGGATGTCCTGCGTGGTGTCTTCGGCGATCTGGCCGGCCAGATACACGGTGCCGTTGTGGATCGCGGTTTCGGAGAGCCGGGCCCCGACGTGGTGACGAATGACTGCCATGAAAATGTTCCGGTCGTGATGAGTGAGGAATCGGACGGCGGCACGGCCCGCGTGCCGCCGAACCGCATATTATGACGCGTTTATGCGTCGCCTTCGACGAAAAACCGCCGCGCGAGCGCAATCTGGTCGGCGCTGACGAAGGCGGGCGCGTGGCCCGCGCCCGGAATCTCGACCTGCGTCACATGGCGGCCGCGGCGAACCATTTCGGCCGCCGTCTCGCGCGACAGCAAGTCGGACGTCTCGCCACGCACGACGAGCAGCGTCGCATCGGTCGCCTCGATCGCGTGCCACAGCGCGGCTTCGCCGAGTGCGGCCAGTTCGGGCGTCGTGGCCTTGAACGGCTCGGCGATGCGCGGGTCGTAGCGCATCGTCCAGCCGCCTTCGGGCAGCTCGTGCAGCAGCGGCCCGTTGATCTCGCGCCACTCGTCGGCGCTCAGCGCGCCGAACGGCAGCGACAGCGACGTCAGGTAGTCGATCCCCTCCTGCTCGGTCGCAAAGCGCGGCTGCACGCCGAGGTATTCGCCGATACGCGTCAGCGAATCGGGCTCGATGCGCGGGCCGACGTCGTTGACGATCATCCGGCGCACCGGCGAACCGGGCAGCCCGGCCAGCGCCATGCCGATCAGGCCGCCCATCGACGTGCCGAACCAGTCGACCGATTCGACGTCGAGCCGCGCAATCAGCGTCACCATGTCGGCCACGTACTGCGGAATCGCATAGTGCCGCGGATCGGCCAGCCGGTCCGATTGGCCGCGCCCGACGACATCGGGGCAGACGACGCGATACGTATCGGACAGCGCGGCGGCAAGCCGGTCGAAATCGCGTCCGGAGCGGGTCAGGCCATGCACGCACACAAGCACGCGCGGATTCGCGGGATCGCCCCACTCGGTATAGGCGACGTGGTGAAGGCCGGCCGCGCTCGCACACTGCACGCGCCGCTGGCGGGGAACCGGGGGATTCGCTGGGGTCGTTGGCATCGTTGGCATCCTGTCGAACGGGGGCGACGCGCGGGACAACGCCTGCGGCGCCCGATGCAAACGATTGTAAACCGCTTCGGAATGACGGGCCGCGACGCGCCCGGCCCACCATCCGGAACGGGTTCAATCGTGGCGGCGCCACGCGTGACGCAACTGCTCGCGCAGGAAATCGACGAACGTCCGCACGCGCAACGACACGTGACGGCCGCCGGGATAGACGGCATGCAACGGCGCGGCGGGCGCCTCGAAGGCCGGCAGCACGCGCACGAGCCGACCGGCGTCGAGATCGGCGCCGACGTCCCAGATCGACTTCAACGCAATGCCCGCGCCTTCGAGCGCCAGCGTGCGCGCCGCGCCGCCGTCGTTCGTCAGCAGCGTGGCCGTCACCTCGACCGCCACGTCACCTTGCGCGCCGTCGAACCGCCATTCGGCACGCGGCTGATCGCCCATCACAATGCATCGGTGTGCACGGAGCTCGGCCGGATGGGCCGGCCAACCGTGCGCCGCGAGATAGCCCGGCGACGCGCACAGCACGCGATGATTCGGCGCCAGCTCGCGCGCGATCATCGTCGAATCGGCCAGATTGCCGATCCGCACGGCGACGTCGATATCGGCTGCCAGCAGATCGACGACCGTATCGGTCAGCATCAACTGCACGGTCAATTGCGGATGTCGCTGCTGAAATGCCGCAATGAGCGGCGCGATCCGCAGGCGGCCGAGTTCGCCGGGCGCCGTCACGCGCAGCACGCCGCTGACCGTGCCGCGGCGATCGCGCATCAGCGTTTCGGCATGCTCGACCTCGGCCAGGATGCGCAGCACCTGCGCATGAAACTGCGCACCGTCGTCGGTGAGCGTCTGCTGCCGCGTCGTCCGGTGCAGCAGGCGCACACCGAGTCGCGACTCGAGATGCGCGAGCCGCTTGCTGACGACCGACAACGACAGGTCGAGTTCGCGCGCCGCCGCCGACAGGCTGCCGGCCGACACGATCCGCGCGAAGGTATCGAGCGCCGGGAAATCGTCGATCAGCGTCATGGCGTGCACCTCGCCCCAACCTTTCCTTTTTTCGAATAATCCATTCGCATTTTGCCAGTATTTGCATGCAGAACGGAAACCTACCATACCTGTTCCGCGTCGTCGCACGACGCCTTCACAGGACCCTCGAAACCATGTCGATCCGCCTTCGTTCGGCCGCCCGCCCCCTCGCGCACGCATTCGCGGCAGCCGCCTGCGTCGTGGCGCTCTGGCCCGCCGCTTCCCGTGCCGCCGACCTCGTCGCACCGCACAGCCTGACCGTCGCGGCAGGCTTGCCGGCCGCGCAGGCCCGCGCGCAAATCCTGGCCGCGCGCCGCTACGGCACCTTCTGGAATACCGGCGACCCTGCGCTGGCTCGCGCGGCGC
Organism: Burkholderia sp. 28_3; assembly: GCF_003253915.1. Taxonomy (NCBI): domain Bacteria; kingdom Pseudomonadati; phylum Pseudomonadota; class Betaproteobacteria; order Burkholderiales; family Burkholderiaceae; genus Burkholderia; species Burkholderia sp. 28_3. Next base: position 116,542 of record NZ_QKZF01000023.1, read on the forward strand.
TCGCCGCCGACTTCACCGACCGAACGCTGCCGCCCGGCCGCGAACAAGGCGTACCGGGGCCGCTCGCGGCCTCGGGCACGATGCGCGACGCGATCCCGGACCTGCGCTGTGACATCGAACAGATGATCGTCGCGGGCGACCGGGTCGTCGTGCACCTGCATTTCCGCGGGCATTTCACCGGCGCTTTCAACGGAACGGCGGGGCGCGGACAGGCGATCGACTTCATCGCGACCGATATCTACCGGATCGACCAGGGCCGGATCGCGGAAAACTGGCACATCGAGGACAACCTGACGCTGATGCGTCAGCTCGGGCTCGTCGGCTGACGGAGGGAACGATGACTCACGGCAACCACCCTCCCGCGACGCCGCTGCCGCGCCGCACGTTCCTGGCCCAGGCCGGCGCCGGGCTCGCGGCCGGCGTCGCGGCGGCCGCAGGCGCCTCCCTGCCGGCAACCGCCGCGCCAACGCCGGCGCCGGCGCTCGCCGCACCGGGCGCCACGCCGTTCTGGCCCGACGGCGCGCGCATCGTGATCTCGATCTCGATGCAGTTCGAAGCAGGCGGACAGCCGCCCACGGGCGCGGACAGCCCGTTTCCGACCATCGCGTTCCCGCCGTCGGTACCGGTCGATCTCGCCTCGGCCACCTGGTTCGCGTACGGCTACCGGGAAGGGATTCCGCGCCTGCTCGATCTGTGGGACCGGCACGGCGTGAAAGTGACGTCGCACATGATCGGGGAAGCCGCGCGCCGGCACCCCGATCTGGCGCGCGAGATCGTGTCGCGCGGCCACGAAGCCGCCGCGCACGGCCCGACGTGGCGCGCGCAATTCGCGATGAGCCGCGACGACGAGCGCCGCTTCCTGACCGAAGCACGCGACATGGTCGAAGCGGTGACCGGCCAGCGTCCGACCGGCTACAACTGCAACTGGCTGCGGCGCGGACCGCATACGTTGTCGCTGCTGCAGGAACTCGGCTACACGTATCACATCGACGACGTCAGTCGCGACGAACCGTTCGTCGAGACCGTCGGCGGTCGCGATTTCGCCGTGGTCCCGTACACGCTGCGCAACAACGACATCCTGCTGATCGAAGGCCGCCACTACACGCCGGCGATGTTCCTCGAGCAGATCAAGCTCGATTTCGACCAGTTGTACGCGGAAGCCGGGCAGCGGCGCAGACTGATGTCGATCAGTGCGCACGACCGGATCAGCGGCACGCCGCAGATGGTCCGCGCGTGGGACGACTTCCTGCACTACGCGCGATCACATCCGGGGGTCGCTTTCATGCGCAAGGACGATATTGCGCGCTTCGCGCTGCGCAGCCCGTCGACGCTGCGCGAGACCGAAACGATCTGACCGGATGCCGTTCAACTCATCACCAGGAATGACCTTCATGAATGATCCGCTCCACGGCAAGAACGTCCTCGTCGTCGGAGGCAGCTCCGGCATCGGCGCCGCCACCGCGACGGCTTTCGCGCGACACGGCGCGCGCGTGACGATCGCGTCGCGCGATCCGGGCAGGTTCGACGTCGATGCCATGCCGGGCGCGCACGTGCGGACCGAAACGCTCGACATCACCGATACGGCGGACGTCGATGCGTTCTGCGCGCGCGCCGGCCAGTTCGACCACGTCGTGATTTCGGCCGCGAAGACGGCCACGGGCGCAGTCCGCGCGCTGCCGCTTGCCGACGCGCAGGCTGCGATGGACAGCAAGTTCTGGGGCGCGTACCGCATCGCCCGCGCGATCGATATCGCGCCCGGCGGCTCGCTGACGTTCGTGTCGGGCTACCTCAGCGTGCGACCGAGCGCGTCGTCGGTGCTGCAAGGCGCGATCAATGCGGCGCTCGAGGCGCTCGCCCGCGGCCTGGCGCTCGAGCTCGCGCCGGTTCGCGTGAATACCGTGTCGCCGGGCCTGATCGCGACGCCGCTGTGGGACAAGCTCGCGCCCGATGCCCGCGACGCGATGTACGCCGGCGCGGCCCGGCGGCTTCCGGCCCGCAGGGTCGGCCAGCCGGAGGATGTCGCGAATGCGGTCCTGTATCTGGCGGCCACGCCTTATGCAACCGGTTCGACGGTACTGATCGACGGCGGCGGCGCGATTGCGTGACGCATGCGGTCATGACAAAACGCCCCGCATTCCGTGAGGAACGCGGGGCGTCGAGCATGACGCAACGACGTGATGCTCAGGCCACGACGCTGACGTCGAGCGGTGCGCCCGTCTTCGACTGGATCTCTTCGGCGCTCACGCCGTCGGCGAGTTCGAGCACCTTCAGGCCGGCCGGCGTCACTTCGATCACGCCGAGATCGGTGATGATCAGGTCGACCACGCCGACGCCCGTCAGCGGCAGATTGCATTCGTCGAGGATCTTGTGCTGATCGCCTTTCGCGACATGCTCCATCAGCACGACGACACGCCCCACGCCCGCGACGAGGTCCATCGCGCCGCCCATCCCCTTGATCATCTTGCCCGGGATCATCCAGTTCGCGAGGTCGCCCTGCTTGCTGACCTGCATCGCACCGAGGATCGCGAGGTTGATGTGGCCGCCGCGGATCATCGCGAACGAATCGGCCGACGAGAAGATCGACGAGCCCGGCAGCGTCGTGACGGTCTGCTTGCCGGCGTTGATGAGATCGGCGTCGACTTCGTCTTCGGTCGGCGACGGGCCGATGCCGAGCAGGCCGTTCTCCGACTGCAGCCACACCTCGACGCCTTCCGGCACGTGGTTCGCGACGAGCGTCGGCAGGCCGATGCCGAGGTTCACGTAGAAGCCGTCCTGCAGTTCCTTCGCCGCGCGCGCGGCCATCTGGTCACGATTCCAGGCCATGTCAGTCTCCTTTCGCGCGTACGACGCGTTGTTCGATGCGTTTTTCGGGCGTCGCGTTCAGCACGATGCGCTGCACGAAGATCCCCGGCGTATGGACCTGGTCCGGATCGAGCGCACCGTTCTCGACGATCTCCTCGACCTCCGCCACGGTGATCTTGCCGGCCATCGCGCACATCGGGTTGAAGTTGCGCGCGGTGCGGCGGTAAATGAGGTTGCCGGACTTGTCGGCCTTCCATGCCTTGACGAGCGCGACGTCGGCCGTCAGCGACGGCTCGAGCACGTAGTGGCGATCGCCGAACTGGCGCGTTTCCTTGCCTTCCGCGATCACGGTGCCGTAGCCGGTATTCGTGAAGAACGCGGGGATGCCCGCGCCGCCCGCGCGCAGCTTTTCGGCGAGCGTGCCCTGCGGCGTGAATTCAAGCTCGAGTTCGCCGGCCAGGTACTGGCGCTCGAACTCCTTGTTCTCGCCGACGTACGACGAGATCATCTTCTTGATCTGGCGCGTTTCCAGCAGCAGGCCGAGGCCGAAACCGTCGACGCCCGCGTTGTTGCTGATGCAGGTGATGCCCTTGACGGCCGAATCGCGCAACGCCGCGATCAGCGCCTCGGGAATCCCGCACAGGCCGAAGCCGCCCACCGCGAAGGTCTGTCCGTCGCGGACGATCCCCTCCAGCGCGGCAGCCGCGCTTGGATAGACTTTGTTCATCAGTTGTCCCTTCCTCTATGGAAACCAGCAAAACCGGTTCACGCGCCACGTGGCGCAAGCCCGCCGCATCATTCTATGCATGCGCGGCAAAGCCTGCGTCGAGGCGCGCTGTTTTTATGTCGCGACACACCGCCGCGAGATGCCTGAAAGGGTACGATGTGACGCCGATGCGGCACAATACGCAAAAATACATAAGCATTTGCCTCCGCTTGCCTGCGCCATGCCCGATCTCGATTACCAGACCGCCTTCCATCTCGCGCCGCTCGGCCTCGTGCTGTCGCGCGACCGCGTGATCGAGGACTGCAACGACGCGCTCGCGTCGATCTTCCGCTGTGCGCGGGCCGACCTGATCGGAAAATCGTACGCGGTGCTCTACCCGTCGACGGACGAATTCCAGCGGATCGGCGAGCGCATCGCACGCGTGATGGTCGCGAACGGCATCTACTCGGATGACAGAATCATGAAACGCGCGGACGGCGAGCTGTTCTGGTGCCACGTGACGGGCCGCGCGCTCGACCGCACCGCACCGCTTGCGGCCGGCGTCTGGACCTTCGAGGATTTGAGCGCGACGCGCCGCGTCGCGGTCGAGCTGACCCCGCGCGAGCGCGAGATCGCCGCGCAACTCGCGACCGGCAAGACCAGCAAGCAGATCGGGCGTGTGCTCGACATCAGCTCGCGCACGGTCGACATCTACCGCGCCCGGCTGATGCGCAAATACGGAACGAACAATACGCCGGAGCTGCTGCAGCGCCTGCTCGGACAGTGAACGCGCGTCGCATCGCGGCGCTCGAATGACGATCGGCCGCACACGGCGGCCGATCCGGGGAAACATCGGGGCAACAACGAACACGGCGCGCCACCGGCAACCCGGTGCCGGCCTGCCGATAGCCGCGCTCAGCCGACTTTCGTCGCGAGCGCGTGCTCGATCGTGTCGCGCAACAGTTGCGGCAGCGGCACCGACTTGCCGAGCGCGTAATCGACCCACACGCAACGCGCGTTGCCGCGGGCATAGACATGCTGCGGATCGTCCGCGCGCGTGAGCTCGAACCCGGTGTCGAAACTGCTTCGGCCGGGCTTCGCGGCCGACATCTTCGCGATCACGTCGCCCGGATAGTGCAGCTGCTTGAGGAACTCCATCGACGCGGTGACGATGACGGGCCCCTGCCCCTCGCCGTTGCCGCCGGCAATGCCGAGCTGCTCGAACCACGAAATCCGCGCCTGCTCCATGTAGCGGAAATAAACCGTGTTGTTCACATGGCCGAACGCGTCCATGTCGCCCCAGCGGATCGGCATCGACATCTCAAAAACGGGGGAGTAATCGTTTGTTGCGTTTGTTGCGCTCATTGCAGTCTTCTTTGTTGCTGAATGTCATCCGCTCACGCGAGGCCGAAGCCGTCGTCCGCGGAGATGATCGAACCATTGATGAACTGCGACTCGTCGGCCGCGAGCAGCAACAACAGCCCGTCGAGATCCTGCGGCTTGCCGACACGCCGGCGCGGCAGCATCGACTGCAGCTTCTGGCCCTGCTCGGTTTCCCACAGGTAATGATTGATTTCGGTATCGATATAGCCCGGACAGATCGCGTTCACGTTGATCCCGTGGCGGCCCCACTCCAGCGCCATCGCGCGCGTCATCTGCACGACCGCGGCCTTGCTCATCGCGTACAGCCCGATCTGCGGGAATACGCGCAGCCCGGCCACCGACGCGATGTTGATGATCCGGCACGGCGGCTTGCCGTTGCCGCCGCCGTTTGCGCGCATGATCATCCGCTTCGCGACTTCCTGCGCGACGAAAAATGCGCCGCGCGTATTCGTATCGAACACGAACTCGAAATCCGCGGGCGTCACGTCGACGAGCTTCTGCATCGTCGACACGCCCGAATTGTTCACGAGGATGTCGATCGTGCCGGCTTCCGTCTCCGCATGCGCGACGGCCGCCTTGATGCTCTGGACGTCGGTCACGTCGAGCGACACGACGTGCGCCGCGCCGCCCGCCGCCTCGATCTCCGCGCGCAACTCCTTCAGGCGTTCGACGCGGCGGCTCGCGAGCACGACCTTCGCGCCGGCCTGCGACAGCACCTGCGCAAAACGCTGCCCGAGGCCGCTCGACGCGCCCGTGACCAGCGCAACCTTGCCTTCCAGATTGATCGATCGACCCATTTGCACATCCCCTTTCGATGTCGTTTCGCCGGCCCGGGCGGCACAGCCCGAGCGGCATTACCCTAGCACAAAAAATAGAACGATCGTGCTAATCTACCTGCATGTTGTTGCGGCAAGCGTTTCGTTTCGCAGACAATACGCTCCCGAATAAAAGCATTCTAACGGTTAGAGGAACGCCAATGACCCCCGCAAGCCTCATCGAGCAATACGGCCCGCGCGAATCGATGGAATACGACGTCGTGATCGTCGGCGGCGGCCCCGCCGGGCTGTCGGCGGCGATCCGGCTCAAGCAGTTGGCCGCCGAGAAAGGCGCCGAGATCGGCGTGTGCGTGCTCGAGAAGGGTTCCGAGATCGGCGCGCACATCCTGTCGGGCGCGGTGATGGACCCGCGCGCGATCACCGAGCTGTTTCCCGACTGGAAGGAGCGCGGCGCGCCGCTCGACGTCGAGGTGACGGAAGACCGCTTCCTGTTCCTGTCCGAGAAGAGCGCGGTCACGACGCCGAACTGGGCGCTGCCCGACAACTTCAAGAATCACGGCAACTACGTGATCTCGCTGGGCAACGTCACGCGCTGGCTGGGCCAGCAGGCGGAAGCCTTGGGCGTCGAGATCTTCCCCGGCTTCCCCGCCGCGGAGATTCTCTACAA
>NZ_QKZF01000024.1:0-101442 GCF_003253915.1 Burkholderia sp. 28_3
CTCGTGATCAACGCGCAGAACTGCGTGCACTGCAAGACCTGCGACATCAAGGACCCGACGCAGAACATCGTGTGGGTCACGCCGGAAGGCGGCGGCGGGCCGAATTACCCGGCCCTGTAGCGCACCATCGAAACGAGAGCGGCCGTGACGCGAAATCGGCGATCCACGCCAGTTCGATACGGCGTCCGAAGTGGACGGCACAGGTTACTTTCGAGGGTATTCCCGATGCCCGGGGCCTTGCCTGGCGGGAGTCGCCGGAATGGACACCTGTCTTTTGCAAGGACACATCTGCCGCGTTGTGTGCACTTGTCCCTTTCGCATCTCCGTCGACTTCGATGATCGATGAAGTCGCGTCTTGCCAGACGCCCTCCGATCGGAGCCGCATGGATACGGGGCCCCGGTTCTTTCGCTTCAAGATCACGTTTGCCCGGCGTGGGTGCCGTGCGGGTCGCCTGGAACATCGGCCCGATGCTGGCATGGGCATTGCATTATCCGTGCTACTTGACGTGCCGCCGGAGGACGGCGGATTCAAGCACAGGGCCGATGCCCCCGAGGTCGCGGACGGTTCGTCGTTTCGCACAGACAGCCGGCGGCATTCGAGGTCGAGCGATAGCAGCAAAAAACAGGAGACAATCGATGCACAACCTTCCATTTTTCGAAACCGCACACCGCGACGCGCGGCGCGGGACAGACGACGCTTCCCATGCGCGGCCATCGGTGATCCGCCTTTCGATTGACTGAACGCCGTCCCGAACGTTGACAGCCGTTCGTTCGGCGCGTCCTCTATCCCTACGATCGAAAGAGAGGTATCAAAGTCATGGAAGGCTTGATTTCGGCTGGCGTCATCGGCCTGAGCCTGGGCACCCAGTATGCGTTGATCAGCATCGGGTTCACGCTCATATTCGGCATCATGGGCGTGGTGAACTTCGCTCATGGCGGTTTCTACATCCTCGGCGGTTACATCGCCTATTCACTGTCCCAGTCCCTGGGCGTGCCGTTTGCGGCAGCGGTGCTGATCGCCGCGTTGGCCACGGGCGTGGTCGGCTATCTGGTGGAAGTCGTGGTTGTGGAGCGGAACGTCTCCGACCATTTGGCGACGATGCTGATGACGTTGGGCATCTATCAGATCATCACGACCGGCATGACGGCCGTCTATGGGGCCGAGCCGATGAATTTCCCGTTCCCGGTGACCGGCTCGCTGCGCGGTCCGGGTTTCTATATCCCTTACGCAAACCTGATCGTCTTCGGCGTGTGCGCGCTCGCGATCGGCAGCGTCTATTACCTCGTCTTCAGGACCCGATACGGTATTGCGCTGCGTGCGATGGCAGACGACAGCCCGGTTGCGCGCGCACAGGGAATTCGGCCCGCGCGTATGTTCCCGCTGGCGTTTGCCATTGCAACGGCGCTGGCGGGGCTCACCGGCGCACTCGTCACGCCGATTCTTGCGTTGGAGCCTTCCAGCGGAGATGCCGTGCTCGGCAGGGCGTTCATCGTCGTCGTCATGGGCGGACTGGGCAGTGTCGGCGGTGCCACGATCTCCGCATTCGTCGTCGGCCTCGTGGAGGCTTATGCGAGTGTCTATCTCGGCGGTTCCCAAGGCGCGCTCGTGCTGTTCGTGATCGTGATGCTGATCCTCTTGGTTCGCCCGCAGGGGCTGTTCGGTACCGTTACACGCAAGGCCTGAATTATGAAAATGACCTATCGTCGCCGTGACTTCATGCTCGACATATCGGGCGTGATCGTACTGCTACTGCTTCTTATCGTACCCTTCGCGTCAACGGACCCGTTCATGTATTCGCTGGCCGGTCAGTCCGCCATCGGCGTGTGTGCCGCGCTGGGCATCTACATCATGCTGCGGCTTGGGCTCCTGTCGTTCTCCGCGCCGTCTTTCATGGCGCTCGGTGGCTATGCCGCCGCCATCGCGGCGAATGCCGGTACGACGAACCTCGTTCTGCTCATGCTGATCAGTGCGATCGTGCCGGCGCTCGTGGCGCTGCCGCTCGGGGCGTTGGTGCTCCGACTCAAAGGCGTGTACTTCATTTTCATTACGTTCGTCTTCAACGAAATACTTCAGATCGTCATCTTCCAAACGCCGACATTGACAGGCGGTGCCAACGGGATCACCGGTGTCCCGCCAGCATTGCTGTTCGGGATGGGTGCCACGTCGCCGGCGACGGTCGTCGTCGTCACTGTTGCCATTTGCATCGTCTCCGCGTTGTTTACGCTTGGCATGACGCACGTTCTCCGGCCCGAGTTCTCGTCGATCGAGGAGAACGAGACGCTCGCGGAAAGCCTGGGCGTTGCGCCGTGGAAATATCGCACCATCGGCTTCGTTACCTCGGCCGCCGTATCCGGACTGGCGGGTTTCGCACTTGTCAACATGCTCTCGACCGCCCATCCGAGCTCGTTCACCACGTGGTCGGTGAACAGCTACATCGCGTACGTCTTCGTCGGGGGCCGCGGATCGTTGCTGGGTGTCGTGGTGGGCAGCCTTCTGCTCATCACGATGAACGATGTTTTCAGCAGCTACGCTCAATTGTCGTCCGGATTGTTCGGGCTGCTGCTCGTCATCGTGATGATGATTGCACCCGGCGGCATCGTGGGAACACTGACGAACGTGTTTGACAAGATGAGGGTACGCCATCGCGGCGTACTTCAACCGCGTATCGAGGATCGTCGAGCATGAGTTCGCCTATTGGTATTTCAAAACAGAGCAACCGAGCGCCCGTGCCGGCGACATTGCAAGTCGAAGCGATCACCAAGCGATTCGGCGGCCTGCGCGTATTCGAAGGCATTTCATTCGAAGTGTCGGCGGGCGACGTGCTTGGCGTGATCGGCCCGAACGGCGCGGGCAAGACTACGCTGATCAATGTCATGAGCGGCATGCTGCCGCCGACGTCGGGACGCATTTTGCTGGGCGGGCAGGTCATCTCCGGGATGCGGTTCTACAACGTGGCACGTCTTGGTGTCGCTCGCAGCTTCCAGCAGACCAACACGTTCAAGAGCGCGACGGTCGAAGAGAACCTGTTTCGTGCGCAGCGCTTCAGCACGATCCATTCGAATGCGGATCTCGGCATCGAAGCGTTGCTGGACGAGTTCGGTCTTGCACAGCACCTTTACGACCCGAGCGACAAGTTGCCGTATGGACTCCAGAAAATGCTTGGCCTGGTGATGGTGCTCGCTTCGAGACCCCGATTTTTGCTTCTGGACGAGCCGGCCGCAGGGCTGGAGGCCCGGGAGCGGCCGCAGGTGGACCGCTTCATCGAGCATGCGCGCAGCGTGCTGGGCTGCGGCGTCCTGATCGTGGAGCACGACATGGATATGGTCAAGCGACTGTGCCCGCGCATTGTCGTGCTCGAGGCGGGGCGGCTTCTCGCTGAGGGAGCGCCGGGCGATGTGCTTTCCCGCCGTGATGTCATCGAGGCCTATCTGGGCGTGAGTGAGGAATGAAAATGCTGAGCATCGAGAAGCTGGTCGTTCGTTATGGCGGCATCGTGGCCCTACGGGAAGTGTCGATCGACGTGAAGGAGGGCGAAACGGTCCTGTTGGTCGGCGCGAATGGCGCGGGCAAGTCGAGCCTGATCAATGCCGTAGTCGGTCTGGTTCCCGCGATATCCGGTCAGATCCGTTTTGCCGGGAAGGACCTGGTTGGTGTCTCGTGCCCGGGCCGAGCCCGTCTGGGCATCGGCTATTCGCCGGAGGGGCGCCGGATATTCCGCTCGCTGAGCGTGAGGGAAAACGTCCTGGCGGGCACGCTCGGTATTTCGAAGATGCAGGCGCAAGCGAACCTCGAGTGGATGGAGCGGACTTTTCCGTTGCTCGCTGAGCGCGCAGACCAACCGGCCAACCAACTGAGCGGCGGGCAGCAGCAGGTCGTCGCGCTGGCTCGAGCGGCAAGCACGCTGCCCAAACTGCTGCTTTTGGACGAACCGTTCCTCGGACTGGCACCCGTCTGGATCGAGCGCATCAGCGAGTCGATTCGGGAGCTGCAGCGTCGCGGCACCACGATCCTGATGACTGAACAAATGGCCCGCCCCGCGCTTAAGCTTGTCGACCGCGCGTACGTCATGCGTGGCGGCGAGGTCCGGCGAAGCGGCACGGTCGACGAGATTCGGGATGTCGCGCTCGCGGAGGAATATCTTTGAATTCGAATTCACATCAAGACAAGGTGATGCAATGACGAACATGTTTCCGTACCCGCAACTGAAGGCCGGTCGCGATGAGCCTATCATCGATCCCGACCTGCCGATCATCGACTCAGCTCACCATCTCTTTGACAGACCGGCATTGCGCTACATGTTCGAGGATTACCTGGCGGACGTGAACGCGGGACATCGAATCGTCGCGTCCATCTACGTGGAAACGCTTGCCTTCGCACGCAAGGATGGCCCGGAGGTGCTGCGGCCGCTTGGCGAGGTTGAGTTCGCGAACGGGGTTGCGGCGATGAGCGCCACCGGCGCCTATGGCGATTGCCGCGTCTGCGCGGCGATCGTCGGGAACGCGGACCTGCGATTCGGGTCGGCAGTGGCCGAATTGCTCGACCGGTCGCTTGAAGCCGCGCCAGAGCGATTCCGGGGCGTTCGGCAGATCACGATCGAGGATCCGAGCGATGCGCCTTTCCGCTATGTCACGAACCGGCCGGCGCCCGGAATCATGAAATCCCCGGGATTTCGTGCCGGCTTCCAGGAGGTGGCAGCACGCGGCCTGACGTTCGATGCGGCAGTGTTCCATCACCAGATGGCCGACGTTTGCGAGCTTGCCGATATGTTTCCCGATACGTCCATCGTCCTCAACCACCTGGGCCAGGCGATGGGCATGGACATGGACGCCGACGGCCGTGCCGGCGTGTTCGCGCAGTGGCGATCGGCAGTGCGCGAGGTGGCGCGCCGCCAAAACGTGCTGTGCAAGATCGGCGGCCTGGGATTGCCGTTTTGGGGGTTCGGTTTCGAGAAACGCGCGGAGCCGGTCGGCTATCTGGAACTCGCGGATGCGTGGAGGCCCTATGTCGAGACCGTCATTGATGCTTTCGGCGTCGAGCGCTGCATGATGGAAAGCAATTATCCGCCCGATGGTCGATCGTGCGGATTCGTGCCGATGTGGAACGCGCTGAAGCATATCGTCCGGGGCGCATCGGCTCGAGAAAAGGCAGCGCTTTTTCACGATACCGCAGCCCGCGTTTACCGCATCGACCTTTCCTGAACCGGGCGTCGTGCGCCGTGGGCGCGCGAGCAGATTGCTCGACGCGCCGCACCAACCCGGCGAGAAGATCCACGGTTCAGCCTGCCGTCCGCGCATCGTGGACGGCAGGCGCGATGTCTCAGTGAGATGGAATGCCCGCCGTGGAGCCGCCGTCCACGGGCATGACGATGCCCGTGACGAAGCTGGCATCATCCGACAGCAGAAACGCGATGGCGGCGGCAACCTCTTCAGGCTCTCCCTCGCGGCCGATCGGATGCGCCGCGCGAATGCGCTTTTCGTTTTCCGGATCCTCGAACATCACGGCTGTCATCGGGGTGCGAATCATCCCCGGCGCTACGGCGTTCACGCGGATACCGTAAGAGGCAAGTTCGAGCGCCATGGTATGCGTGATGCCCGAGACGCCGAACTTCGACGCGGAGTATGCGAGGCGGTTCGGTACGCCGCGGATTCCCGCCCCCGACGAAACGTTGACGATTGCCGCGGGTGTTTTCGCTTCCGTCGCGACGCGTGCAAATGCCTGGCAGACGTTGAACGTTCCATCGAGATTCACTGACAGGACGCGATGCCACGCCTCCGGATCGAAATCCAGCACGTTGCCCACGCCGCGGATGCCGGCGGAGTTCACGAGCCCGTGAAGCGGGCCGAATCGTCGAGCGGCGTCGGCCACGATGGCGTTGACGTCGTCGCGATTCGACACGTCCATCGCGACGGCGTGGATACGGTTAGTCGGGCCGAATTCCGAGGCGACCTTGTCAACATCGCCCTTGCGTACGTCTGCTGCGACGACCAATGCACCCTCGTCGAACAGACGTCGAACACACGCCGCGCCAATCCCGCTGCCGGCTCCCGTTACGAGGATCGTTTTCCCTTCAAAACGCTTCATGTCACCTTTTCCTTTTCATGTCGAAGCCACCACGTGCGGTCGGGCAACGCGGTCGAGACGCACGGATTCCGGATGTGGTCTCGTTGCTCCGCGATGCCGTGGCGATCGAGAGATTCGCCGAAAGTCGCGCGGTAGCGCGGACGCCCCATACGGCCTTCGGCGATTAACCGCACTATCCGAGGTTCACGGCGTCGCGGGTTCCGACGCAATGGCGATGCGTCGATCCTTTTGCCTTTTACCGTTCGCGATCACGCCCATCCCGATCGGGAAGGCGAGCTGCTGATTGATTCCGTATTGCGCCTTGCCGCGCCATCCGCCTTTGCCGAGGTAGCGGGATTCCGGCGTCGTCTCTCGCAACGCGGCCGCGATCTTTTGGCCATCCTGATCGGTTCCGGCTCGCGAGATCGCACGCAGAAGATGCTCCGCGGCGAGTGCGGACGGATAGAACAGCGTGTTGTCCGGCACCTTCGACTTCATCACGCGCTCGTAGTCGGCATTCAGACGCTGGATGCCGGGGTCGTCCAGCGGAGCGAGTTCGAGCCAGTAGAACGCCTTCTGGGTTGAAATGTCTCCCACGGTGTTCAGCACCACCTCTGCGCCGCTGCCGAGGTCACCGAACGCGCCCGTGTATCCGGCGCCTAGCATTTGCTTGACTAGGACGCCGGCTTCACCCGGCGGCATCGGTCCGAACTCCACCGATTCGGGGCCCATGCTCATCAGGCGGGCCACGATGGGCGCGAAGTTCGTGGTGCCGCGTTGATAGAATTCGAGCGTCGCCTTGGCACCGGCCTTTTCGTACTCCTGGACCAGTGCTTTGCCTGCATCGGTGCCGCCCTGGTCGTTCGGTGCAACAACGATCACCTTGTTGAATTTGAACTCGTCCCTTGCGGCTTTCACGACATAGGCACCCCAGACCTGCGGCGTGAGTGATACCGCGAAGGCGAGCGGATATTGCGTGTTGATGACATCCTTCGCGTACGAGTGCGCGAAATTCACGATGCCGTACCGCTTCGCGATGGGCTTGAATCCCGCCAGTTCGACCGACGGAACCGGGCCCACAGCCGCATGAACCCCCTGGCTCGCGAAATAGTTGGCGGCGGCCGCTCCACCGGCAGCGGTCGCTTGCGAGTCATAACTCGTCGGCACCACCTTGCACTTGCGGTTGCCGACTTGCAGGCCGCCATTGGCATTGGTATAGGCGGCCTCGAACTCGACGGCGGCTTTCTCGGCGAGGCCCTGCGACGATCCACCGCCGCTCATCGGGCCGAGCACGCCGATCTTGACTTCGCACGATTGTGCTGCCGCCGGCGTGCAAACCGCCCAGGATGCGGCGAGCGTCGCTGCGCAGGCCGCCGCTTTGGCCGTGTTCCAATGTTTCGCCATCAAAGTCTCCTTCTGGTAGTTATCTATGGGTGCAAGTCCGGAAAGGGCGCTACCTCATCCGAACACCCGAATCGGCCCGAAATACCTAGCGCTGGGCGCGAAAAAGATTGGCTTCGCGATTCGACCGAAAACGGATAGCCGTTTTTCGGCCCGGCGATAACCGATCTGGCAGTAATGAAGCAATTGCGATGCCAACGGACGCCGGATGTGCTGCCGATCTAAGGAGAAGCGTCGCACGCGGGCGCGCCCGGTGTGATTCGACCGTCGCTGATACGGACAACTGTGTTTCCCGACGACATGCACGAGCAATAGCGACGTTCCGGCGATCGCGCGATCGCCGTGGCGGCGTATGGGGTGGCGCCCAACGAAGCTGGTACGGAACCTGCAATCGATTCGCGCCTGAGCGGAATGAAACCGCGACGCGGCATATTTTGGAAAAGGGGCTGTACATGAAAGTCGGGTATATCGGTTTGGGCGCGATGGGGGCGCCGTTGGCACAAAGGCTCATCGGCACATACGACCTGTGCGTCTGGGATATCAATACTGCGGCTGTCGCCGAGTTCGAGAAGCTCGGTGCGGGCGTCGCATCATCCGCGGCTGAGCTGGCGTATCGCTGCGACGTCCTGATGCTGTGTCTGCCGCGCACGGAGAACGTGCGGCAGGTGATCTTCGGCGCACAAGGGCTGGCGCAAGGGCTGACGCCGGGAAAGATCATCATCGATCAGACGAGCGGTGTGCCGGAGCAAACCCGGGACATCGCACGCCAATTGGAGGCAAAGGGCGTCGCGATGATCGACGCGCCGGTGGCGGGCGGTGTGGCGGCCGCTCGCGCGGGCAAGGTGACCATCATGGTTTCCGGTCCCGATAGTGCCTATCAGACAGTATCGCCGATCCTGCATGCAATCAGTTCGAACGTCTTCCGATGCGGGGAACGGGTCGGCGACGGGCAGGCAATCAAGCTCGTCAACAACGTGATGAACGCGGCATGCCGCCTGGCGACGCTGGAAATCGTCGCGATGGGAAGAAAGTCGGGACTGCCGCTCGCGACCTTGACTGACTTGCTCAACAAAAGCACGGCTCGGAACCGCATCACGGAGACCATGTTGCCGGCCATTGTCGAAGGCAGGGCCGCGACCAACTTCGCGCTTCCCCTGATGGTGAAGGACGTTCGTCAAGCGATCGAACTCGGCATGAATGCCGGTGCGCCGATGCCTGTGTCGAGCATCGCGCTCGGCTTGCTGCAGACCGGCGTCAATACGTTGGGGCAGGATGCCCGGCTCGAGGATGTCGTCAAGCTGATCGAGTCGATGGCGGGCACGCGGCTGCGTGATGATGCGATGTCGATGTCGATGTCGATGTCGACGTCGACGGCAGCAACGGCGGGGCGGGACGAGCTGACGGTCGGCTATGTCGGGCTTGGCGCCATGGGCGCGGCGCTGGTGCGGCGTCTGATGAAGTTTCGAAAGGTGCAGGTGTTCGATGTGCGGCCCGATATCGTCCGCGATCTCGAAGCCGACGGCGCGGTCGCGGCGTCGGACTTGCCCTCGCTGGCACGCGACTGCGACGTCATCATGATTTGCGTGCCCGACTCGACAGTCGTCCGAGAGGTTGTGTTCGGAAAGGGGGGGTTAAGGGAAGGCCTCGCCGCAGGCAAGGTCGTCATCGATCAGACGACGGGCGATCCGTCCGTCACGCGACAGACGGCAGAGGAACTCAGGGCGCTGGGCGTGGCGCTAGTGGACGCGCCCGTTTCAGGCGGTCCGAGCGGCGCGCAGGCAGGTACCGTGGCGATTATGTGCAGCGGGGCGCAGGACGTGTGCGCACGCGTGCGGCCGCTTCTCGAATCCATCAGCCCGAACGTGGTGTATTGCGGCGAAACCGGATATGGGCATATCGCCAAGCTAGTCAAGAACGCATTGGGTGCGTGCAATCGGCTGATCGCGTATGAAGCCGTGGCGATGGGTATCAAAAACGGCCTGAAACTCCGGGACATGGAGAAAGTGATCAACAGCGGTTCAGGGTGGAGCGCTACGTTCGAGCGTGTCGTTCCTGTTCTCGCGGCGGGCGGCCGGTCGGCGAGCCTGCGGCTGGAACTCATGGTGAAGGACCTTCGGCTTGCATGTGAGACCGCCATGAATTGCGGGGCGCCGATGTTGATTGCGAATGCGGTCCGTAATGCGGTCGAGGCCGGAGCGAACGAGCTTGGGGGAGACGCCAATATCGACGAACTGGCCAGGCTGTTCGAAGCGCGGGCGGGGATCACGTTTGCCGCTGCATGAGCGGGCCATTCTGCACGCACCGGTGCGGCAGCGATGAAGGCGCGGCGAGCGGCACGTGTCGCCGCGGTGGACACGAATCGGGCAGGCCGTCGCCGGCGTGGACAGTTTGTCGGCACCCGTAGACTGCGACGTTCCTGCGGCAAGCATGGCACGTCAATTGCAAGTTGATGGGCAACCTCGTTCCACGCGTTCGCGCATACAGACAATGAACCAGACCTTTCGATCGATCTCCTTTCAACACATTGCCCCGGAATTGCGACTGTACTGCGGTGAGGAAAGTCTCGCTGCCTTGGCGAGGGAGATCAAGCGCAGTGGGTGTCAGCGTGCAGTGATCGTCAGCGGTCGGTCAGTCGGCTCGTCCAATGCGATGCAGCAGTTGCGCGATGTGCTCGGCCCCGTGCTGGTCGGCGAATCTCCTACGGTTCGGCCGAATAGTCCCGTGCGCGCCGTGGAGGAAGCGGCGCGTGCGCTGAGCGCACTGGACGCAGACGCCGTGATCGCGGTGGGCGGTGGGTCGGCCGCCGTCACGGCGCGTGCGGCAAGCATCCTGCTCGCGGAGAAGCGGCCTGCGCACGAGCTTTGCACCCGCAGGCTCCCGGACGGCGCGTTCGATAGTCCTCGGCTTGCCGCTCCCAAGCTCGCGCAATTCGTTGTGCCGACCACACCCAGTACGGCGTTCGTCAAGGCGGGAAGCGCCGTGCATGACGAGGAGACGGGACAGCGGCTTGCCTTGTTCGATCCGAAGACGCGGGCCAAGGCAATCTTCCTTCACTCGGGGTTTCTCGGCACCGCACCGGCGGCGCTCGTCGAGGGTGCGACGCTCAACACGCTTTCCACTGCAGTCGAGGCGCTGGAGTCGCCGCGCTGCGACCTCGTGTCGGAGGCGATGTTGACGCAAGCGCTACGACTTGTCGCGCGCAACATCGACCGCATGTCGCCCGAAGACGTCGCGGCTCGGGAACGTTTGGCGATCGCCGCCGTTCTTTGCGGCCGGGGTACCGAGCAGTCGGGCGGCGGGCTTTCGTCGGTACTCGCACACGCAATCGGTCATCGAAGCGACGTATCGAACGGGATCATCAACGCAATCGTGCTGCCGCACACGATGGGTTTCAATAGCCCGGCGACGCACTATACGGTCGGGCGCATTGCCGAAAGCCTATGGCTTCCGCTGACTGCCGATTCGGACCAGCGGTACGCGATGTCGGCCGTCGAGATCCTTGAGCGCCTGCTCGCGAAAGTGGACATTCCCCGGAGGCTTCGCGACATCGGCGTGGCCCGGGAGGCTCTCGATCCGATCGCGGAAGCGGCGATGCAGGACTGGTTCATCAAGCGTAGCCCCCGTGAGGTGACGAACGTCGCCGATGTGCGGGCGATCCTCGACGCAGCGTGGTAGGCAATAACAATCTCGGAGACGGAGGCTTCTCGTGAAGCACGCTTCTTTTGACTGTCGATTCGCGGCGTGCGCCTTCGTGGTGGTCAGGGCAACGACGGCTTCGGCATCCGACCAGTTTCCGGTCAAGCCCGTGCATATCGTGGTGGCGATGGCGCCTGGCGGCATGGTCGATACGGTCACGCGTTTGCTGGCGCCAAAGCTGGGGCAGAGCCTGGGGCAGCCGGTGATTATCGAGAATCGCGGCGGCGGAGGCGGCCTGGTCGGCATCCGCTATGTGAAGGATGCGGCGCCGGATGGATATACGCTGCTGGCCACTTCGGCGGATACGCTCGGCCTCCAGTCGGCAGTCCGCCAGGATCCGGGCTTTGTTCTCCGCAGGGACTTTGCGGGAGTGGGGCCGATGGTCGAATCGCCGCTTTTGCTCGACGTTGGCGCCGGCCAGCCCTTCAAGACATTCGGCGAACTGGCCGCGTACGCGAAGGCGAATCCGGACAAGCTGACCTACGGATCGGGCGGCGTGGGCAGTGCGACTCACTTTGCGACGGCCGCATTCCTGCAGCGGACCGCTCTGAAGATGATGCACGTTCCGTTCAAAGGCAACGGGGAGGCGCTGCCTGAAGTAATGAGTGGACGCATCTCCGTCATCTTCGACGCGCCAGTCAGCAGTGCTCCCTATCTGAAGGCAGGGAAGCTGAGAGCCCTGGCAGTGACATCCCCGAAGCGCCTCGCTGCCCTTCCGGACGTGCCGACGGTCGCCGAGGCCGGTTATCCCGACTACAGCTACGTTCTGTATCAAGGGCTGATGGCGCCGGCCGGAACGCCGCCGGCCGTCGTTCAACGCCTGTCGGCG
This sequence comes from Burkholderia sp. 28_3, assembly GCF_003253915.1. Lineage (NCBI taxonomy): Bacteria > Pseudomonadati > Pseudomonadota > Betaproteobacteria > Burkholderiales > Burkholderiaceae > Burkholderia > Burkholderia sp. 28_3. Next base: position 11,988 of record NZ_QKZF01000024.1, read on the forward strand.
GCGTTGCAGGCGGCCCTGTCGGACAAGGTGCTGGCGGACCGCCTTCGAAGCTACGGGCTCGAGCCGGTGGCCATGTCGCCCACGGCGTTTACGAATCTTCTTTTGAAAAACGAAGCCGGGAAGGCAAAGCTGGCCGCCTATGTCGGCATGCCGAAGCAGTAGCCGGCGGGATCGGCAAGCAGGTGACGAACGCCGTCGACATGCGAGGCATCCTCGACGCGGCGTAGCAGGAAATCAAGGTCTTGGAGAAAGGATTCTCTTATGAAGAAAGCATTGTTTTGCCGCAGACTGGCGGCGGGCACATTCGTCCTGTTCAGCGCGGCGGCCGCTTCGGCGTCGGACCCATTCCCCACCAAGCCGGTGCATATTGTGGTTGCGACGGCGCCGGGTGGCCTGGCAGACACCGTCACCCGCTTGCTGGCGCCAAAGCTGGGGCAGAGCCTGGGGCAGCCGGTGATTATCGAGAATCGCGGCGGCGGAGGTGGCCTGGTTGGCATCCGCTATGTGAAGGATGCGGCGCCGGATGGATATACGCTGCTGGCCACTTCGGCGGATACGCTCGGCCTCCAGTCAGCAGTCAAGCGTGATCCGGGCTTCGTTCTCCGCAAGGACTTCACGGGCGTGGGGCCGTCGGTCGCGGCACCGCTTTTGATCGAAGTCGGCGCCAGCCAGCCCTTCAAGACGTTCGGCGAACTGGCCGCGTACGCGAAGGCGAACCCGGACAAGCTGTCATACGGATCCGCGGGCGTGGGCAGTACGACTCACCTTGCGACAGCTGCGTTCCTCCAGCAGAGCGCCTTGAAGATGATGCACGTTCCGTTCAAAGGCAACGGGGAGGCGCTGCCTGAAGTAATGAGTGGTCGCATCTCCGTCATCTTCGACGCGCTGATCAGCAGTTCTCCGTATCTGAAGGCAGGAAAGATGAGGGCGCTGGCGGTGACATCCCCGAAGCGCGTCACTGCCCTTCCGGACGTGCCGACGGTCGCCGAGGCCGGTTATCCCAACTACAGCTACGTTCTGTATCAAGGGCTGATGGCGCCGGCCGGAACGCCGCCGGCCGTCGTTCAACGCCTGTCGGCGGCGTTGCAGGCGGCGCTGTCGGACAAGGCGCTGGCAGACCGCCTTCGGAGCTATGGACTCGAGCCGGTGACCATGTCACCACGAGAGTTCACGGATCTCCTGTTGAAAAATGAAGCCGAGAAAACAAAGCTGGCCGCCTATGTGGGCATGCCGAAGCAGTGATTTGCACAATGAAATTTGGAGGAGTTGATTCATGACGTCATATACGCGTCAATTGGCAGATTTTGCAGCAGGACTCAAACTGGCCGACGTTCCGGAGGATGTGCGCAATCGCGCGAAGCTGATCATGCTCGATGGTCTCGGATGCGGGTTGTTCGGCGCAAATCTCGAGTGGACCCGAATCCTGGCTGGCGTCGTCGGCAAGCTCGAACCAGATGGCGGCCGAGCATCGGTGTGGGGGCGGGGCGAAACGGCATCTGCGGTGAATGCGGCGCTACTCAACGGCACGATGATTCAAGGTTATGAGCTGGACGACGCGAATCCGGCTTCCATTCACAGCTGCGCCGCCGTGCTGCCGGCGGCGCTCGCGGCGGCCGAATTGGTCGGCACCGAAAACGTAGATGGCGAAACTCTCCTGACCGCCATCATCGCAGGCTTCGAAGTCGGCCCTCGCGTGGGCCTGTGCATGAACGGCAACAAGATGCTGGTGCGGGGCTGGCATACGCCCGGCATCTTCGGACCATTTCCGGCGGCGGTGGCGGCCGGCATCGTTCTCGGTCTCGACGGCGAGCAGATCTACCATGCGTTTGGTATTGCGGGTGCCCAGGCGTCCGGCATCATGGCCGCCCAGTTCGGCTCGATGGTGAAGCGGATGCTGTCGGCGAAGGCGGCGCAAAGCGGGCTGTATTCGGCACTACTCGCTGCGGACGGATTTACCGGCATCGAGGACGTGTTCGAGGAAACCTATGGCGGATATTGCACCACCTTCACGCAGACCGCCGACCAGTTCGACTTGTCGGCGCTGACCAGCGAGCTCGGCACGCGCTGGGAAACGATGCGGATTTCGATCAAGCGGCACGCGGCAGTCGGCACGAATCTGTCCGCACTGGACGCGATTGAGGAGCTCATGGAGGAAACGGGCCTGACCGCGACCGACGTCGAGCGAATTACCGTGCGAATGACCGAGGATGCGGTGCGCCATTCATTCTGGACACCCTACATCCCCAACGGTCTGACGGCGGCCCAGATGCATCTCGGCTTCTGCATCGGCATGAAGCTCATCGACGGTGAGGTGTTCGTCGATCAGATGATCGACGAAAACGTCGGCCGACCGGATCTCGTTGAATTCGCGAAGCGCGTCGATGTGGTGCGAAGCGAAGCGCGCGAGCAAAAGGGCAGGGCGTTTGCGCGAGGTGCTGATGTCGAGATTCTGCTGACCAGCGGAAAGAAATTGAGCAAGACCGTCGACAACTTTCTCGGAAGTTACCAGCGTCCGATGAGCGATGAACTGATGGCGGCCAAGTTTCGCCGCCTCGCATCGAAAGCGCTGCCTGTGGATCAGGTGGGCCGCCTGGAGGCCGCTGTGTGCGCGCTCGAACGTGCCGACTCTACAACAGAGTTGCTTCGTCTTCTGCAGTTGCCCCAGTGATGAATCGAGCGGTTCGTCCGGCGATATGCGAGTGGATAGGGAAAAGTGGAATGATACGTATGATGAATGGGCGATCCTCATCGTAGGTACGGTTTCGTCAGCGACGAAGCGGCAGTGCGGGCGGTCGCCACGGTGACGTCGAAAGATTGATGAGTCCGATAGACAGGTACTGTCGATTCGGCTCACTAATCATTGGGTATCGTGGTGATAGGCTATGTCCGCGGTGAAGACACATCCAAAAAAAGCGATTCAATGATCGCCACGGAGACATAGGGATAACACCATGGAGACACTCGATTTGGCAAGGCCTGGTGTGACGGCGGCGTCGCTGCGTGGCGTTTTGATTCTGTCGTCAGACGGAAAGGAGATGATGGCGACCGGTATCGTCGAGCAACGCGAAATGGCGACGAGAATCATCGCGGGTTGGCACGAAGCACGGCGTCGCCAGCAACACCTTTTCTCGGTTGAAGGTCCCGATTCTTCGTCGGTTGTGGTAATCGTGTTACCGGCCACGGACGCGACGATACTCGTTGCGCTGCTTCGAGATGGACGCGATGCGCTGTTCGAATTCGTCGGTTCCGTTGATTTCGCGAGCGACATCCTCAGTCATTTTCTGACGAATCCATTCGAGGCGCTGACCGTCGTCGATCGCGACGGGGTGCTGCGGTATATCAGCCCCGTCCATGAGCGCTTTTTCGGAATGAAACCTGGCAGCTCGGTTGGCCGTCACGTATCCGAGGTAATCGAAAATACACGGCTCGATCAGGTCGCGTCGTCCGGTAAGGCGGAGATTGGCGCAATTCAGGAGATGCGAGGCGTGACGCGGGTTGTCACGCGACATCCGATCAAGAACGCTCGTGGGGAGACCGTCGGCGCGATTGGTCAAGTCATGTTCAAGGGACCTGAGCAATTGCAGTCGTTCTCGACGGAGTTGACGAAATTGAAGTCGGAGGTGGCGTACTACAGGCGCGAGCTGAAGGATCTGAAAAATCGGAGCTACGGTCTGGATCAGATTGTCGGGGACAGTCAGGCGATGCAGCGCTTGAAGCAGCAAATCGTGAAGGTTGCGCCGCTCGATGTACCGGTTCTGCTGACAGGGGAAAGCGGAACGGGCAAGGAATTGGCGGCGCACGCGATTCATAAGTTAAGCGCCCGGCGGGATGGCAATCTGGTGATGGTGAACGCGGCGGCATTACCGTCGACGCTGGTCGAGAGTGAGCTGTTCGGTTATGAGGGCGGGTCATTCACCGGTGCTGAACGCAAAGGCCGGCGCGGCAAGATAGAGCAGGCAGATGCCGGGAGCCTGTTTTTCGACGAGGTCGGAGACATGCCGGCCGACGTGCAGGTGAAGTTGCTGCGCGTGTTGCAGGACGGGTCGTTCCAGCGTGTCGGCGGAACCGAAGCACGAAACTCCAATTTCCGTTTGATCAGCGCGAGCAACCGCAACTTCGAAGCGATGATTGCCGACGGGACGTTTCGGCTCGATTTGTTCTATCGAATCGGAGCGGTCGTCATTCGACTACCGGCGCTTCGCGAGCGACTCGACGATATCCCGCTGCTTGCGGATCTGGCGCTTGACCAGTTTGCGGAACGGCACGGGCAGCGGCCGAAGCGGCTGTCGGACCATGCGCTTGCCTATCTCCAAGCACATTCATGGCCGGGTAACGTGCGACAGCTGATGCATACGGTCGAGCGGGCCGCCATATTCAGCGACACGGACATCATTGATGCAACCGACTTCGGCATCATCGATCTGTCGGATGCAGGTCCTCAGGCGGCCGTGATGGCTCCGACGTTCTCGAATCAGTCGTCGCATCCGCCTTCACTGGGCCAGTCGGACACGATGCGCGTGAGTAGCGCAGTGGAGCAGGTCGAGGAGCAACTCATCCGGAAGGCGATGACGCAATTCGGCGGAAACAAGAAGCGAGTGGCTTCGAGCCTCGGAATCTCGCGGTCATATCTATATAAACGGCTTGCCCAAATGGGGATGACCACGTCTTGACAGACCGTGTGAGGCCGGATAGCGGAGTCACATGATTGTGACGATGCAAGCGCGTCTCTCGTTTGCTCGATGGCATATTGTTTGTGGGATTGCTGACGGAATGGCTTTTACGACGTCAGCGATCGCGAAAATATCAGGCGATGCCGTGCACACCGGATCGCCGAGCCCGACAAAGCTGCGAACCTGATTCGCGAGCGCAGCGGGTGACGTGATTCAGACGCCAGATACGATCGTCGAGCCTCGTGCTCGTGTAGAAGACAATCGTGCTTACCGTGCGGACAATCGATTCGAAATCGTTCAATGGTCGGCCTGAGAGATCGGTTGAGTGCCACGAATAGATCTGATGGCACATCTCTTGCGAGGTGGTTTGCATACCTCAACCGTTAAAACCGAGACAATGCGAAAATTCGAGCAGTTCTACATTGATGGCGAGTGGGTCGATCCCGTCGAGTCGCGGCCGTTTGACCTCGTCAACCCCGCGACGGAGGAGACCTTCGGCGTCGTGGCGTTGGGAAGTGCCGCGGACGTGGACCGAGCGGTGCAGGCAGCCAAGCGTGCGTTCCCGGCCTTTAGTGCCGCGTCCAAGCAGGAGCGGATCGAACTCCTCGATAACATCGTCGCGGTCTACCTGCGCCGCGAAGACGACATCATGGCGGCACTCACCGAGGAGATGGGTACGCCGTGTTCGTTGAAACAACATACGGCGTCCGGCCTTGCCGCGCTTCGGCAGGCAATCGAGACGCTCAAGGGTTACGAATTCGAGAGTTGGCTGGGCGTCAGCATCATTCGTCGTGAAGCGATTGGCGTGGCCGGGCTCATTACCCCCTGGAACTGGCCAAACCAGCTCATTTGCAACAAGCTCGCGTCGGCCTTCGCAGCAGGCTGCCCAGTCGTGCTGAAACCGTCTGAATTCACGCCCGTGAGCGCGTTGATCCTGGCCGAAATTCTTCACGAGGCAGGGGTGCCCAACGGGGTATTCAATCTTGTGAACGGCGACGGTCCAACCGTCGGCAACGCGATCAGCGCGCACGAGGATATTGGCATCGTGTCGTTTACCGGCTCGACCCGTGCCGGGATTCTCGTGGCCGAGGCGGCTGCGTCGTCGGTAAAGCGTGTCGCGCAGGAACTCGGCGGCAAGTCGGCGAACATTGTCCTGCCGGACGCCGATTTGCGGGCGGCCGCGGTATATAACGCGACACGTGGTTTTTCGAACAGCGGGCAGTCTTGCCATTCTCCGACGCGCCTTCTCGTGCATCAGGATCAACTCGAAGAAGTGCTCGGCTATCTTCGCGAAGCCGTCGCCGACATGTGTATCGGCGACCCGAAAAACCCCGCAACGACACACGGCCCGGTGGTTAATCGCGCACAGTTCGATCGGATTCAGCACTACATCAATGTGGGCCTCGAGGAAGGCGCGCGTCTGGTTTGCGGGGGCCCAGGCCGTCCGGACGGGTTGGACCGCGGATTCTTCGTTCGTCCTACGATTTTTGCCGATGTCACTCCTGATATGACGATTGCTCGTGAGGAAATCTTCGGGATGGTCACTTCGGTCCTGACGTACAGCACGGTAGAACAAGCGATCGAGATCGCAAACGATACCGAATATGGACTTGGTGCATACGTCTTCACCAAGGATCGCGAAAAAGGACTGAACGTCTGTCGCAAATTGAACGCTGGTCGCGTTTTCTTCAACGGTGCGCCCGCGAACACAGTCGCTCCGATGGGAGGGTATCGGAAATCGGGTAACGGTCGTGAAATGGGCGTGTTCGGGATGGAGGAATATCTCGAAACGAAGGCCATGATCGGTTTCGCCTGATTGTCTGTCGCGGCGCCGTGGCTATCGCTGTCGGGGGCTGCCGACAGCCAGGGCAAGCGGCGCCTTAGCGGTGCAATGTGTTGCAAAAAACGGGGCGCGAGCTGATGAAGCGCGGTTCTCGGATTCCAGGAGAATGCATCGGTGGCGAGCTTCAGTTCCCTGATTCAGCAGGTTGAAAGGAGAAAACCCGTGGCGCAAGGTGGTCGCTTTCTGCTCCTGTTTGCCCTGACCTTGTTGATGCTGGGTTCCGCGAACGCCTACGAGAGTGGGCTGAATCGAGCTAATCGCGTGATCCCTGTTCCGACTACGGTCAGCCCGGAAATTCAAACGATAATCGCGGCGGGGCCACCTCCATTTTGGGACGATCATCCGAAGACACGGGCGGAATGGAAACGCTGGGTTGGCAGGTTGGCAGACGCAACTGACAAACGCCTGGCTGATCTAATCTTGAAGATGGGTGTGACAGTTCAGCCGGAAAAGATCGCAGGGGTCAACGTTTTTAAAGTCTTGCCAAACATTGTGTCGGAACGCAATGAGAACAGACTTTTTCTCAATCTCCACGGAGGCGGCTACGTATTGAATCCCGGTAGAGCAGGGCTGTACGAGGCCATTCTGATGGCTGGCTTCGTACACGCCAGAGTGTTGGCGATCGATTACCGCATGCCACCTGACCATCCCTATCCGGCAGCCTTGGACGATGCGGTTGCGGTTTATAAGGAAGTCATAAAAGGCACGGATCCCAACAGAATCGCGGTATTTGGCGATTCAGCCGGCGGCGCCTTGACGCTGGCTTTGGTCCTCCGCGCCAAAGCGGAAGGACTGCCTGTTCCCGGGGCCATCGCACCGGGCACGCCGTGGTCCGATCTCACCGAGACTGGCGACACGTACTTTACTAATAGAGGTATCGACAATGTGCTTGTCAGTTACAGCGGATGGCTTGGTGATGCGGCGACGCTGTATGCGAACGGGCACGATCCAAAGGATCCGATGCTTTCCCCCGTTTATGGTGATTTTCACGGTTTCCCTCCTGCGATACTCACGACTGGGTCTCGTGATCTGTTTCTAAGCAACACCTTGAGAGTTCATCGCAAGATGCGAGATTCCGGCGTGACGGCAGATCTGATCGTTTTCGAAGGCTTGTCTCACTATCAGTATCTCCTTTCTCCCGATGCACCGGAGACCAAGGCGCACTTTGCGGATCTGAGCGCGTTCTTCGACAAGTATCTGCATCCCTAACGATATTGCAGGCGTATCTCACCGGTTCCGGCAGTCCGACTGGACCCAATCCAACTCGTTAGCAAACGGTGCCTTGGCTATTGCATGGACACATCTCCTGGGTGCGCCATTCCTTGACTAGCTGCCGGCGGTTGCGAGTGTAGCGTTCGGCGAGAACGTCCGCGGTAGCAATGTCATCCATACCGATCACTCGGAATCGGCTATCCAGCTCGCACCAGGCGGCGATAAACCGCTTGCCGTCGATCAAACCCAACATGATCGGCCAGACAACTTGTTCGTCAGTGGGTGCATGTTCGATCGACAGGGTGATACGCAACTTGCGCTGTTCGCGAAGCGCCCGGCGGATGTCGCTCAAGTCGAGTGCCGCTTGGGTCTTCAGCGGGTGACCCACGTAGACCGTATCGTCCTGGAGTGCCGTTCGCATGTCAGGGGGCAAAACAGCGTCGATCTTGGCCAATGCATTCGTCACGGCAAGGGCAAGTGCGTCGTCCGTTTGGTGGCTGACCCACTGCGCTCCGATGACTAGCGCCTGGATTTCATCCGCAGTGAACGAGAGTGGTGGCAGAAGGAATCCTGGTCGCAAGATGTAGCCGACACCCGGCTCTCCATCGATATCGGCGCCCATGTCTTGCAGCGTTGCGACGTCGCGACGGATGGTGCGTAGCGACACGCCGAGTTCCAGCGCAAGCGCTTTTCCCGACACTGTTCTTCGGTGTCGTCGAAGCGCTTGCATCAGATCGAACAGTCGATGACTTCTGGCCATGCTTACTCCATCGCCACGACGCCTTTGCCGCCGAGCTTACGGCCTCTTTCCAGCTCGGTAATCAGCTGGATGGCACCGTTCAGGGAAACGATTTCTCCAATGGGAATTTTGAATCTGTTTTCCCGAGCGGCGCTCGCCAGCTTTTCCAGAAGCTCCGCCCGCGGCGAACCGATGATGGGCTTGAGCCGTCGATCGAAAATCGCCCGAATAAGCTTGGCCGGGCCTGGGTCAAGATCCAGGAACACGCCGCCGCGGCACAGCATGGCCAGGCCGTCCGATACCGTCATGGTGGTCGCGGTATCGTAAACCACATCGAAGCGTGTAGTGATTTTCGATAGATCGCTCGTCCGGTAATCGTAGATGTGCTGTACACCCAGTGATGTTGCTCGCTCCATGTCTCGGGCACTACAGCTGCCGGAGACGACGGCACCGAAAAGTTGGGCGATCTGCACGGCCGCTTCACCGACCGCTCCGGCACAGCCATTGATGAAGACGTGCTGGCCGGTTCGCAGTTTCGCTTTGTCGATCAGCCCGTTCCATGCCGTGACACCGGGGGTGCCGAGGCACGCCGCGGCCTCGAACGAAATGTTCTCGGGCTTCGTCGCTAGAAAGTCATCCTTCGTCACGACTGCTTCCCCAAGCGCGCCGCTTTCCTTGAAGCGGGCGAGACCGAATACCGCGTCGCCTGCTTTGTGGCGCGTCACACCGGCACCGACGCCGATGACCGTCCCCGAAAAATCCATGCCCATCGCGCGGGGAAAAGCCTCGCCGGTAACAATCTTCATCTGTCCATTGCGTAACTTCCAGTCGATCGGATTGATGGCGGCAAACTTGACCTGCACGGCCACTTCGCCTTTGCCCGGCGCAGCCAATTGGAAATCCTCCACGCGCATGAACTCCGGGCCGCCATAGCGGCTGTATTGAATGCGTTTCATGTGTGTTGCTACCTCAGCGTCAAGCCGTGCACAGGTCCGGAACCGCGACCTTGGCGAAGCAGGGTGGCCGGGCCACGACGGATGCCGGGTGTGCCTTGAGCCCGTCCTGGAACTCGGGCGTTCTGAAGGCATTGCGCCGTGCGGCCACGCGATCAAGGACGGCACGGTTGAGGTAGGTCGGGTTCTCGCCGATCGCGTGATGCAACTGCGTCAAGATGAAGTCCGGTTGGCGCTTCATGGACAGCGAATCGGCGGCCCATGCCGCAAGCAACGCGGCCTCGTCTTCCGGCCCCATCGTCAGGGGATTGTCCATAGCGATGGGGCCGGTGTCGATATCTGCCTGGCGGGCTACCGGATAAATGGGGTTGGGCGGTTCGAATCGAGGCATGGCGCAGATCCTTCGCGGTAATAGGGGAGCGCGGTTCGCTGCCCTTTGTTCGCGGAGCCATTCTATGCAGGGGTGGTGCCAGTTTCTGGCACCATTCGAACGCGCTTGTTGCATAGCATCGTTTCGAACCAGGGTTTGAACGAGCGAATGCCCGACACATCATCAGCTACTGCGGCAGTCCTTCGACGATGTACGCATTCGTGTGGCCGGAGCGCTGGCGGAACGGGCGGATTCGGGCGTACTCGGGCGAGTTGTACCACGCGCGGGCCAGGTCGAGGCTGTCGAACTCGATGATGATCAGACGATGGTTCGGCGGATTGCCCTCCAGCCCATCCACATGGCCCGCACGCACGATGTAACGTCCGCTGTAGCGTTTGAATGTTGCATCCACCTGATCGCGGTATGGCTTAATGCCTTCCGGATCGGTGAGTTCGAAGTCGGCGATGTAGTACGCCGGCGTTTTGCCATGCGTGAGTGGGGATTCGGAAGTTGGCGTTTGAGCATGCGCGGCCAACACACTCATGGTCAATGTAGCGGTCGCGCCGATTGCGGCAAGCAAGGTGTGTTTCCGTTTCATGCAGGGAACTCCGTCGTGAGCAGGGTCAATCAACCGCCTTCGGTTGCCGCGCTTTGGCGCTGAGCTGTACGGGCGTCGTCTCGATCAGCGTGCGCGACTGGATCATCCGCTGTGTGAGTGCGACATATTTCTTGAAGTGCGGAGCTTCGATATGCGCCCGATAGGCTTCGTCGCTGGCATAGATCTCGAAGAAACGCAGATGGTTCGGCTTGTCCTTGACGGCGACCGAGTAGATGGCGAGCACGCCGGGTTCGAGCCGGACGGAGTCGTCCATCTCTTCCTTGACGATCGCTTTGTAGGTCTCCAGTTGTGCCGGATCGATCACTAGTTCGGCGATGCGCACTACGGTCTTGTCCGGTTCCTGGGCATGCAGCACGTTCGTTCCGGGGCTGCAGAGCGTGGCTGCGGCAAGCAGCCATGTTCTCAACCGAATGCGACGTTCAGGCATATGAGGTCTCGCTGGTTTGGTTGATGGAGGGCGAAGTTTTCGGATGGCGTGTTCGAGCGGGACTGTGCGATCACGCCTCGACGCGTTTCGGCAGTTCCGAGGCGAGGACATCGATAGCCAGACGGCAGCGCAGCGGAAGATACTGCGCTGCCGGCCAAACGGCGTAGCCCTCGACGACGGCCGTCGGCCGATGTCCCCAGATCTCGACCAGTTCGCCACGTCGCATCCGGTCGCGAATCAGCCAGTAGGGAATCCAGGCCAGGCCCATGCCGTCGACAGCGGCATCGGCGATTGCCTCGAGATCGTCGAAACGCAAGCGCGAAGTGGGCTGAAAATCGACAAGCGTATCGGTCGCGTCAGGAAGCTGCCAGAGCAAACCGTGCTCGTTGCGCCAGTAGGGGAGCAGGTCGTGTTTCGCAAGATCGGCCAGCGTGTGCGGCTCGCCTCTCGTTGCGAGATAGGCAGGCGATGCACACAGTACCTTGCGCTGGTTGACCAGCAGGCGTGCTCGCAGCGTGGTGCCGGTACCCGCCACGCCGTTGCGCACCGCGAGATCGAAACCCTCGGCGATCACGTCGACCTGACGATCGCTGAAGTTCAATTCCAGTTCGAGCTTCGGATGCGCTCGCGCGTACGATCGCAGGATCGGGGCGACACAGTAGCGGCCGAACAGCGTGGGGAGCGTGACGCGCAACTTCCCGACCACTTCCCGGCGGCCGTTTTCCAGCATGGTTTCCGCAGCGCGCATCTCTTCGATTGCTCGAAGGCAGCGCTCGTAATATTGCTGTCCGTCCTCGGTCAGACACTGATTCCTGGTTGTGCGCTGAAACAACTGCACCCCGAGCCGCTCCTCGAGACGCGCGATAGCCTTTCCGACCGCCGAGCGCGTCAGCGAAAGCCGTTCACCGGCTTTCGCAAAGCCGCCTGCTTCGACGACCTCCACAAACAATTGCACGCCATCGAATCGGTCACGCACAGATCTGCTCCGCGATTGTAGAAATTAAGGAAGCACAGATGGGAATTATTTCCACCCATGCTTCTCAAAATTCTACTTTAAAGTGTTCAACCAGCAACGAGATTTTCGGGTGCGCTTGTGACGCGCTGCCCATTCAACCGACTCTCGAGACGCGCAAACCTTCAAGGCAAGGACAAACACCGGTGTTGATTTCAATCGTGCATGACAGTGGCTACGGCCACACCGCGCGCGTGGCAGAGGCCGTCGCGGAAGGAGTTCGGCAGATCCATGGGGCCGAGGTGAAGCTGTTTGCAGTCGCTGATGGCGTCGATTGGGCAACGCTCGAAGCGAGCCACGCGATTATCTTCGGTTCGCCGACCTACAACGGCATGATCAGCGCCCGGCTCAAGCAGTTCTTCGAGGATTCCACGAAGGCTGCATGGACCGCACTGAAATGGCGCAACAAGATCGCCGCAGGGTTCACGAACTCCGGTGCGCAGCACGGCGACAAGCTGAACTCGCTGGTATCGATGGCGCTGTTCGCCGCACAGCACGGGATGATCTGGGTTGGCCTCGACCTCATGCCCGGCAACAACAGCAGCACCGCCAGCGCTGACGATCTGAACCGGCTGGGCAGCTGGCTGGGTGTCATGACCCATGCGAACGTGGATCAGGCACCCGATGTAGCGCCGCCGGCAAGCGACCTCATGACAGCCCAGTACCTCGGTCGCCGCGTGGCGACGATAGCCGGCCGCCTCCAACCCGCCTGAACCGTTCTGCATCGCTTAAGGAAAACCAACGATGAAACTGCTTTGCCTCGATGTCCCCCAGCCGGGCGCCAGCCTCGAGAAATACCAGCCACACATGCAGGACGAAGCCCGCCATGCGTGGCAGATGTACAAAGGGGGCATCATCCGCGACATCTATTTTCGACAGGACCGTCCCGGTGTCGCCATCATCGCGGAAGCCGAGTCTGTCGAGGCCGCAAGAATTGCGCTTGCTGAGTTTCCGCTGGCCAAGGCCGGTCTGATCGGCTGGGACGTCATCCCCCTTGGCCCCTTCACGAACTGGGAGGCCCTGTTCGCTCCCGGCATTGCCTGAGTCTGGGACGTCGGGTGTATCACGACTGGTCATGTCACCGCGTATGACCTGATCGAGCCATCTTTCTACCGTGGTCGCGCGACGCGCGACGAGGACCACACTTCATGAACGCAACAGGATTCGCAGCTTATTCGGCCAACGATCCGCTCCAGCATCTCGACTTCAAGCGGCGAGCTCCGCGGTCAGACGATGTGGTGATCGATATCCTCTTTTGCGGCGTCTGTCATACCGATCTGCACATGGCACGCAACCACGGCGGCTTTACCACCTATCCGATCGTGCCTGGCCACGAGATCATAGGACGCGTGCGCCAGGTCGGCGAGAACGTGACTCGCTTCAAGGTGGGCGAGATGGTCGGCGTCGGTTGCATGGTCGATTCCTGTCAGCACTGCCAACCTTGTCTGAAGGGATGGGAGCAAGACTGCGTCGAGGGTTCCACGTTCAGTTACAACAGCGTCGATCGGCAGGACGGCAGCATCACGTATGGCGGCTACTCGGACGTGATTGTCGTGCGCGACAAGTTCGTACTGTCTCTCCCCGACGGCCTTGATCCAGCAGGCGCGGCACCGCTCCTTTGCGCCGGCATCACAACATGGTCGCCGCTGCTCCATTGGAATGTTGGGGCGGAGAGCAAGGTCGCGGTCATTGGGCTCGGCGGGCTCGGTCACATGGCCTTGAAACTGGCCAAGGCGCTTGGTGCCGATGTCACGCTGTTCACCCGTTCGGCGGGCAAGGAAGACGATGCGGTCCGCCTCGGTGCCGATCATGTGGTGCTGTCGAACGACCCCGAACAGATGAAGGCCGTTACCGGCCGATTCGACGTGGTCATTGACACGGTCCCTTATGATCACGACGTCAATCCTTATATGCCGACCCTTGCGTTGGAAGGCGTGCTGGTACTAGTCGGCTACATGGGGCCACTCAGCACCCCGGTGAATGCCGGATCGGTGGTGCGTGGCCGCAAGGCGATCTCGGGGTCGTTCATCGGTGGCCTGCGCGATACCCAGCAAATGCTCGATTTCTGCGGCGAGCACGGCATCGTCTCGGACGTCGAGATCATCCCTATCCAGAAGATCAACGAAGCCTATGAGCGCATGTTGAAAAGCGACGTGAAATATCGTTTCGTCATTGACATGACTTCACTCGAAACCTCAGGACAGCAAGCATGAACAGCACCCGCATCAAACCTATCCTGTGCGTGGTCACCAGTCACCCGATCCGCGGCGATTCGGGCGAGCCGACCGGTTTTGCGATGGTCGAGTTGACGCATCCGCTTGCCGTGTTCGAAGAAGCCGGCATCCCGGTGGAAATCGCCTCGATTCGTGGCGGTCATCCGCCAATCGACTTCTTCGATCTGACGGATCCCATCAATGATCGCTACTGGCAGGACAAGCATTTTCGCGACGAGCTCGCCCATTCACGCGTGCTCGGCGATCTCGAACCATCACACTATTCGGCCGTTTTCTTTGCCGGTGGTCACGGCACGATGTGGGACTTCGCCGACAGCCCGGCTGTGCAGAAAGTCGTTCGCGAGATCTGGGAAGCCGGCGGCATCGTGTCGGCGGTCTGTCACGGACCGGCTGCGCTGGTTAACGCGACGCTCTCCGACGGCAGCTACCTTGTAGCCGGCAAGAATCTTGCGTGTTTCACCGACGAAGAGGAAGCCGAGGTCAACTACACGAAGGTCGTGCCCTATCTGCTGGCGAGCACGCTGAAGCAGCGCGGTGCGATGCACCGTCCTGCGCCGAACTGGAGCGAGAATGTCGTCATCGACGGGCGCCTCGTGACCGGCCAGAATCCGGCGTCCGCGCATGCCGTGGGGCACGCAGTCGTCAACCAGCTCAACGTCGGCCAGACGGCCTGAAGACGGAGCCAATCGTTGGACTGGCGATTGCCACGTCCTGATCCAGGCTGCGGATCGCGGAATCGGTAGTGAATTCGGTCGTGTTTGATTGTCGGCATTGTCGGCGGGTAATTGTAGACCGGGCGCCTGGTCATCCAGCCGCCTTGAGCCAATGCTCGAGAGCAGACATGCGCTGCAACGGTTTGCGTCACACCGCACGACGAAACAGGAGATGCGGCATGATCAAGCGAAAACTTGGCCAAGGGCTTGAAGTATCGGCTTTATCTCTCGGGGCGATGGGCTACGGCAAGGCGCGTGAATTGCCCGACCGCGCAGAGATGATCGCCCTCATTCGCGCGGCCGTCGAGCGTGGCATGGATTTCTTCGACACCGCAGAAGTCTATGGCCCGTGGACCAATGAAGAGATGGTGGGCGAAGCCCTCGCACCAATGCGTAACAAGGTCAGGATCGCGACCAAGTTCGGCTGGGACATCGATCAGGACACGGGCGAACACCGGGGCGGAGTCAACAGCAAACCGGCTCAGATCCGCCGGTCCATCGAGGGCAGCTTGCGGCGCCTGCGTACTGATCATATCGATTTGTACTATCAGCACAGGGTTGACCCCGAAGTGCCGATGGAAGACGTCGCAGGCACGGTGAAAGATTTGATAGCCGAGGGCAAGGTGCTGTGGTTCGGCATGTCCGAGGCAAGTGCGCAATCGATTCGCCGCGCGCATGCGGTGCAGCCGCTCGCGGCGCTGCAGAGCGAGTATTCGCTGTGGACCCGCGAGCCCGAGGCGGAGATCATCCCGACGCTCGAAGAGCTGGGTATCGGGCTGGTGCCGTATAGCCCGCTTGGCAAGGGTTTTCTGACAGGCAGGATCGACGTCGACACCACGTTCGACAGCTCCGACATCCGTGCGCAAACGCCGCGGTTTGCCGAAGAGGCTCGCGTCGCGAACCAGAAGCTGGTGGATCTCATCCGACGAATCGGACAAAAACACGGCGCGACACCCGCCCAGATAGCGCTCGCGTGGTTGCTGTCACAGAAGCCGTGGATCGTGCCGCTGTTCGGCACGCGCAAGCTCGAACGCTTCGAGGAGAACATCGGTGCGCTGAGCGTGACGCTGGATCAGGACGACCTCGACGTGATCCGGCAGGCGAACATCTGCGTCAAGGGGGCTCGGTACCCGGAGGCCATGCTGCGCTTTTCCGGGCAATAGACCGGACGTGATCGCCACAACGGCGTGTATTGGCGGACGATGTGCGATGCCGGCATGCGCTCCGGGATTGCAGGAGATCGGCCGGTTTGCGTCGGTCGTGCGGGTCCAGCCCGTGGCAGACATTTCAACTGCAGTAGAGGGGTGCGGCAATGAAGATCGTGGGAATCGAAGAACATGTCCTGCCGGCCGATATCAAGGACGCGTGGCTGACCATCCCCGGCGCAGACGACGGTAGCCTGGACCTCAACACGGCGGTCCTCGACGAGCGCCTCGCCGACCTCGGCGAGAAACGACTGGCTCTGATGGACGAAACTGGCGTTGAGCAGCAGGTTCTGTCGTTGACCACACCCGGGTTGAACAATCTCGGGAACCACGGCACTGGCCTGGCTCGACGCGTGAACGACCTGTTGGCTGAAACCGTGCACCGCAATCCGGCGCGCTTCCAGGCACTCGCCGCGCTACCGTTTGCCAGTCCGCATGCTGCGGCCAACGAACTGCGTCGAGCCGTGACGGAGCTGGGCGCCAAGGGCGCTATTCTCTACGGCCGCGTGGGGAGCAGGCATCTCGATGACTCGCTGTTTGAACCTACCTATGCGTGAGCGGCCGAGCTTCGTGTCCCGTTGCTGATTCATCCGCAGATTCCGCAGGCCGTCGTGCGAGATGCATACTACGGCGGCTTTTCGCCATCGATCGATCTGGCTTTTTCGACATTCGGTCTCGGTTGGCATTACGAGGCCGGAATCGAATTCCTGCGCATGGTTCTCGCTGGCGTTTTCGACCGTTATCCCGATCTGCAGGTGATTCTCGGACACTGGGGGGAGGTTGTGATCTTCTATCTCGAGCGGCTTGCCATGCTGGATCGGGTGTCGAATTTGCAAAAGCCGCTTGTTGAATACGTGCGAGGCAATCTCTATCTGACGTCGAGCGGCATGTTCAGCGAAAGCTATCTGCGACGGGCGATTGAAGCAGTCGGTCCGGATCGCATTCTTTTCTCCACTGATTATCCATACCAGTACCGTGCGGGCGGCGACGCCAGGAATTTCGTAAACGGGCTCGCTCTTGATGGTGGCGACAAGGCCAAATTTGCTCACCGGAATTGGGAACGGTTGTGCCAGGGAGCGACACCGCGCAGCCCGGAATGATGACGCGAAGTCGGGGGACGTGCTTAGTGGGCCGTGAAGCCCCCATCGATCGGCAAGCCGACGCCCACGACGAAGCTCGCACCGGGACTGCACAGCCATAGTACGGCGGCGGCCACTTCATCTGCTCGTCCGAGGCGACCGATGGACTGGTCCTTCAGTATCACTTTCATGGCATCGGCTTGCCCCGTCAGCATGTCCTGCACCATCGGCGTATCGATGGTGCCGGGACAAACGGCGTTGATGCGTATGCCGCGGGACGCGTATTCGACACCAGCGCTCTTCGTCATCCCCAGCACGGCATGCTTCGTGCCGTGATAGGCGGCACGCTCAGGCAGGCCGACCAGCCCGCCGAGCGACGAGTTGTTGACGATCGCGCCGGATCCCTGGGCGCGCATTATGCGCAGTTCGTGCTTCATGCTTGCCCAGACGCCGAACTGGTTGACTGCTACCACGCGCTGGAAATGCTCGGCCGGCTCGTCCGCCGCATCGCTGGGCGGCACCTGGATGCCGGCGTTGTTGAATGCCATGTCGAGCCGGCCATACTCGGCGACCGCGTGGTCGACTGCAGCAGCGACCTGGGCTTCGTCGGTGACGTCGCACGCGATACCTGTTGCGATGCCGCCTTCGTCGACGATATTTTGCGCTTCCCGCAAGGCGAGGTTCCCGTCACGATCGGCCAGGACCACGGAGGCCCCGCTTTGCGCAAATGCACGGGCTGCAGCGAGACCCATGCCCATCGCAGCCCCGGTTACGAAGGCCACCTGACCTTTGAAGTCATAGATCGGATTCATGTTCCATTTCCCTGATGGAAGACCGTCGAAGTCGATGTATTTCGCTTTCAGTTACGTGGCAAAGTAAGGGTCGGTGGACCATCAGGAAGCGGCGGAACGATCCCATCGACTGGATGAGGGATATAGGGCGCCTCCAGCGCGTTGATTTCATCGCCGGTCAACGAGAAGTCGAGCGCGCGGATCGCCGTTGCAAGATGCTCAGGCTTCGTCGCTCCGATGATCGGAGCGGTCACACCGGGCTTCGCCAGCAGCCACGCGAGCGCGACGTGCGCCCGTGGAACGCCATGATCGTCGGCAAGCCTGGCGACCACGTCGATCACCTTCCGGTCCTGCGCCTCCGTATTCAGATACATCTGGATCGCGAACGCATCGTTCTTCGTTCGATGTGTGCTTTCGCTCCAGTCGCGCGTCAGCCTGCCTCGCGCCATCGGGCTCCATGGAATGACGCCGACGCCCTGGTCCATGCAAAGCGGCAGCATCTCGCGCTCCTCCTCGCGATAGAGCAGGTTGTACTGCGGTTGCATGGAGATGAAACGTGTCCAGCCGTTGCGCTCCGCAACGTGCTGCATCTTGGCGAAACGCCATGCTTCCATTGACGAGGCGCCGAGGTAGCGCGCTTTTCCGGCTTTGACGATGTCGTGCAGCGCCTCCATCGTCTCTTCGACCGGCGTGCCGGGATCGAAGCGATGAATCTGGTACAGATCGACGTAGTCCATGCCGAGTCGCTTCAGGCTGTCGTCAATCGACTGGAACAGCGCCTTGCGCGAAAGGAAACCGGTATTGGGCGAATTTCTCCACGGAAAGAATGCCTTCGTTGCGACGACGATTTCTTCGCGTCGCGCCATGTCGCGAAGTGCGCGCCCGACAATTTCCTCGGAACCGCCGCCGGAATAGATGTTCGCCGTATCGAAGAAGTTGATTCCTGCCTCGAGTGCCTGACGAAAAAACGGGCGAGACGCCTCTTCATCCAACGACCACGGTTGGGGCAGTCGGGCGGGTTCCCCGTAACTCATGCAGCCCAGACAAAGGCGCGAGACCTTGAGGCCGGTGCGGCCAAGATTGACGTATTGCATGTGCTTCTCCGAATGAGCGAGATTTTGAACAGCGACGATGCGCGATTACGAAACCGTGATGGCGACCCGGATAGGAAACCGGCCAGACGCACTTGTCGAGAGGTAACGCCGCGCTCGCCTGTCATGTGAGATGCGCGTCTCAAGCGGCTTCAGTAGATGAACGAAGTCTCATCGCGATGGGCAGGGCGAACAGGGCGAGAATCGCGCTGATGAGAAAGATGGCGCCGAGGCCCGTTACATTGGCAACGAGGCCGAGCAGAGGCGCAAAGACGCCGAGCGCGAGATCGATGAACGCAGTGTAGATGCCCATGGCCAGCCCTCTGGCGTCCGTTGGCGCCCTTGCTACAGCCTCCATGCCGAAACCGGGATAGATGAGCGCGTAGCCGAATCCCGCAAGCGTCGTTCCCGCAAACGCCAGCCATGCAACCGGGGCGGCCCAGACGAGCGCCATGCCGAAGCTGTAGAGGGCGACGAAGATGACCGCAGTACGGGCTCCGCCGAGGCGATCGGGCAATGCACCGAAAAAAACCCGCGCAACCATCAGCGCAGCGGCGAATGCTGTAAAGGAGAGCCATGCGGGTTGCCAGCCGCGTTGAACGAACAGCAGCACGGAGAACGCGGTCATGATGCCGTAGCCGAGGCCGGGAAATGCCATGCCGAGTCCTGGCAGCCAGACGGCTTTCAGTACTTTCCCGACGGCTTCTGCATTGCTGGACTGGGTTCTGGCATCCGAAACCGGGCTGACCAGCAGCATCGTCACGACCGCGCCGGCGGAAGTGGCGAGCCCGATCGAAGCAAATCCGAATGCGTCGAACAGAAAGCTGCCGAGCGGTGCGCCGGCCGCCAGTGCGACGAACATCGACGTTCCGATCCACGCGATCGTTTTGCCGGCATGGCCCGGACCGGCGAGAGCGAGGCACCAGCTTTGCGAGCCGGTCATGATGAAACTCTCGGCGGCACCGAGCAGCGTGCGGCCCATGAGCAGGATCGCGATGGACAGTGACGGGTTGCCGGAGAACGTCAGCGACAACAGGTACAGGAGTCCGGCCGTCGCGGACAGTCCAAGACCGGTGGAAACGGCGAACTTCGGTCCGCGCCGGTCTGCAATCGCACCGGACCACAGGCGAGAGACCAGCGACGATGCGAACTGGGCGCCGGAGACCAGACCGACGGTGAATGTTCCGAAGCCTAGGTCGTGGTGAATGTGCAGCGGCAAAGCGGACAGCGCCGCGCCCGTGACCAGGAACACGGTGAATACGCAGCTCATCAGCGGAAGCAAAGAGCGGTCTGCCGCTGCCGAATGGTATTGCGGTGGTGTCACGGGTATTTCCATCGAGTGGTGAACGCGTCAGCGTCGATCGGTTCAGCGTCGGATCGGCGTATCGTGCGGGCTACTTGGCGTCGAATTTAGCGTAACGGTGCCTGTTTGTTTAGCCGGCGTTCGGTTGACGCACCAATGAGTTGTATTCACAAATGCGACGGTGACTGCGACGGATGCATCATCGATTCGTGCGGCGTCGCCGCCCGTTGTTGAGCGTCATTCACAGCGCCATCAAATGAACGGGGGCTTTCGACAACCATCGTTCCCGCTAAAGTCCTGTCGAGGCGCATCGTCGTGCGAGCCTGCGGGAGCGAGAACCGCCGCAGTTGCCGATGTGAGGCCACCAAACCGGAATCCGACAACCTACATCGGCGGCATCGGCATGCAATACGTACACCTCGGACGCTCGGGTCTGAAAGTCAGTCGTCTCTGTCTTGGCACCATGAATTTCGGTGATAGGGCGGACGAATCCACCAGCTTCGGGATCCTCGACACCGCGCTGGATTCGGGCATCAACTTCATCGATACGGCCGACGTGTACGGTGGCCCGCAGTCACCCGACCTTGAAAAGGGTTTCGGCATCTCCGAGGAGATCATCGGACGCTGGATCGCTCAAGGCGGCCGTCGCGAGCGCATCGTCCTTGCCACCAAGGTCTATCAGCCGATGGGTACCGGCCCGAACGACCGGCGCCTGTCGGCCTACCATATCCGCCGTGCCTGCGAGGACAGCCTGAAGCGGCTGAAGGTCGATCATATCGACCTCTACCAGATGCACCACGTCGACCGGTCGACGCCCTGGGAGGAAGTCTGGCAGGCGATGGAACTGTTGGTGCAGCAGGGTAAGGTGCTCTATATCGGCAGCTGCAATTTCGCCGGCTGGGACGTCGCGACCGCGCAAGCCGCGGCCCGTTCGCGTCAGTTCATGGGACTGATCGCCGAACAGAGTCTCTACAACCTTTCCGCGCGAACCGTTGAACTCGAACTGATCCCGTCGTGTCGTCATCATGGGCTGGGCTTGATTCCGTGGAGTCCGTTGGGGGGCGGGCTGCTGGGGGGCGTATTGCGCGGGACGCTCGAGGGGCGGCGCGCCACGCCCGACATGGCGCGCAAGATCGCGTGCCACCGGCAACAGCTGGAGGCATGGGAATCGCTGTGCGAGGACCTCGGCGAGCGCCCCGCGGACGTCGCATTGGCCTGGCTGCTCCATCATCCGGCGGTGACCGCGCCCATCGTGGGGCCGAGAACCGTGGAGCAGACGAGATCCGCATTGCGGGCGCTGGATATTGCACTGTCCGACGACACGCTTCGCTGCCTCGACGAAATCTGGCCAGGACCAGGGGGCGCCGCGCCTGAAGCTTATGCCTGGTGAACCGGGCCATCGAAAGAGCGTTCGCAGCCGGTCGACCGGCACGCGCCCGCTGCAACGAGAGGAGTGCAGACATATGGACGATTCGGAACAACTGAATGCGAGGAGACGTCACCTTCTGATCGCCGGCGCCGTCTCCGCTGTCACCCCTTTTCTGCCCGATACCGCCAACGCCATGTCGCCGGCCGGGGAGGCCGGGCCAAGCGAGTCGTCGCCGATGACGAGCACGATGCGCGTCGTCTTCAATGTCAACGGAAACGATCGACACCTCGACGTCGATCCTCGGACCACGTTGCTCGATGCGTTGCGGGAACACCTCCTTTTGACCGGTACGAAAAAGGGCTGCGATCACGGACAGTGTGGCGCATGCACGGTTCACGTGAACGGTATCCGGATCAATGGGTGCCTGAGCCTCGCGGTGATGCACGACGGCGACGCGATCACCACGATTGAGGGGTTGGGCACGCCGTCCGAACTTCATCGGATGCAGGCTGCGTTCATCAGGCACGACGGATATCAGTGCGGCTACTGCACGCCGGGTCAGATATGTTCGGCCGTTGCCGTGCTGGACGAAATCAAGGCCGGGGTGCCCAGT
Organism: Burkholderia sp. 28_3; assembly: GCF_003253915.1. Lineage (NCBI taxonomy): Bacteria > Pseudomonadati > Pseudomonadota > Betaproteobacteria > Burkholderiales > Burkholderiaceae > Burkholderia > Burkholderia sp. 28_3. Next base: position 34,231 of record NZ_QKZF01000024.1, read on the forward strand.
CATGTCACGGACGACCTGATGGCGCCCGCCGAGGCGACACGCGTCGAGATGCGCGAACGGATGAGCGGCAACCTCTGCCGTTGCGGTGCGTATTCGAACATCTCCGATGCGATGGCCGAAGTCGCGGGGAGCCGTGCATGAAGGCGTTTACCTACGAGAGGGCGAAAAGTGCTGCGGACGCGGCAAGCATCGTCGCACAGCGCCAGGGAGCAAAATTCATCGCTGGCGGCACGAACCTGCTGGACCTGATGAAACTGGAGATCGAGACGCCGACTCACCTCGTTGATATTCAGGACATCGGGCTCGATCATATCGACGACACACCGGAAGGCGGACTGCGAATCGGCACGCTCGTGACCAATACGGCGCTTGCGTCGCATCCTCGAGTGCGACGCGATTACGGGGTCCTGGTACGTGCGATCGTTGCGGGCGCATCCGGTCAGCTACGCAACAAGGCCACGACCGGCGGAAACCTGCTCCAGCGCACGCGTTGCCCGTATTTCTACGATCCGAATCTGCCGTGCAACAAGCGTATGCCCGGCTCCGGCTGCGCCGCGATCGGCGGATTCACGCGGCAGCTTGCTGTCGTCGGCGCGAGCGCCAGTTGCATTGCGACGTATCCGGGCGATATGGCCGTTGCATTGCGTGCACTCGATGCATCGGTGGAAACGGTTCGCGGCGACGGACAGACGAGGACGATCCCCATCGCCGATTTCCATCGATTGCCGGACACGACGCCGCATGTCGAGACTGCGCTCGTGCCCGGCGAGCTGATCACGGCAGTGACGCTTCCGCGCCCGATCGGCGGCCGTCACTTCTACCAGAAAGTCCGTGATCGGGCCTCCTATGCGTTTGCGCTCGTGTCGGTCGCTGCGATCGTTCATGAGGACGGCAGCGGCCGCGTCGCGCTGGGCGGTGTCGCACCGAAGCCGTGGCGGGTCGCATCCGCAGACGCAGCGATGCGGCACGGGGCTGCAGCCGTCGCGAATGCGTTGATGAAAGAGGCGCAGCCCACGCAGCAGAATGCGTTCAAGATTCCACTGGTGGAGCGCACGCTCGCCTATGTAATGGAACAAGCGAGAGGTTGATCCATGAAGTTCGACACGCCTGCAGGACAGAATCCCATCGACCGGATGACGGTCGTCGGTCAGCCATATGATCGCTACGAGGCCGGGCTGAAGACGACCGGGACTGCAACCTATGCGTACGAATATCACGACGTTGGCCCGGACGTTGCCTATGGCTACATCCTGGGCGCGGGCGTAGCCAAGGGGAGGATCTTGTCCATCGACACGCGGCGTGCGCAGGCAGCGCCGGGCGTGCTTGCCGTTGTCACGTATCGAAATGTCGGCCGGCTCGGTGTCGGCAAGTTCTATGTACAGCGCATGCTCGCGGCGCCGGACGTCGACCATTACCATCAGCCGGTGGCCGTCGTCGTCGCGGAGACGTTCGAGCAGGCGTGCGCGGCAGCCGCGCTGATTCGCGTGCAATATGTGCGCAGCAACGGGCAGTTCGACCTCGAGACGCAGATGCAGACTGCGCCGGTCGCGCGCCAGATGGCGTTCGGCGGGCCGACCGACACGCGCGTTGGAGACTTCGAGCAGGGTTTCGCACAGGCGCACGTCAAGGTGGACGAGACATACACGGTTCCCGATCAAGCGCACGCGATGATGGAACCGCACGCGACCATTGCGAAATGGGACGGCGACCGCGTGACGTGCTGGACGTCCATCCAGCAGATGAACTGGGGTACGCGCGATCTTGGCGCAATTCTTGGCATACCGCGCGAAAACGTCCGCTTGATTTCGTCGTTCGTCGGCGGTGGCTTCGGCGGCAAGGGGACCGTGCAGTCGGATCTCGCGCTCGCCGCAGTGGCAGCGCGAATGGTGCGACGCCCGGTCAAGATCGCGCTCCAGCGTCCAATCATGTTCAACAACACGATTCACCGACCGAAGACCATTCAGCGGATCCGGCTCGGTGCCACGCGCGACGGAAGGCTGATCGCGATCGGTCACGAGAGCTGGTCGGGCAATCTCGCTGGCGGGCGTACCGAACCCACGACGTTGTCGACGCGGATGCTCTATGGCGGCCCGAACCGGATGACGTGCGTCCGGCTTGCGACACTCGATCTGGCCGAAGGCAACGCGATGAGGGCGCCTGGCGAAGCGCCGGGGCTGATGGCGCTCGAAATCGCGATGGACGAGATGGCCGAGAAGCTCGGTATGGACCCTGTCGAGTTTCGTGTCCGGAACGACACACAGTTTGATCCCGAGCTTCCGCAACGGCCTTTCTCGTCGCGTCCTTTCGTCGAGTGCCTGCGCACCGGCGCAGAACGCTTCGGCTGGAACGCACGACAAGCGCGGCCCGGACAGGTCCGCGACGGTCATTGGCTCGTCGGTCTTGGCATGGCCGCGGCGATCCGCGGTGCGCCCATTGCCAAAGCCGGTGCGCGCGTACGGCTCGACAGCAGCGGGATCGTCACGATCGAAACCGACATGACCGACATCGGGACCGGAAGCTATACGGTTGTTCAACAGACGGCGGCCGAAATGATGGGTGTGCCGATCGATCGGGTCGTCGTCCGATTGGGCGATTCGAGCTTTCCGGAGACGCCGGGTTCGGGGGGGCAGCAGGGCGCGGCCTCCGTTACCGCAGGCGTCTACGCCGCGTGCACGAAGCTGCGCGAGATGGTCGCTCGGCGCCTCGGCTTCGACATTGCCGGGGCCGAGTTCGCCGCGGGCGAAATTCGCTCCGGCAGCAGAAGCGTTCCGCTCGCGCGCGCGGCAGACAACGGACCGCTCGTCGTGGAGGAAAGCATGGAGTTCGGCGACTTGTCGAAGCGGTTCGCGATCCAGACGTTCGGCGCCCACTTTGCCGAAGTCGGCGTGAACGCCTTCACCGGCGAAATCCGCGTGCGCCGAATGCTGGCCGTTTGTGCGGCCGGCCGCATACTGAATCCCAAGACGGCGCGCAGCCAGGTGATCGGCGGAATGACGATGGGAATCGGCGCGGCGTTGATGGAGGAGATGGCGGTCGACAAGCGATTCGGGCTCTTCATCAACCATGACCTGGCCGGCTACGAGGTACCGGTTCATGCCGACGTACCGCATCTCGACGTCGCGTTCATCGACGAGGTCGATCCGACAATTTCACCGGTCAAGGCGAAGGGCGTCGGCGAACTCGGTCTCACCGGTGTCGCGCCCGCGGTGGCGAATGCCGTCTACAACGCGACCGGCGTTCGTGTGCGCCAATATCCGATCACGCTGGAGAAGTTTCTCGATCGCTTGCCGGCAACGGTTTGATATCTCGGACACAGAGCAAATGCGGCTTACTTCATTCGACATGGTTACGCCGTCGGTCTCGCGGGGCAGACGTGCTGTCTGGCGCGACGGGGCCGTTCGGACACTTCTGCGGGCAGCGGTACTCGTTTTAGCCGTCGGCTTTCCGGCGGTACCGACGCAGGCAACTTCACATGAGGAATCGAACGACATGGCAAACACGGGAACGTCTCTTCCAAACGTTGCTGAAACGCTGACCGCGCGACAGCAGGCGATCGTGCCCATCGCGGCCTTTGCTGCCGCAGGGGACATCGACAATCTCACCGCTGCGCTGAATGAGGGGCTGGACACCGGTCTGACAATCAGCGAGATTCGAGAGATCCTGGTGCAGCTTTATGCTTACGCAGGTTTTCCGCGCAGCCTCAATGCGCTCGGATCGCTTATGAAGGTGATGGAGACCCGCAAGCAGGCGGGGCGCCAGGATACGGAAGGTCATGCGCCGAGCCGCCGTGCGCCAACCGGTGACGCATTGCTTGTAGCCGGTACGGCAAACCAGACGAAGCTGTCCGGCGGTCCGGTGAAAGGCGCATTGTTCGATTTTGCGCCGGCGATTGACCAATTTCTGAAGACTCACTTGTTTGGCGATATTTTCGAGCGCGACAATCTCGATTGGCAGAGCCGCGAACTGGCGACGGTAAGCATGCTCGCCGCGATGACAGGGGTCGATTCGCAGCTGCAAGCGCATATGCGCATAAGCATGAACGTTGGGCTTGCTGCTGGTCAGTTAAAGCAGCTCTGTGGGATATTGGCCGACCGCGTAGACGGACAGGCTGCCCGACGCGCGAGCGGGGCATTGGAGCGGCAACTTGCGGTAGCGATGGGGCACTAGGTCGCGGCGGTGAATCATACGCCGGCTCGATCGATTCGGACCGAGCCAACGTTCGGGGTGAATTGGCATCGGCAACCGGCCCGTGACATGTGCGCTACTCACGCAGTCTTACGCTCAGGCGAAGTGCAGATTCAATCGCATTGGCGGACGATGGGCGAACACAGCGCAAGCTGGTCGTCAATCGCTGGAGCACATCGACGTGATGACATCCAGGCTCACTCACCAAAGTCGCAGCTTCGGCAAGGACGACGAGCGCGGCGTCCGGCTCGCGGTCGAGCACCTGAACAAGAACCCAATCGTCGTGAACGGTCAGCCGGTGACGTTCCAGGTGGTCTCCGAAGATGACGCGGCCGATCCGAAGACGGGTGTGTCGGTCGCGCAGAAGCTTGTCGACAGCGGCGTCAAGGCGGTGCTCGGCCACTACAACTCGGGCGTGACGATCCCGGCATCGCGCATCTATCACAGCGCGAATGTTCCGATGATCACGGGAGCGGCGTCCAACCCGGCGATCACGCAGCAGAACTTCCCATACATCGTCCGTCTTGCGGCTAACGACAACGTGATCGGCGCACGCATCGCGGACTTTGCCGCAAATCTGCTGCATGCGAAGAGGGTAGCGGTAATCGACGATCGCACCGTGTACGGTTCGGGAGTGGCCGACGTATTCGTGGAAACGGCCAAGAAGAACGGCACGAACGTCGTGGCGCGTGAGTATTCGAACGACAAGGTGACCGATTTCAACGCGATCCTCACGCACATCAAGGCGACGGGTCCCGATGCGATCTTCTACGGTGGCTACTATTCGCAGGCGGCGTCGATCGGCCGGCAGTCGAAGCAACTGGGCCTGAGCGTGCCCGTCCTCGGCGGCGACGGCATCTGCTCGGTCGACATGCCGAAGCTCGCCGCGGGCGCGCTGGACAGTCGCGGCTTCTGTGCGGAGGGCGGCGCGCCGCTGGCGACGCTGAAGGATGGCCTGGAATTCGTGGCGCGATACGAAAAGACGTTCGGCGTGAAGAACGACGTTAGCCGTATCAATTTCGAACGACCTGATGGTAACGTCGTCCCCCACATGAGCGAGGCTCAAAAGGTGGCAGCTCGCTCGGCGGAAGGCCTCCAGGGATAGTTTGACGGCCGAATGTCGGGCGCTCCCAAGAACACGAACGGAGCTTCAACAGCCGCAGGATCGAGTGTTGGGGCAACTATGGGGGCCATTACTCAGCGACAAAAGCTCATCGGCTTGATAGTAAAGGCTCATATCGGTTAATTCGAATCAGGCCTCATCAAGGGGTTTTCATTGGCCTAGGAAGGCTAGACTTTGCTTCGCGGGACGAATACCTGCCGATTTCGTTGATATGCACGGTGTGTCATCCCGTTCACCCCTCCCGCGCAATCCGGAAAACCGCCATCGCGGCCTGCATGGAACCGGCCTGCTGCTCGAGCGCGGTCGCGGCGGCACTCGCCTGTTCGACGAGCGCCGCGTTCTGCTGCGTCATCTGGTCCATCTGCGTGACCGCCTGGCCGACCTGGTCAATGCCTGCACTCTGCTCGACGGTGGCCGTCGTGATCTCGCTCATGATCGTCGCCACGCGCCGCACCGACGCCACGATCTCGTTCATTGCTTGTCCGGCCTGCGTCACGAGCGCATTGCCGTCGCGTACATCGTCGATCGACGCGCCGATCAGTTGCCGAATCTCGCGCGCGGCGCTCGCGCTGCGCTGGGCCAGCGTGCGCACCTCGCCCGCGACGACCGCGAAGCCGCGCCCGTGCTCGCCCGCACGCGCCGACTCGACCGCCGCGTTGAGCGCGAGGATATTGGTCTGGAACGCGATGCCGTCGATCATCCCGGTGATCTCCGCGATCTTCTGCGAACTCGTGTTGATCACGCCCATCATGTCGACGGCGCGGCCGACCAGTTCGCCGCCGTGCTGCGCGAGGTCCGCCGCGCTCGCCGCGAGCGTGCTCGCCTGCTGCGCGTTGTCCGCGTTCTGGCGCACCGTCGACGTCAGCTGCTCCATGCTCGCGGCCGTTTCCTCGAGCGACGCGGACTGCTGCTCGGTGCGGCTCGACAGGTCGAGATTGCCCGCGGCGATCTCGCGCGCGGCCGTATGGATCGCGTCGCTGCTGTCGCGCATGCCGGTGACGGTCGCGGCGAGCCCGGCCTGCATCCGCTTCATCGCCGCGAACAGCTGGCCGATTTCGTTGCGGCCGGCATCGGGCACCGTCACGGTCAAATCGTTCGATGCAATCCGGTCGAGCAGCGCGGCCGCGTTCGCGAGCGGCCGGGACACGATCGCGCGCAGCGCGAAGTGCGTCGCGGCGATCAGTGCAAGCGCCAGCGCGACGCCGAGGCCGACCATCGCGATGATGCGGGCGTATGCGGCGTTGTCGTCGTCGATCGTGTCTTCCGCCAGCTGGTTGGCCGTGCGCTGGAATTTCTCGACGTTCGCCGAATACACCTGGCCGGCGAGCGTGATTTCCTTGTCGTTGATCTCGGCATACGCGGTGGTATCGCCGTTGCGCAGCGCGTCGGTCGCGCGGGCGAGCACGTTCGCGAGATGCGTCGACGATTCGACCAGCGCCTGCTTCAGGTCGGCACCGAGGCTGCCGATCGGCGCGGCGTCCTTGAACGCCTGCGTTTCCTTGGCGGACAGGTCGAACGTGCGCTGCGCGCTTTGCAATGCCGAATCGCGCTGCGCCGGGTCGTTGTGTTCCTTCAGTGCCGAATACGCACGCACGAGCGCCGAGCGGGTGCGGGTGCTGTCCTTGTACGCATCGTTGACGAGCGAGGTCTGCGTCGCGATGGCGTGCAGACGTTTCGCGTTCGTGTTCGCGCTGCCGAGCGCAACGACGCCGACGATGCCGCCGACGATGATCATCGCAGCGAACGCGGCCAGCACGGCGAGCAAACTGTTTTTTACCTTCAGATCGCGCATGGTGAATCGACTCTCGAAGTTATCCCTTGTCGGTTAACGACAGCGGATTTTTCAACTTGAGTCGATCGAGTGCGGTTTCGATGCGCGACCCGGCATCGCATGTAGGCAAACCTCGCGAAACGGGCGGCACGCGTGCCATGCCGCCCGCTCCGTCGCAAGCGGATCAGTTCGTCCCGTCGTACGTGACGATCTCGACCCAGTTCGCGCCCTTGCCGACTGGATACTTGCCGATCGCGTCGAGGTGGCCCGTGTGCCGGTCGATCCGGTACACCGCGAGCGTCGGCGACAGTTGCCCGGCCGCGAGCAGATACGCGCCCGATGGATCGATCGCGAAGCCGCGCGGCTGCTGCTCGGTCGCGAACGTGCCGATCCGCGCGAGCTTGCCCGACGCCGAATCGACACGGTACGCCGCGAGCGTGCTCGACGTGCGTTCCGACGCGTAGAGGAATGTCCCGTCCGGCGTCAGATGCAGATCGGCGCCCCACGGCTTGTCGCCATGAAAATCCGGCGGCAGGATCGATACGGTCTGGACCGGCCGCGCATCGGCGCCGCCTTGCGACAGCGCAATCACGTGCAGCTTGCCATCGAGCTCGTCGATCAGGTATGCGAAGCGCCCGTTCGACGAAAACACGAAATGGCGCGGGCCCGACTTCGCCGGCAGCCGGTACGCGGGTTCGGCAGCATCGGTCAGCTTGCCGTTCGACGCATCGAACGGCAAGCGCAGCCACGCATCGGCGCCGAGCACGGACGCGAACGCGTAGCGACCGTCCGGCGACTGGCGGATCGCATGCGCCATCGGGCCGGTCCTGATCGTCTGCTGCACGTCGCCGGCGACACCGTTCTCGCCGATCCGGTTGACCGCGAGCAGGTTGCCGCCGTACGACGCGGAGAACAGGTAGCGGCCCGACGCATCGGTCGACACATACGCCATGCTGTCCGCGAGCGGCGAGCGGCCGAGTTCGATCAACCGCCCGTCGAGCGGATTGATCGCGAAGCTGACGACGCGATAGGGCGTCGAGCGCAGCGCCGCGTACAGCCGGTGATGATCGGGCGACAACGCCATCGGCATCACGGTGCCGTCGACCGGCACGGTTTCGATCGCGCGCAGCGCGCCGGTCGACGTGTCGACGCCGAACACCGAGATGTCGCGGCTGTCGCTGTTCGATACGTACGCATACGTCGCGGCGTGCGCGAGCGAGGAGGCCAGCGCGAACGCAGCCGCCGCAACGGCACGCATGAGTGTTTTCGTGTTCATGGGGCTCTAGGTGAAGTAAAGGAAGCGGTGGATGCGGCTACGGAGCCGGACAACTTCGGTCGTCCGGCACAGCGTCGGGAGAGGCGCGCAATCGGAGAATCTGAATACCGCACGTCCGTTGAGCTGACTCGGCAACCACGCATGTAGGTGACGATTTTGATCGCACTGAAGACGCAAGGTAGTGCTGTCACGCCATCTTCGTGGTCTCGCCGATCGACACGTTTCGGATCGCGCAGCCTGCGCTATCAACTCATGCCCGAGCCACGGCTCATTTCCTGAGGAAGCATTTCCCTGGGAGCAGCGGACTGCAACACGAATAGGAGGTCCGTCAGCAAGGCGCGATCGTCGAGCGGCTTGCTGACGGGGTATCGCGTCCGGCGCGGCTTCGGTAGTGGCAATAGTGGTTGGATGAGTAGCCACAGTTCGACATTGAGTATAGGTTTGGCCGTGGCCTCCTCATCGGAGAAACAACGAAGAGGTTCACGGAGTAAGCGACGGGGTAGCAGCCCCTCGCAGTTCATTTTGTTAGGGTTCTTAGATCTGCGTCGGAATGGTGATGCTGCTTGGGCAAGACAAGGTCGGACCGTTGTCCGTAATTGGTACCACCGTGCCGTTCGAACTGGTCGAGGTCGTCACGCTGCTATGGTTGCCTACCTGAAGTTCGCCATCCGTAACCGAGAAGGCCCCGCCGCCACTGATCTGGCTATTGGTGATGCGGATCCCGGTGTCACCCGATTTCGGCACACCCATCAGGTTGTTCGAGAGCCCGACAATGGCGCCCTGGGTCTTGGTGGCGGTAGCGATCACGTTGTCGATGCTCACATTCGCGATGATCGGCAGGGCGCCGCCGGTACCGGACGCATAGGTATAGGTGAACAGGAACGGCTGCTGGACGTTGCGCATGCAAGTGTTCCGGTAGGTCACGCCCGTGGTCGCGCCACTATCCTTGGCAGTCTGGTCGGTCTTGATCCGGTAGCCATAGTCGGTGCCGCTGAATTGAACGGTGTCGACCGTCACCTGCGATACACCGGGGCTTGCGAGCGTGGTGCCTGCCGCTTCCTGTCCGCCGATCGAGATGCCGTGGCCGCCGCCGACCACGCAGTGATTGATGTTGACGTTCGAGGTGGCCGCACCGCCCGCGTTGGATTTAATGGCGATATCGTCATCGCCGGTATCGAGCAAGCAGTTCTTGATCGTGGCGGTCTGGGTGCCGATGATGTCGATCGCGTCGGTGTTCGGTGCGAGATCGTTGCCGCTGGAATTGCGTTTCGGGTTCGCGTAGATCCACACGCCGTCGATCGTGACGTTCTTCGAGCCCGATTCGATCACCAGTTGCTCTTTCGGCGAATTTCGAATGATCAGCGCGTTGTCGGTGGCGTTGGTCGAACTCGGAAGGCTGATGATCGACTGCGATTTCCCGGCATCGGTGAAGTTCGAGCCGATCTGCAGATTCGAGCCGGTGATGGCAATCAGCTTCGGCCGGGGTGTGTTGTTTTGACCGACTGCTGCCGGCCAATAGTCCTGTCCGTCGCCATCGATCGCACCGGTGCCGGTGATCGTGACGTTGCTGAGATTGCTGCCTGCCAACATCGCACTGCTCGAGGGTTGCGACGGCGAACCTTTCAGCGTGAAGCCCTTCTCGAGCTTCAGTACGATGTTGCTGGAAAGGTTCACGCTTGTGATAACTGCCGTCGATATGCCGTTGTTGCTGGTCAGGTCGACCAAGCCTGGGCTGCTGCTGGTGCCGCTACCGGAACACTGCTTGATGGCGTTCTGCAGGTTGGTTGTATTCGTGCTCGGCACGCTACTCCATGGCGGCGTGCAGGTCTCGGCCTGGGCAGCTGCTGGCACGGCGAGCGCTGATAAGGTGGACAGGATGAGTGCCGCGCGGATGCTGATTTTCCCTTTCATCAGGTTTTTCCTTGTCTTCGAATGGAGGAGGGGGGGAAACCTAGTTCGGACGGTGTGCGGCAGCAAGCGGACAGTGAACTGCTGCCGGTCGGCGGCCGACATCGATCAGGGTCCGGCACGGACCCCGGGTGCTGCTCGGGACTGCCGACGTGCGGGAATCCGTGCGGATCAGCGCAGGTCGGTGATGGTGGTGTTGTAGAGCTGGCCCGCGATCGTGACGTTCTGCAGAGTGATGCCGTTGACGTTCCAGGCGTAGATCGGGCCGGGCACGGTGGCGCTGGCTGGCCCGGCGGCGGTCGGCGAGCCGAAGTTGCAGTTCGAGATCGTCACGCCGGTGATCGCGGGAATCGTCGGGGTGGGCGCGGGGCCGTTGTAGTCGAAGACGACAGGGCCCTGCGCAACGATCGCCTGGAAGCACGAGCCGGTCTTGCCGCCGAGCGTGACGTTGCTGGCCGTTACATTGGCGATGTTGACGTTCTGCACCTGAGCTGGGCGCGTCCGGATCGCGTCGCCGGCCGGCTGGTAGTCGCAGTCGAAGGTGATCAGCCCGCCCTGCGACGCGGAAGGATTGCCTGCCGCCGCAGTCGCTACACCGAGCGGCACCGTGCCGTTGATCGGGCTGCCGGCCAGCAGCTTGCTGCCGTATCCGCCGCCCGTCAGGCTCACGCCGTTTGGAAGGGTGACGCCGTTGACGTAGAAGTTGCGGACGAAACCGCCCCGGTTCATGTTGGTCTTGATGCGGATCGCGATATTCAGCGAGTTGGTCGCCCAGAACTGGTTCAGCATCGTCAGGTTGCGTGCGTAGATGTTCTCGACGCCGCCACCCATCTCGCTGCCGAGCGTGATGCCGCCGTGGCCGCTGTTCATCGTGCAGTTCTGCACCACGTGGTTGCGCGCCGAGCCGTATTCGGTATCGAGATCCTTGCCCGACTTGATGGCGATGCAATCGTCTCCGGTGTTGAAGACCATGCCGTCGCACAGCACGTTGTTGCAGGCATCGGGATCGAAACCATCGTTGTTCGGGCCGATACTATCGGCCATCACGCCGCGGATCACCACATTGGTACAAGCAGTCGGATGGTGCTGCCAGAACGGCGTGTTTTGCGTGTGGTAGTTCTCCATCAGCACATTGGTGCAGCCGATGAATTCGACCATACAGGGGCGCAGGTAATGGCCCAGTCCGAAGATCCGCTGTGCGACCGGCACGCCGGCTTCCGACAGCGCAGGCAGATAGTTCTGATCCTGCTGCCAGGGCGTCGCAGGATTGGTCAGCAGCGCATATAGCGATGCGGAGATGCCCGGCACCGCCGTCTTCAGGTCTACGTTATTCGGGTTGGCGTAGGCCTGCGAAGGGGTTGAGGAACTCGCGCAGCCATAGGCGCCGGTGGTGCCCTTGTAGGTCCACCAGCAGGTGGCTGTGTTGCCGGAGCCGGCGAACGGTGTCATTGCCTGGCCGTTGAGGATCGACGTGGCGCCCTCGCCAGTCAGCGCGATGTTGCTGGCATTGCGCGCATAGACGGGCGCACCGAAATTCAGGCAGTCGTTGGCCTGCCAGCGACTGTAGAAGAGGTTGCCGTTCGCGCCGCAATTGATTGGGCCGTCCTTGGCGTAGTCGGCCGGGTTGGGGCTGAAGAAGATCGTGCAGTTCGCGCTAAGGTGAAAGTTGACGTTACTCTGCAGTACGATCGGCCCGGCGCAATACCAGGCTCCCGCTGGTACCACGACACGGCCGCCGCCGGCCGCCGCGCATGCGCTGATCGCCGCCAGGAAGGCGGGACGCGAATCGAACGCGCCAGCACCTTGGGTCGCGCCCGCGCCGGGGCTCAGCGGCGACTTGGTCGCGTCGGTGTAGGGGCTCGTCTGGGCGATGACGGAGCAGGGCTGTGCGCCATAGGCCTCGACCTGGAAATCCGTGGCCCGGAAGGCCGACTGCGTGATTCCGTTCAGCGAGGAGATGATGTTGGTTGCCGAGCCGTTGGGCCCCCAGATCGGATCGGTCGGCGTGGTGGTGCCGCCCGGCGAGCGGGTGTCGGTCGGGGCTGGCGTGTCGATGCCGCCACCGCACGCACCGAGCAGGGCGCTGCCCATCATGACACCGTAGTACCCGAGGAAATGTCGTCTGGTAACCCGGTGCGCCGTGTTCTGCTTGAGGTCGTCGGGTTTTCCGTTGCAGTCGGGTGCGGTCACGGCTGTCTCCATCCTGGTTGTTAGATGATGTCGATACGGCAATGGTGGTATGACATCTATTGTCATATGTCGTCATGATGATACGCGGAACATGCGAATTTCGCGTACGTGACTACCCTATGAAAAGGATTCCGTAATCTTCTTGTATAACTGACGTATAGTTGAAACTTGAAGAATTTCCGGGCTTGTCTTGTAGAGAACGAGACTGGCGCTGAACACGAGGGGCAGAGGTGAAAATTACGCCTTAGAAATATGATGTCGTATATTAAAGAGACGACTCGAGGTGCGCGACAGGGAACGGTACTGGTGCGCGAACGCCGTAAGCCGCCTGTCAAAAGAGCATGATCACGAGTCGAATCGGGCGATCCGGGAAAGGCGTCACCCGACCGTGATTTCCGTGCCTCGGTTCATTGCGCTTCGGGCATAGCTGCCCGGATCGATCGCTGGCAGGTTGTAGCAGCGGTGGTCGCGACGTGAGCGCCGATTGCTCGGGCTACCGCTCGATGGGCTGAAGAGTCTGAACGGGCCCGGCGCGACAGCTTCAATTCGAGCGTCGCGCCGATGTCGCCTTGCGGCGCGTCGGTGCGACGGCCGTTGATTCCCTGACCACGAGTTCCGGTGTGCCGCACACACGCGTGCTTTCGCTTGGCGGTTCTCCCTCGATCATCTCGAGCGCCATGGCAATCGCATGCGCGGCGATCAGCGGCGTCGGGAACCGGACCGTCGTCAGCGCGGGACGGAACTGGTGCGCGAGCTGGATATCCGTCATGCCGATGACCGAGAGGTCGTCAGGCACGCGCCGGCCCAGGTCGGCCGCCGCCTGCAGCGCGCCGATCGCCATCAGGTCGTTGGTCGCGAACAGTGCAGTGAGATTCGGATGCGCGTGCAGCAGTGCCATAGTGGCGTCGTAGCCGCCCTCGATCGAATCGTGCGTCGACACCGTCGTGACCGCACGTTCGGCATGGCCGCGCGCCGCGAGCGCATCGACGAAGCCGCGCAGCCGCACCGGCCGCCGCGAAGTCGACCGTTACGCAGGGCAGCGTATGCGACGCCGGCACGTGCTCCAATATGCACAGCACGATAGCTGCGCCATGGCGCGAGAGGTCGGCTAGTTCGGATGGCGAGATCGCTATCTTCGCGCCGGGAATGTCTTGGGATCTACCGCTATGCTCGGTGCCATCCTGTTCAGCTTGTCGGACATCGTCAGCGGCCTCATTTTTATTCCGATCCCAGCTTATTCGCCTCACTGACGTTTAGCCCCTGTTCCGCAAATGGACTGGATTTTTGTTCGCTCGGTGAAGCAAAGATCAATCAGGACATGGAAGCTTCCGGTGCTGCTCCGCACAAAAAAACACTTGCTACCACGCGCAAACGATTGCGTGTGGACTTGTTACAAAAAAGACTGATGCTCGTGTCTAGTTGGATTGGTGTTACGTAAAAATGGCACTACACTTGGGGTGAATCAGCCTGGTCGACACTATATCTAGTATTTCGTTTGGGTGCCGGCTCTTTTTAAGCAAACGGAGAAAAGATGGCCGGTCCTAGTGCAATTCCCGATCCGCTGACGGCGCGATTTCGCCGCCCCTCGACATCCGATCTGTCCCGTCGCTTTTTCTTTCTGGTTGATGCGATAGCACGTCACCAGGAGCCCACCGCCACCCAGCTCGAGCGATTGGCGTCTTCTTGTAGTGGTCAACTAATCCCGGACACTGCGTTAAGTTTTTCTTCCGCAACTGCCGGCGCCAGTCCGTCATTGAACTGATGCGGCCGTATCCAGTTGTACCGGTGCATCAGGTAGTGGCTGATGTCCCGGTGTGCCTCCTGCGCCGACATGTAGCCCACTGACGGTAGCCATTCGATCTTGAAGCTGCGGAACAGCCTCTCCATCGGGGAGTTATCCCAACAATTTCCTCGACGGCTCATGCTCTGCCGTATCCGATAACGCCAGAGGCGCTGACGGAATTTCCGGCTTGCATATTGGCCGCCTTGATCCGAGTGAAACAGCAAGCCTTGTGGTCGACCACGTTGCTCATAGGCCATCTCCAACGCCTGCACGACGAGATCGGCATCAGGGCGTGTCGAGAATGCCCAGCCAACAACCCGACGCGTGAACAGGTCGAGTACTACGGCCAGATAATGCCAACGGCCCTGCGCCCAGACATACGTGATGTCACCACACCACACCTGATTCGGCGTACCAACCTCGAATTCGCGATTGAGATGGTTCGGGATATCGATCCGCTCGACCGTGGCCTGCTTGTAGGCATGGCCGCCCGGCTGCTTGCAGATCAACCCGAGTTCTTCCATCAAGCGGCTGACCTTGAAGCGGCCAATCGCCGTACCTTCCTCGCGTATCATGCCCATGATGCTGCGACTGCCAGCAGAGCTTCGACTCTCGATGAACAGCTCGTGTACCCGGCTACGCAGTGCCATGCGCTCGGCATCAACGCGTCGGGCTCGCCCTCGGTGTGCATACAGGCAGGACCGCGACACGTCGAATACCGCGCAGATCAGCTCGACCGATTCGCTTGCGCCAATCTGATCAATTACTTCGTACGTTCGATGCCTTCCGACATCAAGAGCGCGGTAGCCTTTTTTAAAATGGCCTTCTCACGCTCGAGGCGTTCGATACGCGCCTCGAGTCCCTGAATACGCTGTTGATCCGGCGTGATTGCCTTGCCCTGCGGCGTGACGCCCTGGCGTTCCATCTGAAGTTGCTGCACGCAGCGGCGCAGCACCGTCTCGCCGACGCCGACCGAGCGGCTTGCTTCCATATGGCTATAACCCTGGTCGAGCACCAGACAGGCGGCTTGCTGTTTGAACTCCGGGGAAAACGTACGTCGTTGCTTGCTCATCAGACACCTCTTCATGGCGACCATTCTCGCCTAAATCAGTGTCCGGATTCATTAGACCACTACAGGCTGTGTCGTCGGTATGTCGTTTGATCCTGATGCAATGCAGGCCGAATTCATCGACATCTGGCGGTATCACCGCTATGTGTGAAATTTAGTCGCCGCGGAGACGAACGGCACGGATTCCAAAGGAGCGCGGAGTGTCTCCAAGATCGGGGCAGCTAAGGCGGATCTGAATCGCTTGGGCCGGCGTGGCTTGATACAGATTCAATGGGCCTGCAGCGTGAAACTGCAAGCCCAGAGAGTGTCCGTAGGGCTACCGATCGCTACGCTGCGGTGATCATTCAGCGATCAAGAAGCGATCACGTTTCTTACCCTTGATCCATGACGGTTCGCGGCCACGCCCGCTCCACGTCTTGCCGGTTTTCGGATCCTGATACTTCGGCGTCGCGGGCTGGCTACCATTCGCGCTACGTGTGCGCTTACGGCCGAAGACCTGTTCCGGCGTGAGACCATACTCTTGAATACGGGCGCGAACTTCTTCGAGCACGGTCTCTAGTTCGGCCTGCCGAGCTTCTTCCGCCTGCACGAGCAGTGCATCAGCCTTGGCTTTCAACTCTTGATAGGTGGCCATTCTTCACTCCACGTGGTTAAAAGAAACAGTATTGAAATGGTCGCTTCGAGGCGTCCAATTCGGCGCGACGCATCATGTCTGCGGCATGCCATTGTTGGCAGTCCAATCAGAACGATTGCACAATTCTCTCATCGTTTGGACCAGGAGTCGATCATTTATCACCTCCGAGGCCGCGAATTTGGTTGTGAATCGAAGCCGTACATCGGACTATGGCGTTTGGGTATGCAAATTGCCGTCGATCATCAGCGAATTGGCGGGTGGTTGCACGTCGAGCACCACGTACAGTCAACCGCTCTGATCCGCCAGGGCACGGGGCTTCGATATTGGATTGCGTTGGCGGCACAATGAGGATATCTATTTTGTGATCGAGAAGGTAAACCAAAGCGCAAAACTTCAGACAAGCCGCGTTATTTTTTTGAGGATGCGCGTGATCTCGTGCAACTGACAGACCAAGTCTGCGCCGATGTTGTGGTTCGATGTTTCGTGTTTTTGATAGAGCTCAAACTAGGCAGACGCGCTGATTGCTGATTGGTGTCCCCCCAATCTTCGCAGTTGACACTGCTGCCTGAAGGAACGAAAAAAGACGCACCGATTTCGGCCGGTCCGGTCAGATCGGTGCATCGGTGGTCCGATTTCTCGTGGTGTGTGGATTACATATCGCCACGTTCGAGGCGAGGTCTGCTATGGAGCAACGCGATAGTGTTTGGCGATCTATTGATTCAAACGCAGGCTTGGCGCCGGCCTGCGATTGCGAGGCTTTGAAGATTCGTTTGCAACGCGCCGAAGCGCAGATTCGTCGTCTCACAAGATGTATTCAACTGAAGGACGAGAAGCTGAGTGAGCTTGGCAAGGCTCTGGCGAACTCGGCGACCGCGCACTATTGCGTTGAAGAGCGATTGCAGCGTGAACTCGATGCGCTACGGATCGATATGCCGGCCGACGTGTCAAGCGAGCCCCACGGTCCAGTTGACGGCGGTTCAATTGGAGGCGGTGTGATCGTTCGGCTGCCTTACCTGACCGCGATCCTGTCGGTGTTGTTTGATGCAATGCATGTGTTTTGGGCCGACTGCGATGACGGTCGCCTGCCAAAATCTTCGACTATCGCCCATGCAATTGACGAACGTCTCGGACTGCGCGCACAGGCAAGCGGCGAAGGTTCGCGCACAGGTCAGGCCTATGCGTCCGCCATCCGGCCGGATTGGGTAAAGGACGCGGATAACCGGCATCACCGCCGGCGATCCACATCCTAATTGTGGTCTTGGATGTCGAGCGCACCAATTCCCGCGGAGCGCGACGGTCACGGCCGGGACGGGATCTATTGCACGTCTGCCGTGCAATGAGCAACGCGTGGCACGGTCCTCAGCGAGCCAGGAACGTTCGACGTGAGCGATCGATGCCACGTGATTGATGATCGGAGGCTCTCGAGGTCGGTTCCAAGGTTGGCGAACGCGACGGCCGTGAGATCAATGGCACAGACCACGAGCGGAGAGGTAGCGGTCTCCGGATGAGGTCCCACATACTGAAGATCGAGGCCAAAGCGGCGATACAGTCGTGCGATTGCCTGGGTGACGACACCAATGATGCGGGTCGCGCCGAGGGACGCCGCGACGGCCATGACATAGGGAAACAGTTGCATGCCCGAACCGGCGAACCGCGATAGCTCCCATACGGTGGGTGACGCGGGAAAATCGAGGTTCGACGAGCGAGGAAGTAGTTCTCGGAGCAGGTACGGGGCGGTAGTTGGCATCAGACGTGCGCAACCACATATCTGCCCTTCCGAAGTGAGTTCAACAATCTGAATGGTGTTTTCGCCATCGAAGTGATCCCATTCCATTGTTTCATTTTCCTTAACATCGGGTAGCGGCCAGCCGAGGCGGCGCACGAACACGTCGTACCGGAACGCACCGAGTCCATCACGAAGTTCAAGTGGCAAGTCGCACAACCTACCCGCGATAATGAGTGGCATTTGCGTTCTCCATCGTTTATCGATGGGCGCCACCGTATCAAGTCGAAGCAACAACCGGAACTAGTTAGGTAGGGAGGGTGGCGAAAATGAATATTGGCAGCGCATTATCCGTTCGAGATTGAAGATCTCTTGCTAGCCAGGAATTATCAATATATGGGATTCGAGAGGCGTGGGGTGTGGTTAAAACACGCCGGCGGCGCGCTTACACACGGAAAGCTTTGACTGAAAATAAGAGAGCTAATCAAGTAGACCGTAATTGGAGGCAATGACGGCGGCTGCTATCCTGCTATTCACGTTCAGGACCTTCATTGCTTCAGCGATATGATATTCGACGGTATGGCGGGATATTTCGAGAATCATGCAGATATCCGACGATGTTTTACCTTGCGCGACCCATGAAAGACATTGGCGCTGACGTGGAGAAAGCTCAACCAATGCCTTTGGATGGGGAGGAGCGAACCGATCCAGCTCCAGGCGAAATAGATTGCTGATTACGCTCGCGAGCTGCCGGCTCGTCCCTGCATTGATACGGGATGACGGTCCTGACAGATTGATGAGCAAAACACTGCCCCCGACCTCACGAATTGGAATGCTCAGCCCGTTTTTGAGTCCGGCGTCGCATGCTTCCACAAGTACATGCCGCTCATTGTGGTTCAGATCGGTAATGTCACCCCAGCGATAAGGTCCGGAGGAGGTAAAAGCCGCTCGATGTACCGGATCGACGACGCCATAGTTGTGCTGTAGATAGTGCTGCACCCAATTGTTGGGATAATGTGAGCAAATTGCCTCCATTGAGATGCTGGGTCTAGAGCGGATGCACGTTAGGGCGATCCGCGTGACGGCATAACATGGAAACCCCAATGGAAGCACCGCATTGCCAAGCAAGTCGGAAAGCGAAGAAATATCCGTTGCATCGGTAAAGAGAGACAGGATTGGCGCCATTCGGGTGGCTAATGTGACATTCCATGGTGGTGGCTTGGACGCTTTTTTGCTTGTACGATGCCGAAATCGCGTTCTCATGACTTCTACCTCGCTTATTGCCTAGTGGCATTCAAGAGGAGTGCAGGATCAGGGCGCCAGCACAGGGTCAGCGACTCCGGAAATTGGTATGGTAGTGGGGCGCTGATTGCCCGTGCACCCGCTATGCGGTGGGCGGGCGTCGGAGGTTACGTCGAGATGGACGTTGGGCGCGTAGCTAATGTAAAGTCTAATGGTTGGGATAGGAACGTCCAATAGATTGTAATAATTTAATGCAGGGTTTAATTTTTAAAGACTGCTGTCCGGAACAGGAGCGATATTGCGACGTATTTGGCGATCGTGTGCCGCGCCATCGGCAAAATTTCCGGAATTCAACGATCGTATTAGCGAACGAAGAGTGCCGCCGCGGAAAATCCTCCCACTCCGCGGGCGCATAGCAGGAAAGGCTTACCGGGAACCAGATCATCGCAGTCGACGAGATTGATGAATGGATCGCTGACCGTCACATGTGCGACGCGAGCAAAGTTGTCAGTAAACAGGCATCGTGGTGGAAGACCAAGCGATGCGACAGTTCGACGCCAGGTTGGCAGATCAAGGTGGGAAGGCAAGATGCGCCGAATCTCGGCTAGGGGCACATTCGCCACAGCGCTCGTTTGCGTCGCGAGTCGACGGGCCGCCAAGAAGTACTGAGCTGCGAAACGCGATTCATCTTCTCCCAGTGTGCCGCGCCAACCTTCTCCACTCGCGTGAAAGGCCAACGAGACCAATCGATTGATCGAGGCATTGCGTTCGACGAGCACGGCAGACGCGCCGTCGCTGAGCAATCCGGCCCCGGCTATCGACCGGTCGCTTGCGAGGGGCATGACGTCTGCGCCGACCAGCAGACCGCGGTTGATGGCCGGACGGGCGGTAAACATCGCGCGAATGATCCGTAGCGCGCCCAGTGATGAAGCGCAATGCTGTTGTGCAAAGGAGAATGCCTCCGCCTGCTCGAAACCAAAGTGTTCGCATAGCAGGCGCGGCAAGGATAGCGGTGGTGGGGCGACGCTCCCCTGAAGCGTATGAACGTAGACGAGAAAGTCGATCGTGTCGGGAGCAAGGCGGGTCGCACGAGTGAGCGATTTGATGGCATTCGCGGCGAGCGAAAGCGCGGTCTGTCCCCGCGCGTCATAGAACAAGCGCACCCCCGCATTTTCGAGGCGTTTGACGGTCTCAACGGACTGCTTCGTTCGTTGGGCCCAACTGCTGACGTCCTCGGCTGGCTCAGGTAGATAGTAAGCGGCATGGACGATCCCGATAGAAGCGCTCATGGCGGATTGAGATATAAGAGCGGGCTGCCGTGCGATTCGAACAGTGCGCAACCGGCAAAACCGCCCAGGCCGATGCCCCACGTCAGGATTCGATCGCACACTGACAGGTCGTGAGATTCGAGTGCATTGGCGAGCTGCACGATAGGTTCGGCTGCGCCTAGATGGGCGCGGCGGCGGTCGGAAAATTCAATGACGCGGCGACTGAGATGTCGGCAAATAGCTTCATCAAGTTGCCGATCTATTCCTGCTCCCACGACGGTGCCAAGGTCGTTTGGTTGAAGCGCGTGTCGGAGCAGTATCGCGTCGATCGTCGATCGCAACGCCGGGACCCAATCTGTGCGGATATCTAGGCTTGAGAGTGGGGCGGGTGTCGCGAACCGGTGGAGGCGGCTGGCGCGTGCGTCGATCACCACCAGTCCGCAAGACGTGGGTCTGGTGCGTTCCACCAGGATGGCACCGGCTGCGTCGCCCTGCACGATTCCCTGATCCGTCCATCGCGAGAACGGCGGACACCACTTTTCTGCAGCGACGATCAAGATGGTGTGGATTTCGGGTTCCGCAATCAGTAGATCACCGGCCAGTTGGAGCGCCGTGAACGTGGAAGCACCCTGCTGTTGCGAGACCGAGAATGGAAAGCAGGGTGTGCCGACTACCGCACGCAGGCGTCCAGCGATCGTTGTGGAAACATGCTCGTTGAGGCTACTGTGACAGAACATTGCAATATCGATCGGCGCTGCGTCGACTGGCCGCCCCGCACATATTGTCTGCGCCACTTTCGCGGCGAGCCCGGATAGATCGGTATCGCGCTCAACCGGCACGCAACGAAATTCGTCCGGCGGTGCGTTGACTGCAGCGCTTCTGGCTGCCGCCGCTTTCTCTGTGGGGTGGGGCGCGTAATCTGCTTTCCACGACGCGACCCAGGCGTGCCAACCGGACTGAATTGGAGCACCGAGCGTCGGCTCGATTCCGCACTCACGATGTACCGCGACTGTGCGCGGCACATAGCTGGCAAGTGCCGTGATCACGGGTGTATTCATGGTGCGCGTGGTAGTGCGAGGTCCTCGGGCAGCAGGTCGTAAAGGAGCCGCCCGACGCGCGTGCCATCGACGAGATGACAGTCTCGTTGCAGTCCGATCAGACGAAAACCCAACCGCGCGAGCAGACGTTGCGACGGAACATTGCAGTCGACAGCCCATGCAGTGATGCACCGCAGCCGGTCACGGACGAACGCTTCATGAAGGAGGTACGTGGCGGCGTTGTAAGCCATATTGACGCAGGCGGGCCGCAACCGGTCGCGAAGGATCCAGAATGAGCCCGTCGCGAGGCGATGCGTGACATCACTAACGGCGACCACACCGCTCGGCACCGGATAGCCAGCCGAACCGAACACGCGTATTCGATGCTGTCTGCTGTAGACCATCGCTTGTACCGCCAATGCGGGCAGGGCTTGGCGGCCGAGCCCGAAGTCGAACCACCGACTGATGGTCGGCTGCGCGAGCCACGCGACGATGTCGTCGATGTCATTCGGCCCTGGTTCGCGTAACCAGCACGTGGCGCACGTTACATGCGTTGCAGCATTGTCCACCGAGGGTTGAAGCGTGCCATCCGTAGGGGCGCAACCGCTCATCCGTCGACCTCCTCATTCGCGACCCGCGGCTCCGCGAGCCAGCCGAGTGCTGTGTCGATGCGCTGCACCAGGAAGGCAAGCCAGTGGCCCGTCTGGAAGCGGGCTGCCGGCGGGAGCCCTTCAACATAACCATGGCCGCCGCAAAGCTGCACGAATTCGCGAGTGACGCTGACAGACTCCGCCGCGACGTGTCGCAGTAACTGACGGACCAGCGAGACCGGCGCCGACGGGCGGGCCGCACTGACAGCCTGCAAAAACAGGTGGCTGCCATGGGTGGCGATCAGCATGTCGGACAATCGCGCCGCGACGAGTTGATGGTTTGACAACGGCTTTCGGAACGCTTGCCGAGTCGCCGCGTAATCGAACGCGAACCGGATGCTATGTTGCATGGCACCCGTCAGGAGCACAGCGAGATAGAGGCCGATTTCCGTCAGGTACGTTTGCGCGGGAGGAGCGCCATCGCTGTCGGCTCGCGTAATCACGGCGAGCAGCGTTTCGGCCGCGGCTTCGTCGGAATGCAATTGCTCCAACACGAGGGCGCCGAGCGTGGCGATGCCTGTCGATCTCGAGGATCGGTGATCACGTGGGCGCTCGGTGAGGAGGAGGCGACGCTTGTCATCTAACCGCATGGTGAGGGGCGCCGTGCGGCCCAGTGGACCGAGTTGCCATATCGTTGCGTTATCTATGCCGGGCACGGACAATGCGATCGCTGCTGTGCCATCGAAATACGCTTGAACAGGCCGAGCCAGAACCGAACCGAGCGCATTGTGTGTCCGGAGCACCATGAGCGCGGGTGCTGTCAGCGTCAACTCCAACGCACGCTCAAGCGGTCCGGCGGCGAGCGCTTCGACAACAAGTGCCAGGCCGTGACGGTCGATTCCCAGGCCGCCGGATTCCTCGGGTAAAACCATTGCTCCAAGATCAAGTGTTGCGGCTGCGAGTCTGACGGTTTCTTGCCACGCTGCTACGCTGGGTGAACTGGCTAGCAAGGGCTCCAGTCGGTCGCGCGCGAAGCGTTGGCTCGCGATATAGAGGTTGCGTTGATCATCGGTCAGTGTCCAAGGCGCCGGAGCTGGCCCCGGCGGGAAGGAATCAGGGGAGAACATCACAATCCTCCACAAAGAACGAGGGTGGTCAGACGAGCATCTCGATCGCATCAGGGTGGCCGAGAAAGTCCCTAGGGCTGGCCGAGCGTCCATACGCACCCGATTGGAAGACGACCACAAAGTCTCCAATGCGAGCCTCGGGAAGCAGCACGTCGTCGGCGATCCGATCAAGTGGCGTGCACAGGCATCCGACAATGTCGCAGCGCTCCGTTGGGGCTTGTGTCTGGCGATTCGCGATGGCCACCGGAAAATTGCGACGCAGGACCTGCCCGAAATTACCGGATGCAGCCAGATGGTGATGCAGTCCGCCATCGGTGATCAGGAATGTTCGATCGCGGGATACCTTGCGATCGATGACGCGGCAGACATAGATGCCGGCTTCCCCGACCAAATAGCGTCCAAATTCCAGGACCGCGCGCGTGTCCGGCAAACGGCTGCGGAACAGGCCGAGCCAATCGTGCATGGCATCGGTGACCGCAGCGAGGTCGAGTGGCGTTTCTCCCGCGAAATAGGGGATGCCGAAACCGCCTCCGAAGTTCACGTATTGCGGGGCGAGCGACAGGCCCGCGGCCAATCTCACGACGAGATCCGCGCTTTTCCGTTGAGCCTCGATGACGGTCGGGGCGTGCAGGCACTGGGACCCCCAGAAAATATGAAAACCGGCCAGCTTCACTTCTCTCGCATCGAGCTCGCGCAATAACGCGGGTACCCGCTCCGCGTCGAGCCCAAAAGGGGTGGCGCCGCCGCCCATGCGCATGCCGCTGTGATTGACGTGAAAGTCCGGGTTGACTCGAATGGCGACCTTCGGCTGCACGCCGAGCTCCCAGCCGAGTGCTGTCACGAGGTGCAACTGGGTGATCGATTCGAGGTGTATGTTGACACCGCTCGCGACGGCGCGACGCAAGTCGTCGCGGCTCTTGCCTGGGCCTGCGAAGCCGATCAGTTCTGCGGGCATGCCCGCATTCAGCGCAAGTGCCATCTCGTTGGCCGATGCCACGTCGAACCCATCCATCTGTGGCGCGAGGTGATGGACGACCGCGGGCATTGGGTTGGCCTTGATCGAGTAATGGAGGTCGATACCGGCTGGCAGCGTATCGCGCAGCGTGCATACACGCGCGTCGAGCATTGCGCGATCATAGGCGAAGAACGGTGTGCGCCCTGCGCGATCGGCCAGGCGATTGATTTCAACGCCGCCGACGGTGAGGATGCCATCGCGCTCGCCAAACAGTCCGTTCATGATTGGCTCACTTCGGCGGCGGCGTCCGGATTGGAGAAGGCGGCGCGCAATGCGGCTCGATCGAATTTCCCGTTGGGGTTGCGCGAAACTGTGTCGCGAACCACGATGCGCTGCGGCACCATGTAGCGCGGCAGATGTTCCACACACCAGGCCTGAAGCACTTGAGCATCGAAGCCATTGGCGACCGGCACGACCAACAGGACGATCGCTTCACCAAGTTCATCGTCAGGGATGCCTAGGGCAAGCGCTTCCGTGACAAGACCGCTGTCGTGAACGACTTCTTCGATCTCTTCCGGGCTGATGCGATAACCAGAACTCTTGATTTGGGCGTCGTTGCGCGCGACGAAGTACAGGAATCCTTCTGCATCTCGCCGTACCAGATCACCTGACCAGACAGCACGATCTCGCGGCGCGCCACCGGGTTTCAGCTCGGGCGAAGGGCGATAGCGCTGGGCTGTGCGCGTCGCGTCATTCCAATAACCGAGCGTGACGCAGGCTCCAACATGGACGAGTTCTCCGGTTTCGTCTGGTCCACAAGGCGAGCCATCATCGCGAACGACCAGAATTCGGGCGTTAGGGACGGCTTTCCCGATGGAGTCGGGGCGACGATCGACCTCTGAGGGGTCGAGAAACGTGGAGCGAAATGCCTCGGTCAGGCCATACATTAGATAGGGTTTGGCCTGTGGAAACAATGCTCGGAGTTGCTGCAAGACGGGCGCCGGCAGCTTGCCGCCGGTATTCGCAAAGTAGCGCAGCTTTCGGCGTGCCGTTTCGGGCCAAGCCGCACGGGCCAGTTGCATCCATAAGGGCGGCACACCCGTGATTGCTGTAATACGTTCGCTCGCGCACGCATCAATGACGTCTTGCGGTGCAAGATAGTTGATGAGCACGGCCGTGGCCCCCACGGCCCATGTGGATGTGAGCTGGCTCAGGCCAGCATCGAAACTGAGCGGCAGGGCCGCGAGGATTCGATCGGATGAGGCGTGGTTCAGATAATGGGCAACGCTCCAGGCACCCTCGAGCAGGTTGCGGTGGCTTAGCATGACGCCTTTTGGCAGTCCGGTCGAGCCTGAGGTGTACAGGATGGCGGCCAGATCCGTGTCGACATTGGCTGGCGCTGGTGATCGTGGTGGATTTTCACTATCCCGTTCCGTGCGATTTCCGCTTGCGGACTCGGGCCAGCTTTGAACGTGCGTTGTTGATCGGAGATGTCGGCTTGCGGAGCCTGCATCGTCCACAATGATAGTGTTGGAAACGCCGGTAAGACCATGTTCGTCAAGGACCCGCGCGCGCAGCGCGCTGGTAATCAGGCAATCGGCACCGGAGTCGAGCAGGATGTGAGCAACCTGCTGGGGTTTGAGGAGCGGATTGATAGGAACGAACACGCATTGCGCGGCAGCTGCACCAAGCATCGACACGACGGTTTCGATACGTTTGTCCAGATAGATCGCAATGCGCGCGCCGGCCGTGAATCCAAGCGCGGAGAGCGCATTGCCCATGCTTCGCGAGCGGTGAGTCAGGTCCTGATAGGTTACTCGGGCGGAACCGCAGACGAGAGCTTCCGCGTCAGGTTTGCGGTTTGCAGCGGCTTGCACGAGGTCGAGGACGTTTCTCATGATGGTATCCGGATCGAATGTCGAGCGTTGAAAGGAAATCGTTCAGGTGATCAGTGGCGGACCACCATGGCACCGAAGCAGCCAGCGAGGCCACACGAGAACAGCAGCGACCAGCCGCCCGGTTCCCGGTTCGAACATGTCTGGAAGTTAATGAAGGGGTCCGCGCCAAAGACGTGACCGATTGACGCGAAGTTCGCCGTGAAGAGCCGCTCACGAGGAATGGAAAGCATTGTCATCAGCCTGAACCAACCCGGAAGATTGGCGTGATGAGGCAGTACGTGCGTAATCTCGCGTGTCGTGATGCCTGCTTGTTGAATGGCGGCCCGCATGGTCGTGAATGCAGACCAGTAGTACCGGTCGTCGGGAACCGGCTGCAGATCCTCGTCGGTGCCGCGGAAGGATCGTCCGTCTGCGTACACGTGCAGGCCCGCAATGGCGTTTCGATGACCGTCTCGTTCGAGCAATAGCGCACAAGCACCGTCACTATGGAGGGCAAGATCCCGAATTGCTCGCAGTCGGTCGCAGTGGGATCCGATCACATCGGCGCAGACCACAATTGCGCGCCGGATGGAGGGCCGTCGCATGGCGAGCGCCTGCAACACACGGATCGCGGCCATTGGCGAGACGCAGTGCTGCTGCGTGACTGAAAATGCGAGCGCGCGGTTCAGATTCAGTTGGAACTGGATCTGTTGCGTAGTACTGGCAGGCGGTGCGATAACGCTGCTCTGAATCGTGTGTGTGTACACGAGCGCATCGATCGTTTCATGCGCTATTCGGGTGTCGCGTAGCAGGGACGATATGGCGTCAACGGCGAGCGTCACGGGCGATTCGCCAGCCGCGTCGTGGAACTGCGTTACGCCGTTTTCGATCAGTGCGCGCGCGCGAATCGACGGCTGACCACATCGCTCCGCCCAGCGATGTGCATCCACAGTTCGATCCGGCAGACTGAATGCGATGCCAGCCAGTGCAAGCGAGCTAGGCCGTTGCGACACGATCATGATCCACCTCCACGATATTCAAGGAGAGCGCAACCGGCCTGTCCTTGGAAGCCGGCGGACCAAACGAGGGCATGTTGTCCCTTGCTAGGGTTGATCGACCGCAGCAGCGCGTCGAGCCGTGCAGGCGTGTCGGCGGCGCAGAAATGGCCAGGCGCGTCCATACGTATGTGGCAGACCCGTTCGGGCCGCAGTCCGCAACGCGTATTGATTTCGCGAGCCAGTCGAGTGTCGATTGGCGCTGGAAGGACCCAGTCGACATTCGCAGGTTGCAAATCCGCGCCTGAGCAAGTCTCGCTAATGACGTCCGTGAGCGTCAATGTGTAGACGGGTTCGCGCTCACTTGCGAGCGGTGGGATCCCACCGACGCTCACCCAGAACCAGGGCGCGGAGTTCACGATCGTGATTGCGCGCGATCTCGACTTCGGGTCGGTGTATGTCCTGCAGCCGGAGGGCACGCAATGATGATTCACTCGCCCCAGTTAGATGCGTCGCGCGACTCGGTGCTCGCTCGGTTACCCGACGACGCATCCGTGCGCGAACTGATGCGACCGTT
The DNA here is from genome assembly GCF_003253915.1 of Burkholderia sp. 28_3. NCBI lineage: Bacteria > Pseudomonadati > Pseudomonadota > Betaproteobacteria > Burkholderiales > Burkholderiaceae > Burkholderia > Burkholderia sp. 28_3. Next base: position 61,561 of record NZ_QKZF01000024.1, read on the forward strand.
CGCGCCGCTGCTCGACGATCCCGACGTGACTGAACTGGTGATCAATCGGCCGCAGCGCGTTTTGACCGAGAACTCGGTCGGTTGGCACGGCCACGACTACGCGGATCTCGATTTCGACCGGCTGATGTCATTCGCGGTGTCGGTAGCCACCCTGACCAATCAGGAAGTATCGTCGCAGTATCCGATTCTGTCGGCGCTGTTGCCGGACGACGCGCGTATCCAGATCGTGGTTCCGCCGGTCGTGCCGGCGCGGACGGTGTCGGTCACGATTCGCCGTCCGTCCCCAGACGAAAAGACGCTCGACGCATGTCGCGACGAGGGATTGTTCGACGATACGGTATGGCGCAGGCCGGACGGACTCGATTCAGCGCTGCCGTCCTTGCGCGCCGAAGACCGGAAGCTCGTCCAGTGCCTGGAAGAGCATGATTGGGGCGCATTCTTCGAGCGCACTGTCACGGGCAGGCTCAACATCGCAGTGGTTGGCAATACGGGGTCAGGCAAGACCAGCTTCATGAAGACCCTGTGCCGCTCGATTCCTGCGACCGAGCGGATCGTGACGATCGAGGACGTCCGGGAGCTATTCATCCGGCACATCGAGAACTGCGTGCATCTTCTATACAGCAAGGGCGGGCATGGTCACGCGCAGGTGACACCAGCGGACCTGATTGCAAGCGCGATGCGTATGCGTCCGGATCGCGTGCTGTTGGCCGAACTGCGTGGTGCTGAAGCTTACGACTTCCTGAAGCTTCTGACGACAGGACATGCAGGGTCGATCACGAGCTATCACGCGCCCAATGTGACCGTCGCGATCGAGCGATTCGCGCTGATGGCAAAGGAACATCCGGAGGCCGTCGCCTGGGACGATGCCGCACTCAAGAGGTTGCTGTTCCTGACAGTCGATGTCGTCGCGCATATGGAATCACGCCCGGTGTTCGACGTAGAGGGTAAACAGACCGGGCGGCGCTGGGGCATAACCGAAGTCTGGTTCGATCCGGTGCGTAAGGCACGCACCGCGTTTGTATAGGCGGCGGCCATGGATCATCCGTCTTCTCCTTTGCGCCAGCATATTCGGATAGCTGTAGTGACGTTGGCCACGCTAGCTTGCTTGGTGGCTGGACTGGCAGCGTCGCTCTGGCTCGCGTCATTCCTCTTCTATGCCAGCCTGCGCATTAATCCGCTGCACGCGGGACTGTGGGGTTGGCTCGATGCGGTGCTGATGTGGCGAGACGGAATGATGCCGAACGTCGGGCGCAAGCTGGTGGGATCGGCGCTGTTTGCTGTGCTCGGGTCCTTGGGTGGTCCGGCATTAGGCGTTCATGCGCTATGGGCGAGCTCGCGTCGACGCCGCTTGTATGGCAGTGCGCGCTTTGCGAATGAATCGGAAATCCGGCAGGCGGGGCTGCTATGACGACGCACGCCCACCTCAATCCGTCCCCTGCGATTGTCGTGGGGGTATGGCGCGGCCGCTATCGTTGGTCGATTGACGCCGCTGCGATGGAGGCGGGGCAGCTGGTGGTACATGTTGACGTGCCGCACGGAGATGGGGTGCTGGCACTCACGGCCAGTTACCCGGATATGTATCCATACTTCGTGCCAGCGGTGACGACGGATCCCGGTCAGTTTCAGCGCCACCAGCACCCTCTTGGGCAAAATCTCTGCCTTTTGGCGCGAGAGGGAGAGGAGTGGCGTCCCGGGCACGATTCGCTGGCGACGCTGATTCAGGAGCAGTTGCCAGCGATTTTGGAAGTTAACAACAGTAGCGCAGCTGCTGAGGCCATCGCGAAAGCAGAGGATCATGTTGGCGAGCCTTTGTCGTCGTTCTTGCCGTATGCGGTGGAATGTGCGGTCGTCGTTCCGGACGAAACCCCGCCGGCGGAGGTGTCAGCAGGGCGGCTTAACCTACTGCTTCGTGCTGCGCCGCCCGGATGGTCAGATCGGTGTTTCGTCAATGGCGTCGTTGCGTCGATAAGCGACATGCACAACAAGCCACTCGTGACTTTCGCGGCGAAGATACCGGCCTTCGCAGTCCGTTCGAACGGTTTTTGGCTGAGGCTGGAGAAAAGGCCGGAGGTCAGTTCCTTCGAGACCGCCGCGCAAGATGTATTCCGCCAGATAGAAGCTAAGCTTCCTGAACTGGGGAAAATGCTTTCGTCTGCGAAGCGGGGCGACGTCATCGTAGTCGGTGTGGTTTATCCCGACGAAGTGTCCTGGCGGCACTCCGCGGATGACTGGATATTCTTGTCCGTACGTGTGACGCGAGAAGCAAAGCGATCGCGTCCGGCTGTCTTTCGCGTGGACTTTGTGCGAGCGGATTGGGGAGGCCAGCAAGCTTGGCTGCGGCGCGCGCCATTTTTGACACCGATGCGCGACAAGGCCGCGTTGATTGTTGGGCTAGGCAGCTTGGGATCGCCCGTCTGTCTCCAACTGGCAAGGGCAGGAATCGGCCGGCTTGAACTCGTCGATTGCGATAACTTGCAGGTCGGAAATACGGTGCGGTGGGCGTTGGGATGGCAGTACGCAGGGCTCCAGAAGACGACCGCTCTGGCGTTGCACATCGGCAATGAGTATCCATACACGACCGTGCGTGGCTGTAATCTTCGCATCGGAGTGCCCTCCGGAGACAATCGCGTTTCTGAATATGCGATCCTCCGGCAGCTGGCGACCGAGGCAGATATCGTCATTGACGCAGCCGCGAATCACCGGGTAAGTCACTTCCTGGCAGATCTCGCTCGTGAGCTCGGGAAGCCGTATGTTTGGCTGACGACGACGCACGGCGCTGCAGGCGGCATCGTCGGTCGAATCAGGGCGGGCAGTTCGAACGGCTGTTGGCATTGTTTTCTTCGCGGTCTCGAGGATAAGACGATCCGACTGCCGGCAGATGCCGGTACAGATGAAATCCAGCCCGGCGGGTGCTCCCAACCCACGTTCATTGGTGCAGGGATCGATAGTGATGCGATCGCCAACCTCGCCAGCCGTTTGGCGGTCGCGACTCTATGTTCGGGAGCGCATGACGGATATCCAGACTTTTCGTGGGACGTCGCGGTTGCCGATATCCAGAGAGAAGGGATGTCAATTGCGCCTGATTGGACGACTTATGTTTTGGCTGCGAGACAGGACTGTCTGGTCTGCAGCTCGCGGGTATGAGCCAGCTTTGGATTGACGCGCCCGCGCTCGACGAGATGCTTGATGAGGCTCGCCGCGCGTATCCGCTCGAAACGGGGGGCATCCTAGTTGGATATGTCGCCAGTAACAATGAGCCGGTTGTTCAGCACATTATCGGACCAGGACCGGCCGCCCGGCACAAGCGCCAGCGATTTCACCCCGATCATGACTGGCAGTGCCATCGGCTCGACGATATTTTCGAGGCATCATCGGGACGCGCGGTTTATCTGGGAGACTGGCATACGCACCCTGATGGAAGGCCACATATGAGTTGGCTCGACAGGCGAACACTACGCGGCATCGCCCGACATCGAGAGGCAGAGCTTGCACGCCCATTGATGCTCATCGGCGGCGGCGGGCCCGAAGGTTGGGATTGGCGAGTGCATCGGTACGTCAGCGATTGCATAGCCGGTTTCGACATTCGGTACGACGTGCTCGATATTCGGGCATACGCGGCCTGATTCGGTACGGCTCGGTGCCGGGCTGCCGATGCCTTAACGGCACGCAGGCTTCTCATGGCCGTGGGCGAGACGACACTCTGAATTTTGTGAACTTAAATCGACATATTAATAAGGATAACGTATGAAACACGTAAATGTTGACATCGTGGGAAATGGGAATGTTGTCGGAAATGGTAACCGCACTATCAGCGTTACTAATAACACGCGGATTAACAATAATGGAGGGTCTGGCGGATCGGGTGGTAGTGGCGGTGGCGGGGGCGCGGGTGGAGAGATTGCCGTCCTCGCAGCCGTGGTATCGGTCATCATGTGCTGGCTGTACGTGCGACACATCGATGGAATCTATGACGTCCTTACGAAGGCTGCGCTTCTGTCGAGTTTGCCCATCCTGCCTCTTGTCATCGGATTTCTCTGGCGACTTCGCACTGAAGAGGGAACATGGGGGGATATGGTCAAATTGTTTATCAACCCTGTTGTTACGATCATCGTTTTGAGCTTGCTCAACTTCGGTTATGGGCGATTGGACGGGCACGTTATTCAGATGGCAACTCATATGCAGGCGCGTGACTTTTGGAACGGCCTATCGGAATACGGACATCGCGTAGTGTTCGAGAACATCGTTGGAACGGCCGCGATTGTGGGTGTCTTGCTTTCGAATGCGTTGATGGCAGTTTTCCAGTGCGCGGAAAGTATGGCTCGGATTACTGGAAGCGTGATGGCCGTCAGGCTGGTTGGTCTCACATTCAATTTCAGGCCGGCCCGTATGGTCGTGGTCTTTGCTGTATTTCTTGGAGGTTCGTTCTTGGCTTTCTCAGGTAAAGGCTTTGATTGGTGGTCATCTACCGTTGGGGGTATCACGGCTGCTGCTTTAAAGGGGTAGTCAAACAGCGTATCCGGCCATTGCCATTGAACGATGAATTTCGGATTTTTGGCCGGCCCGGGTGCAGTACCGTTGGCGAAGTAACTAAATCGCCAACTCCAGCGGGGCCCATCGGGCGATGATGCTCGATCGCCAGTAAGGCGCCGCCCCGCCGGGCGGCTCAATAGCCACGATCATGAGCCTGAATACCCCTGACCTGAACCGCCCCGGATTTTGTGGAGACTTCAACTCTTAAGGGAATGGAGCGAATCGAAGGCAGCCAATGGTGTACCAAGGTCGAGGCCGCCTGGAATCCCAAATGGATCGGCACGATGCGGTGCCGGGAGCTCCGCGTCTCCGGCGACCGTCTGGAGGTGCTGACTCCATGGCGGCAGATGCCGAACTGGCCCGCCACCACGCGGTCCATCATTACCTTCGAACGAGACACGCCGAATCCGGCGAGGTAGGCGGTCGGGTGCGTCGGACGCCGCCGTCACACCGTACTGACAATCTGACGCTTATCCACGATGAACGTCAGACCGTCCAACCGGTTCGTTGTAGCCGACCCTCGCCCGCACAATGACTCAAGACGGCGGCAATCCGAAAGCCGCCTTTGTCAACGGCCCCAATGCAGCACTGGAGTCAAAGCTGTGAGCTTGGCGAGCAGCGGGAGGTACATTGGTGGTGCGATGCGGCTGGAGGCTACTCTTGCTTTTTGCTTTTCCTTACCATAAAGTAAGGAATGGGGAGGTGTCACCATGACAGCCGCAACTATTACTTCAAAGGGCCAGATCACGATTCCAGTGGCCGTGCGCAATCAGCTTGGTTTGGAGGCCGGCGACCGGATCGAATTCAGCTTCAACGAGGCGACAGGCCGGTACGAGATCTATCCGGCCACGCGCTCGCTCGAGGCCCTTAAGGGCATTGTGAAGAAGCCCGCGAAACCGGTGTCGATTGACGACATGAATCAGGCCATCGCCGAGCAGGGGGCATCAGCGCGATGATCGGACTGGATACAAACGTGCTAGTCCGCTACTTCGCGCAAGACGACGAGATTCAGTCGAAGAAGGCGACGGCACTGATGGAGTCCCTGTCGCCCGAGCGGCCGGGATATGTTTCGCAAGTCGCATTAATCGAGGTCGTCTGGGTACTTGGGCGCTGCTACGGTGTCGAACGAGAGCAGATGAAGGACATCGTCGAATCAATGATCGGGACCAGAGAACTGGTCGTCGAAAGTGCTGACACGGTACGTAAGGCACTTCGAGTTTTAGCATCTTCAAAGGCGGATTTCGCGGACTGCTTGATCGAGCGTTCGGGGCATGTAGCCGAGTGCGAGTACACGGCTACTTTCGACGTGTCGGCCTCGAAGGTCGCGGGGATGCAGTTGATCAAATAATCGTGCCGACGGCCAATACACTGAGAAAGGAAATGATATGTTCACCAGAGCTCGAGCGGAACTTAGGGAACTCGTAACTCTCGTGGCGGAAATCGAACGCTACGACGCGACGCTGGCTGCCAAGCGCGACATCATTCCGACCGAGGAGTCGCGGCAAGAGCGACGTCGCAAAGAGATGCGAAAACTCGAACTGCTCGATAAGTACGAACTCGCTTAAGGAAGCGGAACTGATGGAACAGATTTACACCATTGACGTCTCGACGGCTGGCGACACCGTATGGGTGACAGGTCATGATGGGTCATGTGTCGGGCGATTCAGCAAGCGTTTTGGCGTAGACGTACATCGGACCGTAACCGAGCAGTTGGCCGGCGCGGACCAGTGCCTGCATTGCACGCACGAGGCGGCTGGTACTGAGGAATGGCGTGCCTTCCGTGAAGCAGTCCTGATGCATCATGGGATTGACGTACCGGTTGACACGATCCGGTTTTGAGCGAGGAAATGCTATCTATGTATCTCGGAGCAATCTCGATCCGTTGCCAGTATTGTGGCCGCCCAGCATTGTGCAATGCGAGCAAAGGCATGTGGTGTGGGCACTGCCAGAACGGCACAGTGCGATAGGAGGGCGAGCGATGATTTCCGCGAGTGCAAAACTAGGGCAAGACATGTGGAACGACTGTAGCCGACCGAGGCGCGAGCAAGAAGCAAAGGCTCAGGAATTGGCTCTGGTGAAGTGCCCACGCGTGGTGTCGGCGTATGCCATCGATGTAGCGGTCGTTTATGACGAAGCCGCCGGATTATGAAAACACCTGGCAAACCATGTGCATCGTGCCCCTGGCGTCGTGCCGCGGGCGCGGCAGATATTCCAAACTTCGATCTCGACCTAGCCGAAAAGCTGGCTGATACGTGCCCTGATCACCGGGGCATGGGACCGGATTTTGGCGCTAGTATGTTTGCGTGTCATCAATCACGGCAAGGGGAGGAATTCGCATGTGCTGGCTGGTTGGCCAAAGTCGGACACTGCCATCCGGCAGTGCGCCTTGCTGTGACTTCTGGTCGGCTTGATCCAGCGGCACTTGAGCCTGGCGTGGACTGGCCGGCACTGCATGAGAGTTATCAGGAAGTGCTGGACAAGTTGCGTGAAACTTCGAATTCCGAGGGCGGGGTCACCGGAGACGAGCGGGTTGTCAAAATCGGCTGATACAACGTCAGCCATTGTTCACCGATGCCACCTCGCGGGATTGCATCACTGTTCGCCAGACTGCCAGTGTTCGGCGTGCCGTTCTCGGATAGTCGGGTGGGCACGCGTTGCGGCAACTGATGGCATCGAAGAGACGAGTAGTTCGGATGCTGCCGACTTCCAACGCTCGCCGGATATGAGGTTTCGTCGCGTCCGCTTTTTAGTGTTTTTTTAGTGTTCGGACTGGGGTAAGGGAAGTTTGGTTTTAGGGGATCGAGCGCAAAGCCTTGCTGGTATTGCCCCGGGACACAGCCACGATTCAAAGTTAAATGAATTGTGAAGGTTGGGGGCGTCGGGCGGCGATGGCATTCGTCCAGGCTCCAACTGGCAAGGGCCTGCGCGTGGGTGAGCCGCCGATGTTGTCGAGCACTTGTTCCGTGGCGCGATTTCTATGGTCTTTTTACTGTCGTCGAGCGGCGCGATGAATACAGACTTTGGCTTGCCGGTCGAATCGGACAGGGACACGGGCGTTGTTTGACTGCGGTCGTGCGTCATCGCCTCCGCATGGCGCGGCATGCATCAACCGCAACCGCGCGCTGGCCGTACCGGGCGCGAAGCGCATGCTGCGCGCGGACCGGCTCGACGCCATCGCGCGCGCCCGAGCGAGTGCGACACGCTATTTCGCGGAACCGTGTCGCGCGTCTATCGGCTCTGCCGAGACCTGCGCCGGCGGGGATGCTGGACCGAACCCGTACCGGCCGCCCGTGCGCCGCATCCCGATGGATGCGCGACAGGCGGCCGGCCGCAGCGTTGCCCCGTCAGCGCGGGATATCGACGACGCCGTTCGCGACCTGGATCGCATTCGTGGCGGGCGCGCTCGCGATCGGCGGCAACGGCGTCCCGCGCGTCAGGTGATCCCACATCAGGTCGGGCGCCTGGAGATAGGAGTAGTGAGCCGGGATGAAGCGTGTATCGAAACCGGCCACGGACAGGAATGCATCGAAGTGCTGACCATTCGTGATTTCGTAGAACGACAACTGGCTGCGTGCGCGGTCGGCGAGGCTGTTCTGCGCGAGGTAGGCACGCGAACGGAGCGAACCAGAGCATAGGAGTGGATAACGTCTTTTATTCGAACACGCTGGCGCGGACGTCGGCCCGGTATTACGTGATCGACAACTGTCCGTGATGCGGGACGGGCAGGCAGGTTTTCCGTGCCGACGAATGCGTCGGCGTCGTGTGAAGCGCCGATGCAGGACAGGACCGCATCGCGTCTCGACGAGCGGGACGGTGTCGCGACATCGCCTTCCCCCGAACTTTCTCGGCTCTTTCTCATATCTTTCACAAACTAACTATATCGTACGCGCTTTCTCGACACTCCACGGGAACCGCCCAGTCATGTCAGCGCATCGCCGGATTGCCTTGCACACCTTCGCTATCGCCGTTTCGGCAGCCTTCGTTGTCGCGGCTTGCGGCGGAGACGACGTCGACAGCAACCAGCCGCCGTCGGTTGTCGCGCAACTGCCGGCAGCACCCGCGGACCCCGGTTTCGTGGACAGCGCCCCGGTTCCGGCATCGGTGCCGGCGTTCGTCGACAACGCGGCGACCAACCAGCGCGGCGATGCGCGTTACGCCACGATGAGCACGAACGCCGGCGTGCGCGTCTTGAACGGCTTCCGTGCGCTGTGGCAGCCGCTGACCGACCTCGTCGATGCCGGGACGAGCGCACCTGCGGCCGGCGGTTTTCCGGCGGTGGCGCCGTCGCTGTGGACCGGTCTTCCGAACGACGGTACGCCGGGCGGGACAGCGCTGAACCCGGCCGTGCTGAACGCGAATGTCCAGTATGTGGTCGACGCGACGTCGCAGCGTACCGCCGCGCAGGCCGAGGCCGCGTACTACGACGACCGCCGCGGCAAGGGCTATAGCGTGTCGGACGGCATGGGGCCGCTCACCGACGCGTGGCGCGGCGCGGCGCAGCAGACGACGAGCATCACGTCGGTGCCGGCCGACGCGACGACGAAGCTCTACAACGATACGGGCAACAACACCGGCGTCGGCGGCAGCGCGAATGCCGGGTTCGGTTCCGTCGTCGATTTCATCAATACGATGGGAAACAACGGCTCGACGGAGCCGGCGAAACGCTTCTACAAATATGCGCGTCCGTATCGGTGGAGCACGAGCGTCGTCGTCGCGCCGACGCTCGTACCGGCAGAAAGCACCACGCCGGCCACGGACGGCGGTTTTCCGAGCGGGCATTCCGCGGAAGGCATGCGTGACGCGCTCGCGATGGCGTACGTGATTCCCGAACGTTTCCAGGAAATGATCAGCCGCGGGCTCGAACTCGGCGAGAACCGCATCCTCGCCGGCATGCATTCGCCGCTCGACGTGATCGGCGGCCGGATACTTGCCCAGGCGGTGGTGGCGGCGAACCTCGTCGATCCGGCCAACGCGACGCTCAAGCAGACGGCCTTCCAGCAGGCGCATGCAACGCTGTATTCGCTGACCCGCACCACGCCGGCCACGTTCCTGGCCGCCGCGCATGCCGGTACGGCGTCGAGCGACCGCTTTGCCGACCCGGCCGCCAATCGGGCCAATTACGCGCGCCGACTCACGTTCGGCTTCGCGCCGATCGGCACCACCACCAACGGCGCAGTCGTGCCGAAGGGGGCCGAAGTGCTGCTCGAGACGCGTCTGCCGTATCTGAGCGCCGACCAGCGACGCGTCGTGCTGAAGACGACGGCGCTGGCGTCCGGTTATCCGCTGCTCGACGACGCCGAGGGATGGGGCCGGCTCAACCTGTTCGCCGCCGCGGACGGGTACGCGAATTTTGCCGGCAACGTCAGTGTGACGATGGATGCTTCGCTCGGCGGATTCAATGCAGCCGATACCTGGCGCAACGATATCGGCGGCGACGGCAAGCTGACGTTCGCCGGCACGGGCGCGCTGACGCTTGCCGGCGCGAACACCTATCGCGGCGGCACGGAAGTGCGGGGCGGAACGCTCGCGGCGGGATCGCCGCAGGCGTTCGGTGCCGGCGACGTCTATGTCGGCGGCGGCACGGTGGCGATCAAGGCCGCGGCGCGCGCGAACATCAACGGCCGCTACACGCAGTTGAAGGGCGGTACGCTGGAACTCGACCGTGGCGCCGGCGACGCCGGACGACTCGCGGTGGCAGGGATGACGACGCTTGCCGGCGGCACGCTGCACGTCCGGTTCGCCGCGGGTCTCGCGCCGCAGGTCGGTGACGTCGTTTCGCTCGTCGACAGCAGCCAACTTCAGGGGCGCTTCGATTCGGTGGTCGTGGACGGGTACAACGCCACCGCGCTTTACAGCGCATCGGGCATATCGGTTCGTATCGACAAGTAGGGGCGGGCGGCGCATCGATGCAGTGATCCGGACGGCGGTTGCCCGCCGGAGCATGCATCGCGCCTTCGTCGTTGGCCGCGGCTGTCGGCTGCGGGTTCGACGACCGCCGCCAGGGTCGTCGACGAAACGCGAGCTTCAGTATTGGCGGCGCGCTTGCGCGGATACCGCGTGCATCGAGCATGATCGCGCACGCACGTCGGTAGCCGCGCCGCTGATTCGAACGCCGGGTCACCCGGCGTCGTCCGACAGCGCGACGGGCGCGTCGTATGGATGGTCGCGCGCTGCCGCGGCCTCGTGACGACGCCCGCGGGAAGCGATGTCGGCCCCGAGCGCGTGGAGAATCGATCGGCCCTTCTTCGTCAGGTACGCGCGCCGGCGGCCGGGTGCGCCATGTTCGAGCATGACGAGTTGTCGTTCGAGCAACGCATCGAGTTCGGCGCGGTTCATGTCGAGTTGATCTGGTGCCTGGCACACCAGCATCAGCGTCGCGAATTCATGCGGGCTCAGCATGGCCGCCTCCCGTCGCGTACGAAACCGCCACGCGCGGGCGCAACGCCGAAAAATGAAATGTGGTGCAGCACCCGTCCTGGCGTGGCGACGCGGCGGCGCGGCGGCTTCGGTCGGCCGATCGCGGCGGGTTGGGCCGCGCGACGCAACGCGAATGGCTTGCGCGCGCCGCGTACCCACGCGCCGATCGACGCGAAGCGACCCGTGCCGTTGCGCGCTATCCGCAGGCCGGTCGGCAAACCCTTGACGACGCGGGCGACGCGTCGTGGTCGGCGGCCGACCTCCGGCAGCCGATCGAAGATGAAGAAAGGATCGTTCATGATTCGCTCCCGGTTGGACCTCGCACGGAGGACGAACCGGACCACGCGCTCCAGTTCGTCGATCCGCGAAAGATCTCGCTGACAAACAAATCGAAACACGCAGCGCGTAAGCCGCGGCTGCTTGAGCGATACCAAAATAGGATGGGACGCGCGGATTTCAAGCATCGTTGCACGACGATTCGCGCGGCCCGGAGCGGCGGTCGTCGAGGTCGTGTTGCCGCTCGCGACGGAGCGTCGGGAGACAGCCGCCGGTCGTGCGCGCGCCGGTTTCGCGATGAAACATTTTGTTACATATCGGGCGCGCGTCACCCTCTTGAAGCGCGCTGCCCACGCCACTATTTCGCTTTTCGCCAATCGATGGCACGCCGGCGCATCGCGGTCTTTGCGCGTGCAGGCGCCAGCGGATTCCCTTTTCCAGGTGATCTCATCGCTCAGGAGATGAAAATGCAGATTCGTCCCCTCTACGACCGGGTTATCGTCAAGCGAATCGAACAGCAGCGGACGACGGCCTCCGGCATCGTGATTCCCGATTCGGCCGCCGAACGGCCCGAGCAGGGTGAAGTGATTGCAGTCGGCAGCGGCCGGCTGCTGCAGGACGGCTCGCAGCGCCCGCTGCAGCTCCAGGTCGGCGACCAGGTTCTCTTCGGCAAATATGCAGGCCAGACCGTGAAGGTGAACGGCGAGGAACTGCTCGTGATGCGCGAAGAGGACGTCATGGGCGTACTCGAACCCGAATCACCGGCCGCCAGGAAAGCGGCCTGAATGCCGATTCGACCGCGTCGCACGGGTGTGTACCCGGTGCGCGCGGCATCCCGTTCAACGACTGTATCCGGAGCAAGAAAATGACTGCAAAAGACGTGAAATTCCGCGATGGCGCGCGCCAGCAGATCGTCAAGGGCGTGAACGTGCTGGCCGATGCGGTGAAGGTGACGCTCGGTCCGAAGGGCCGCAACGTCGTGATCGAGCGCGGCTTCGGCGCGCCCGTGATCACGAAGGACGGCGTGTCGGTCGCGAAGGAAATCGAGCTGAAGGACCGCTTCGAGAACATGGGCGCGCAGATCGTCAAGCAGGTCGCGTCGAAGACGGCCGACGTGGCCGGCGACGGCACCACGACCGCCACCGTGCTCGCGCAGGCGATCGTGCAGGAAGGCATGAAGCACGTCGCGGCCGGCATGAACCCGATGGATCTGAAGCGCGGCATCGACAAGGCCGTCGGCGCGGTACTCGACGAGTTGCGCAAGCTGTCCCGACCGATTTCGACCCACAAGGAAATCGCGCAGGTCGGCGCGATTTCCGCGAACTCGGACGACGCGATCGGCAAGATCATCGCCGATGCGATGGAGAAGGTCGGCAAGGACGGCGTGATCACCGTCGAGGACGGCAAGTCGATGGAGAACGAACTCGACGTGGTCGAGGGCATGCAGTTCGATCGCGGTTACGTGAGCCCGTATTTCATCAACGATCCCGCCAAGCAGGCGGCCTATCTCGACGATGCGCTGATTCTGCTGCACGACAAGAAGATTTCCAGCGTCCGCGATCTGCTGCCGATCCTCGAAGCGGCGTCCAAGGCCGGCAAGCCGCTGCTGATCGTCGCCGAGGACGTCGAGGCCGAAGCGCTCGCGACACTCGTCGTGAATTCGATGCGCGGCATCCTGAAGGTCGCCGCCGTCAAGGCGCCGGGCTTCGGCGACCGGCGCAAGGCGATGCTGGAAGATCTCGCGATCCTGACCGGCGCGACGGTCATCTCGGAGGAAACCGGCAAGCAGCTCGACAAGGCCACGCTGGAGGATCTTGGCAGTGCGAAGCGCGTCGAGGTGCGCAAGGACGATACGATCATCATCGACGGCGCGGGCGATGCGGCGCGCATCGACGCGCGCGTGAAGGCGATTCGCGCGCAGATCGACGAAGCGACGAGCGACTACGATCGCGAGAAGCTGCAGGAGCGTGTCGCGAAGCTCGCGGGCGGCGTGGCGGTGATCAAGGTCGGCGCTGTCACCGAAGTGGAAATGAAGGAGAAGAAGGACCGCGTCGACGATGCGCTGCATGCGACGCGTGCCGCGGTCGAGGAGGGCATCGTGCCGGGCGGTGGCGTCGCGCTGCTGCGTGCGCGCGCGGCGCTGTCCGACATCCGGGGCGCGAACGCGGACCAGGATGCCGGCATCCGGATCGTGCTGCGTGCGCTGGAAGCGCCGCTGCGCGTCATCGCGGCCAACGCGGGCGACGAACCGTCGGTCGTGATCTCGAAGGTGCTCGAAGGCAAAGGGAACTTCGGCTACAACGCGGCGACCGGCGAGTACGGCGATCTGGTCGATGCGGGCGTGGTCGATCCGACCAAGGTCACGCGGACCGCGCTGCAGAACGCGGCATCGATCGCGAGCCTGGTGCTGACGACCGATGCGACCGTCGCGCAAGCGCCGAAAGAGGACGGCGCCGAGCCGGCCGCCGCGCCCGACCTCGGCTACTGACCTGCGTCGCGGGCTCGCCTGCGATCGTCGAACAGCCGCTGGCCGGAGCGGCTTTGCCCGGCGCGCGCGACAGCGGGGGGCGCGTCGCGCCGCTTTTTTCGTGTTTGCGAGACCGACCATGAAACTCGAACTTTCGATCGATTCCAGGCCGCTGCACGTCGAACTCGACGACGTCATCGCCGGCCTGCTCGCCGCGCGGCTCGGCCTGCCGCTCGACGGCGACAATCGCGGCGCGATCGGCCGCTACCTCGGCGACGCGGCCGGGCCGTGGACGCTGGATGACGACCATATGCGCAAGCGCGTGATGCGCCGCCTGATCCTCGACATTGCCGATCCGACGCTGGTCATCCAGTACCTGATGGCCGACCAGAGCGACCAGACCGAGCCCGACGAAGCCGGCGCCTGACGCGCGGCCGCACGTGCGGCGATGCATCCGGCGCGCGCGTCATGTCGCTTCGCCGGCGCGCCGGAATCACGATCGCGCGCCAGCGCGCCCCTGCTCACGCGCCGTCCGGCTTGCCCGGCTTGCGGCCCTGAGGCGCCGGCGGCCCCGCGCCGAGTTCGGCGCCCGTCACCGGGTCGCTGTTCGGATCGGAGGCGAGTCGCTGCGCCATGGCTTCGATGGCGTCCGCCTGCTGCGCGTCGAGCATGCCTTCCGGAATACCGCTGCCGCCATCGACCGCCGGCTCGCCGGGCCGGATCTCGAGTTCGCCGCCGTGGTTCCACGGTCCGACCAGCGGCGCCGCGTCCGGCTGCATCCGGAAGTACACGTGGTCATACGGCGTCTTGGGCGGCAGCTTGCCCGGCGGGAAATTCGCGGTGATCGCATACAGCGCCTTCTCGAACGACATCTGGTGCGACACCTCGCGCGTCATCAGGAAGCCGAGCGCGTCGCGAATGTCCGGATCGTCGGTGACGTTGATCAGCCGTTCATAGATGATCTTCGCGCGTGCTTCGGCCGCGATGTTCGAGCGCAGGTCGGCGGTCGGCTCGCCGATCGTGTCGATGTACGCGGCCGACCACGGCACGCCGCCCGAATTGGTCAATGGCGCGCCCGCGCCGTACAGCACCTGCGTCACGTGGCTGTCGTTGCCGGCGCCGTGCAGCTTGCGGTACAGCTCCGCCTGTTCGTCGACCGCTTCGGCCAGTTCGCCCTTGGCGCCGCGGTTCAGCATCGCGGCCATCGAGCCGATCACTTCGAGATGGCTCAGCTCCTCGGTGGCGATGTCGAGGAGCATGTCCTTGCGGCCCGGATCTTCCTCGGTGATCGCCTGCGTGAAATAGCGCATCGCGGCGGCAAGTTCGCCCTGCGGGCCGCCGAACTGCTCGAGCAGCAGGTTGGCGAGCCCGGGATTCGGCGCGCCCACGCGCACCGTGTACTGAAGCCGTGTGTTGTGGATGAACATGGCATCTCCGTGGAAAAGGGTTGCGCGACATTCGCCGGCTCGAATCAGCACGATTCGATCCCACGGCCGACGATCCCGGGCATGCGCGATGCTGTCCGGTGCGGGCTGTGCGCGAGCGGCATGCCGCGGGTGACGGCATCGTTCGCTGCACGACACGCGTGCGTCGGGCAACGGGCATCGGTCTGTCCGGCATCGGCCGGCGCGGCGCGACGGAACCGCGATCGGCTCGCGGCGGGGCTGCTTTCCGCGGGCGCGGCGGCCGGCCGCCGACGCAACGGCGCGGCATGCGACAAGGGCCGAGACGGCGGCAGCGCGAGCACGCGTCGCGTAGCCCGCCCCCCTCGTCGCCGGATTTTCAAGCGGTTGTCATTTCGGCTGCATGGCCCGTGTCGCGCCGGCACGGAGGCGGTGCGGCACGGTGTGTCGGCGGTACGCGGGATGGATCGCGCGGGGGGCGCACGATGCCGCTTTCGTGAAGGAGTACGGATGGCGACGCTCGACAGGAACGCGGCGACGGAGCGCACCGCGACGGACATGCGCGAGGGGTTGGCCGGCCGGCGGCGCGGGCCGCTGGCGGCGCTGTCGTTCGCGGGGCCGGCGGTCGTCGCGTCGGTCGCGTATATGGACCCCGGCAATTTCGCGACGAACATCCGGGCCGGCGCGCAGTTCGGTTACACGCTGCTCTGGGTCGTGCTGATGGCGAACGGCATCGCGATGTTGTTCCAGTCGCTGTCCGCGAGGCTCGGCATCGTCACCGGTCGCAATCTCGCGGAGCTCTGCCGCCTGCATTTCCCGCGGCCGGTGGTCGTCGGCATGTGGGTCGCGAGCGAGCTGGCCGCGATGGCGACCGAGCTGGCCGAATTTCTCGGCGGCGCGATCGCGCTGTCGCTGCTGTTCGACCTGCCGACCTTCGCCGGAATGTTCGTGATGGCGCTCGCGACCTACGCCATCCTGCTGGCCGACCGGAACGGGTTCCGGCCGATGGAAATCGCCGTGGGCGTGTTCGTCGGCGTGACCGGTCTCTGCTATCTCGCCGAGATGTTCATTGCGCCGGTCGCGTGGGCCGAAGTCGGCTGGCATGCCGTCGTGCCGGAATGGCCGCGCGGCGACGCGTTGACGGTGTCGGTCGGCATCGTCGGCGCGACGATCATGCCGCATGCGCTGTTTCTGCACTCCGGGCTCACGCAGCGACGCGCGTCGGGGCTCGATCGCGCGCGGCGCCGGATGATGGTGCGGTTCTCGGATCGCGAGGTGGTCGTCGCGCTGTCCGTCGCCGGCGCGATCAACATGGCGATGATCGTGATGGCGAGCGCGGCGTTTCATGCCGGCCATCGCGATGTCGCGGAGATCGAAACCGCGTACCGGATGCTGACGCCGTTGCTCGGCCCGGCCGCCGCGACCTGTTTCCTCGTGTCGCTGATGAGCGCCGGCATCTCGAGTTCCGTGGTCGGCACGATGGCCGGACAGATGATCATGCAGGGCTTCGTGGGGTTCCGGATTCCGGTCTGGCTGCGCCGGCTCGTCACGATGGCGCCCGCGTTCGTCGTCGTCGGGATGGGCGTGGATTCGATGCAGGCGCTCGTGATCAGCCAGGTCGTGCTGTCCGTCGTATTGCCGGTACCGATGCTGGCGCTGGTGTACTTCTGCGGCCGACGTGACGTCATGGGCGCGTTCACGAGCGGGCGCATCGCGCGCTGCGCAGCACGCGGCGCGACTGCGGTCGTCGTCGTGCTGAATGTCGTTCTGCTGGCGCGGCCGGTCGGCGCAATCGTTGCACGGTTGGGCGGCAACTGAACGGCCGGTGCGTTAGCGCCCGGGCGAACGTGGCGGCCCAGGTTGCCCGCGACGCCGCGCGAGCCGGATGACGGCCGGCGTGCGGGTTCAGCGCGCTTTCAGCATTTCGTCGGCGAGCCGGTAGGCGCTGACCGCGCGCTTCGATTCGTAGTCGGCGATCGACGACACGTTGCGCCCGGCGTCGCGCGACAGCAAGCCCTGCAGCGCGGCGGCGGCAAAGAAATCGCGCAGGTCCGGGGTCGTCGATTTCGGCTCGGGCGGAACGGCTTCGACGAGCGGCCCCGCCTTCCAGAAAACGGGCGATGGAGTGGCTGCCCTGGCTACGGCGGCAGTTTGCTTGATGCTCACATCCTGCGAAAACGGCGTCATTTCTTCCCCTTCGATCCAGTATCTGTTGGCGAAGCAGCGTAATGTCCCCGACTGCATGAGCGAGCATCGTGTCGTTGTGTTGTGAGCGGTACTAACCGCTTGATCGACGCGAATATTCGCTGGTAATACGGAATTCGTCAAAGAAAATAAATTAGGTCCGCGCCGTCGACGGATGAGCACGATTCGTTCCCGCTCGCGGTCGTGGAGCGGCATCGCGTCTTGCGGACCGATGGGGATGGTATGTCGGCACGAATGACGTTCCGGTGACACGCCTGCGCGCAGGCGCGGCGGTCCTGCACGGCATCCTGACGGCGGTGTAGGCGACATCGCAGGCGAGATGAAAGCGGGCGAGGCATCGTTGCGGGACGGAGCCGAGCAGGTGCAGCCGTTTCATCGTTCCGGTTCCCGCTGTCCCGCGCGCACACGCCGTCGGTGATCCGCCGCATGGGGGATCGCAAGCCCTTGGTCAGCGGCGGTCCGGCGCTTGCCGGTGCCGTACAATGCGCACGGAGGCGCAGGGGAAGCATCACGGAGGAGCGTGGGACGCCCCGACCCGGACGAGGGCGATGCGACCCGGTATCGATCGGCGGTCGGCACACGATGCCCCACAACACCATCAGGAGAATTCAATGGCACGGCAAGCGCCTGCGCGCAAGGAGCGGCTTTCATCGCCCGCCACGTTGAAGAGCGATCTGTCGTTTCCGGTCGTGGGCATCGGCGCATCGGCAGGCGGTACGACGGCCTTGCAGACCTTTTTCGAGAGCGCGCCGACGGGCATGGACATGGCGTTCGTCGTCGTCGTCCATCTCGCGCCGGAACAGGTCAGCCACATGGACAGCGTCCTGCAGCGCACGACGGGCATGCCGGTGCATCAGGTGACGTCCACGGTGCCGATCGAAAAGAACCACATCTACGTGATCGCGCCGGGCATGCAACTCGAGATGTCGGACGGCTGCCTTCGCTGTCATAGCCGGGGCCAGTCCGATGATGCCCCATTCACGATCGACCACTTCTTTCGGACGCTGGCGGACGCGCACGACTGGCGCGCGATCGGCATCGTGATGTCGGGCACCGGCTCCGACGGCGCGGCGGGCTTGAGCCGCATCAAGGAGGCGGGCGGCATCACGCTTGCGCAGACACCGGATGACGCCGAGTATGCGGAGATGCCGCAGCACGCGATTGCCATGGCGCGCGTCGATATCGTGCTGCCGGTGGCCGACATGCCGCAACGGTTGCTCGAACTCTGGTCGAATGCGCGCCGCATCGAGCAGCAAAGCGTCGAATTCGCGCAATCGCTGCACCACGTCGATCGGCCGACGGTCAACGATCCGGAGCGGGCGCTTTCCGACATTCTGATGCACCTGCGGGTACGCACCGGCCACGATTTCCGGCTGTACAAGCGGGCGACCGTGCTGCGGCGTATCGAACGGCGCATGCAGGTCAACGGCCAGCGCGATCTCCTCGCGTACCGGGATTTCCTGCGTGCCGCGCCGGAGGAAGCAAACGCGCTGCTGGCGGACATGCTGATCGGCGTGACCCAGTTCTTCCGCGATCGCGAAGCGTTCGATTTCCTCGAACAGGAAGTGATCGGCTCGTTGTTCGCGTCGGAATCCGGCGAGGAGCAGGTGCGCGTGTGGGTAGCCGGATGCGCGACCGGGGAAGAGGCGTACTCGATCTCGCTGTTGCTGGCGCGGGCGCGCGAGGCCGCGATGTCGAGCCAGGCCATCCAGGTATTCGCGACCGATATCGATGAGGCGGCGATCGTCCGCGCGCGCACCGGCTCCTACCCGCTTTCGATCGCGAGCGACGTGCCCGCCGCGCTGCTGCAGCGGTATTTCACGCGGGACGGCGCACATTACGTGATCGCCAAGGCGGTGCGCGAGCGCATTCTGTTCGCCGCGCACAGCCTGCTGCGCGATCCGCCGTTCTCGCATCTCGACCTGATCTCGTGCCGCAACGTGCTGATCTATCTGGAGCGGGCGGTGCAGCGGCAAATCCTCGAGCTGTTTCATTTCGCGCTGCGTCCGAACGGCTACCTGTTCCTCGGCACCGCGGAATCGGCCGACGCGGCGGACGATCTGTTTGCCGTCGTGGACAAGAAGCGCCGGATTTACCGCGCCCGCGTCGTCACGCATCGCGCGAAGCCGGTCACGGGCTTTCCGCCGCTGTTCCAGGTCGAGTCGGGTGCATCCGACGAGCGGGCCGCGCCGCAGCCCCCGCTGCGGGTGCCGACCAGCCCGGCACAGCGCAATTTCTCCTATGCGGAACTGCACCAGCGCGCGCTCGAAACGTATTCGCCGCCGAGCGTCATCATCGACAAGGAATCGAACGTCGTTCATCTGTCGGATAACGCCGGCCGTTTCCTCAGGCATGTCGGCGGCGAGCTGTCCAGCAACATCATGACGCTGGTGCTGCCGGATCTGCGGCTCGATTTGCGCACCGCGATTTTCCGCGCGCTACAAACGGGTACGAGCGTGGAAGCGCGCCGGGTCAAGTGGGCGCACGACACGCGCGTATCGTGGATCAACATGACGGTTCGGCCGTTCCACGACAAGGTCGCGAATGCGGAATTCCTCCTCGTCGTGTTCGACGAGGTGGCCGGCCGCATGACCGAGGAGGATCAGGCCGAGACGAGCGGGCAGGATCCGGTGCTGGCTCAGCTCGAACAGGAGCTGCAGCACAGCCGCGAGCAACTGGCGACGATCATCGAGCAGTACGAAACGTCGGTCGAGGAACTGAAGGCGTCGAACGAGGAGCTGCAGGCGATCAACGAAGAATTGCGCTCCACGAGCGAGGAGCTCGAAAGCAGCAAGGAGGAACTGCAATCGGTCAACGAGGAGTTGACCACGGCCAACGCCGAAATGCAGGCAAGGATCGAAGACACCGCGAAGGCGAACGACGACCTCCACAACATCATCGCGTCGAGCGAGATCGCGACCGTGTTCGTTGACAAGGAAATCCGCGTCAAGCGGTTTACGCCGAACGCGACGGCCATTTTCAATCTGATCGATACGGACCTGGGCCGGTCGCTGTTCCACATTACCCACGCGTTGCGGTATCCGACGCTGGCCGACGATGTCCGGCAGTCGTTTCAGTCGCTGCGGTTGATCGAGCGCGAGATCGAGAGCGAGGCCGGCCGGTGGTATCTGATGCGGTTGCTGCCCTACCGCACGGCGGACGACCACATCGACGGCGCGGTGATCACGCTGATCGACATCACCGACCGGCATCATGCGGAAGAGGCGGCTCGCGCGGGCGAGCAGCGCCTGCGCCTGGTCGCGCAGTCGACCAAGGACTACGCGATCATCATCCAGGACGGCAACGGCGCGATCGTGAGCTGGAACGCCGGGGCGGAACGCATCTTCGGCTATACGGAAGAAGAGATGATCGGCCAGGACGTGGAGTTGATCTACGAACCCAACGATCGACAGGCGCTCGTGCCGATGCGCGAGCGCGAAGTTGCGACCCGGGAAGGCCGCGCGGACGACGAGCGCTGGCACCGGACCAAGGACGGGCGCCGGATTTTCTGCAGCGGCGTCGTTACGCCGATTTCCGATACGTCGTTCAACGGATTCGCGAAGATCGTGCGCGACATGACGCTGCGCAAGCAGAGCGACGACGCGAACCGCGAAGCGCTCGCGCGGGAGCAGGCGGCCCGCGAGCAGGCGCTCAGTTCGAATCAGCTAAAGGACGAGTTCATCGCCGTGCTGTCGCACGAGCTGCGGCATCCGCTCAACCTGATCGGCGTCAAGTCGGAAATGCTGCCGCGCCTGCCGGAGACGCGCGACATTCCCGCCGTGCGCGAAGCCGCGGATTCGATTCGGCAGGCCGTGCGCGCCCAGGCGCAGATCATCGACGACCTGCTCGATCTGTCGCGCATCCAGACCGGCAAGCTCGCGCTCGAGCTGGGCCGCGTCGACCTGACGGCGATGTTGCGCGGTATCGCCGATACCTGCGAGCGCGACGTGCACGCGCGCGGCCTGGTCCTGAAAACGGAATTGCCGACGGAGCCGGCCATCGCGCTCGCCGATCCGGTGCGTTGCGAGCAGATCTTCTGGAACCTGATGTCCAACGCGCTCAAGTTCACGCAATCGCATGGCGAGATCGTCGTGCGTCTCGCGCATGAAGGGCGGATGCTGCGTGTCGACGTGATCGACGACGGGCAGGGGATCGACGGCGATACGCTGCCGCATGTGTTCGACATGTTCCGGCAGGCGCCGCGCGACCGGACCCGCGGCGGGCTCGGAATCGGGCTGGCGCTCGTTCGGCAACTCGTGGAAATGCACGGCGGCCGGATCGCCGCGGCATCCGACGGCCAGGGAAGGGGGACCACGATGACGGTATGGCTGCCGGCCGCATCCGACGAGCGCGTCGTGTCTTCCGGCAACGGCGCGGCGGAGGGGAGTATCGCCGGCCTTCGCGTGCTGCTGGTCGAGGACGATCAGGAGACGGCGCTGTCGCTCACGGCGCTGCTGGAACTCGCGGGGGCAACGGTCACGGCCGCGAAAAGCGGGGCCGAGGCACTGGAGAGGTTGCCGGAGACGCCTGTCGACGCCATCGTGTCCGACATCGGGCTGCCCGACATGGACGGCTATGAGTTGATTCGCCACATCAAGGCCGATCCCCGCTGGGCCACGCTCCGGACCGTTGCGCTGACGGGCCGTAATCGCCAGGACGATGTCCGGGCCGCGGCGGAGGCCGGCTTCGACACTCACCTGTCCAAACCGCTGGATTTCGGGATGTTGCTTGCCGCGCTCGGCGACACGCACTAAGCCCGCCCGGTGACGACCCGCGCGTGCGTCGCGGGTCGCTCGCGCCGCGGTTCGCGCCGCGCGTTCCCGTCGGCGGGTTGCATCAACCGCCATCCGACCCGCATTGCCTCGTCTGCTACCGCCCGTGACGGAATTTCGGCTCAGGAACCCGATTTGCGGCGCTATCCGCAAAGGGGGCGCTATGGATCGTCGAGATATCGTGGTAATTGCGTCGTCCCGAGGCGGTCTCCCGGTCCTCCGGACGTTGGTAGCCGGCATTGCCGCGGATTTTCCGGTGCCGATTTGCATCGTGCAGCACATTGGTCGACATCGGACGATCCTGCCCGAGTTGTTGTCGCGATGGGGCAGGCTCGATGCAAGCGAGGCGCTACACGGGGAATCGCCGGAGGCGGGCAGAATTTACGTGGCGCCGCCCGACCGGCACATGATCGTGCGCGGCGGCGACCTGTGGCTGCTCGATACGGCCGCCGAGAACTTCGCCCGCCCGGCCGCCGACCCGCTGTTTCGCTCCGCCGCACGCGAATATGGCGCCGGTGCGATCGGCGTGGTGCTCAGCGGCGACCTCGATGACGGCGCGGCCGGCCTGGCGGCGATTCGCGCACGGGGCGGCTACGGCATCGTTCAGGACCCCGATGAATGCGAAGCGCCGTCGATGCCGCGCAGCGCACTGGCCGCGGCGGGAGCCGATGCGGTCGCGACGGCGGAAGAACTGCCGCGGACCCTTCATGCAGCGGTCTACGGCGCACGTGCGAAGGAGCAGCGAAAAATGGCAGATTTGCGCGACCTCGACCATGAGAGCCGGATTGCCGAGGGCGGCCTCGTCGATCCGGGACTGCTTGACGAAATCGGCACGCGTTCCGCCCTCACGTGCCCCAGTTGCAACGGCGTGCTCTGGCGCATGCGCGACGATCGTCCGTTGCGATACCGTTGCCATACCGGGCATGCGTTCTCCGCGCTTTCCCTCGACGACGCGGAAGCCCAGAAAGCGGAGGATGCGATATGGGGGGCGATCCGCGCGGTTCACGAGCGCATGATTTTTGCGCGTGAGCGTCAGGAATGGGCGCGCCGCACGGGCAACGCCGAGGACGTCGCGATCGAACAGGCCCGCATCGACGAAAACCAGCGGCTCGCGGACGTGCTGCGCCGTGCGGTCGGCGCCGCACTGAGTACGGGCGAACTGGAGTGAGCGCGAGCCGCGGCATTCGCGCTGCCGGTTTCATCCCGGCACGAACACGCCCATCGCCGCGATCGCCATCGCGAGCGTCGCGATCCATCCGCCCCATGCAAGCGCGCCTCTGACGGCAAACTCGCCCATGACCCGTTTGCTTCTCGCCATCAGCATCATCACGACCATGATCGGAACGGCGCTCACGCCGTTGATGACGGCGCTCCAGTAAAGCGCGCGGATCGGGTCGAAATGCATGAACGTAAACGCGATCCCGCCGACGATCGCCAAGACGATCACCGCATAGAACTCGGGCGCGACGCCCAACTGCAGCGCGAGGCTGTTGCGCCAGCGGAACGTGCCCGCGGCCGCATAGGCGGCCGATCCCGCGAGCACCGGCAGCGCCAGCAGGCCGGTGCCGACGATGCCGAGCGCGAACAGCACGTATGCGAAGTGACCGGCAAGCGGCTCGAGCGCCCGCGCGGCATCGGCCGACGTCTTGACGTCGATGTGATGCGCGTTGAGCGTGGCCGCCGCCGTCAGCACGATGAAGAAGGCGATCACGTTCGACACGCCCATGCCGAACCACGTGTCGAAGCTGATCCGGCGCAACTGGGCGGGTGCCTGATGCGGTACGCGCTGCAGCGGCCGCTGGTTCGGCACGGAGCGCAACTCTTCGACTTCCTGGGACGCCTGCCAGAAAAACAGATACGGGCTGATGGTCGTGCCGAGCACGGCGACGACCGTGGTCAGGTAGGCGGCGCTCAGTTGCGCATGGGGCCGCACGATCGCGCGACCGACGTCGGCCCAGTCGACCGGCACGATGACGGCGACCGCGACATAGGCGAGCAGCGTCAACGCCGTCCATTTCAGCAATCGTGAATAGCGGTCGTACGGGACGAAAACCTGCAGTACGACCGACACGCCGCCGAGGCACACGATGTAGAGCTGTTGTGGGCCGGGCAGCAGCAAATTGACGGCCGCGCCCATGGCCGACAGATCGGCCGCGATGTTGATCACGTTGGCCGTGATCAGCAGTACGACCGTTCCGTACAGCAGCCATGGCGGGTAGTGCTTGCGCATGTTCGACGCGAGGCCCTTGCCCGTCACGCGGCCGATTCGCGCGCTGACCAGCTGGATCGCCGTCATCAGCGGATACGTGAGCAGCAGCGACCACAGCAGTTCGAAGCCGAATTGCGCCCCCGCCTGCGAGTATGTCCCGATGCCGGAAGGATCGTCGTCGGCGGCGCCGGTGATCAGGCCGGGGCCGAGACGCCGGACCCACGTGACCGCGTTCGGGTCCGGTTCCGTCGGCTCGGGCTGGAGCAAATCGTTGTCGTTCATGATCGCGGGCCTCCCGGGGTCCGGCAGGCGCAATGGCCGTGCCCGCCCGGGCGGTTTCCCGCGCCGGCAGCCGGGGCGGGCCTCACGGTCCGGTCGGCTTCGCCCTGTCGCCCACGTCGACGTCGATCGCGTGTTCCTTCGATACCAGCCGGGCCCCGACCATGCTCCCGCCGCCGATGCGCAACGTCAGGCGCGCGGGTTCGTTGGCATCGAGCCCCGACAAATAGTCCAGGCCGTGCAGCCCCGCGCGATCGTGGAACGGAATGAACCAGGACGAACAGAAGTCCGACGTGGGGACCGGACACGGGGCGCGGATGGCGAGCCGCCGCGCAGCAAACGGATAGTCGTCGAGCGCGGGTTCACCCGTATCGAATCGCTTGCGGATGGTGAGCGGCGTGACGGTGTAGCGGAGGTAGACGTGGTCGGCCCACAGCGTTCGGTCGAGCGATGCCAGGTCTTCCGTGGTGAACGCAACGATCGTGAGACCGTTTCGATCGCGGTGCTGGATTTCATATCGGCTGACATTCACCGATTTGCAGCCGGTACACGCGATCGCCAGACCCATCGCGAAACCGATCCAGCGCATCCGGTCATGCATGTCGTCCTCCCCGGCACCCTCCGACCTCGGTTTGCTTGCAATACGACGGCGCGCGACGTTGCGTTACGTCGGGCGACCGGCACCTTCGGCAGGCGAGACCGGCGCGTGCATCGCCTGTTCGAGCAGCGCATGCGCGGCTTGCCATGCGCGCTGGGCCGCCGCGGAATCGTTGAACGCCCGCGCTTCGACCGTGGCGCCGTCCAGCAGCATCATGAAGACGGTCGCCAGCCGGTTGGCGGTTTCGGCCGGCACGACGGCTTCGATCAGTTCGGCCATCCATTCGACCATCTTGCGGCGATAGCGGATCGCGACATCCGAGATCGGCGCATAAGCGGTGCCGAATTCGGCCAGCGCACGCTCGAACAGGCAGCCGGCAAATTCGGGTGTGCGGAACCACGCTTCATACCAGTCGAAGACGGTCTTGACGCGCTCGACCGGATCGACGACGTGCTGCAACTGCGCGTCGATGCTGCCGACGATCAGGTCGTAGCGCTGGACCAGCACTTCGCGGATGAGCTCGTCCTTGCTCGCAAAATGCCGGTACAGCGTCATTCGCGCGACACCGGAATCGTCGATGATCCAGTCGACGCCCACCGGGTGAAATCCATGCCTGGAGAACAGTTCGGTCGCTTTGTCTACCACCAGCTGGCGTTTGTTGGCTCGCACGAACGGCTTCCTCCTCGATATTTCAACAGCATAGACCGATTATTCTAGCATCATGCGGGTCGATGAAATCGGCCTCCTGGCGCTGTCTGATGGCCGTTCCGCCCCGACAATCTTCGCTTGTCGAGCCGGTTATCAAGTCATCTTGACTATTAGATAGACCGATATGTATCATTTGAAGCCAGTAAGCAGCGATCGATATTGCGTGGATTAAAGAGACAGAACAAGAGCGGGTTTACCGCGTGCCGTTTTCTGCCGTGTCAGACGCTGCAACGATGTTTCAAGCCGAAAAGAGAACCTGAGAGAGCCTTGGCACGCGGGCCCGCGGACGATGTTCGTCGCGCCCCGCACCGGCCGGGGGCATGCTCGCGGGCGAGCGCGCGAAGCAATACGGCGCCAATGAAACGTGAGGAAAATACCCATGTATCGCCGTTTACTCGCACCGGGGCTGCTGTTGCTGTTGGCCGCGTGCGCGCAGGATCCGTCGGTGACTGCCGGCACGGTACGGATCTGCGACGACACAGGTTGTTCCGATCGCCCTAAAGATCAGGTCTCCTATCAAAAAAGGGACGAGGCGGAAGACCGCGAAGAGCCGCGCATCGCCGCGCTCAAGCAGACCGCGAAGACCCAGCCGAAGGCCGCCTACGACCTCGGCCTGCGCTATTTCCGCGGCGACGGCGTGCGCCAGGACAGCTACCAGGCGCTCAAGTGGATGCGCGAGGCCGCCGAACGCGGCGACCTGAACGCGCAGAAGGCGCTCGGCAGTTTCTACCTGTTCGGCCTCGAGGAAATGGGCTCGGATGCGCGCGAAGCGGAGAAGTGGCTGTCGATCGCGGCCGGCCGCGGCGACAAGGAATCGAAAAAGCTGCTCGATCTCGCGCGCAAGGCCAAGAAGGAAGACGAGGAAGACTGGAAATGGCGCACGCAATGGCGTGACGTCTATTACGGCTACTGGTACTCGGGCTATCCGTACTACGGCGTCTGGCAGCAGACGTACTGGTACTACTGACCGGGCATCGAGCAACGGGGGCAGCCGCGGGGAGACCACCATCGCGCGCCACGCCGGGGGGCTTATCGAAGTTCGCACGGACGCATAAGCCGAACAACGACTCT
The DNA here is from genome assembly GCF_003253915.1 of Burkholderia sp. 28_3. Taxonomy (NCBI): domain Bacteria; kingdom Pseudomonadati; phylum Pseudomonadota; class Betaproteobacteria; order Burkholderiales; family Burkholderiaceae; genus Burkholderia; species Burkholderia sp. 28_3. The sequence goes on from NZ_QKZF01000024.1 coordinate 88,496, forward strand.
AATCGATCGACAACGACAATGAAGACCAACCTTCTCCAACGTCTCACTCAAGGTGCGCTGGTTGCAGCGCTTGGCGCGTCCGTCGCGGGTTGCGGCGGCGTGGTGACGCCCGGCGGGCAGAACGCCGGCGTGACGGGCGCCGCGGCTGGCGGCGCGAGCGCCGGCGCCGATTCGCAACTGCAGCGCTGCACGTCGCCGCTCGGCACGATCGCGGTCGACGACGGCCGCAATGCCGACTGGTGGGGCCCGTTCGGCAGCGCGACCAAGATGACGACGATCGACCCGCTGCTGCGCCTGGCGGTGCAGCAGTCGAACTGCTTCGTGATCACGTCGATCGGCAACCAGAAGAGCGACGCGCGCCTGTCGCGCATCACGCAGCTGCAGCGCAACTCGGGCGAATACCGCGCGGGCTCGAAGCAGCAGAAGGGCCAGCGTGTCGCGGCCGACTATTACATGGAACCGCAGATCGTGATCAACGATTCGCCGATCGGCGGGATCGGCAGCATGATCGGCGGGCTGATCGGCAACAGCGCGGTGGCGGCGGTGGCGGGCCACCTGCAGACGAAGGCGTCGGTCGTGACGCTGACGCTGTTCGACGTGCGCTCGGCGGTGCAGATCGCGGCGTCGGAAGGCAGCTCGACGGCGACCAACTACGGCGCGGCGCTGGGTGGGTTCGGCGGCGGCGTGGGGGGTGCGCTGGCGGGTTTCTCGGCGACGCCGGAAGGCAAGGCGACGGTCGTCGCGTTCATCGATGCGTACAACAAGATGGTCGTCGCGCTGCGCAGCTACAAGGCGCAGGACGTCAAGGGCGGGCTGGGCCGCGGTGGCCAGCTGCAGGTCAACTGACGTCGCCGGGCCGGCGAGGGCCGCCGGCCGATTGCCTTGATTCCTGATGTCCGATTCGTGAGGGTCGGTGCGTGCGGCACGATGCGCGCGCACCGGCTGCGTTCGTCCTGTTCGTTCCGAAGGTGATCCCGATGAAAGCCGTTGCACTGATTGCATTGACCTGCCTGGCGCTGACCGCTTGCGGCGGTGGCGACGACAATTCCTCGCCCGCCGCGTCCGGCGGATCGGGCACGACCAACAACGGCGGCAGCGGCGGGACGGGCGGCACGCCAACGACGGGCACATCCGACGGCAATTCGGGTTCGCCGACCGCCTCGAACGTCGAGTGCGATCCGGTCTACCAGCAAGGCGATACCGTGCAACTGCACATGTACACGCAAGCGACGGCGCAGAGCCCGGCGGTTGACAACGGCGTGTACACGCGGACCTTCGCGCCGGCGACGTTCGAGGGCGTGGCGCTCACGCAGCAGGCCGAAACCACGACCGGCTCGCCGATTCAGACCAACCACTACTATCTTGTCGGCAACGGCGTGCGCACGAACTACGGCGGCGAGGTCTACAGCGGCAGCACGCTCGCGTTGCGCGATGTGAACTCGCCGCCCTATGTCGAGACGATCGGGCTCACGGGAAGCGAGACGGTGAATTATGTCGATACGCCCGTCTTTCCGTCCGGCGGCGCGCAAACGTCCGTCTCGATCCAGCGGACCTACGTCGCGCGCGAAACGGTCAGCCTCCGGAACGGCAAGGTCTTCGCGAACGCATGCCACTATCACACGACGGAGACCTTCACCAACCCGGCGTTGACCAGCAAGACAATCGCGGACGACTGGCTCGCGCCGGGTGTCGGCATGGTCAAGTCGATCGCCGATGTGGGCGGCACGCAGATCATCACGCGCGAACTGGAATCGGCGACGGTGGGCGGCAAGTCATACTGAGTATGCATGGACGGCGGGCGGGGATTGGTTGCGCGCCCGTGGTTGACGATGCTGCGTGGCGGCATGCAGCAGGTCACGTCGTCACGCGGGCGCCGGCCCGATTTTCCGACTGGCAGGAACGTGACGGCGCGCTCTGTTGTCCGCCGTCGAGATAACCGTTGCAACGACGGGGCGTTGACAGAGCGAGCCGCGTGAATTTCATCCAGAAACCCCAAGCGGTTCAGGCGAGAAAGTTGCTCGACATCTTCCCGACGCCGTCGTGGCGACCGCAGCAGCAATGGGAAAACGTGCGGGCCCCTTGATCGGCTCATGTCGACGCAGGCGAGCCTTCGTGCCGGACGGCATCGTGTGGTCAACAAAGTGGGGGAACACAAGCGTCCGCACTGGCCGGATCGCCACATGCACCGCCTCATATCATCCGACGAGCGTCTATACTTTTTGATCGTCATGCCGGCGCCGTGGGCGCTGGTGATGCATCACTATTGCTGGATTCGCGCCAGGATTTTCTGTCACGACGGTGCTCGCCCATGCGCGGCGCCGGCTTTGCGAGCCCGATTGCCGCGAGAAGGCGCCGGCGCCTGGAACGCTCGGCCCATTGGCGCGTGATCGCGTGCTCCGGAGGTGCGTTATGAACTGGATCGGTACGTGGCGTAATCAATACGGCTCCACACTTTCCATCACCGACGACAAGGAGGGCGCCATTCGTGGCGTATTCAGCACCGCGTTGCAGGACAGCGCCTTCTTCGGTCACGATCTGCCTGTCTCGGGCGTCTGGTTTGGCGATTGCATCAACTTCGCTTTCGGCATATCGAATGACCGGGTTACCGTGATCTGTTCTTTCACGGGCATGCTGCGTGACGGCACGCTGCAGACGGTATGGCATGTCGTTACCAGCCAGGCGCCTCGGCAAGGCTCACGATCATCGGAGTCTGGATGGGCACATGCCGTCCAGACCAATGCGGATACGTTCGAGAGAGTCGCGGGGTAACGTATCTGCAAACTCGTGGTCCGGAGCGATTGCAAGGTGCGATGCCCGTTGCTGACCTGAACGGCGTGGCAGGCGGGCGGCATGCAGGTTCGTGCCGAACGTCGTCACCGGGCCGGTCGCGACTGGGCGGTCTCGCGCGTCGGCGAGCTGCCGTGCAGTGCCCCGAACGCGCTCCGCGTCGAACAGGTTGGGCTAGCGTCACCAGCAGCCTTTCCTCCCGTCCGGGCGCAAGTCAATTCGACGCAGCGTCACGGAATTTCCCGTGAGGGGCTCACGCACACCCGCGCACGTACCGGTCGTACCCGACGACTCCCGGTTTGAGCGTCCCGTGCTCGTCCCAGTCATCCCAACCCGGAAATCGCAGCGGCCGGTCCGTCTGCCAGTTCGCGAGCCGGCGCGCGAGCGTGTCGCGATGCGCGGCCAGTTCGGCCGCCAGCGCCGCATCGTCCTGATACGCGTAACCGCCGTGCGCGTCCTGCACGCCATGCGCGAGCACCGGCGACAGCACGTCGTACCCCATGTAATGCAGCGAGTAATGAATCGGCCACAGCAGCAGGCCGATGTCGCCGCTGCGCCCGCCCGGGCCGAACGTCGCGGCCGGCGCACCGGTCGTGACCGAGCAGATCGCCCGCCGGCCGCGGAAGTGGCCGCGATCGTAGCGGCGGCTGCCCGTGTACAGGCCGCCGTTCACGAACACGCGATCGAACCAGCCCTTCAGCATCGCGGGCGCCGCATGCCACCAGACCGGAAACTGGAACACCACGAGGTCGGCCTGCTCGAGCCGGGCGATCTCCCGGCGCACGTCGGCGGGCAGCGTGGCATGCGTGCTCGCGTGGCGCTGTTCGACCAGCGCCGAGAACACGTCGGCGTTCGCGCGACACGGGTAGTGGCGCGGCGCCTCGACCGGATCGAACCCGTCCGCGTAGAGATCCGACACCTCGACGTCATGGCCGAGCGCGCGCATCGTCCGCGCGGCGGTGTCGCGTAGCGCGGCGTTGAACGAGCGGGGTTCGGGATGGCAATGAACGATCAGCGTGTGCATGGGCGGCGTTCCTCATGGTGTGCCGGTGAAGGCGGCTTGCGCCGGGATTTGCCTGATACGGTACGCGTTGCGAGAATGAACGGGAATTGGCCAGTTTCGCAAACGAGGTTTGCATGAATGAACAGCGGCTGTCATGGGACGACCTGCGGCTCGTGCTGGCGGTGGCGCAGGCCGGTTCGCTCGCGGGCGCGGCGCGGCGGCTCGGCATCAGCCACGCGACGGTGTTTCGCCGCCTCGCGGCAATCGAGGCCGAACTGGGCGTCAAGTTGTTCGAGCGGACCCGCGCCGGTTATGCGCCGACGCCGGCCGGCGAGGACGCCGCCGCTGCCGCCGAACGGATCCAGGACGAGGTGCATGGCGTCGAGCGGCGCGTGGCCGGTCGCGACGTGCGGCCATCGGGCACCGTGCGCGTGACGACCACCGATACGCTGCTGTCGGGCTTGCTGTCGCCGGTGTTCGCCGCGTTCCGGCATGCCTGCCCGGAGATCACGCTGGAAGTGTCCGTATCGAACGCGGTCTTCGATCTGTCGAAGCGCGAGGCCGATGTCGCGATCCGCCCGTCGTCGTCGCCGCCTGAGGTGCTGATCGGCCGCCGGGTCGGTACGATCGCACAGGCCGTCTATGCGGCACCCGGGTGGCGCGAGCGCGCCGACGATCTCGCGTGGGTCGGGCCGGACCGGCGGATGGGTTACCGGCCGCTCGAGCGATGGATGCATGCCCACGGCGCCGATGCGCGTTGCGGGTATCGGGTGGATACGCTGCTCGGCCTGTTCGCCGCGGCACGCGCCGGCATCGGTGCAGCCGTGTTGCCGTGCTACCTGGCCGACGACGAGCGCGATCTGGTGCGGCTGGGCGGCCGGATCGACGAACTGGCGACCGACCTGTGGCTGCTGACTCATCCGGACCTGCGCGACACCGCGCGGATTCGCGCGTTCTCGTCGTTCGTCGCAACGTCGATCGAGGCCTTGCACGCGCGGCTCGCAGGTGACGCGCATCGCTGACGGACCCGCGGGCCGGATGATTCGGCATGCGAAGCGTTACGGCCGCGTCGTCCTTGGCGGTGCGGCCGGCCGCATTTCCCCGAGCCTCGCGCTCCTCGCATCGACGCACGCATGCACCTTCCGCGACGGCAGCGCCTGTGTCGCGCCGACCGCTGACGTTGGCAGCGTCCTTCGACGGCGGGCACGGACATGACTCGAAGACGGTTTGACCGAACTGGACCCGCGCCTGATCGCGGCCCCGGAAACGCCCGGCAACGACACCTGCCGCTAGCGCGTCTGACCGGTCTTGAAGTCGTGGACGAAGAGGCCCGGCCGGCGGCTGTCGAACACGGCCTGAATCTCGCAGCTTTTGTTCGCCTGCTTGTTGCAGGCCGCCTGCGCGGCAGCGCGGGCGCGCGCCGCCGAGGTTTCGGAGGTCGCGCTGCTATCTCCGCCATTGAGCCGGTAGGCGACAATGACGCCGTTGCCGGTGAGCGCATTGCTCTTGCACGCGGTTTGGGTGGCGTCGCTGCAGGCCTTGACGGCAGCGGTCGTCGCATCGTCGAGTTTGCGATACCCGCTCGCGACATACAGCTTTCCGTCATCTCCTGCCGCATCGGTAGCCCAGGCGGAGGCCGCATAGCGTTTGCGGACCGAAACATCGGGCGAACGCCGGCTGCCCAACGGAATCGTCGCAAAGACCTCGCATGGCACGAGCTGGTGTGCCGAGCAGTCGGCCAGCGTCTGTCTGCTTTGCGCACCGCCGTTGCCGTCCCAGCCCATGGCAAACGAACCATACCGGTCACGGACGATCGTGACCGAGGCGTTCCACCACGTACCGGCGAGTTCGCAGCCCTTGCCCATCACGGCATTGCAGGCGGCCACTGCCGCGAGCGCGGCGTCGTTGCGATCGGCGAGATTGCCGACGACCCACACATCAGCGGCATCCTGATGCCAGGCAACGGCGGTATATCGCGTGTTCGATGGCGTTTCGGCTTCATAGCGAAGCCACCCGTCACCGTGTTCGGCCGCCTTTCTGCCGGAAGCACGGGAGGGCCCCGATTCGCTGTCATCCGGCGCGCATAGTGGACTCGGCGCGACGCCGAGACCACCCTGCGTCATGCCCACGACCCGCTCGCCGGGCCCGGGCCCTTCGCACGGATAGGCCTGAGCGGACGCCTGCGTCGGCAGCGAGAACCCGGCGAGCGCAATCACCATCATAGAAAGGAGTCCATTCGTTTTCATGAACGATGCTTCCTCTACGCAAGGTTTGTGAAGATGTCCGTTGCGTTATATCACTTCGGTGCATCGAAGTTTATTGTGGAAAATTTTCCGTTGATTTTGCCGTTCTTAACAATCGACGATGATGCATTCACGATAGGATTGACCGCACCTTCCTGGTCAATGAAATTTCAAAATGAGGCGGCCGCTGATGTCTCGCATTCAACTGTCAATGGGCTGGTTGGCCGTGACGCTCGTCGCGGGAGTGGGCGAGGCGGCGGCCGACCAGTCATCGGCCCGTTCTGCGACGGCTCCCTCTCCACCGACGTTCTTCGTTTGCAGCGGTACGTTCAGTTCCGGCTCCGGCATAGCCGGTTCTTCGACGGAGAAGGACGGCAAGCCGACGTGTTTCTTTGAAGCGGATTCCGCAGCCGAGTCCAGGGCGCAAAAGGAATGCGGACAGAACGCGGTGTGTGACATCGCGGCGACGACCTACATGAAGGGAAGCAACCGCATTGTCGAAAAGGTCCTGGCGGTCACGCGGCTCGGCGGACCGGTCGACCATGAACCGGCCCGAGTCGCCTCGGACAAGGCGCCGTTGCTCGACCCATCGGCCTGTCCCGCCAGCGAGCTCGGCGCGTTCGTCAAGGCGTTTTCGGGCAGGATTTCGATTCAGGCGCGGTTTACCCGCTGGCCCCTCGCCGTCACCCATATCGATGCCGCCGCCCGGCCGGAACCCAAACCGGTGACCAAGCAAGTCACCGAGCAAAAGGTGTCCTACCCGCTGATGATGGATGTCGAACGTGCCAGGCGGGAAGGAAAGGTCGTTCGCATTACTCAGGACGGCAAGACGACTGGTCATGTCGAATATGCCGGATCGGACAACGGCCAGAAGGTTCGCTATCTCTTCCAGCGGTCGGGATCGTGCTGGCAACTCGTGGCCATCGATGATCAATCGTTGTAGCCGTTCGCGCGGCGGTGGACGTTCTTGCAGTAATGGGCGAGGTCATCGATCGATGAAGCTTTACTGCGCGCTTCTGCTGTGTCTGTTCACGTTTGCCTGCAAGCCGACGGCCGGATCGAAATGTACGAAGAGTCTCACGCTGTACAAGACGCAGGTAGACACCGCGCTTGCAGAAGAAACCATCGATCAGCCCGTCTATGACGGCCAGCAGCGGTACATCGCGAAAGCCGAGAAAATTTGTGCGTCGGGCGACGATGAAGCCGCCGTCACGGCGCTTTTCGATGCAGCCATGGCGCTGAACGTCGGGGCAGACGACACCTACGCACGCTCCCTCAAAAAGGAAGGCGATCCGGGTGCGGCGCGCGTCGAGAGCGAACGATGAAACACACTGTCCTTGCCATCCTGGTCGGCGCGTGCGCCGGTCTGCTGGCGTTCGTGGCGGCAGTGAACAACAGCAGGCAAAAGCAGGCGGCACCACGCGTACCGCGGTCGGACGCATCGCCATCGCTGGTTTTTCAGTACTTTCCCGGCGAGCCGAAAGGCTATGCGGGATACACCGACCACGTCTCGATGCAGCAGACCGTCAACGATGACCTTGTCGAGCATGATGCCGACTGGCAATTCAGCCGCATAGGATTCGCGAAGGGATTCCTGCGTACGGTGCTGCGCCGAGCCGATCGCTCGCCAAGTGCGCCCGGCATTTTTCGCATGGAAGGCGTGAGCGAAGACGATGCGATGACGATCGAGTGGATCGCACGGATGCAAACGGACGGCATCGACAACGCTTCTCCTTCGACATCGAATTTGAAGTCGATCGTGGATGGGATGGCGTCCGACATTGCGTCGACCGGACCGCGTCGCTCGACGTTCGGGAGTCGCGCCGGGGTGGACGGCCGCGAAGGGTTGGAACGCGACGAAATTTCTGCCGAGCGATTGCGCGAACTCACGAAGCTCATGCGCGACGCGGAACGCAGAGGCGCGTCGCGGGCGGCCCATGCCCGGATCGTGCCGCGGCAATCGAGAGGTTGAGGGACGAGCGACGCCGATCCGTCGGCTGGCGAACCTTTCGCTGTCGATCGAGCGTGCCGCCCGGCGTGTCCGACATCGCGTTTCAGGGGCCAGATTGCCGCGCCCGCCCTTGACGGCGTGGGCTGACGGCGCACGCGCGGCGCAAACATAAACGAAATGTGATCCCTTGCCGCCGCAAAATTTTGCACAATGACGGCAGTGCCGCCTTCCGCCGTGCTTCGCGTCGGCTCCGATCGCCGCCCGACAACCGTGACCGAGCCCCGCTCCGACGTGCCGCCGCCCACCGCCATGGACCAACCGAAACGTATCCTGATCGTCGAGGACGATGCCGACATTGCCGACGTGCTGAGCCTGCACCTGCGCGACGAGCGCTACGAAGTCGTGCACAGCGCGGACGGCGCCGAAGGGCTGCGCCTGCTCGAACAGGGCGGCTGGGACGCGCTGATCCTGGACCTGATGCTGCCGGGCGTCGACGGCCTCGAGATCTGCCGGCGGGCGCGCGCGATGACGCGCTACACGCCGATCATCATCACGAGCGCGCGATCGAGCGAGGTGCACCGGATCCTCGGCCTCGAACTCGGCGCCGACGACTACCTCGCGAAGCCGTTCTCGGTGCTCGAACTCGTCGCGCGCGTGAAGGCGCTGCTGCGGCGCGTCGATGCGCTCGCGCGCGATTCGCGGCTCGACGCGGGCACGCTCGACGTCGCCGGGCTGGCGATCGACCCGATCGCGCGCGAAGCGAGCGTCGACGGCGCACGCATCGACCTCACGCCGCGCGAATTCGATCTGCTGTATTTCTTCGCGCGGCATCCGGGCAAGGTGTTCTCGCGGATGGACCTGCTCAATGCGGTGTGGGGCTATCAGCACGAAGGCTACGAACATACGGTCAACACCCACATCAACCGGCTGCGCGCGAAGATCGAGGCCGATCCGGCCGAGCCCGTGCGAATCCTCACCGTGTGGGGGCGCGGCTACAAGCTCGCCGCGCCGGGTCAGCGGGACGCATGATGAAGCTCACGCTCACCCGGCGGCTGTCGCTCGTGTTCTCGATCCTGCTGCTCGCGTGCTCGGGTGCGTCGGCGTGGCTGCAGATCCGCGCGAACGACATGCGCGAGAAGGAAGTCGTGCAGGCGCTGTCGCGCGACCTGGCCACCAACATCGCCGGCAGTGCGCCGCTGATGGACGCGAACGGGTTGCGCCCCGACGCCGTGCGCACGTTGTTCGGCCAGTTGATGGGCGTGAACCCGAGCGTCGAGGTGTACCTGCTCGACAACGCGGGGCGCATCAAGGGCGACGATGCGCCGCCCGGCCACGTGAAGCGCGACCGCGTCGATCTCGCGCCGGTGCAGCGCTTCATCGCGGGCCAGCCGCTGCCGATCCTCGGCGACGATCCGCGCAGCCCGGACGCGCGCAAGGTGTTCAGCGCCGCGCCGCTGCAGCGGCCAGGGCAGCCGCCGTCGGGCTACATCTACGTGGTGCTGCTCGGCGAGGCGCACGACCGGCTTGCCGCGCGCGTCGACGCCGGCAACGTGCTGCGCACGACGCTGTGGTCGATGGCGATCGTCGCGCTGCTCGGTCTGCTCGCGGGCCTTACCGCATTCAGCTTCATCACGCGCCCGCTGCGCCGGCTGACGGCCGCGATGCGCGACTTCGACGCGAACGGTGCGCCCGGCGCGCCGGGCGCGGCTGATGTGCAGCCGCCGGTGCTGCGTTTGCCGCCGGGCCGTCGTGGCGACGACATCGCGGTGCTCGAATCCGCGTTCGCGCAGATGGCCGACCGGATCGGCGACCAGTGGCGCGCATTGACGCGCCAGGACCAGCAGCGGCGCGAACTGATCACGAACATCTCGCACGACCTGCGCACGCCGCTCACGTCGCTGCACGGCTATCTGGAGACGCTGTCGCTGAAGGCCGACACGCTGGCCGAGCCCGAACGGCGGCGCTACCTGTCGATCGCGCTCGCGCAGAGCGCGAAGGTCGGGCGGCTCGCGCAGGCGCTGTTCGAGCTCGCGCGGCTCGAATCGGGCGGCGTGCAGGCCGAGCGCGAGCCGTTCTCGCTGGTCGATCTCGTGCAGGACGTATTCCAGAAGTTCGAACTGAGCGCGCAATCGCGCGGCGTCGCGCTGCATGCGCGGATTCCGCCGCGCGTGCCGGTCGTGTCGGCCGATCTCGGGATGATCGAGCGCGTGCTGACCAACCTGCTCGACAACGCGCTGCGGCACACGCCCGCGCACGGCGAGGTCGAGATCGCGTTGGCGCCGCACGGCGACCGCGTGGTCGTGACCGTGTCGGATACCGGGGCAGGGATTCCGGCGGCGCGGCGCGAAGGGCTGTTCCAGCGGCCGCAGCGGCCGATGAGCGGCGGCACCGCGACGAGCGGCGGGCTCGGCCTGTTGATCGTGCACCGGATGCTGGCGCTCAACGGCAGCGACATCCGGCTCGTCGACCGGGCCGGGCGCGGCGCGGTGTTCGAGTTTGCGCTGGCGGTCGCGTCGCCGGCGGCGGGCGACGCACGCTGAGCTTCGATCGGCGGCGTCAGCCGCCGCGCTTGCGTCGCACGTCGCTCGGCGTCGTGCCGGTCCAGCGCTTGAACGCGTGGCGAAATCCCACCGCGTCGCTGAAGCCGAGCGTCAGCGCGATGTCCTCGGTGCTGAGCGTGGTTGTGCTGAGGTAGTCGATCGCGAGCGCCTTGCGCACGCTCGTCAGCAGTTCGCTGTACGACGTGCCTTCGGCTTCGAGCTTGCGGCGCAGCGTGCGCGAGGTCATGCACAGGATCTCGGCGATCGCGTCGATGTCCGGAAACTGCCCGGGCGTGCGCGTGAGTTCCTGGTATACGCGCCGCGTGACGCCGGCCTGGCTGCGCATTTCGTCGAGCAGGCTCGCGCAGTGCGACGACACCTGCGCGGCGGTGATCGGATTCGCGAGCTGCGGCGCGCGCGTGAGCCAGGCCGCCGGATAGCTGAGCACGTGGTGCGGCTGGTCGAACGCGATCGGGCATTCGAGCGCGTCGGCCAGCAGCGCACAGTGCGGCGGCTGCGGCTGCGCGAACTGCGCGCGCGCCGGCACGCACCATCCGCCCATCACGTCCTTGATGATCGTCACGTGCAGCGCGAACTGCATGTCGATCAGGAAACGGTACAGCGGCTCGTCGAGATCGGGCAGCGCGACTTCGTGGCGGTCCGGAAACAGCCACGACGCGGTATCGCCTTGTTCGACCCAGCGGATCGGCAGCATGCCGTTCGCGAGCCGGTGATATTTGACGGCGGAATCGAACGCGTGCGCGAGCGATTCCGAGCACAGCATTGCGTAGCCGTACATCCCGTAGCTCGACGCGCGCAGCCGGCGGCCGACGCGCACGCCGAGGTCGGGGCCGTCGTAGCGGGCGACCGCGTTGCGCGCGGCCGTCAGGAACTGCAGCGGCGACGTGAGCGTGAACGGGTCCGCGACGTCGGCCGGCGCGAGGCCGGTGCCGACGAGCACGGCGGCCGGATCGAGGCCGGCTTGCGCGGCCACGTCGACCAGCACGGCCAGCTTGGCCGGCGTGAAGCGCTGCTCGCGCAACGCGTGCGCGGAAGCGGCGTCCGGCAGCCGGGCGGGACGGGCGTCGGTCGGTTTCAAGAGCGCACTGCGCGGCATGACGGGATCCTGCGTCCGAATCGATATCGTTGACGGCACGCAATTCTGCGCGGGAACGATCCCATCCGCCACCGGGTTCACCCTGATATACGCCGGCGCCACCCCGCCGCGCGGGTAGTCAGCTCCGATCGCCGGGCTGCGCGCGCAGGATCGCGTCGACGAACTCGACGAAGCCGAGGCCGCCCGGGCCTTGCATGATCCATCGCGGCAGCGCGGACAACTGCGGCAGATACTCGATAACGGTGCTCATGCCGGCCGTATGCGTGAAATAGCCGAACATCGGCGCGTCGTTCGTGGAATCGCCCGAATAGGCGACGCACCCGGGCGCGGCGCCGGCATCGACGCCGAACGTATCCGCCAGCACGCGCAGCGACATCGACAGCTTGTCGTACCCGCCGACCCAGCCGATCACCCACAGATTGTTGATGGTTGCGTCGGCACCGGCCTCGATCAGCGCGTCGAGTATCCGGTCGTCCTGGTCGCCGCCGGTGCGTGCGTACGCGAGCGACGTCAGCCGGAAGTCCTGGTCGTCCGGGCGGCGGGCGGCCGGGACGGCCGTCGCGACATGCTGCGCGATGCGCCGGAGCGCGTCGCGTGCGCCGTCGAGCGCATCGTCCGCATGCCAATAGCGGCGTTCGGCGCCGTGCCCGTCCGGGCTGCGCCGGATGAAGAGTCCGCCGTTCTCCGCGATCACGCCGTCGACCGGCCACATCCGCGCCATCTGGTCACACCAGCCGGCCGGCGCGGCGGTGACCGGGATCACGCGGATGCCGCGCGCTTGCAGCCGCTCGAGCGCCGCATAGGTCTGCGCGGCGAGGCGGCCGCGATGCGTGAGGGTCTCGTCCATGTCGGTCAGCAGGAAGCGAACGGACGAGAAGGTGTCGGCGGGGGCCAGGGCGAGCGGCTGCATGGTCTCGGCGGATGAGGGACGGTCGTCGATTATGAAGAACGGCGACACGCCGCGCCATGCCGCTTGCTGCTTTGCAATTCGCGCCGGGGAATATGCGCGCGGCCGAGTTGCCTGGACAGGGAGCGAGCACGCATGTCCGTTTCGATCATGTTTTCGGCCGCCCGGATCATTTGCAAAGCGCGTCGCGCGGGCGATAGTCGCCGGTCAGGCGGCGGCCCGCGTCCCTCCGGCGTGCAGGCCCCGTGCGAACGGTACGCATGCTGGCGTGCCGTCCAAAGAGGAGTGAGACATGACGAAGAGACAGGTATCTATAGCAGTGCGGGGTTGACGCCGAGGGGCAAGTCGATGATAGGGCTTCAGGGCGCCTCGACGAAGTGATCGCGGGTCGACCTTCGC
>NZ_QKZF01000025.1:0-95063 GCF_003253915.1 Burkholderia sp. 28_3
CTTGATACTTTTGCTATCTGATCCGAGGATCAGCTCGCTGCCATCAAGCGCCCACACTTATCGGCTGTTAATTTTTAAAGAGCATGTCTGCGAGGAATCTTGAACCCCTCAGCAGCGCTGCGTTTTCAGCAGCAGAGAAGCGAGATTATCAACCGTTTTTTGAGACTCGTCAACAACTTTTTTAACTACTTCGCTGCGACGACTGCGGTTTAATTTCACGTGCACTGGAATCGATAAAACCGACTTCTACAGCGCCGCTTCCCTCTTCTTCCCCCGCGCTGCGTTTCCGTTAGCGCGAAAGAGGCGTGATTCTATGCATCCGCCCCGGTCTCCGCAACCCCTTTTGTGAAATATTTTTGACGTGCTATGGCGGGGACCGATGAGCCTTCCCAGTGCCCATATATAGGCGGCACGGCAGGCCCAGCCTCGGTCGCCCTTGAACAGCCCCGCCGTATCGCACCCAACCTTCCGTCGATTACCGCCCCACCATCGCCCTCACCACGCCATCCCGCCGAATCAGCCCGTGATACAGCGCCGCGGCAAAGTGCGCGAGGAACGTCAGGAAGAACAGATAGGCCAGCACGCGATGCGCGACCCGGAGCCACGCGAACGTCACCGGATCGGCCGACACCAGCGCCGGCAGTTGCACGCCGCCGCCCAGCGTCACCGGATACCCGCCCGCCGACAGCATCGCCCAGCCGATCAGCGGCATCGCCACCATCAGCGCGTACAGCACGAGATGCGACCCGTGCGCGGCCACCTTCTGCCACCACGGCAGATCGTCGGGCAACGCCGGCGGCTTCGACAGCATCCGCACCACGATCCGCACACACACCAGCACCAGTACCGCCACACCGAGCGGCTTGTGAATCGCCACCAGGATCGCGTGCCGTTCGGAAACGGACGCCACCATCCCCACCCCGATGAACAGCATCGCGAGAACCATCGCGGCCATCACCCAATGCAGCACTCGCGCCGGCACACTAAACGTCGTCGAAGCCTTCATCATCGTCCCTCCCCACTCAGTCGCGCCGCGCCCGCCACGCCGGCCTCCTCACTCGTGCGCCGCAGATACGAATCCGCGTACGCGGCCGAGCGCGCCGCCAGCAGCGGATCGCCCGACACCTGGATCCCCTGCGGCAGCACCGTCGGGTCGTAATTCACGTCGCGGCACGGGCCGCTGTCCTGCGCCTCCACGCGGTCGAGCACGAGCGTGCCCGCGTCGATCGTCGTGCGCTGCGCGGGCCAGACCTTCGTCGCGTCGTCCACCGGGTCGCCGGGCTCCGCCAGCGTGACCAGCAGCTTCCACTTCTGCGCACCGGCCGCGATGCGCTGCGTCACGTCCTGTTGCAGCACGTTCGGATCCGCGGCCGTCGCGACGTCGCCGGCGCCGGCCGTCTGCTCCGGCACGACGCGCCACCGGACCGCCTGGCGCTTGCCGACCGCGTCGACGAAGTAGAACGCGTTCAGCCCGTAATAGCTTTCGGTGACGTAACTCGCGCTCGGCTTCGCACCCTTCACCCATTGCAGGAACGCGCCCGCTTCCGGATGCGCGCCGAAGAATGCCTTCACCTTCGCCGGATCGGGCTTGCCCGTCTTCGGATCGGGGCGGGTCGCGAGCGTCTGCTCGTAGAACGCCTGCGGCGTCGCGACCGGAAACACCGGCATCGCGTTCATCCCGGTCCGCCATTGCTCGCCGTCCGGCGCGGTGAGCTTCAATGCGAGGCTTCGGATCGGCACGCTGCTGTCCGGCGCGTACGGATTTCCGCCCGGCAACGCGAAGCGCCCGACCACCGGCGTGCGCACCGCCTTGAAGAACGGCGCGACCGAATACGCGCTCGCGGCGCCGTTGCCTTCGAAGTAGCCGGTCACGCACACGCCCTTCGCGTGATTGCGCCGGTAGCCGGGATGGATGCCGCTGTTGGTCTGCAGCGCGTCGACGAGCCGGTGCGGGGTCAGACGCGCCGGCGCGAGCCACCCGCCGGCATAGCCGAACGCCGCGGCCACGCCGGCCACCGCGCCGCCGATCACGGCCCAGCGCCACCACCCGCGCCCGGGCTCGCGCTGCGGCGAAGAAGAGGAAGATTGCTTCATCAATGCACTCCCGATCGTCAGATCATTGTCGAACGCGCGTAGGACGCCGCCCGCGCCGCTTTATTCCACGAAGAATTTTTTCGTATGCTGGAGGGAATAACCGATGCCGGCCGGCGTCCTACGCGGCATCCACGACCCTTTCGGCAACCGGCCCGGCCATGCCCTCCAACGCCCTCGACGACGAAGCATTGCGCGAACTCATCCCCCGGCTGCGGCGCTTCGCGCTCTGGCTGGCGCGCGACGTCCACGCTGCCGACGATCTCGTCCAGTCGACGCTCGAGCGCGCGCTGTCGCGCTGGACGAGCCGTCGCGACGATGCATCGCTGCGCAGCTGGCTCTTCACGATCCTGTACCGGCAGTTTCTCGACGGCAAACGCAGCGCGAAGCGCTACAACTGGCTGCTCGGCCGCATCCGCGACGACGACGAAGCGCACTGGCCGTCCGCCGAACGCGAATTCGCGGCGCGCGCGACGCTCGAAGCGTTCGGCCGGCTCTCGGACGAGCAGCGCAGCCTGCTGCTGCTCATCGCGGTCGAGGGCTTCACCTATCAGGAAGCCGCCGACCTGCTCGAGGTGCCGATCGGCACGGTGATGTCGCGGCTCTCCCGCGCGCGCCAGGCGCTGCGCCAGCTCAGCGACGGCGAACTTCCTGCTCCTTCCTTGCGGCTGATGAAGAAATGAACACGCCTCCGAACGAACACGACCTTCAGGCCTATGTCGACGGCCAGCTCGACGACGATGCGCGTGCCGCGGTCGAGCGCTATCTCGCGCTGCATCCGGCGCGTGCGGAACAGGTGAAGCAATGGCAGCAGGACGCGCAGCGGTTGCGGGCCGCGCTGGAGAGCGTGCGGATGCCGGCCGATAATCCCGCGCTCGATCCGGCGGCGATTCGCGGCCGGCGAGCCGAACGCTCGCGGATGCGGTTCGCGATGGCGGCTTCGTTCGTGTTCTGCGTCGGGCTCGGGACGTTCGGCGGATGGCAGGCGCGCGGGTGGAACGCGCCGCCACCCATCGCGCCGATGAGCGATGCGGTCAAGGCTTATCAGATGATGGTGGTCGATCGAACGGCCAAGGTCGATTACCGGCCGACCGGTGCGGGTGATTTGCAGGGCTGGCTCACCCGGCGCGTGGGGGCGTCGGCGAAGCTGCCAGATTTGAGCGCGGCGGGATTCAGGCCGGTCGGCGGGCGGTTGTTCACGACGGACAGCGGGGCCACCGCCGCGATGGTGCTCTATCAGGATGACGCGGGGCGGACGCTGAGCTTCTATCTCCGGCCCGCGGAATCGGAACATCGGCTGCTAACCGCTGGACAACGCGTGGATGGCGCGCTGCTGGCGCGGTATGGATCCGTGAACGGGCTCAACTATGCGGTGGTCGGGCCGGCCGGGAGTCTCGGGGAAAAGGCGGTCGTGCAGGCGCTCGATCAGCAGACTTGAAGCGACAGGATGCGCGTCCGGCTGGCGGTCGGTAATGGCCGCCAGCGCCTTTTTTGGCGCGGCTTGGCCGGCTTGCACCGGTGTGTGCTCACCACTCGAATGCACAGCGTTTCGACTGACTTGCTCGAACTGCTGTCCACACCGAAACCTCGCTGGCACCCTCACCTTTAAAATCACAGGGTTTCGAGTCGCCGCGGAACGGGATATCCACACCTCTCCTGATGGTGCTGCGTGCTGACTTCGATGGGTTCGCTCACCTTTGGCATGCACAGCGTTTTTCGTTGTTTTGGGCATCGATATCCACAACCCGGGTAATTGACCGATCGTCTTCGCCGGGTTCGACTACGCTCACCCGTTGAATGCAGCCGGTTTCGAGTGGCTTCGAGTCAACGATATCCACACGGCATTCGACATCCGGACGTCGCCGGCGATTCGTTCGCTGCCCTCTTTCATGGTCGGCAAAGCCTTGCCGGGCAATGCATTCAGGCCGACGAGCCCATCGAAACCAGGACGCTCACCGCTCGGATGCACAGGGTTTCAACTGGATCGTGCGCCGGTTATCCACACACTGCCGCTCGCGCTTCGGGTCACTTCGCCCCGACTCTCCCGACATTCTCGCCGGTTTCCGGCGCGATGACGTAGTGGCTCGACTTCCCGAGCCAGTTTGCATTGCCCAGTCCGCGCATACCCGGAATCAGCTTTGCCACGAACGTGATGGTGACGACATCGTCATCTGGCACGGGGTCCGCCGTGGATGCCCTTTTATCCGTGATGCAGATCTCGAAGTTATGCAGATCCTGCCCGGTCGCCGCAAAGTCTTCGTAGGTAGCCTTCAGGCCCAGCAGCGTCGCTGTGTTGAGCGTGACCGAACACTGGTCGACCGTGCCGAAATTCAACGTGCTCATCGTGTTCTGCGAATATCACCGGGCAAAAACTGCCCGCGCTGCCGGATGCGCGCGGCAATGCCCGCGGATATCGTGATCCCGTTATCGTGTCCGTGCGGACGGCACATGATCGGTCCCGTTACCTGCTCCCTTTGCAAGCGCCGCTCGCATCACCCTGCTCTTTCCTCGGTTTCGTGACTGGCTCAGGATTCGAAATCAACCGTTGTACGTCGCGACAAAAAAATAGTCGGTGATCGCCGAGATCACGGCCTCGCGCGTGGCGTTATCGATCGTCTCGCCATCGCCTTGGGGCTCGACGTACTTCATCGAATCGACATAGACGACGAATGCGGGACCGTTGTCCACGCCGGACGACAATGCCTCGCCAGGCACCCGCACGGTACGGTTTCCGTCGGACAGCACGATTTCGCCGCGCGACACCATCGGGACCGTGTACGTCATCGCGTTGCCTCTCGTGATTCAGTCATGTCGTTCGACCACGTATTGCGACGGCCCGCGCCATGCAACCGAACGGTAACCACTTCGAACGACACCGATCTCCCGGTAATACTCGACGAGTGCCTGCGGGCTCCAGTCACGGCCCGCGGAGAACAGCGCATCGAGATCGATGAGCGCGGCTACGAGCGCCTGGCGGTCATGGTCATCTGCGATCGCGCGTTCCCAGCGATCGGATTGTCGAGCGAAGCCCAACTGCTTCAGCACATCGGCGGCAGCTGTCAGCTCGGTCACGACGACCGCAACGCGGCCTGCGATATCCGTCACCAGCATCTCATTGACAGGTGCCTTCATCGATCGCTTCGCCCCGTATCGTCTGCCGTGATCACGCTGCCTCCTTCGTGAGCCATCCAACGATCTTCGCGACGTCCTCGGCGGACAGCATGCCAACACGCTCGACAAACATGCCGTAGTCGAGATCGAACTTCACGTTGAATCGCTCGCCCTCGTAGCGGCAACACAGGACCTCGGCTTCCGGTATCGACACGCGTTGCTCGAACACGATGTCGCCTGGATGGTGCTGCATCCTGCGTACGACCGTATCGATATCGAGTGCCTGGAGACGGGGCGATGAAGCATCGGTCATTTGCCGTGAGCCCGTTCGCCGGGCCTTTGCATCCTGGATGCTGGCGATTCTACAGACATGACGGCTCACGTATCGCTCGAGCACTTCACAGCGTTCCGCTTCGTTCATCCAGCCGCTGCACGCAGTGCATGTCCTGAGCGGAGCACAGTCGCCGGACTGTGCTTATCCAAAGGTGTTAACAGGGTTCGTATATATACGTAGTGATAGTTAACAAACGCTGTGCCCCACAGTGGATAACCTCCGTAACGCACTGAATTTTCAACGCGAAGCGAAATGCATAACCCTGGGTGCGCGACGTGAACAGCGCGCGGCAGCACAGAACAACTTTTCGTCGATTCACAGACTCGCCGACATATCCTCAATCGTTCCACTGTGAATCCAGAGACTTCCCGGACGGTTATCCAGAGGGCAATGTGGATAACACCGCATCACATCGACGCGTTTTGCTGTGATGCGAACAGGTGAAGCTCACGCTCGCGGCCTCGCGAGGCAACATCGATCGTCAGCCCACCGCACACGTCGATTCAAAAAAATTTTCACGAAGGGGCTTGTGCTACCCCGAAACCCTCTCTATAATTCGCGGCTTCTTAGGCTCGTAGCTCAGTTGGTTAGAGCACCACCTTGACATGGTGGGGGTCGTTGGTTCGAATCCAATCGAGCCTACCAACGAACAAAATGAAGGGGTCCGGCAGCACAACTTGCCTACAGGCAACGCGGCTCGCCAAACATACAAACGCCACGCGGCAACTTCGCGTGGCGTTTTTCTTTTCCGGTCCGAAACGACGCGCGAAGCCCCGATGCGTTGCCGGAACCGCGGCATCGCGTGCTCTCTTCGACATCCCGATCTGCCACACAACGGCCGCTGCACGGCGCGTAGAATCGTCTGCGCATCGACGCATCGACGCATCGACGCATCGACGCATCGACGCGGCGACTTCGCCCGTCACCCGATTTCCACCGCATCAGAACAACGACGCGCGTTCCGCGCGACTGAGAGCACACGATCATGTCCGAGGTCTCGACCGCTGCATCGCCTGCGAGCAACGACGAAATCGTCGCTTACGTCGGCAAGAACGCCGCCTGGTTCGAACGAAAATGGGCGATCGCCGACTCGCGCAAAAGCCGGCAGTCGTGGAACTGGGCCGCGTGCTTTCTCGGCCCGGTCTGGTTGGCGTACCGCTGCATGTACTGGCAGGCGGCCACCGTGCTCGCCGTCACGCTCGGCATCACGCTGGTCGAATTGCTGTATTTCCCGGGATACTTCGAATCGAGCGTGCTCGACCCGGCCACGATCGCGATCGCGGTGTCGCTCGGCTGGTACGGGAACGGCCTCTACAAGCGGCACGTCGAACGCAGGATCGAAAAACTGCGCCCGAACGCGACGTCCCGCGAATCGTTTCTCGCGCTGCTCGAGGCGCAAGGCGGCACCAACTGGCTGGCGGCGGCCGGTTTCGCCGTCGCGACGCCGCTGCTCGGCGTACTGCTGTTCATGATGGGCAACGCCGGAGGCGCGATGTACTGATCGCGGTAGCCGGCAACCGGCAACGCAGGGCAGAAAGAAGAGGGCGGCGCTGGCGCCATGCGTTCATATGGCACATCGCACACGGCGCATGCGCGCGCCGCCTTCAGTGCAGATGCTTCAATTTGTCAGGATTCCGCACGACATAGATCGCGACGATCTTGCCGTCGTCGATCTCCAGCGCAGTCGTTTGCAGCTCGCCGTCGGCTTCCCGCGTGACGAAGCCCGGCAGCCCGTTGATGAACCCGGCCCGCACGAGCGCCGACGCATGCGTCGCGAACAGCTCGGCCAGATACGCATGCACCCGCATCACGCGCTCGAAGCCGAACACCGGCTTGCCGGCCGCCGCGCGCTTGCCGCCGCCGTCGGAATGCAGGCTCACGTCCTCGGCGAGCATCGCGCCGAGCGCACGCATGTCGCCGCTGCGTGACGCCGCGAAGAACGCTTCGGCCAGTTCGATCCCGCGCTGCTTCTCGACATGAAAACGCGGCCGCGCGTCGCGCACGTGCGTGCGGGCCCGCGCGGCGAGCTGCCGGCACGCGGTCGGGTCGCGCTGGATCGTCGTGGCCACTTCGTCGAATTCGAGGCCGAACACGTCGTGCAGCAGAAACGCCGCGCGTTCGAGCGGCGAGAGCCGTTCGAGCGCGAGCAGCAGCGGCAGCGTGACGTCGTCCGGTTCGTCTTCCTCGACGACCGGCTCGGGCAGCCACGGGCCGATATAGGTCTCGCGCTGGTGTCGCGCGGACTTCAGCTGGTCGAGGCACATGCGCATCACCATGCGGCGCAGGAACGCCTCGGGCACGCGCACCTCGGTGCGGTCGACGTCCATCCAGCGGATGAACGCCTCCTGCACCATGTCCTCGGCATCCGCGACGGAGCCGAGCATCCGGTACGCGACGCGGATCAGCGTGCGACGCAGCGGATCGAAGCTCGCCGCCGCGTCGGTCTGTTGTTCGGCGCGGCCGCTGGCCGGGTCGAGGCTTGGCATCAGGCCACCATCTTCGCGGCGGCGGCTTTC
This sequence comes from Burkholderia sp. 28_3, assembly GCF_003253915.1. Lineage (NCBI taxonomy): Bacteria > Pseudomonadati > Pseudomonadota > Betaproteobacteria > Burkholderiales > Burkholderiaceae > Burkholderia > Burkholderia sp. 28_3. The sequence continues at coordinate 8,053 of NZ_QKZF01000025.1, forward strand.
GCGTCGGCCGGGTCGACCCACAACCCGAAGCCGACGGCGAGCCGGTTCCAGCCGTTGATCACGTTGATCATCACCGTGAGTTTCACCTGTTCTTCCTCGCTGAAATGGTCGTTCAGCGCCGCGTAGGCCGCTTCGTGCGCCGTATGGCCCTCCGACAGCCGCGTGAGCGCGTCGGTCCAGCCGAGCGCCGCGCGCTCGCGGTCGGTGTAGCAGGGCGCTTCGCGCCACGCGGACAGCAGGTAGATGCGCTGCTCGGTCTCGCCTTGCTCACGCGCCTCGACGGTGTGCATGTTAAGGCAGTTCGCGCACGCGTTGATCTGCGATGCACGGATCTTGACCAGCTCGATCAGCGTCGGCTCGAGGCTCCCGGCCGCGGCGACCGACACGGTCATCCAGCTCTTCATCAGCGCGGGGGCGGCGGCAAACGGATTGAGTTTCGCAGTCATGGTTCCTTCTCCTTTCGTGTGGGTTCCGCTGATATGACGAGCGAGCGCCCCGCGTGTGTGACATCGATGCAAAAAATTTTTTGGACCGCCGAAGCGAGCAGCGGCAAGCGAAGGGCCGATGAGCCTTTGAGCAGGGCGTCGAAGGACGCGATATCGACCGCCGAAGCGTCCGCATGACGCGACGCTTCCGACGAACGCGCGCCATCGACCTTTCACTCCCGCCGTGCGGTTGTCATTGGACGTCAGGAGTGCGCAGCCGCGGGCATGGGTATTGCGTCCGCCGGCCGAGCCCCGCCGCGACCGGCGCCGACGGTCCGTTGCACATGCGATGCCGACATCACGAATGCTTTCATTTTTCTTTCTTGTTCGTTTCACCCGAAATCCGATTCGCGACGTTCACATTTCTGGACCATACTGTTCTGCACGGGCAGATGAAGTGACGCCGCATCCGCGGCCCGGCGCGCGCGCCGGCTGCCCGACGACGCAGCAGCAGGTCGCACGTCAGCCGCGCGCATTCGAGCGCAAGGCTTTCCCTTTTCCGGCAACGCAACGCAGCGAATCGCGACGTGGACGGTAAACCGATGAGCCTTCTTGCATCCCAGCTTCAGCGCCGTTACCAGGACGTGCGCGCCCATAGCGTCGCGCTGACCGCGACGCTGTCCGCCGAAGACCAGGCCGTGCAGTCGATGCCGGACGCGAGTCCGACGAAATGGCACCTCGCGCATACGACCTGGTTCTTCGAAACCGTCGTGCTGATGCGCCGCGTGCCCGGCTACGCGCCGTTCGACGACGCATTCCAGTTCCTCTTCAATTCCTATTACGAAGCGCTCGGCCCGCGCCATCCGCGGCCGCAGCGCGGGCTGCTCACGCGTCCGTCGCTCGACGAGGTGCATGCATATCGGCAATACGTCGACGATGCGATGCGGCGCGCGCTGGCCGGTGCCGATGCGGCGCTGCTCGACGCGATCGCGCCCGAACTCGTGCTCGGCCTGCATCACGAGCAGCAGCATCAGGAGCTGATCGTCACCGACATGCTCCATGCGTTCTCGTGCAACCCGTTGCGGCCGGCATTCCGGCCGCGCACGGGCGACGAAGCCGGATGCGCGCTCGCCGCGGGCGACGCCGGCCCGTTGCGCTGGCTGCACCAGCCCGGCGGGCTGGTCGAGATCGGCCACGATGGCGACGCGTTCTCGTTCGACAACGAACGGCCGCGTCACACCGCGCTCGTGCGGCCGTACGAGATCGCCAACCGCCTCGTGACGAACGCGGAATTCGCGGCGTTCGTCGCCGATGGCGGTTATACGCGCCCCGAATTCTGGCTGTCCGACGGCTGGGCGACGGTGCAGCGGGAAGGATGGCAAGGGCCCGCGTACTGGATGCCGGACGACGACGATGCGGCCGCCACGCGCGTGCGGCGGACCTTCGGCCTGCACGGCGTCGAGCCGCTCGCACCCGACGCGCCGGTGTGCCACGTGAGCTTCTACGAAGCGGCCGCGTATGCGGAATGGGCCGGCGCGCGGCTGCCGACCGAATTCGAATGGGAAACCGCGTTCGCGGCCGACAGCATCCGGCAGATGCTCGGCCACGTGTGGCAGTGGACGCGGTCGTCCTACGAGCCGTATCCGGGCTTTCGGCCGCTCGCCGGGGTCGCGGCCGAATACAACGGCAAGTTCATGGTCGGCCAGCAGGTCCTGCGCGGCAGCAGCATCGCGACGCCGCCGGGGCATGAACGGCCGACGTACCGCAATTTCTTTCCGCCGGCGGCACGCTGGCAATTCACGGGAGTGCGACTTGCGCGAGACGTCTGACCTGACGGCCACGAGCGGTGGCCTGCAACCCGCCCGCGATTCGCGGCCGAGCGCGTTCGAGCGCGACCTGATCGACGGACTATCGCGCACGCCGCGCAGCATCCCGCCGAAATACTTCTACGATGCGGCCGGCTCCGCGCTGTTCGACCGCATCTGCGAACTGCCCGAGTACTACCCGACGCGTACCGAGCTCGGCATCCTGCGCGATCGCGCGGCCGAGATCGTGCAGCGCGTCGGCCCGCATGCGGACATCGTCGAGTTCGGCGCGGGTTCGCTCGAGAAGATCCGCGTGCTGCTCGACGCGTTCGCGAACAATTACGCGAACGCGCCGGCGCGCTACGTGCCGGTCGACATCTCCGCCGATTACCTGCACGGCGCGGCCGCGCGGCTGCGGGCGGCCTATCCGTGGCTCGACGTCGCGCCGCTCGCGGCCGACTACACGAAGGCCGAGCAACTGGCCGCGCTGACCGAGACGCCGCGGCGGCGCATCGGCTTCTTTCCCGGCTCGACGATCGGCAACTTCTCGCCGGAAGAGGCCGACACGTTCCTGCGCGACGCGGCGCGGCTGCTGCGCGGCGGCGGCCTGCTGGTCGGCGCCGATCTCGTGAAGGACGAGCGTACGCTGCATCACGCGTACAACGACGCGCAGGGCGTGACCGCGCAGTTCAACCTGAACCTGCTGGTGCGCGCGAACGCGGAGCTCGGCGCGGACTTCGACGTCGACGCGTTCTCGCACTGCGCGTTCTACGATCGCGGGCGGCAGCGCATCGAGATGCATCTCGTCAGCGATGTCGCGCAGACCGTGCACGTGCGCGGCCATGCGTTCCGCTTTGAAGCCGGCGAACGCATCCATACGGAGAATTCGCACAAGTTCACGATCGACGGCTTTCATGCGATGGCGCGCCGCGCCGGGTTCGAGCCCGATACCGTGTGGACCGACGCGGACCACCTGTTCAGCGTGCACTGGCTGCGCAGCGTCGACGATATCCGCGCGTAACGCAGCGCTGCTGCGAACCGCTCGCGCCGCGAAGGTGAGGGCGGTTCGCTCGCGATGCCCACCGGCGGGTTCGATCCCGTTGCCCGGTTTCGTGCCGAAAATTCCCCTTTTTACCGACCCGACGCATCGTTGCAACGGGGTGTGGAACGCCGCCTCTTCCTTGTCCCGCAAGGCTTTGCGGGTACCCGTAAACGTCCGTTACCTGTCTCGCATACCCGTTTCACCTGTGTCAGCGTCCGGTGCCTAGACTCCGAACCGTATTCACATGAAGCACGACACGTGCAGGGAGTCGCGAGATGAGCAAGAAACTGATTCTCGGTGCAGTTCTCGGTGTAGCGGCGCTGGCAGCCTCGGGCGTCGCATCGGCCCACGTCGACCTGTCGGTCGGCATCGGCGTGCCGGGCGTCTACACGGCGCCGGCGCCGGTCTACGTCGCGCCGCCGCCGCCGGTGATGTACGCGCCGGTCGGCTATCGCGATGACGACTGGCGTGCGCGTCAGTGGCGTGAACACGAGTGGCGCCGCCGCGAATGGCGCGAGCACGAGTGGCGCGAGCGCGCCTGGCGTGACGGTGGCGGCTGGCGCGGCCGTTGGGACTGAGCGCGACCGGCTCACGAGTGCACTGATCACGACGACCTGAGGAGAGTGATCACATGAATCCCATCCGGTACATCGGACGGTACGCAACCACCGCAATCGTTGCGCTCGCAACGATCGGCAGCGCGCACGCAGCGGGCTGCATGAAGGGCGCGGTGGTCGGCGGGGTGGCCGGCCACTACGCGGGACACCACGCGGTGGTTGGCGCGGTCGGCGGCTGTATCGTCGGCCATCACATGGCGAAGAAGCAGGCGCAAGAGCAGGCCGCGCAGCACAAGGCCGCCGTGCAGGGCATGCAGTCGGTGCAGTAAGCGACCTCGTTACCGGGGCGATGCCGTGGCGTCGCTCCGGTGCTTCGTTCCGGCGCTCATGCGCGCACCGAATTGATCCGACGAATGCGCGCCGCACGCGTCGTTACGATCATTTACAACGTCGTGTGGCGCGAATGTCGCTCGTTCATAAAATGCAGTCACACAAACGCGCTCCAGGGAGCACCAGATGAAACAGCAACGATATCTGTCCGTCCTGACGGCCGCGCTGCTCGCGCTCGGCTCGGTGTCCGCCTTCGCGGCGGCCGGTGGCAACGGCGGCGGTCATGGCGCAGGCGGCTCGGGCGGCAATGCGGGCGGCATGTCCGGCGGCCACATGAGCGGCCAGGCGCTGAGCAACTCGAACGGCATGCACGTGGGGGACCGCGACAAGGGCCTCGCGCGCGCGGCCGACCGTTCCGACACGATCGCCGATCGCGCCGGCACGCAGCCGGGCCGCGGTCACTCGCACGCGCATGGCCATACCGCCCATGCGTCGATGTCCACGCATCATTCGCATCGCAACGCATTCGGCCGCACGCTGTAAGCACGGCCAGCGAATGCAGGAGAAGGGCGCTTCGGCGCCCTTTTTTCATGGTGAAAACGCAACGTGGCTGGCGACCGGAAACATCGTGCCGACCCGATTTGCAACCAGCCGTAACCGCCGCGCCCGCCCGCGAGAATACGGATTGCTTTCACGCGAATGACAGGATGAAAACCGGCCGGAGCAACAGGCGACACGCGGGCACTCGGACGATCGATAAAAGCCGAGCCACGCCGATAAAAAAGGGCGGCTCGTCGCCGCCCTTCGTCTTACCGCCCGCCGCCCGCCGGCGGCGCACCGGAGGCCGATTCGAACAACGCATCCGCCCGCCCGACGCGCACGAAGCGCGCCGCGTCGTCGCCATCGACCAGCGCGCGGAAATGAGCCTCGCCGCACGCGAGCTTCGCGCGCTCGTGCTCGCTCGGCACGTGGCCGTCGGCATTCGGCGTATCGACGACGAAGTACAGCCGCTCGCCGCCATCCTGTTCCGCGAGCACGGCCCAGTCCGGGTGATAGCTGCCGAGCGGCGTCTGCACGCGGAACCATGCAGGCAGCTTCGCGTACAGCTTCACGCCGTCGTGCGCTTCGAGCGCATCGGCGAACGCGCGCTCCGCGTCCGTCTCGCATACGACCGCTTCGTGGATCGACTTGCGCGCGTCCGGCCGCAGGTTGCGCAGGTAGCCGGTCAGCGCCTCGCTCTCGAACGATTCGAGCGCATGCACGTGGCGCTCGCCGAGCTTGCGGTACGCGATGCCCGCGACGAGCGCGAGCCGCTTGCAGCGGTTGATCGCATCGGCCGCGACCGCGATGAACTGCTGCGGATTCACGCGGAAATCGTCGAGCCGGCCGCTGTCGGCGAGGATCGTCGCGAGCGAGCGACGCGTGAGCTGCGTGCGGTCCTGCAGCTCGGTGAGCAGGTCGGGCAGCGGCAATTCGCCTTCGTCGAGCAGCACGGTGCCGGCGCCGGCCACCTCGATCGCCTCGATGCCGGCCTTGCCGATGTCGATCTCGGCCTTGCGCCACTGCAGCCGCGCCCGTGCGATGTCCGGCGCGTCGCGCAACGCGGCCGTGCAGTCGCGCACCAGCTTCGCGTTGTCGAACTCGACGCGGTACACGGTGCGATGCCGAATGCGATCCCACAGCGCGCGGAAATCCTCGCCGAACACGACGGCCTTGCCCGACGCATCGCGCCGCAACGCGATCGCGCGGCGCTCGTCGGCGTTGCGCACCGCGAAGCGGCCGGACAGCTTGCGCAGCGTCGCGACGATCGGCGCGCGCAGCCGCTCGAACGCGTCCGGCAGCACGAGCGCGCTCTGGCGCAGCGCATCCTTCAGCCGGTCGAGCACCTTGCCCTGCGCGTCGACGTAGCCCTGCTCGTGCAGATGGTTCCACAGCACGCGCGACAGCTCGATGCCGAGCGCATGCGCGGGGCCGTCGTCTTCCTGCACGGGCAGCGCCGCGAACTGGTGTTGCTCGACGATCCCGAAGCGGATGCCCGTATCGGCCTCGATTTCCTTCTGCAGGTTTTCGGCGAACGACTCGTAGCGCTCGGTCGCGATCACGGTGAGCGTGTTGACGCCCGGATCGCGCACGCGTTCGCCGTCCTGGTCGACCGCGAGGCGCAGCCCGCGGCCGAGCGTCTGGCGGCGCTCGCGTTCGGTCTGGATGTCGCGCAGCGTGCAGATCTGGAACACGTTCGGGTTGTCCCAGCCTTCCTTCAGCGCCGAGTGCGAGAAGATGAACTTCAGCGGCGTGTCGAACGACAGCAGCGCTTCCTTCTCGCGCATGATCAGGCCGTATGCGCGCTCCGCGTTCTCGCGGGCCGCCGCGCTGCTTTCGCTCGTGTCGGTCCAGCCGCCCTTGCGGTCGATCGAGAAGTAGCCGTTGTGCGCACGCTCGACCTCGAGGGCGATGTCGACGCCGTCGAACAGCGCACGGTAGGCCGGTACGCGGGCCGCGCGCGCATATTCCTCTTCGAAGATCAGCGCGTAGTCGCCCTTCACGGGCATGCCGTTCTCGTCGTAGCGGCGATAGCGCTCGACCGAGTCGACGAAGAACAGCGACAGCACCTTCACGCCGCGTTCGGCCAGACGCAGCTCCTTGTCGAGATGCTCGCGGATCGTGCGGCGGATCATCTCGCGCTGCACGGCGAGCGTGTCGATGTCGCCGAACGCCTCGCCGAGCGACAGGAACGCCTCGCCTTCCGGATGGCGCAGCTCGACGTATTCGGCGCCCTTGACCGCATGCACCTCGCCGATCCGCAGCCCCGCATACAGCGCGCGCTTGGTCAGGCGCTCGAGATCGTCGCCGTCGGTGGCCGACACGATCTGGCGCTTCACGCCGGCCGCCGTCGCGACGTCGAGTTCGACGCGCGCGCTGATCGCGCCGCGCCGGTTCGACACGCCGACGAGCCGCACGTACGGCTTGTTGTGCGCATCCTCGACGATCGCCGACGCGATCTCGATCTGCTTGACGAGCTTGCGCTCGTACGCGTCCACCGCATCGAGCCGGTACACCATGTGGTGACGGTCGACGTGGGTGGCCGAATAGCGCAGCGTGCAGAGCGGCGCCATCGCGGCGAGCGCTTCGCGCCCGCGCCCTTCGAGGCCGCCGTCGACGCTTTGCGGCTCGTCGACGATCACGATCGGTCGCGTCGCGCGGATCAGGTCGATCGGCTTCTCGCCGCCGGTCTTCTCGCTGTCCTTGTAGAGGTTGTTGATCTCTTTCTTGTTGATCGCGGCGACCGTCATCACCATGATCTGGATCGCCGCGCTCGCCGCGAAGTGGCGCACCTGGCCGAGCTTCGCGGAGTCGTACAGGAAGTAGTCGTACGGCACGCCCGCGTACAGCGCGCGGAAGTGATCCTCGGTGATCGCGAGCGTCTTGTGCACGCCTTCCTTGATCGCGATCGACGGCACGACGATCACGAATTTCGTGAAGCCGTAGCGGCGGTTCAGCTCGAAGATCGTGCGCAGATACACGTAGGTCTTGCCGGTGCCGGTCTCCATCTCGACGGTGAAGTCGCGCGAGCCGGGCAGGCCGGACGGCGGCAGCCCGCCGCGCAGCTGCACGTCGGCGAGATTGCGCGCGAGTGCGTCCTCGGTCAGCGACAGCCGGTTGCCGACGCCTTGCTCCGACACCGCGAAGCCGAGCGAGCCTTGCGCGGCGGCCGTCGTGCCGGGCGCGGCGTTCGCGAGCACGCTGAAGTCGCCGCGATACGATTCCTGGCCGCGAAACAGGTCGCACACGGCGTCGATCGCCTCGCGCTGGTAGTCGAGATCCGCTTCGAAATGCAGCCGCATCACAGGCTCCGCACGCGCTTCACGCCGTGCTGTTCGAGCAGCGCGGCGAGATTGAGCTTCGCGACGTCGTCGACGAAGCCGCTGTCGCGGAACAGGCACGTGACGTCGCGCGACGCGCCGGTGGCGTCGAGCAGGTCGACGATGCCGTCGGCGAGCGGGCCCGCGTCGTCGCGCGACAGGCGCGCATCGAAGCACGCGACGATCGCGCGGCCGATCAGGTGCACCGTCTTGCCGGCCACCTGGTGATGCTCGACCGGCGTGCACAGATCGAGGCCGAGCTTGAGCGTCAGCTCGGCGAGCAGGTCGTCCTCGGTGCGGCCGGTCTTCACGTGTTCGACGGACGCGAAGAGCGCATGGTCGAAGTCGTCGCGGCGCGGGTCCCACTCGATCACGTTGGTCGTGTCGAGCCGGTACACGCGAAAGCCGAGGTCGCCATAGCTTTCCGGATAGTCGCGCGCGACCTGCTGCGCGGCGCGGCGCAGGCGTTCCTTCGTGATTTCGGCGAGCGTCAGCGGTTTTTTCAGCTTCGCGCAGAAATCGGCGGCGGCCGTCTGCGTCTTGTCGCGGCGGTCGAGCGCCTCGGGCAGCTGCACGAGGATGTAGCGGCGCGCGCCGCCGTCGGTCGCGTTCACCTGCATGACTGCGTGGCCGGTCGAGCCGGAGCCGGCGAAGCAGTCGAGCACGATGTCGTCGCCGCGCGTGCACCAGCCGATCACGGCCGCCGCGAAGTCGACCGGCTTCGGCAGGTCGAACGGAATGCCGAGCGTCTTCAGCAGCGCGTCGTCGGAGCCGGCGAACGGCAGCACCGACGGCACGTTCTCGTACATGTTCTCGTCGAGGTAGTAGATCCGCTGCGGCTGCGTGGTTTCATCCGGGCCGAATTCGATCTGGCCGCGTTCGAGCAGCGCCTGCATCGTCGCCGGCGGGTTGCGCCAGCCGCGCGCCGGCATCGCGCACGGCTTGCCGGTGACCGGGTGGATCAGCGGCGTGAAATATTCTTCGGGCGCCTTCTTCTTGTTCGGCCAGGCCATCGACACGAGGCGGTACACGCGGCCTTCCGCCGACAGCCGGTCGTACATCACCTCGCCGCCGGACAGGTTGGTCTGCGCCTTCATCCACGCGCGGTACGCCTTCTGCGCGTCCTTCGGGTTGCCGCTGCGGTACACCGCGTCGTGCGCGGCGTCGAGCATGCGTTGCGCGTTGCGCTTCGGGCGCTTGAGCGGCGCCCGTTCGAGCAGCGTCTCGGCGTTGCGCGCGAACAGCACCAGCGATTCGTGCTGGTACGCGACGCCGCGCGCGTCGCCCTTCGGGTTGCGCTTGTCCCACACGGCCACGCCGAGCTCGTTTTCCTCGCCGAAGATCTCGCGCAGCATCAGCACCAGCGCATGCACTTCGTGCTCGTCGATGTGCACCGCGATCAGCCCTTCGTCGGACAGCAGCGCGTGCGCGAGCTTCAGGCGCGGATACATCATGTTCAGCCAGTCGGTGTGGAACCGGCCGTTCGCCTCGGTGTTGGTGCTGCGCTTCACGCCGGCTTCGGTCTGGCCCGTCATCGCCAGGTAGTGGCGGATGCTGTCGCTGAAGTCGTCCGGATAGACGAAATCGCTGCCGGTGTTGTACGGCGGATCGATGTAGACGAGCTTCACCTTGCCGGCGTAGCTCTTGTGCAGCAGCTTCATCACGTCGAGGTTGTCGCCCTCGATCACCAGATGGCGCGTGTCGTCCCACGCGACGCTGTCGTCGGGGCAGGGCCGCAGCGTGCCCGTCGACGGCGTGAGCGCGGCCTGGCGCGCGGCGCGCTTGCCGTGCCAGTGGAAGCCGTAGCGCTCGTCGGCGTCGCCGACCGTGCGCTCGCCGACCAGCGCCTTCAGCACGTCGACGTCGACCGACGCGCCGTGCGGGCCTTCGGTCACGAGTTCGGGGAACAGCGCCTTCAGGCGCGCGACGTTGTCTGCGGTGAAATCCGTCGACATCGCCTGCGGGCTGGCCGCATCGAGTTTCTGCATCGTCTTTTCCATCGGAACCCGGCCGCGCGCGCCAGGACGTCGGGCGCGCTCACGGCACCGGCGGCAACGGCCGCCCGGGCAAACCCGAAACGCTAGCGAGTCGGTCGGCGCAGGTCAAGCGCCGATGTGGGCCGGGCGCGTGCGCATCGGCCGCGATCGCCCGCCGGACGGGCCGCGAGCGGGTTCGGGCCGGTTGTCGCACGGGGCGGCCGGCGGGCGCGCGACGGCGCCGCGCAAAGGCTGAAACAGGACGAAAAAAGGGCACGGTCGGCGCAAGCGCCGGCGTGCCCGCATGGAGAATCCCGGAAGGAGGGTGCGGCAGGGCCCGGCGGGCCCCGCCCGGATGACCGCCTCGGGTCAGAAGCGCGTGCGGATGCCCGACGTCAGTTCGAGCTGGTTCTTCGCGCCGAACGTCGACGACACCGTGTAGCCGCCGTGCAGCTTCATGTAGTCGCCGGCCAGGTACACCTCGGTGCGCTTGCTCAGGTGATAGAACACCGACCCGTAGATCGTCTCCTTGAAGCCATTGGCGACGCCGTTGGTCAGGCTGAACGCGCCGAGGTTGGCGTTCGGCGTGAAGCCGTCCGCGTTGTTCGCGGCGTTCTTGATGCGCATCTGCTGGTAGCCGAGCTCGTAGTCGAGCGCGCCCTTCGGCGCGATCTTCATCGACACCGTCCACGAATCGTCGTGGCGCTGGCCGAGCGGGCCCTGGTCGCCGTTGTAGCGGAAGTAGCCGGCATTCAGGCGCACGATGTCGAACGTGTAGTTGCCGCCGACCGAGAACGTCTGGTTCCGGAAGCCGTTGTGGTTCACGTGGTTGTAGAAGCCCGACACGGCGAACGGCCCGCCGTTGTAGCCGAGCGCGGCCTGGTACGCGGAGCCGGTCGCGAACGACGTCGAGTTGCTGAACTGGTAGCCGGCGCTCGCGAAGATGCCGTTGCTGAACAGCTTCTTCCACGCGACGCCGTTGTTGTAGCGCGTGCCGGTCGGGCCGGCCGCGTAGAAGATCATCTGCTTGAAGTTGTTCGAGTTGGTCCAGCCGCCCTCCTCGGTCGACAGCTTCGCGGAGCCGTACGCGTCGCCGTAGATCGTCGCCGCATCGCGCGCGATCGTGTTCTGGAAGCCGGCCGTCAGCTTGCCGAAGCGCTCGTCCTCGACGCCGACCCACGCGTCGCGGTCGAAGATCTGGCCTTCGTCTTCCATCTGGCCGTTCGCGACCACGAATTCGCTTTCCAGGCGGAAGATGATCTTCGTGCCGCCGCCGATGTCTTCAGCGCCTTTCAGGCCCCAGCGGCTGCCGCTGAACCACGGTTCGCCTTCGTTGCCCATCCCGATCACGTGCTTGCCGTTCGCATCGGCATGGGTCCGGTAGGTCGGAAAGCTCAGGTCCATCAGGCCGTAGAGCTGCACGGTCGACTGCGCATGCGCATGGCCGGCGCACAGGCCCGCCGCCGCGATGGAAAGGGCAAGGGTTTTTCGTTTCAAGATCGTCTCCTCCGAGCTGCCGCATTGAAATCCGGTCGTTGGCAGTACGTAATGTATGCCGACTCTTGCCGGCCACAGCGAGCGGGCCGACGCATAGCATCGTAGAGGGGGCAATCCTTCACGGCGCTTTCCCGGCGGAAAGAATCGGATCGGTGAAAACACCGAACGCGCAGCCATCACGGATCGGGCACGCGTGCGGAAGCGGTTCTGCCGGACGTCGGGCAGGCTTCGATGATGATTCGCGCTACGAATTGATGTGCGGAAGGCGGGAAGCGCGCCGCGTCAATCGTGCGCGCTCTTCATGCGCAGGATGTAGCCGAGCCCGCGCAGCGTGATGATCTCGGCCGTGCTGCCGGCGAGATGCTTGCGCAGCCGGTGGATGTAGATGTCGATCGCGTCGGCGCTGGGCTCGTCGTCGAGCGCGAATACGCTGTCCATCAGCCGCGCCTTCGACACCGTCTTGTTCTGCTGCAGCATCAGCGTTTCGAGGATCGCGTGCTCGCGGCGGCGCAGCGCGAGCACCGCGTCGCCGCAGCGGAATTCGCGCGTGCCGAACGCATAGACGAGGTCGCCGCACACGAGCTGGGTCGTGCCGACGCCGGCCTGCCGGCGGATCAGCGCACGGATGCGCGCCACCAGCTCGCGCGACTCGAACGGCTTCACGACGTAATCATCGGCGCCCGCGCCGAAGCAGTCGACCTTGTCGTCGACCGAACCGTGCGCGGTCAGCATCAGCACCGGCACGTTGTCATTGCGGCGCCGCAGCCGCGCGAGCACTTCCTTGCCGCTGATGCCGGGCAGGCGCATGTCGAGCAGCACCGCGTCGTAGCGTTCGGTCTTGAGCACCGTGTCGGCCCGTTCGCCGTCGCCGACGCAGTCGACCGCGAAATCCTCGCCGCGCAGCAGGTTCACGATCCAGTGCGCGAGCTCGGCGTTGTCTTCGACCAGCAAAAGTTTCATGACGGCGTTCTCTTCAATCGAAAGCGGGCAACCGCACGGTCACGACGATCCCGCGATTGCCGGGCCCCGGCGCGAGCGACACGCTGCCGCCGTGCGCCTGCGCGATCTCGCGGACGATGGCGAGCCCGAGGCCCGAGCCGTCGGTGTCGGCCGACACGCGGTAGAACCGCTTGAATACGTGCGGTCGCGCTTCGGCGGGGATGCCGGGGCCGTCGTCGACCACGTCGAGCACGATCGCCTCGCCGTCGCGCCGCGCGCAGACCGTCACGCAGCCGCCCGGCTGGGTGTAGCGCACCGCGTTGTCGACGAGGTTCATCACCAGCGCGGTGAGCAGGCTGTCGCTGCCCGCGACGTCGAGCCGCTCGCCGAGATCCGCGCCGAGGTCGATGTCGCGCCGCTGCGCGAGCACGATCGTCTCCTCCAGCACGCTCGACACCACCGCGGCCAGGTCGACGCGCTGGGTCAGGAGCGTCGACGGCGTCGCTTCCGCGTGCGCGAGCAGCAGCAGCTTGTCGGTCACGTCGGCCATCTTGCGGCTGCTGCGCTGCATGCTGTCGAGCACCGACGCGAGTTCACGATCGTCGTTGCCGCGCTGCTGCGCGTACTGGATCTGCGTGTCGAGCACCGCGATCGGCGTGCGCAGCTGGTGCGCGGCATCCGCGATGAAGCGGCGCTGCGTGGCCGTGTGCGTGTTCAGGCGCGCGATGCACTGGTTGATCGCGTCGACGATCGGCCGCAGTTCGTATTGCAGCCGCTCCGGGCGGATCGGCTCGAGTTCCATCGGCCCGCGGTCGGCCACGTCGTCCTTCAGCTTCATCAGCGGGCGCAGCTCGAAGGTGAGGCCGAGATAGACGAGCACCACCGCGAGCACCAGCATCAGCGACAGGCGCACGAGCTGCGGCCGCCAGATCGTCGCGACCATCGCGCCGTACGAACGCGTCGTCTTCGCGACGACCACGGTGACCGTCTCGACCTGCCCCTCGTCGTACAGCTGGCGGTCGTAGGCCACCGCGCGCAGCGGCACGCCGTCGAGCGACGTGTCGTACAGCGTCGGCTCGATGCCGTGCCGCGCGGGCAGGTCGAGCGCAGGATTGCCGGCGAGCAGGCGCTCGTGGCCGTCGATCACCTTGTAGAACACCGAGTCGCCCGACGGCGATTCGAAGATCTCCAGCGCGGCGGGCGGCACGTCGGCCGCCGGCCGGCCGTTGCGCCATTCGACGTCCTCGCCGATCGTGCGCGCGGACGCGACGAGCGCGCTGTCCTGCACGAGCGCGGCCGTGGTCCGCGCGGTGTCGTACGACATCGCGCCGGCGATCAGCACGAATACCGCGAGCGGCAGCAGCAGCCACCACAGCAGTCGTCCGCGCAGGCTGTGCGCCATCCTGTTGCGCTCCTTCCCGGAAATGCCGAACCGCGCCGGGGTCGCCGGCGCGGTCGGGGTGTCATGTCAGGCGCCGGCGGGCGGCGTTCAGAACGCCGCGGGGCGCCACTTCAGCAGCCGCTTCTCGATCCGCGTCAGCAGGTAGTCGGCGGCCAGCGCGACCACGGCCAGCACGATCATCGCCGCGAACACGCCGCTCGCGTTGAACGCGCCCTGGGCGGTGGAGATTAACAGCCCGATCCCTTGCTTGGAACCCAGGAATTCGCCGACTACCGCACCGACCAGCGCGAAGCCGAAGCTCACGTGCAGGCTCGCGAGAATCCAGGAGAGCGCGGACGGGATCACGACCGACGTGGTGATCTGCCGGCGCGACGCGCCGAGGATCTGCGCGTTCGCGATCAGGTAGCGATCCGCTTCGCGCACGCCCTGGAACGCGTTGCCGAACACGACGAAGAACACCATCACGACGGCCAGCGCGATCTTCGACGCCATCCCGAGGCCGAGCGCGATCACGAACACCGAGCCGAGCACGACGCGCGGAATCGAGTTCGCGATCTGGATGTACAGGCCGAACACGTCGGCCATCAGCTTGTTGCGGCCGAGCACGATCCCGCAGATCACGCCGGCCACCGAGCCGATCAGGAAGCCGATCGCGGTTTCCTCGAGCGTGACCCACACCTGCGTGAGCAGCGGACCCTGCGACGTGCCGTTCACGAACCAGTCCTGGATCTGCGCGAAGATCAGCGACGGCATCGAGAAGAAGAACGGATCGATCCATTTCAGCCGGGCGGCGAGTTCCCACCCGCCCAGCACGATCACGAGTACGGCGATCCGCAGCGTGACGATCAGCGTGCGCCGGCGGCGCAGCCGGCGTTGCGCGGCGCGCTCGTCGTCCTCGAGCGTAGTCGCCGGAAGGGCGGTGGTGGGAAGCGTCATGTCGGTCATGCTCCTGTCCTTGCTGTTTCTTGCCGGTGCTTGTCGTGCGGCGTATGCGTCAGCCGATCTGCACTTCTTCGCGCAGGTCGTGCCAGATGTCCTTGGAAATTTCGATGAAGCGTGCGTCGTAGCGCACTTCCGACATGACGCGCGGGCGCGGCAGGTCGATTTCATACACGCGCTTGAGCGTCGCGGGGCGGGCGGTCAGCACGAACACGCGGTCGGCGAGCGCGATCGCTTCCTCGAGATCGTGCGTGACGAACACGACCGACCCCTTGTTCGCGGACCACAGCTGCAGCAGCTCGTCCTGCATCAGCGTGCGGGTCTGCATGTCGAGCGCGGAGAACGGCTCGTCCATCAGCAGGATCTCCGGCTGGTTGATGAAGGTCTGCGCGAGCGCGACGCGCTTTCTCATCCCGCCGGAGAGCTGGTGCGGGTAGTGTTTGGTGAACTTGTCGAGGCCGACCTTGCGGATCCACTCCTCGGCCTGCGCGTACGCGACGTCCTTCGAGCGGCCGCGAAACAGCGGGCCGGCCGCGACGTTGTCGATCACGTTGCGCCACGGGAACACGGCGTCGGCCTGGAACACGAAACCGATGCGCGGGTCGATCCCGTCGACCGGGCGGCCCATCACGCGGACTTCGCCCGACACGGGCTTGAGCAGCCCGGTGATCAGGTTCAGCGTGGTCGACTTGCCGCAGCCGGTCGGGCCGACGATCGCGATGAATTCGCCGCGCGCGACGCTCATGCTGAAGTCGCGCAACGCGACGGTGGCCTTGCCTTCCGGCGAAATGAAGCGGCACGACACATTGCGAAACTCGATCGCCGGTGTGCTCGGGGAGACTGCCTGATTCATCGCATCGATCCTGCGGGTGAGGAGGGCGTCGCAGTGGCGGCGCCGGGCCGGTCAACCGGGCCGGAACGGGGAACGCGCAGGCGGCGGGATCGCCGCCGCCGGCGTCGCGGCTTACTTCGCGTTCACGAAATCGTTCGTATAGGTGCGCGCCAGGTCGATGTGCTTGCCCTTCACCGACGGGTTGAACGCCGACAGCACCTTCAGCACGGTCGCCGGGCCGTCGGCCGGCATCTTGCCGTCGGCCGTGTACATCGGTAGCGACGCCTTCAGCGCGGCCACGTACAGCGCCTTGTCCTTCTGGTAGTCGGCCGGCATCTTCGCGGCGATTTCGTCGGCGCTGTGCGTGTGGATGAACTGCATCGTCTTCGCGAACGCGTGCGCGAGCTTGGTCGCCTCCGCCTTGTGCGCATCGGCCCACGCCGACTGCACGTACAGGCTCGCGGCCGGGTAGGTGCCGCCGAGCGCGGCGCGCGTGCCGTCCAGCGTGCGCAGGTCGACCAGCACCTTCGCGTCGCCCATCTTCTCGAGCGCGGACACCGTCGGCTCGGTCGTCATCCCGGCGTCGATGCGGCCCTGCTTGATCGCGGCGATGAAGCTCGCGTCGGCGCCGACCGGCAGCATCGTGTACTGCGTCGACGGCACACCGTGCTGCAGCGCAAGGTATTGGGTGAGGAAGCTCGTCGACGAGCCGAGGCCCGTCACGCCGAGCGTCTTGCCCTTCGCGTCGGCCATCGACTTGAAGGTCGGCGCGGCCTTGGTCGAGACCATCTCGACTTCGCCCGGCACCTGGCCGAACACGGCGATCGCCTTCACGTCCTTGCCCTTGCTCTGCAGGTCGATGGTGTGATCGTAGAAGCCGACGACGCCTTGCACGGCGCCCGCGAGCAGCTCGTTCTCGGCGTCGACGCCGGCCGGCTGCGACAGCAGCTCGACGTCGAGCCCTTCGGCCTTGAAGTTGCCGAGCTCCTGCGTGAGCCGCGCGGGCAGGTAGATCAGCTTCGCGATCCCGCCGACCATGATCGTGATCTTGCCGCCGTCGTCGGCGAACGCGGGATGAGCGGCGAGCGCGCAGCTCAGGCTGGCTGCAACGGCGAGGGTGCGCAGGATGGGTCGCATCGGGGTCGTCTCCTTCGTTGTATTCGTATGGCGCGATGCTTGCTGCATCGTCATCACGAGTATAGGGAGGCGAAACCTTCCGCAACCTTTCGCGGGTCGGCGGTTCGTTTAGGGGTTTTCCAGCAACGGGGGCGGAATGGGGGCGACCGGCGCCGAAGCGGGTCGACAGGGGACCGCGGGGCGTCTAGCGCCAGCCGAGCAACACCCGCCCCATCGCATCGAGCCCCATGTCGAACAGGTGCGACACGAACGGCACCAGGTTCGGCACCATCAGTTGCACGAGCAACAGCCCGACGAGCATCGTCACCGGAAAGCCGACCTGGAACACGCCGATCTGCGGTGCCGCGCGGTTCAGGATGCCGAGCGCGAGGTTCGCGATCAGCAGCGCCGCGACCACCGGCAGCGCGAGCAGCAGCCCCATCTCGAACACGACCGCGCCGAAGGTGGCGAGCGTGCGCCAGCCCGGCGCGTGCAGCAGGTCGCCCGACACCGGCAGCGACTGGAACGACGCGGCGAGCGCCGCGAACATCTGCAGGTGGCCTTCCACCGCGAGGAACGCGAGCATCGCGACCGCGTTCAGGAAACGGCCCATCACGGGTGTCGCGCCGCTCGTGTGCGGATCGAAGAAGGTCGCGAAGCCGAGGCCCATCGACAGCCCGATGAAGTCGCCGGCCGCCTCGACGGCCGCGAACACGAGCTGCATCGTGAAGCCCATCGCGACGCCGATCAGGAATTGCGTGACGAGGATCCAGATGCCCGGCGCGGAGAACACGGTGACGTCCGGCATCGCGCCGAGCGTCGGCGCGACGACCAGCGCCATGAACGCGGCCAGGCCGATCTTCACGCGCACCGGCACTGCCGCGTGGCCGACGACGGGCGCCGTCGCGACGAGCGCGAGCATCCGCACGAACGGCCACAGGAACGCCGTGAGCCAGCCGTTGAGCTGCGCGTAGGTAACCGAGAACATCGTCGCGGAACGGGGCTGCCGGGCGCGCGGCTCAGCCGACGCCGAGCGTCGCGACGTGCAGCAGCGTCTGCCGCAGGTAGTCGAGCATCGTCGTCAGCATCCACGGGCCGGCGATCACGAGCGTCGCGGCGACCGCGAGCAGCTTCGGGATGAACGACAACGTCGCTTCGTTGATCTGCGTCGCAGCCTGGAACAGGCTCACGACGAGGCCGACCGCGAGCGCGACCAGCAGCAGCGGGGCCGCGAGCAGCAGGCCGACCATCATCGCCTGGTGCGCGAGCGTCATCACTTGTTCGGGCGTCATCGCGTGATTCCTCCGCGGCTTACGTGAAGCTCTGCGCGAGCGAGCCGATCAGTAGCTGCCAGCCGTCGACCAGCACGAACAGCATCAGCTTGAACGGCAGCGACACGGTGGACGGCGACACCATCATCATCCCCATCGACATCAGCACGCTCGCGACGACCATGTCGATGATCAGGAACGGGATGAACACCGTGAAGCCGATCTGGAAACCGGTCTTCAGCTCGCTCGTGACGAACGCGGGCACCAGCAGCGACAGCGGCACGTCGTCGGGGCCCTGCATCGGCGCGGCCTTCGAGATCTTCGCGAACAGCGCGAGGTCGGTCTCGCGGGTCTGCTTCAGCATGAAGGTCTTGAACGGCGCGACGCCGCGCTGCACGGCCTGCTCCATCGGTATCGAGCCGTCGGAGAACGGCTTGTAGCCGTCGTTGTACGCGCGGTCGAGCACCGGCGACATCACGAAGAAGGTGAGGAACATCGCGAGGCCGACGAGCACCTGGTTCGGCGGCGTCGTCGCGGTGCCGAGCGCCTGGCGCAGCAGCGACAGCACGATGATGATGCGCGTGAAGCTCGTCATCATCAGCAGCATCGCCGGCAGGAACGACAGCATCGTGAGCAGCAGCATCGTCTGCACGCTCAGCGAATAGGTGGTGCCGCCGTGCGGCCCCGGGCTCGCGTTGAACGCGGGCAGGCCGCTCGCCTGCGCATACGCGAGCGCAGGGGCGAGACAGAGGATCAGCACGGGCGCGACGCGCGCCGCGCGACGCAGGAATGCGTGTTTCATCGGAATGCGGAGACTGGAAGAGGGCGCGGCGCCATGTCAACGGTCCTTGCCACGCCCGAGGCGTTTCGCGGCTTCGCCCGCGAGCGCGTCGCGAAACCGCGAGCCGAACGTGCCGGGCAGGCCGGCGTCGGGCGCATGGCCGCCGGCGGACGCGTCGGCCGGAGCCGACCCCGCGGTCGCGGTGGTGGCCATCGAACCGGCCGGCAGCGTATGCAGCAATCGCACGTTGCCCGGCGCGACGCCGAGCACGAGCCAGGTATCGCCGATCTCGACGATCGTCGCGCTTTCCTTCGCGCCGAGCCCGACGCTCGACACGACCTTGAGCGGGCCGCCGCGCCGCGCGGGCTGGAAGCCGAAGCGGCGCGCGAGCCACGCGCACGCGAACACGAGGCCGATCACGACCGCGAGCCCGACGAGCGTCTGCAGCACCGCGCCGATGCCGAGCGACGGCGCGGCCGAACCGACCGTCACGCTCGACGCGATCGAACCGGGGTGGTTCACCGCGTTCATGTCCGCGGCGCCGGCCGGCGCGCACACGAGCGACGCGACGACGGCAAGCACCGTCGCCGCCATCGCGCGGCACACACGCTGGCCGGGCTTGACGACGTTCATCGATTCAGCTTCCGGATACGTTCCGCCGGCGTGATGATGTCGGTGAGGCGAATGCCGAACTTGTCGTTGACCACCACGACTTCGCCTTGCGCGATCAGGCAGCCGTTCACGAGCACGTCCATCGGCTCGCCGGCCATGCCGTCGAGCTCGACGACCGACCCCTGCGCGAGCTGCAGCAGGTTGCGGATCGCGATCTTCGTGCGGCCGAGCTCCACGGTCATCTTGACCGGGATGTCGAGGATCATCTCGATGTCATTGTGCGTCGAGCTCGCCGCGGCCTTCGACAGCGGCTGGAACACGCCGGCGCCCGTCGCCCCGGCCGCCACCGGCTGCTGGTTCTGCTCGGCGAGCGCGGCCGCCCAGTCGTCCATGCCCGGATCCTCGTCGGCCGCGGCCGGCGCCTGCGCGTCGGCGGCCGACGCCGCGAGCGCTGCATCGGCCATCGCCTGCATGTCGTCGTCGGGCGTCTGGTTCAG
Source organism: Burkholderia sp. 28_3 (assembly GCF_003253915.1). NCBI lineage: Bacteria > Pseudomonadati > Pseudomonadota > Betaproteobacteria > Burkholderiales > Burkholderiaceae > Burkholderia > Burkholderia sp. 28_3. The sequence goes on from NZ_QKZF01000025.1 coordinate 27,934, forward strand.
CTCACTCATATCCACCTTCCTTCATCGAATCGCTCGCGCCGATCATCTTCTGCACGCGCAACGCATATTGACCATTGAAAATTCCGTAGCCGCATTCCATCACCGGCACGCCGTCGACCTTCGCGGTGATCGTGTCCTCGATCTCGAGCGGCAGCACGTCGCCCGCGCGCAGGTTCAGGATCTTCTCGAACGTCGACGAGATCTCGGCGAGATTCGCGGTCAGCTCGACCTCGGCGGCCTGCACCTGCTGGGACAGCACGCGCACCCAGCGGCGGTCGACTTCGAGCGCCTCGCCCTGGATCGGCGAGCTGAGCACGTCGCGGATCGGCTCGATCATCGAGTACGGCATGCAGATGTGCAGCGTGCCGCCCGTCGGCCCGAACTCGATCGAGAACTGCGTGACGATCACGATCTCGTTCGGCGTCGCGACGTTCGCGAACTGCGTGTGCATCTCCGAGCGCACGAATTCGAACTGCAGCGGCCGCACGCTCTTCCACGCGGTCGTGTAGTGCTCGAACACGAGGTTCAGCAGCTTGCCGATGATCCGCTGCTCGGTGGCCGTGAAGTCGCGGCCCTCGACGCGCGTGTGGAAGCGCCCGTCGCCGCCGAACAGGTTGTCGACGACGAAGAACACGAGGTTCGGGTCGAACACGAACAGCGACGTGCCGCGCAGCGGTTTCACGTGCACCAGGTTCAGGTTGGTCGGGATCGGCAGGTTGCGGGTGAATTCGCTGTACTTCTGCACCTTCACCTGGCTGACGGAGATTTCCGCCGTACGCCGCATGAAGTTGAAGATGCCGATCCGCAACAGGCGCGCGAAGCGGTCGTTGATGATCTCGAGGCCGGGCATCCGGCCGCGGACGATTCGCTCCTGCGTCGCGATGTTGTAGGGGCGGACGCCCGATGTGTCGCGCTGCTCGTCGACTGCATCGGTTTCGCCCGTGACGCCCTTGAGGAGGGCATCGACCTCCTCCTGGGACATGAACTCCTGGTGACCCATACGCGCTCCTTTCGCGGCCGCGTTACTGGACGACGAACTCGGTGAACAGGACGTCGTCGACCTTCGCGCGCTGGTTGCCCGGCTGCGTCGGCTGCTCGATCAGCTCCCGCAGCTCCGTCGCGAGCGAACGTTTGCCGTCCGGCGTCGCAAGCTCCTCGGGATGCTTGTTCGACAGCGCGAGCAGGATCCGGCTGCGGATTTCCGGCATCCGCGCGGTCAGTTGCTCCTGCGCCTTCGGGTCGGTGAGTTTCAGCGACAGGCCGACGCGCAGGTAGTGCTGCGCGCCGTCGTCGGACTGCAGGTTCACGGTCAGCGGGTCGAGCGGGAAGAACACCGGCGCGGCCAGCGGCGCCGGCTCGGCGGGCGCGCTCGCGTGGCCGACGCCTGCCTTGCCCAGGAACACGTACATGCCGCCGGCGGCGGCGGCAGCCGCGCCCAGCGCGATGACGGCGATGAGCGCGATGCGCTTGAACTTGCCGGACGAAGCCGGCTTGTCGGCGGTCGGGTTTGCGGTCGTGGCCATGTGAATGCGTGCGTGATGTCTCGTAGCATGCATTGTTCGGCATCCGGGCCGAGGCCGATGGGCGGAAAAGAGGGGGGAATTGCGGCTATCTCAGCCGATTGTCGGCCGGCGCGGCTCGATGCAGGGCAGGAACGGCGGGGAAACGATCCTCGGGGAGGAGCGGAGTGCGGCCGGCGGGAACAGACCGTCAGGCGAGGAACGCGGCAGGGCGGCGAGCGGCGCCCGCCCGCGCATCCGTCGTCAGATCGGCAGCAGCGTGAGCAGCGGCGCGATCAGCACCATCGCGACGCCCGCGATCATCATCGTCAGGCTCGACACGACGCCTTCCTCGTTGCCGATCTCGCGCGCCTTCGCGGTGCCCACGCCGTGGGCGGCCGCGCCGAACAGCGCGCCGCGCGCGAGCCGCGTGCGCATCGGCACGAGCGCCAGCACGAGTTCGCCGAGCAGCATCCCGCAGATGCCGGTCGCGATCACGAACAGGGCCGTGAGGTCCTTCGGCGCATGGATCTTGTCGGACACGGCGAGCGCGAACGGCGTCGACACCGAGCGCGTCATCAGCGAGCGCTGCAGTTCGGGCGACAGGTGCAGCAGCTTCGCGAGCAGCAGCGACCCGCATACGCCCGCCGCGATCCCGACCGCGACGCCGACCGACAGCGACAGCCAGTGGCGACGGATCAGGTCGCGATAGTCGTAGATCGGCACCGCGAACGCGATCGTCGCCGGGCCGAGCAGCCACATCAGCCAGCGCGTGTCGCGGAAATAGACCGAATACGGGATGCCGGTCAGCAGCACGAGCAGCACCAGCACGCCCGGCACGAACACGAGCGGCGAGAACAGCAGCGTCTTCTTGTACGCATAGAGCCGCTTCGACGCGAAATACAGCACGACGGTCAGCACGAAGCAGCCGACGGAGATCGCGGTATTCACCCGGTCGGCGGGCAGGTTCGATAGCGCGGCGAGCATGAACGGCTCCGGCTCAGTGCGCGATGGCGCTCAGGCGCGCGCGGCGGCGTTCCGCGAACACGCGCTGCGCGGCGAGCCGGCGTTCGAGCTTCGCGGCGAGATCGACCGCGACGGCCACCGCGACCATCACGAACGCGGTGCCGGCGAGCATCACCAGCGCGATGCGCCAGCCGTCCTCGCGGAACAGCCCGCCGTACTGCACGGCCGCGACGGCGGCCGGCACGAAGAACAGCAGCATGTCGGACAGCAGCCAGTTCGCGCCGTCCTTCACCCACGCCGGCGCGACGCGACCCGAGAACAGCAGCACGAGCAGCACCGCGAGGCCGATCACGCCGGACGGAATCGGCAGCCCGACCTTGCGCACGGCCCAGTCGACCACCATCCACAGCACGCCGAGCGCGGCGGCCTGCAGCACGATCCGGCCCGTGTGCGCGAGGCTGCCCGAAGCAGCGGGGCGGGCGGCGGCAGTGGCGGTCGGCTCGTTCATGGCGGGTTCCCTGCAGAGGTTTCTGTCAATGGAGCAAGTATAGGGTTTCCCCTAACCATAAATAAAATGACTTGTCTCTATCCTTGTCATTCCAATTCGGAATTCGCTTGCATTCAGCCGCACCAATCTGGGGAGTGATCGATGGAATTGCGCGCACTGCGGTACTTCGTCGAGGTGGTTCGTCAGCAGAGCTTCACCGCGGCGGCCGACAAGCTGTTCGTCACGCAGCCGACCATCAGCAAGATGGTGAAGGCGCTGGAAGACGAGATCGGTTCGCCGCTGCTGCTGCGCGACGGCCGGCAGATGGTGCTGACCGACGCCGGGCGGATCGTGTTCCAGCGCGGCCAGGACGTGCTGGCCGCGCAGGCGCAGCTGCAATCGGAGCTGAACGATCTCGGCACGCTCGGACGCGGCGAGCTGACGATCGGCATTCCGCCGCTCGGCGGTTCGCTGTTCACGCCGATCATCGCCGCGTACAAGCAGCGCTACCCGAACATCGAGCTGAAGCTGTTCGAGCAGGGCGCGCGGATGATCGAGGCCGCGCTGACGTCGGGCGAGCTGGAGCTCGGCGGGCTGCTGGAGCCGGTCGATCCCGGCACGTTCGAGCGGCTGCCGATGGTGCGCGCGCCGCTGTGGCTCGTCGCGCCGCGCGAGTCGCGCTGGGAGGACCACGCGGCCGTGCCGCTCGCGGATCTCGCGCGCGAATCGTTCGTGTTCTATGCGGAAAGCCTCGCGCTGCACGACGCGGTGCTCGATGCGTGCCGGCAGGCCGGCTTCACGCCGTCGATCGTGAGCCGCAGCGGCCACTGGGATTTCATGGCCGCGCTCGTGCATGCGGGCGTCGGCATCGCGCTGCTGCCCGAGCCGTATTGCCGGCGGCTCGACGCGGGGCAGTTCACGTGCCGGCCGATCGTCGAGCCGGAAATCACGTGGGCGATCGCGCTCGGCTGGCTGAAGAAGGGCTACCTGTCGCACGCGGCGCGCGCCTGGCTCGACGTCGCGCGGGCGACGCTGCCGCTCGCGCCGGCCGACGATCTCGCGTTCGGGGGCTTGCGGGCGCGGGAGTGAGGGCCGGGCCGCCGGGCTCGGCGCGATCAGACGTGCAGAATCGGGCCTGGATAGCGGGCAACGGTGTGATCGTGCGTGAGCAACGTGACACCTTCCGAAATCGCCTGGGCAATCAGCAGCCGGTCGAACGGATCGCGATGCACCGGAGGCAGTTGCTCGACTGCCAGGACATGGGCGCTCGTGATCGGCAATTCCACGTAGCCGGCGTCGAGCAGATTGCGACGCAGCACGTGCGGCTCGACCTGAAAGTCGGCGCGATCGAGCCCGCGCTTGATCACGATTTCCCAGAGGCTCGCGACGCTGAACAACAGGGTATGGGCGGGATCCTCGATGAGGATACGGGCGCGATCCGGCAATTCGGTCGCATCCGCCGCTGTCCAAAGAATCAGATGCGTGTCGAGCAACAGTTTCACGCGCCGCCCTCGAACAGCTTCCGGATGGCATCGTCACCCATCGTGTCGAAGTCGTCCGGCACCACGATCTGCCCCTTCATGAAGCCGATCCGCGCCGGCCGCGTCGCCTCGGGCGCATCGATCGGCACGACCTTGACGAGCGGCTTGCCGGCCTTCGCGATCACGAACGGCTCGCCCGCGTGGACAGCCTCGTCGATCAACCGAGACAGGTTCGTCTTCGCGTCATGCATGTTGTAGGTCTGCATGGCTTCCCCTCAAATAAACTAAGTTCAATCACTTATTTAGCTTAGTTTATACCACGAATGGCCGCAAGGCCCGTCGTCGGCTGCGTGCCGGAACGCGGCGCCGTTCCCCTCAATGCCCCATCGCCGGCCCCGCGCCCTTCTTCGGCTTCGTGATCCACACGAGCGCCGCGAGCGCGATGAACACGCCCGCCGACAGATGGAAGAAGTCGTTGGTCGCCATCATGAAGCCCTGCTGCGTGACGAGCTGGTTGAGTTGCGCATTGGCCGTCTGCCCGACGATGCCGAGCTGCGCGAGCGCGCCCTGATAGTCGGTCGTGTTCTGCGCGTAGACGCTCACCGATTCCGACAGCCGCGCATGATGGTAGATCGCGTCGTTCTCCCAGAACGTCGAGCTGGCCGCGGTGCCGATCGCGCCGGACAGCGTGCGCAGGAAGTTCGACAGCCCCGACGCGCTCGCGAGCCGCTCGTCGGAGATGCTCGACAGCGTGATCGTCGTCATCGGCACGAAGAAGCACGCGACGCCGATGCCCTGCACGAGCCGCGGCAGGATCACGTGGTTGAACGGCACGTCGAGCGTAAACGTCGCGTTCCACAGCGACACGCCCGCGAACACGATGAACGCGAAGCTCGCGACCATCCGCAGGTCGAGCCGGTGCATGTTGCGGCCGATCAGCGGCGACAGCACCAGCGCGAGCAGCCCGACCGGCGCGGTCGCGAGGCCCGCCTTGCCGGCCGTGTAGCCCATCACCGTCTGCAGCCACAGCGGGAAGATCACGACCGAGCCGAAGAACGCCATGAAGCCGAACGAGATGATCAGCGCGCCGAGCGCGAAGTTGCGGTCCTTGAACAGCGACAGGTCGACCACCGGCTCCTTCTCGGTCGCCTCCCACACGAGCATGAACGCGAGCGACACGACGGCGATCAGCGCGAGCGCGACGATGAACGACGAGTTGAACCAGTCGCGGTCCTTGCCGAGGTCGAGCATCATCTGCAGGCACGACACGCCGATCACGAGCAGCGCGAGGCCGATCGCGTCGATCCGCTGCTTCGACGTCTTCGTTTCGCGGCCGCGCAGCAGGAAGTACGCGCAGGTCGCCGAGAACACGCCGATCGGCAGGTTGATGTAGAAGATCCACGGCCACGTGTAGTTGTCGCTGATCCAGCCGCCCAGCAATGGGCCGAAGATCGGCGCGACGATCACCGTCATCGCCCATAGCCCGAGCGCGAGCCCGCGTTTCGCGGGCGGGTAGCTGCGCATCAGGATCGTCTGCGACAGCGGCACCATCGGCCCCGACACGAGGCCTTGCAGCAGCCGGAACGCGATCAGCGTCTCGAAGTTGGTCGCGAGGCCGCAGAGCGCCGACGCGATCGTGAACGCGAGCACCGACAGCGTGAAGAGGCGCACCTCGCCGACCCGGCGCGCGAGCCAGCCGGTGAGCGGCACCGCGATCGCGGACGCGACCGAGTACGACGAAATCACCCACGTGCCTTCGCTCGTCGCGACGCCGAGGCTACCCGAGATGGTCGGCACCGCGACGTTCGCGATCGACGTGTCGAGCACTTCCATGAAGGTGCCGAGCGCGAGCCCGACGGTCAGCAGCGCGAGTGCGCCGCCGGTCAGCGGCGCGGGTTCGGCGGCGGGGGAGGGGGCGGATGCCGTGGTGGCGGACATCGGAATCTCCTAGACGCGGCGCGCGCGACGCGCCGGCACAACGCACGGGCGCGCGACGCAGCGCGGCCCGGCCGGGTGGAATGAAAAAGGGAAAAAGCGGAGCGCGTGCCTCGTCATCTTCTGCCCAGACAGAGAAATAAGCGAATGCTTAACCTAGACATGAGGGCTCCGCGCACATCAGCAGTCGGGTTCGTCGGGCTTCGGGCAGCCGGTCGAGCCGGGCCCGTTGGCGATGAAACGCTGCAGCAGGCCGGTGAGCGTCGCCAGTTCGTCGGCCGAAAAGCCCTCCAGTTGCGCGTTGAGCGCGGTCGCGACCAGCGACGGCAGCGCGCGGGCGGCTTCGAGGCCGCGCTCGGTCAGCGTCAACTCGATCATCCGGCGGTCCTGCTCGCTGCGCGCGCGTGCGATCAGCCCCTTGCGTTCGAGCCGGTCGAGCATGCGCGTCATCGAGCCGCTGTCGTACGACATCTTGCGGGACAGCTCGAACGGCGTGCGCGCGTAGCCGCGCGACAGCAGGAGGATCACGCCGATCTGCTGCGCGGTGAGGTCGAGCGGCTCGAGCGCGCGATCCATCCGCTCGACGAGCGCCTGCTTCGCCTTCGACAGGTAATAGCCGAGGCTCGTTTCCAGCGCGATGTTCTCGGGATCGTAGAGGCCGCCGGTCATACGATTGCGCGCGCAGCAATAGTGCGTTTCGGGTTAAAACGCGCCCAGTATCTTGAAAAATGATTGCTTAGTCAATATTATTTGAGTCAACCAGTTACGACGTGCATGTTGCACTGCCGGAGACTATGTTCTGACCGATTGGCCCGCGCTGCCGGGCACCCGAGGATGTTCGCGATGCTGTTCCTGAAAAATGCCGCCGGCGCGCTGCGCCGCAACCTGACCGATACCGCTCATCATGTGTTCTCCGGGCCGCACCGCGGCTGGAAGATCGCGCTGTACGTGACGATGCTGGTCGTGCCTGGCGGCTCGCTCGCGGCGCTCGGGTTCGCATGGTTCGATCATCGCCGGCAGCGCAACGCGAAGGGCGGCGCCCGCCGTACGAGCCAGCCGGCCGCGACGGAGCCGTCGACATGGCGGGCCGCCGCCGAACCCGTCCCGGTGCCCGTGCGCTGCCACTGACGCTGCACCGCTCCCGCCGCTCTCCGCACGATCCTGTCTGATCGCCGGCCGCGTCACGCGCGGCCGGTGTCGTACGCCCGTTCGCACGCCCGTTTTCCCGCAAGCCGGCCGTAATGGCCGGTAAACCGGCCGGCCGCGCCGGTAACACATTCGAGCTGTCGCCCACCGTACCCTTAGGGCTGCGCAGCTTTCCCGCCGTCAGTTACCATTTGTCCGCCAGCGGCATGACGACCGCATCGCGCGGCGCCGCTCGCCGGCCGTCACGCCCAGACAGGAAAACCACCATGCCGTACGCCCCCCTCCCGCGCGCCGTTCGCCCGCTGAGCGCCGCCGTCGCCATCGCGACGGCCGTGCTGCTCGCCGGCTGCGCCGTCGGGCCCGACTATCACCGGCCCGACACGTCGATCCCCGCCGCCTTCAAGGAAGCGCCGGCCGGCTGGAAAGTCGCGCAGCCCGCCGATCGCGCCGACCGCGGCCCGTGGTGGACGGTCTACAACGATCCGCAGCTCGATGCGCTGATCGGCAAGCTCAACGCGTCGAACCAGACCATCGCGCAATCGGCGGCCGCCTACCGGCAGGCGCGCGCGCTCGTCACCGAGGCGCGCGCCGCGTATTTCCCGACCGTCGGGCTGACCGCATCGGGCTCGCGCGCGCGGACGCCGCGCACGTCGCTGTCGTCGGGTTCGTCGTCGAATTTCGGCAGCGGGTCGACCGGGTCGATCAACAACAGCTACAGCGTCGGCCTCGACGCCAGCTGGGAACCCGACCTGTGGGGCAAGGTGAGCCGCACCGTCAGCGCGCAGCGCGCCGGCGAAGCGGCCGCCGCGGCCGATCTCGCGAACGCGCGGCTGTCGCAGCAGGCGCTGCTCGCGCAGACCTACTTCCAGTTGCGCACGTCCGATGCGCTGCAGAAGCTGCTCGACGACACCGTGCAGTCGTACCAACGGTCGCTGCAGCTCACGCAGAACCAGTACGCGCAGGGCGTCGCCGCGCGCGCGGACGTGATCCAGGCGCAGACGCAGCTGCAGAGCGCGCAGGCCGCGCAGATCGACAACGGCGTCGCCCGCGCGCAATACGAGCATGCGATCGCGACGCTGATCGGCGAGCCGGCATCGACCTTCTCGCTGCCGCCGAACCCGCTCGCGGCCGAGCCGCCGATCACGCCGGTCGACGTGCCGTCCGCGATCCTCGAGCGCCGGCCCGACATCGCGGCGGCCGAGCGCCGCGCCGCGGCCGCGAACGAGCAGATCGGCGTCGCGATCGCCGCGTTCTTCCCGACGCTCACGCTGTCGGCCACCGGCGGCTTCCAGAGCTCGGTGTGGTCGCAGCTGTTCACGCTGCCGGCGCGCTTCTGGACGGTCGGCCCGCAGCTCGCGGCCACGCTGTTCGACGCGGGTCTGCGCGCCGCGCAGACCGATGCGGCGCGCGCGACCTACGACCAGGACGTCGCCGCCTATCGGCTCGCGGTGCTCACCGCGTTCCAGGACGTCGAGGACAACCTCGCGTCGCAGCGCATCCTCGCGCAGGAAATCGACGTGCAGCGACAGGCCGTCGACAGCGCCGAGCACGCGCTCGCGATCGTCACGAACCAGTACAAGGCCGGCACGGTCGCGTACCTGAACGTGCTGACCGCGCAGACCACCGCGTTCACCGCGCAGCAGAAGCTCGCGACGATCGCCGGGCAGCGGATGGTGTCGTCGGTCGGGCTCGTGAAGGCGCTCGGCGGCGGCTGGAACGTATCGGAGATGGCGCGCGAGAACGGCGACATGGCGGCGCCGGCGCCTTTGCCGGCGTCCGGTGCGACCGCGCCCGCGGCCACCGCACCGTCGCCCGTCGCGCCGCTCGCGCAGAAGTAGGAAGGAAAGCGGGCGACGCGCGCGTTCAGCGCTGCGCGTCGCCAAAGATCAGCGATACCTGGTTGTTGCCGATCGGGTGGCCGAGCAGGTTCAGCAGCCCGGCGAGGTTCGCCTGCTGCTCGGGCGCCGCGTGCGCGGTGCCGCGGAACGAACCCTGGCCGGGGCCGAAGCTGCCGTGCCCGTCGAGGAACAGCGGGCCCTGCGTCGTCGACAGGTCGAGATCGGCGCCCGCGCCCTTCGCCTGCAATACCGCGCGGTACGAACCGAGCGGCTTCACGCGCGACACGCGCGAACTCATCGAATCGATCGTCACCGTCAGCTGACCGAACGCGTTGTTGCCGATCAGCCGCCAGTCGCTCCAGCCGAGCCGCACGTCGCCCTGCAGGTCGAGCGTGTTGAACGGCGTGCCGAGCCCCGTGAGCAGCGACGCAGGCACGGCCATCGTGCCCGCCGACAGCACCGCGCCGCGCCACGTCGCATCGAGCGTGACCGCGTCGGGCATCGCTTCCGTCTGCCGCATGCGCATCTGCACGCGCCCGGTCAGCAGCGGCCAGAAGCGCGTGGTCCATTCGACCCGGCCCGGCAGCAGCGTCGCCGCGCTCTGGTCCGCGCCCGGCGCGAGCATCAGCGTGCCCGAGCCGTGCCACAGCGACCCGTCCGGATCGACGAGATTCACGTGGCCGCCGGTCGCCCGCGCGAACTGCGGCGCGATCCACGCGGCCGGCGCGAGCGCGACGAGCGTCACCGCCGTCGCCAGACCGCCTGCCAGCACCCACGGCAACACGGCGACGAGCCGTCTCACCCACGGCCGCATCGGCCGGCCTTCGTTTGCGTCATCCACAGCCGTCATCTATTTCTGGACGGAAGGTTGCATCACGGCCGTCAGGTCCACCTGGCCGTCTTCCTTCAGCGCCGTCGCATGCGCCTCGCCGACCTGCACCTTGAACTGCCGGCGCGCATCGTCGAGCCACTGGGTCCATGCCGGGAACGACACGTTCTTCATCTGGATCTGCACGCCGTTGCCGACGATCTGCACCTGCGCGCCCTGCAGCCCGTGATCGGACAGCGATGCAGTGAGCGCATCCTTCAGCGCGAGGCCGGTCGGCGCGACACCCTGCGCGGCGGCGGCCAGCGACTTCGCCTCGTTCGCCTGCGCGGTCATCTGCGCGAGTTCGTGACGCATCGTCGGCAGCTCGCGCTGGATCCGCGCACGGCCTTCCTGCGCGGGCGACCACAGCACCGAATACGCGATCGCGACCGCTAGCACGGCGCCGCCCCAGCCGAGCAGCGTCTTCTCGCGCGGCGTGCGCTCGCCCCAGAACTGGGCCAGCGTCTGGTTCAGTTGTTCGGTTTTCATGAGCGGCTCCGGATCGTCCATTTGCCCGTGTTGCTGTCGACTTCGCCGGACAGTCCGTTACGCGCGAGGCGCTGCGTGAAATCGGGATCGACCTTGACCTCCGGCTTGAAGCCGACGTCGAGCCGCCGGTCGTGATAGTCGAGCGACGCGATGCCGTTCAGCGGCAGCGCGCCCATCGAACGCGACAAACCGCTCGACAACGCGAGGAAATCGTTCGGCGACAGCTCGCCGGCCGCGAGCCGAAGCTGGTCGAGCTGGCGCTGCATCTGCGCGGGCGGATCGAGCACGGTGGTCGTCTTCGGGAACGCGGACAAGAGCGTCTCGGTGATCTGCGCGGACAGCGCGTCGCGCTCACGCGACAGCTTCCACCAGTGCAGGTTCATCCCGATCACCGCGACGCCGAGCGTCGCCGCGGCCAGCGCGATCGGCACGCGCAGGCGCTTCACCGTCGCGCGGTCGAAGCGCCACGGCTGCGACTCGAACTCGAACTGGCACAGATCGAATGGCTCGGTCAGCGCCCGGCGCGCGAACGTGTCGAACGACAGCGGCGCGGCGCCCGGCAGCAGCGGCGCGTCGGTGCGGCCGACCGACGCGAGCCGCGGCTCCGCGCCCGGCTCGCCGAGTTCGTACAGTTCGACGTCGCCGCCGCCCGCGAGCGCGGCCAGCGTGCCGGCCGCGCGCGATGCGGGCGCCGCGAAGCCTTCGCCGAGCGCGCCGCGCGCGACCGCCAGCTCGAGGCGCGGCGCACTGGCCGTCGCCGGCAGCGCGCCGGCTTCGACGAGCACCGGTTCGACCGCCGTCGCGAGCCCGAGCACCGCGGCGACGGTCGCCGGGCGGGCAGGCGGCTCGGTGACGTCCGCGACGAGCGCGGCGGCGTCGGTCGGCTCGCCGTCGGCCGGCACGGCGGAGGCCGCGTGGGCCGACGCACGCGGCGCCGGCAGGCAGCGGGTCGCGGGGACCGCGCTCAGGTGCCGGTGACCGGCCGCGGTGAACGCGTCGCAGATCGTGCGGAACCACGCGCGATCGACGACGGCCAGCACGCGGCGTCCGTCGGGCAGCGCGGCCGGATCGAGCGCGATGTGGCAGCCGAGCGGGTCCTGGATCAGTTGATCCTCGACGATGTTGGGCAGCGCCTGGCGCAGCTTCGGCCCCTTCAGCGGCGGCACCGTCGCGGCCAGCAGCAGCACGTCGCGCGCGGCGACGATCAGCACCGTCGCGTTCGCGCGCGGCAGCAGCGCGAGCGCGGCGCGGCCCGCGCGCTGCACCTGGCCGGCCTTGTCGACGAGCGTGAACGGCAGCTCGGGCCACTGCCATTCCTGCAACGGCACGGCAGGCTCGCGCGGCGGCAAAGAAACAATCAACGTGCTCACAAGAGCTCCTCTCCCGATTGGCGTCGTTATAGCTGGTCGCGGATGCGCACGACCCGCGTCGAGTGCGTGGTCGGATCACGATACACGAGCGAGGTGCGGTCGACCTCCGCGCGTTCGTGCTGGATCCGGCCATGCACGATGAAATAGCTCGAATTGACGTCGACGAGGCTCGAGTCGATCGTCACGTTCGGCGGCGCGCCGGCGCCGCGCAGCGCGAGCTGCACGTCGCCGACGTTCCGGAAAAACACCGTCTCGCGGCGCGACACGAGCGCCTGCGCGGACGACACGCTCATCCCCGGTATCAGCGCCGCGATCACTTCGGCCGGCGCGGTGTTCATGTTCACGGGCGTGGTAGTCGGCAGCACGGTGACGAACGGGCGCAGCCGCGCGACCATCTCGGGCGTCACGCCGTCGACGTCGAGCAGGCTGTCGACGCGCGTCATCATCAGCGGCGCGGGCCCGCGGTCGCCGCCGGCCATCCCGGGATCGTCGGTGAAGCCGCTGCCTTGCATGTCGCCGCTCGTCACCGGCGCGGTCGCGGCGTTCGCCGCGGTGCCACCGCCGCCGGGCAGGTTCGGCATCTGGAACCGCGTGGCCGAATGCAGCAGGCCCGCGCGCACCTGCAGCGCGATGCGCTTCGCGAACGCGCTGTCGTAGCCAAGCGTCGTCAGCAGGCGCTGGAACGCCTGCATCTGCGTGACGTTCAGTTGCAGCACGCCGGGCGCCGGCGACGACACGAGGTTGCGCAGGTTGAACTTCGCCTGCGCGTCCTCGATCGAGCCGGACAGGTAGGTGTCTTCGGCGTCGGTGTCGTTGGGCGCGCCGATTCGGCCGAGGAAATCCGACAGTTTGGTCTTCGCGATCGGCACGCCCCAGATCCCGCCGAGATACGTGATGCCGGGCGCCGTATCGCCTTCGGAGCGCAGGATCATCCGGGTCCAGTCGAGCGCGCCGCGCGCGACCCACTGCGCCTGCGCGATCACGCGCTGGTTCTCGATCCGGCGGATCTGCACCTGCTGGCGCCACAGCATCCCCGACACGAGGATCGCCGACAGCGCGACCACGAGCAGCGCGGTGATGATCGCGGCGCCGCGCTGACGGCGGGCAGGCATTCGGTGGAGTGGGCGCGCACGCATCGTCATTCCCCGACGAGGAAGATGCGCGTGACCGGCACGCGCAGCGACGTCGCGCCGATGCTGACCTGCAGCCCGGTCACCGCGCGCGCCGGCGGCGCGTTGCCGATCTGCGGCACCTTGAGCGCGTCGTTGTTCTGCGCGAGCGCTTCGTCGGCCGTCTGCAGGTTGGTGGTCCAGCCCACGCGCGGCACGTACAGCTTCGCGTCGATCGCGCCGACGCCGCCCATCAGCGCGACCCAGCTCCAGCCTTCGACGCTGCTGTCCTTCAGCATGGTGCGCAGCCGGTTCGTGTCGTCGATCGGCGGCGACGCATAGCGCACGACGCGCCCGCCGGCGATCCGGTAGCGAACCACCTGCAGCCGCGGCGCGACGCCCGGCACGTCGAGTTCGCGCACGATCTGCAGCGTATTGCCGGCGACGCCGATCGCCGGCTGGCCGGCTTCGTCGTCGGTCGCGGCGAGCCGCGCGTCGATGCGCATCTGGTCGAACATCTGCGCGAACACGCGCTCGTCTTCCATCGCGGCCGCGACCTTGTCGCGACCGCGCATGATCTGGTCGAGCCCGCGCCACGCGAGGATCGCGACCACCGCGAGGATCGCGATCGCGATCATCAGCTCGATCAGCGTGAAGCCGCGGGTGGCAAGGCGCGCCGGGCGGGCGGACGGGCGGCGCATCGGCGCGTCAGAGCGGACGGCTGGTTTCATTCGCGACCACCGTCACCATCTGCGCGAGCACGCCGGCGCGGCCAGGCATGCTCACCGAAATCCGCACGCGCCGGAACACCGGATTCGGCGTGGTGCTCACGCGCTGCGTGCAGACCAGCTGCACGTTGCCTTGCGAGCAGTCGAAACTCTGCTCGCCGACTTCCGGCCACGCATGCGTGAGCCGCAGCTGCGCGAGCGCGTTGTCCGCGCTCCAGCCGGCGAGCAGCCGGCGATGCAGGTCGGACGCATTGGTCGCCATCGTGCCGACCGCACGGATCGACGCGGCGAGCGCGACCGCGATGATCGCGAGCGCGACCAGCACCTCGATCATCGTGAAGCCGCGGGATGAAGAAACGGGGAAGGGCAGGCGACGACGCATCGTCATTGCACCTCGTAGCGGCCGTTGCCGGTGCCGACGATCGTCGCGCTGCCGGCGGCCGAATGCAGCGTCACGCGCACGGGCGTGTCGATGCTCTCGGTGCCGAACACGACTCGGCTCGCGCGCGTATCCGACCCCGGGTAATCGATGTCCGCGCCGGTGACGCCGCCATCCCAGTCGCGCGGGCGCAGCAGGTCGTCGCGCAGCGTGCGCCAGCCGTCGGGCGAGCTCACGTCGAACTGGAAGCCGTGCGCGGTCGGCTGCCATGCGATCGGCCGCGCACGCACCTGCGCTTCGTCGCCGGCCGTCTCGAACAGCAGCGCGATGCGCTGCGCTTCCTCGCGCAGGTCGGTGCGCGGATTGCGCGTCAGCGACAGCGACGCGAGCGACACCAGCAGCCCCGCGATCACGAGCACGACCAGCATTTCGAGCAGCGTGAAACCGCGCGCGCGACGCCGCGCCGCGCGGTGCTTCATCGAGCCGCCATCGGCACCTGCCGGTGCGGACGGCACCGCACCGCGACGCACACGGCAATCGCGGCCGCAGCGGGAGGTCGTGCGAATGGCGAGCATGAAGAACGGGAATGAAGCGTCGGGGCGATCAGCGCCGGCTTATTGCCACGAGCCGATGTCGGAGTCGTTGCTTTCGCCGCCTTCCTTGCCGTCGGCGCCGTAGCTGAACACGTCGATCTCGCCGTGCACGCCCGGGTTCAGGTACTTGTACCCGTTGCCCCACGGATCGTTCGGCAGGCGCTCGAGATAGCCGCCGTCCTTCCAGTTGTTCGGGATCGGATCGTTGGTCGGCTTCTGGATCAGCGCGTTCAGGCCCTGCTCCTGGGTCGGATAGCGGCCGTTGTCGAGACGATACAGCTTGAGCGCCTGCATGATCGTGCCGATGTCTTGCTTCGCGGCGATGCGGCGCGCCTCGTCCGGGCGGCTCATGATCTTCGGCACGATCAGCGCCGCCAGGATCCCGAGGATCGCGACCACCACCATGATCTCGATCAGCGTGAAACCGCGCTGACGACGCACGGCCGCGTTGCGGCGAGTGATCCACGTTTGCATGACTGACTACCTCTTTCCAAAAAATGTCGTCGATTGAGTGACGCACCCGGCGCACCGGACGATTGCCTGACGGCAACCTTCCGGACCGGCGGGCGCGGAGCACGCATTGTAAGGCGCGCATCGCCGAGGGCTTTCACTCAACGCAAATTTCACATACATCCGTACAATAGCGCGCATGAACGCGCTCTCGATCCGGATCCTTTCCCTCGCCCTCTTCGCGGGTTTGTGCGCGACGGCCACCTACTGGGTCGTCACGCTGTCGGCCCGCGAAGCGCCGCTGCCCGCCGCCGCCGCGCGGCTGCCGATCCGCACCGAGGACGCCGCGGCGCTCTTCGGCGGCCAGCTCGACAAGAATCCCGTCCAGGACATCCACCTGTTCGGCATTCTCGCGCTCGACCACGGCGGCGCCGCGATCGTCGGCGTCGGCGGCGAACCGCCGCGCGCCGTGTCGCTCGGCGCGGACGTCACGTCCGGCGCGAAGCTCGCCGAAGTCCGCCCGCGCTCGATCATCATCGACCGCAACGGCGCCCGCGCCGAAATCCAGCTCCCGGCGAACACGCCGTCCCCCGCGATCTACATGCGCTGAACGATGGCGGCCCGGCAAACGGGCCGCAGCGTCACTGCACCATGTTGTTCAGCTCGATGATCGGCAGCATCACGGCCAGCACGATCACCAGCACGATGCCGCCCATCGCGAGGATCAGCAGCGGCTCCAGCAGGCTCGTCAGGAACATCGTGCGGCGCTCCAGCTCGCGCGCTTCGCCTTCGGCCGCGCGGTCCAGCATCGTCGTCACGTCGCCCGTCGCTTCGCCCGAACGGATCAAGTGCACCAGCACCGGCGGAAACGTCTTCACGTTGTTCAGCGCGCGCGACAGCGCGGAGCCTTCGCGCACGCGCACGATCGCATCGTCGATGTTCGCGCGCATCGCGCGGTTCGACAGCGTCTCGCCGGCCGCCTGCAGCGCGCGCAGGATCGGCACGCCGGCCGCGGTGAGGATGCCGAGCGTGCTCGCGAAGCGCACCGTGTTGTAGCCGCGCACGAGCTTGCCCGCGAGCGGCGCGGTCAGCACCCAGCGATCGAACGCGAGCCGGGGCCCCGCGCGCGACAGCGTCGCCTTCACGAACCACACGGCGAGCGCGACCGCGATCAGGATCGCCCACCACCAGTGCCGCACGAACTCCGACAGCGCCATCATCACGACCGTGAGGATCGGCAGCTGCTGCTTCGTGCTCGCGAACACGTTGACGACCTGCGGCACGACGTAGCTCAGCAGGAACGTGACGATGCCGAACGCGATCAGCGTGACGATGCCCGGATACGTGAACGCCAGCAGGATCTTCTGCTTCAGCGCATTGCTCTGCTCGATGTAGTCGGCGAGGCGCGACAGCACGATGCCGAGCTTGCCGGTGTGTTCGCCCGCCGCAACCAGCGCGCGGTAGATTTCCGGAAAATCGCGTGGATGCTGGCCCAGCGCATTCGCGAGCGAATGGCCGCCGAGCACTTCGGCGCGGATCGCGGCCATCAGTTCGCGAATGTAGTCGCGCTCGGCCTGCTCGGTCAGCACGCCGAGCGCCTCGTCGAGCGGCAGCCCGGCGATCAGCAGGCTCGCGAGCTGGCGCGTGAGGATCGCCTGTTCGCGCTGCGACAGCTTGCGGCCGAACGCGAGCCGCTGCGAACGCGCGCCGCGCGTCGCGCTCGCGGCCGGCTCGACGACGAGCGGCGTAAGTCCCTGCGTGCGCAGCTGGCCGCGCGCGGCACGCGCGCTGTCGGCATCGATCACGCCTTTCTGCGCGCGTCCCGCCGCATCGATCGCTTCGAAACGGAATGCCGGCATCGCGCTATGCGCCTCCCGTCACGCGCAGCACTTCCTCGAGCGACGTCGCGCCGGACGCGAGCCAGCGCTCCGCGTCGTCGCGCAGCGTGCGCATGCCTTCCGCGCGGCCGGCGGCGAGGATCTCGGCATCGGCCGCGTTGCGGTGGATCAGCGTGCGGATCGACTCGTCGACCAGCAGCAGTTCGTAGACCCCGCGCCGGCCCGAATAGCCCGAATGCCCGCACTTGTCGCAGCCGACCGGATGCCACACGGTGCGGCCTTCCTCGTGCCGCTCTTCCTTGCAGACGGGGCAGAGCTGGCGCACCAGGCGCTGCGCGAGCACGCCGAGCAGCGACGACGCGAGCAGGTACGGCTCGACGCCCATGTCGGTCAGGCGCGTGACCGCGGACGCCGCATCGTTCGTGTGCAGCGTCGCGAGCACGAGGTGGCCCGTCAGCGACGCCTGCACCGCGATCTGCGCGGTTTCGAGGTCGCGGATTTCGCCGATCATGATCACGTCCGGGTCCTGGCGCAGGATCGAGCGCAGCGCGCGGGCAAAGGTCATCCCGATCCGCTCGTTCACCTGCGTCTGGCCGATGCCGGCGAGGTCGTATTCGATCGGGTCCTCGACGGTCATGATGTTGGTCGTCGCGGTTTCGAGCCGCGACATCGACGCGTACAGCGTGGTCGTCTTGCCCGAACCGGTCGGGCCGGTGACGAGCACGATGCCGTGCGGGCGGCCGATCAGCTTGTCGAACTGCACGAGCGTGTCGCGGCCCATCCCGAGCGCTTCGAGGTTCAGGCGCTGCGCGTCCTTTTCCAGCAGACGCAGCACCGCGCGCTCGCCGTGCCCGGTCGGCAGCGTCGACACCCGCACGTCGACCGGCCGGCCGCCGACGCGCAGCGTGATGCGGCCGTCCTGCGGCAGGCGCTTCTCCGCGATGTCGAGCTGCGCCATGATCTTGATCCGCGAGATCAGCGCGCCATGCAGCGCCTTCTTCGGGCGCACGACGTCGCGCAGCGTGCCGTCGACGCGAAAGCGCACGACCGACGCATTCTCGAACGGCTCGATGTGGATGTCCGACGCCTGTTCGCGCGCCGCTTGCGTGAGCAGCGCGTTGATCATCCGGATGATCGGCGCGTCGTCTTCCGATTCGAGCAGATCCTCGACTTCGGGAATGTCCTGCATCAACCGCGACAGGTCGACTTCGCCTTCGACCTCGCCGACCACCTGCGCGGCGCTGCCGTCCTGGCGCGCGTACGCCTGGTTGATCGCCTGCGCGAGCTCGTCGGCCGGCACGCGATGCACGGCGATCGAGCCGAAGTTGCGCGCGATCTCCGCGAGCGCGGCATCGCTCGTGCGTTCGCTGATCCACACCTCGAGCGTGTCGTCGAGCTGATGCGCGATCAACACCTGGCCGCTCTTCGCGAAGCCGTACGGCAGCAGGCGCGCGGCGAGCGGCGACGGCGGCTGGCGTTCGCCCGGCGCGCCGTCGTGGGCGGAAGACGCGAGCACGTCGCTCACTGCGAGGCTCCTGGTGCGGTGGTCAGCGGCTGGGCCGGCACCGCCTGCTGCGGCACGCCCTGCGGCTGCGCGGGCGTCGCTTCCGGCAACGGCTGGGCCGGCACCGGCGCGACCTGGCGCTGCAACTGCTGGCGACGCATCTTGTCGAGATCGAACAGGTTGCCGGCCGGCGTGCCGCCCTGGCTCGGACCGATCGGCATCGGCGGGACGACCGGATCGTCCTTGTCGCGGATCACGTTGTTGTCCGACTTGTACGCGCCCGTCACACCCTGGATGTAGTCGTAGCGGTTGGCCGTGACTTCCTGCGCGGTGCTGCGATCGGAAATGATCACCGGGCGCAGGAACACCATCAGGTTGGTTTTCGCGCGCACCTTCGATTCCGAACGGAACAGCTGGCCGATCCACGGAATGTCGCCGAGCAGCGGCACCTTGCTGTTCGACACCTGGTAGTTGTCCTGCATCAGGCCGCCGAGCACGATGATCTCGCCGTTGTCGGCCAGGATCGTCGACTGGATCGAGCGCTTCGTGAAGGTCGGGCCGGTCTGCGCGTTGGTGGTGCCGCTGACGACCGCCGAATCCTCGGTGTAGAGCTGCAGCTTCAGGATCCCGCCGTCGGTGATCTGCGGCTTCACGTGCAGCGTCAGGCCGACGTCGCGACGGTCGTAGGTATTGAACGCGTTGCTGGTCGTGCCGCTCGTCAGGTTCGAATACGAGCCGGTCGCGATCGGCACGTTCTGGCCGACCACGATCTTCGCTTCCTCGTTGTCGAGCGTGATCAGGTTCGGCGTCGACAGCACGTTCGCGTCGCTCACGCCCGCGAAGTACTGCAGCAGCGCGCCGAGCCCCTGCACGCCGAACATGTTGTGCAGCCAGCCGATGTTGAGCCCCTGGGACAACTGCCCGAGGTTGGAGGCCAGTCCGCCGCCGGTGATCCCGCCGGCGGCGTTGGCCACCCCACCGGCCGTCAGGTTGATGATGCTGTTGCCGAGGCCCAGCCCGGGATTCAGGTTCGTGCCGCCGAGGAACTGGCCGCTCGCGACCTGCCACTGGATGCCGAGGTTGCCCTGCGTCGTCGAGTTCAGCTCGACGATCAGCGCTTCGATATAGACCTGCGCACGCCGCGCATCGAGCTGGTCGATCACCGAGCGCAGGTTCCGGTAAACCGGATCGGACGCGGTGATGATCAACGAGTTGGTGGCCGAGTCGGCCTGGATCATCCCGCCCGGCTGGTTGTCGTCACCGCTCTTGTCCTTGTCGCCGCCGAGCAGGCCGCCGCTGCCGATTCCGCCGCTGGACGACGAACCGCTGCCGTAGGACGACGACGACGAGCCGCCCAGGCCGCCCGACGGCAGCGGCGGGGTGCCGGACGTGCCGGTCGAGAAGTTGCCGCTCGCCGACGAACCGCCGTTCTGGTTGAAGCTGTTCGCATCGTTGGACGACGCCGACGAGCCGCTGTCGTTGCCGCCCTTGCCGAGCATCCCGCGCAGCGTCTTCGCGAGCTTCACCGCATCGGCGTTGCGCAGCGGCACGACGTGCATGTTGCCGGGCACCGCGCTCGGCGCGTCGAGCTGCAGCGCGAGACGTTTCGCGGCCGCGAGGCGCGATCCGTTCGATGCGCGCAGCAGCAGCGAATTGGTGCGCGGGTCGGCCGTGACCGACACCTTCAGCGTCGCGTCGCTGTTGCCGATCGCACCCGGGTCGAGCATCTTCTGCATCTGCGCGGCGAGGTCGATCGCGTTCGCGTTGCGCAGCGTCACGACCTGCACCTGCGCGCCCGCGGCGCTGTCGATGCCCGAGATGATCTGCGCGATGCGGCGCACGTTGTCCGCATAGTCGGTCACGACGATCGTGTTGTTCGCCGGGTAGGCCGTCACCGTGTTGTTCGGCGAGATCAGCGGCCGCAGCACCGGCAGCAGGTTGTTCGCCGATTCGTTGTGCAGCTCGAACACCTGCGTGATCACCTGGTCGCCACGCGCCTGCGGCGCATTGCCGACGTAGGTCGGCACGCCCTGCAACTTCGCGTCGGCTTCCGGCACGACCTTCAGCACGCCGTGATCCTGCACGAGCGCAAAGCCCTGCATGCGCAGCGCCGACTGCAGCGTCTTCAACGCCTGGTCTTCCGGCACCGGCCGTTCGGCCACGAGATTGAGCTGCCCCTTCACGCGGGGGTCGACGATGATGGTCTTGCCGGTCGCGGCGCCGATCGCTTTCGCGACCTGGTCGATATCCGCATTCACGAAATTGAGCGTGACCTGAGCGTAGGCGGCCTGCGAGACGATGATGCCGGCCACGAGCAGGGTCGTGGCAACACGCCGCATAACGAAGCGATTTCTTGTCATGGATGAATGGGTCGATGCCGGCTCAGGCCACTTCCGGCGGTAGTGCTGGGATCCAAGTCCGAAAGAGGCGACATTAGCAGTTTTTCATGTCCGAAATATCACATTGATCCGAGGACTGTCTCACATACGACATGTGTCCGGCGAACCGTATGCAATATGTAAGGATCCGCGTCGCCCTCCGCATGCCGGCCCTCTCCCTTGTTTTCGCGATGAACCGACACGGAAATGCGGTATAACCGGGCTGCCGTATTCCTGCCTGTCGCAATCTGACGGTCTGCCGGTATGATACGGGCGGCGCGTTTCTCGTCGCACTATTAACAGGCACGGGTTTTCCCGAGCTTCGCGCAATTCCTTTTCGTTTCCGCACGATGAACAGACGGTTCGCTTCGATCGCGTTGATCGCCGCCGGCGCGTGGTTCGCCAGCGGCAACGCACGCGCCGATTGTTTCGACGAAGCGGCCAGATATCAGCAGGTCAATCCGCTGATCCTGCGCGCGATCGCGTGGCAGGAGTCGCGCAACCGGCCCGGCGCGCTGAACAAGAACACCAACGGCTCGGTCGACTACGGCCTGATGCAGATCAATTCGATCCACCTGCCGACGCTGTCGCGCTACGGGATCGGCCGCGACACGCTGATGGAGCCGTGCAAGAACGTGTACATCGCCGCGTGGCATCTCAAGCAGAAGATGAATCGCTACGGCAACACGTGGCAGGCAGTCGGCGCCTATCATTCGGAAACGCCGTCGCTGCGCGACAAGTACGCGCGGCAGATCGCCGGCATCCTGACGCAATGGAAGCTGCTGCCGCCCGCGCAGACCACTCAAGCCGCTCAAGCCGCTCAAGCCGCGCAGTGATTCTGCGCCGCGTCACCGGCCGGCGCCGGGCCGGCCGCGCGCGTTTGATGCACAATGCGGGCTGACGCCGCCGTTTGGCCCGTGCGCGGGCCGATCGCGCCCCGGCAGGGCGCCGCGGCCGCTTTTTCATCTTTTCCGTTGGTGCATATCATCATGAATCCGGCAATGAAACAGCCGTTGCCCGTCACCGTGCTGTCCGGTTTCCTCGGCGCCGGCAAGACCACGCTGCTCAACCACGTCCTCGCGAACCGCGCGGGCCTGAAAGTCGCGGTGATCGTCAACGATCTCGCGGCGGTCAACATCGACGCGTCGCTCGTGCGCGATGCGCAGGCGCTGTCGCACGTCGAGGAACGCCTCGTCGAAATGTCGAACGGCTGCATCTGCTGCACGCTGCGCGACGATCTGCTCGTCGAGATCCGCAACCTTGCATCCGAAGGCCGCTTCGACGCGATCATGATCGAATCGACCGGTATCGCGGAGCCGATGCCGATCGCCGAAACCTTCACGTTCGTCGACGACGACGGCGCGTCGCTGTCGTCCATCGCGCGGCTCGACACGCTCGTCACCGTGGTCGACGCGTACAACTTCCTGCGCGACTACGGCTCCGAAGACGCGCTCGCGACGCGCGGCATCGCCGCGTCGGAAGACGACGACCGCACGCTCGTCGAACTGCTGATCGAGCAGATCGAATTCTGCGACGTGCTGGTGATCAACAAGGCCGACCTCGTCGGCACGGACGATCTCGCGCGCCTGCAGCACATCCTCGCGCGCCTCAATCCGCGCGCGCACCAGGTCGTGTCGACGTTCGGCAACGTGCCGCTCGACGAAGTGCTGAACACCGGCCGCTTCGATTTCGACGAAGCCGCGAACGCGCCGGGCTGGCTCGCGTCGCTCGATCACGATCACACGCATTGCGACGACCCCGACTGCCATGACGACCATCATGCGCACGTGCACGGCGAAGCCGACGAATTCGGAATCGGCAATTTTGTTTACCGCGCGCGCCGGCCGTTTCACCCGGCACGACTCTGGGCGCTGCTGCATCAGGAGTGGCCGGGCGTGCTGCGCAGCAAGGGTTTCTTCTGGCTCGCGACGCGCAACGACATCGCGGGCTCGCTGTCGCAGGCGGGCGGCGTGTGCCGGCATGGCCCGGCAGGCTTGTGGTGGGCGGCGCAGGATCGCGCGGAATGGCCGGACGACGACGAGTTGCTCGCCGAAATCCGCACGGAATGGCTGGGCGATCTCGACGATCGCACGGTCGGCGATCGCCGGCAGGAACTCGTGCTGATCGGCATCGCGCTCGACGCCGACGCGTGGCGCGCGAAACTCGATGCGTGCCTGCTGACCGATGCGGAGTTCGCGCTCGGCGCGGCGGGATGGGCGGCGTTCGACGATCCGTTCCCGGCGTGGGATGTCGATTCGCACGACGACGACGATCACGGCGACACGCAGATCGTGCACGCATGATCGCTTGGTAACGGCTTGTAAAAGTAACCGTTAACTTTTGCAAGAGCGGCGCGAACTGTGGCGAAAATGCCGCGCGCGCCCAACAAAAAACCCGCCGAGAGGCGGGTTTTTTCTGGAACAGGCGCGGGTTTAACGCTTGTTGACGGCGTCCTTGAACGCCTTGCCAGCCGTGAACTTGACCGTCTTGGCTGCCGGGATCTTGATGGTTTCGCCCGTCTTCGGGTTGCGGCCCGTACGTGCTGCGCGCTTGCCCGAACCGAAGCTGCCGAAGCCGATCAGCTGAACCGCATCACCCTTCGACACGGCCTTCTTGATGACTTCGAGCAGCGTGTCCAGCGTTTCGCCGGTTTGAGCCTTGCTGGCGCCCGTTTGGGCGGCGACGGCGTCGATCAGTTCCTGTTTGTTCATTAAGGTTCCTTTATCAGGTTAGGTTGACACGAACAGCGCGAACGCGCCGATTATACGTGCGCGAACCGTGCCGTCGAGAGTCAGACTCCGACGACACAGCGCCGAATCCTGGCCCGCGCGACGCGCCCTCCGGCTTGCCGGCGGCCACCCCGCGGTACGGCGTTGCTATGATAGCGCAGCGCAAACCCAATAACGACAAGGGTTTCAAAGATTTTCATCGGTATTTCGCCGAATGAATCGTCGATTGCCCGTTTTTTGACCTGCGCCAACCGGACAGGATACGCAGCGCGGTCCGCCCGACCGCCGCCCCGTTGGCTTTTCCCAACGGCCCGTCGGACGGCCTCCCGCAATCCCTTGCCAGGCTTGGCTGCCACGTTTTTTGTTTCGCATGCCCGACCGACTTGTTTCCGCCACGCTCGCGCTTCGCGACGACGGCACGCTCGTTTCGCCCGAGTTCGGCACGCTCCATCGCGGCGCATCCGGCACGCTCGCGCACGCGCATCGCGCGTTCGTCGCGGGCAACGGGCTGCCCGCGCGCTGGCAGCGCCGCCGAACGTTCACAATCGTCACGACGGGATTCGGCGCGGGCGCCGGCTTCCTCGCCGCATGGGCCGCGTGGCGCGACGATCCTGAGCGCTGCGAACGGCTGCACGTCGTCGCGGTCGAACCGCACCCGTTGTCGCGCGACGACCTGCGCCGCGCGGTGTCGCATATGGTTGCAGACACAACCATATCGGCAGACGTCGACGCATTGATCGATGCATGGCCGATGCTGGTGCCGGGCCTGCACCGGCTCGAATTCGACGCAGGGCGCGTGGTGCTCACGCTCGCGTTCGGCGATGCGATCGAGCTGTCGAAGAAGCTCGTCGCGCGCGCCGATGCATTTTTTCTCGATGGCGCCGCGGCGTCGAGCGACGGAATTCGCGCGCTCGCAAAAATGGCCGGCGAGCACGCGACGTTTGCGACGCATGCAACGTCCGATGCCGTGAAACACGCGCTCGGCGAGACAGGTTTCACGTTCCGCGAAGTCGACGGTCGTCTCGTCGGCGAATATGCGCCACGCTGGCGCGCGCGCCGGCACGAACCGCCGCATGCATTGCCCGTTGCAGTACGCCGAGCGATCGTGATCGGCGCGGGCCTCGCGGGCTGCGCGGTGGTCGAACGTCTGGCCGCGCGCGGCTGGGACGTCACGTTGATCGAGCGGCACGAACGAATCGCGCGCGACGCGTCGGGCAATCCGGCCGGCGTTTTCCATCCGTTGATGACGCGCGACGACAACGTCGCGAGCCGGCTCACGCGCGGCGGCTTCCTGCACGCGATCGCACGCTGGCGAGCCCTCGAAAGTGCGGGCCATGCCTTCGCACGCAGCACGCGGGGGATGATCCATCTCGCCGAATCGGCCGACGATTTCGCGCGGATGCGCGACGCGTTCGATGCCTTCGGTGCGCCGTCCGACTACGTGACGCTGCTCGACGCCGATGCCGCGCGTGCGCACCTGAACCTGCCGGTCGCGCATGGCGGGCTGCTGTTTCCGCACGGCGGCGCCGTCTGGCCGGCCGGGCTGTGCGCCGCGCAATGCACGGCGGCCGGCGAGCGTGTGCGCCTGCTTGCGTCCACCCGCGTCGCGCGGCTCGAGCGGCGGGACGACATCTGGCATGCGCTCGACGAGACGGGCGCCACGCTGGCCGACGCGCCCGTCGTCGTGCTCGCGAACGCGGGCGACGCCGCGCGCCTTGCCGGACTGCAGCACGTCGCGCTGCAACCGGTGCGCGGCCAGCTCACGCTGCTGCCACCAGGCACGACGGCGCCGCTGCCGTGCCCGGCGATCGGCGACGGCTACGCGATCCCGCTCGACGACGGCACGCTGCTGATCGGCGCCACCTTCGAGCCGGACGACACCGATCCCGCGATGCGCGCGGCCGGCCACGCCGAAAACCTCGAGCGCGTGCGGCGCCTGCTGCCGGGCCTGATCGGCGAGTGGCCGGATCCCGCCACGCTGCGCGGCCGCGTGGCGTTCCGCTGGGTCGTCGGCGATCGCCTGCCGCTCGTCGGCCCGCTCGCCGACGAAGCGCAGGCCGTTGCGAACGCACGCGCGCTGGGCGGTGCGCAGGCGCGCGACCTGCCGCGCATGCCGGGCCTCTACGGTGCATTCGGCTTCGGTTCGCGCGGGCTCGTGTGGGCGGCGCTCGGCGCCGAACTGATCGCGTCGCAACTCGAAGGCGAACCCTGGCCGCTCGAGCGAGAGCTCGCCGACGCGATCGATCCCGCCCGCTTCCTGATCCGCGCACTGCGCGCCCGCCGCGTCGGTTCGACCGGCTGACCGGTCGCACGCCTGCGTCACAGTTTCCCGATTTTCCCGCGCAAGGTTATCCACGCGATGCTGTGGATAACCGCGCGGAATCCGCACGCACTTCGTGTGCAATCACAGTGGACGTAAACTGGGCAACTCGGCACAGCTGTGCAGCGGCCCGAAAGTTGCTCAACTCAAATGTCTGTGCACGAACAGCCTGTGCAACCGGTTATGGTTTCGCCAACACCTTGATCTGCCAGCGTAAACCGGAGTTATCCACAGAACTGTGCGTCCTTTGTTAACTTCTACTACGTATATATACAAGTAAACCTTTGAAACCAAAGACCTGTGGTGCCGCACAGCGCCGCGAGTCGATTCAATCGGTTCCGGAGCGAAAAAGCTGTGGCACAATCGGTTTCCTTCGCGTTCGTTCGGCCAGGCGCCGGACATGCTTCAATGGAACGGTCGGCACGATTTCGAATCAGAATCCTCGAGACTGCGCAGTCCGTTCACACATCAGGCCGACAATCCAGATCGGCAACCTGAACGACGTTCCGCCCTGTGGTGGAACAGGCGGACCCCATGTACCGCCGTCGTCGAGCACAACAATCACATTCGGGGCGATACCCAGCCGGCGCGCATCCATTCCTGTCGCTTGACCCCGCGTCGCTGGCGGTTGCTTCCAAAGGAGAAGTCACCACGATGAAGTCGGCGTTCTCATTCCTGCCCAACTGGCCGCTTACGCCGGATGCCGTGTTCTGGGCCGGGCTCGCGCTGTTCGCAGCCGGCCTGTGCGGCGAGCTGTGCTATCGCGCGTGGCGCCTGCCGCGCATCACCGGCTATGCCGTGATCGGCCTGATCGCCGGTTCGTTCGGATTCGGCGTGATCGACGCGAGCACCGACGAAACCTCGCGGCTGCTGATGGACGTCGCGCTCGGCCTGCTGCTGTTCGAACTCGGCAGCCGCCTCGACCTGCGCTGGATCCGGCGCAATCCGTGGCTCGTCGCGTCGAGTCTCGCGGAAGCCACGCTGACCTTCGTGCTCGTGCTGTTCGTGATGCTCGCGCTCGGCGTATCGGGCATGGTCGCGCTGGTGCTGTCGGCGATCGCGATCGCGACGTCGCCGTCGATGGTGATCCAGCTCAAGACGGAACTGCGCGCGGAAGGGCAGGTATCGCAACGCCTGATCACGCTCACCGCGCTCAACAGCGTGTATGCGATCGTGCTGACCAAGCTCGTCACGAGCTGGCTGCACCAGGAAGCGTACGGCAACGTGTTCGCGACGATCCTGCAGCCGCTCTACCTGCTCGCCGGTTCGTTCATCGTCGCGTATCTCGTCGCGCGTTCGTGCAATTACCTGTTCCGTCACATGACCGCGACGATGCGCGACGAGCATTCGTTCGTCGCGCTGTTCGGGCTGGTGATGCTGGCGATCGCCGTCGCGCAGGCGCTGAAGCTGTCGACGCTGCTCACGCTGCTGCTCGCCGGCATCATCGTGAAGAACCTCGAAGCACGGCCGCAACTGTGGCCCGAGCATTTCGGCACGGCCGGCTGGCTGCTGACGGTGGTGCTGTTCGTGCTGACGCTCACGTCGTTCACGTGGGGCGACATCGCGCTCGGCGGGCTGCTCGCGATCGTGCTGATCGTCACGCGGCTCGTCGCGAAGCTGGCCGGCGTCGTCGCGTTCGCGAAGCCGAGCGGCCTCGGGATGAAGCAGGGCGTCGCGCTCGGCATCGCGCTCACGCCGATGTCCGCGCTGTCGTACCTGCTCGTCGACGATACCTACCAGCTTTATCCGAATTTCGACCCGCACCTGCGCGCGATCGTGATGTGCTCGATCGTGATCCTGCAGCTCGTCAGCCCGTTCGTCGTCTATCGCTGCCTGTCGGCGGTCGGCGAACGCAGCGACGGCAACTGATTCCGGAACCTGCCATGGCACTCGAAACCTTCGTCAATTCCGAACCGTTCACGTTCGGCGTCGAACTGGAGATCCAGGTCGTCAACACGCACAACTACGACCTGACCAAAGCGGCATCCGATCTGATGCGCCTGATCCAGGGCGAGACCTTTCCGGGCAACATCACGCCGGAAATCACCGAAAGCATGATCGAGCTGTCGACCGGCATCTGCCATTCGCACGAGCAGGCCGTCAGCGAGCTGCATGCGATCCGCGACGTGCTCGTGAAGGCGGCCGACCAGCTCAACGTCGGGCTGGCCGGCGGCGGCACGCATGCGTTCCAGCAATGGAGCGACCGGCAGATCTACGATGCGCCGCGCTTCCAGTACATCTCCGAGCTGTACGGCTATCTCGCGAAACAGTTCACCGTGTTCGGCCAGCACGTGCACATCGGCTGTCCCGATCCCGACAGCGCGCTGTTCCTGCTGCACTCGATGTCGCGCTTCATTCCGCACTTCATCGCGCTGTCCGCGTCGTCGCCGTTCGTGCAGAACGTCGACACGGGCTTCCATTCGGCACGCCTGAATTCGGTCTTCGCGTTCCCGCTGTCGGGCCGCGCGCCGTTCGTGCTCACCTGGGACAGCTTCGAGGAGTACTTCACGAAGATGGTGAACACGGGCGTCGTCAACTCGATGAAGGACTTCTACTGGGACATCCGGCCGAAGCCCGGCTACGGCACGATCGAGGTGCGCGTGATGGACACGCCGCTGTCGGTCGATCGCGCCGCGGCGATCGCCTGCTACATCCAGACGCTCGCGCGTTACCTGCTGACCGACCGGCCGCTGAAGCTGTCGGAGGACGACTACCTGGTCTACACGTTCAACCGTTTCGAAGCGTGCCGCTTCGGGCTCGAAGGCACCTGCGTGAATCCTCAGACGGGTGAGCGCCGCACGATCGCGGAAGACATCCTCGACACGCTCGACCGGATCGCGCCGCATGCGGCCGCGCTGGGCTCGCGCGCGGCGCTCGACGAAATCGGTGCGCTCGCGAAGGCGCGCGTGAACGACGCATCGTGGTTGAGAACCGTTTTCAAACAGGAAAAATCGCTGAACGAGACGGTCCGGCAGCAGTGCTTACGTTGGCGTGAGTGAAAAAATGTTTTGCAGATTGCAGGATCGACCGAACCGGGATTCGCTGAACGGCGCTCGGCGCCGTGTCCCGCCGAAATCGTTGCCAGGCGTCCTCAAAATCTGTGGATAACCCGATATTCCACTGCAAAGTCAACGCTCTGCAGGCGGGATAACCCGGTGGACCATTACCAGGCGGCCGATGGCCGATTCGAACAGGACAATGCCGGCGCGCCCCGTTTTGTGGGCGCGCGACATTGCGCGCACAACGAAAAATGACGGTTATCCAGTGATTTTCCACAGAATGCAGGGGATAACTTAGCTGTGCGATTTTCCGCTCTCGCTTAGAATGTCGGCTTTGCGGACACCGGAACGACGCGTGTCTCTCCGGTCGCCGCGAACGCGACCGCCGCGTGTGCCTCGCGACGGCCGTGCTGACGCACTCGAGAGAGTGTGTCTGTTTTGAGATAGACATTCGATCTCCACACTACGGCTGCTCGGCAATCCGGGCGGCGGCAAAGCGAAAAGACTATGAGCGAAGGCGTTTACGGGAACCAGGCTGCGGGACGTGTGACCCACAGCTTGCTGCGGTTGAGCACGGCCATGCGGAGCGAGGCATGGGATTGGGCGGAAGGCGCTGGCCTCACGCCGACGCAGGGCGAGATTCTCGTGCTGCTGCTGCAGCGCAAGGGCCCGATGCGGCTCGGCGAGATCGCGCGCGAGACGCAGCTCACCGCGGCCACCACGAGCGATGCGGTCAGCACGCTCGAGACGAAGGGGCTCGTCGAGAAGCGCCGTGCGCTGGACGACGGACGCGCGCTGGCCGTGCGCCTGTCGGCGCGTGGCCGCACGGCCGCGAAGAAGGCGCTGCAATGGCCTGAATTCCTGACGAAAGCGGTCGGCAAGCTCGGCGCGGACGAGCAGGGCACGCTGTATCGCGCGCTGCTGAAGACGCTGCGCGAGCTGCAAGTGGCCGGTGCGACGCCGCCGCAGCGCATGTGCCTCACGTGCACGCATTTCCAGCCGGGCAAGCCGTCGAAGAAGACCGTGCATCACTGCGCGGCGCTTGACATCGCGATGTCCGACAGCGATCTGCGTCTCGACTGCTCGGTGCAGGAAGAAGCCGACGCGGCGACGCAGAAGAAGACCTGGAAGATTTTCGCAGGCTGACGTCCGTCGATCGACCGGGAGGCCGATGATGAACGCTGAAGTCGTGGCGATCCGCCACGTGCATTTCGAGGATCTCGGGAGCTTCGAGCAGGTGCTCGGCGAACGCGGTCGACGGGTGCGCTATGTCGATGTCGGATCGTCGCGGGTCGAGGTGCTCGACGTGCGCGAGCCGTCGCTGTTGGTCGTGCTCGGCGGGCCGCTCAGCGTGTACGACGATGCGCAGTATCCGACGATCGCGCCGCTGCTGGCGCTCGTGCGCCAGCGTATCGACGCGGGATTGCCGATCCTCGGTATCTGCCTCGGCGCGCAGTTCATCGCGCGGGCACTCGGCGCACGCGTCTATCCGGCCGCGCAGCACGAACTCGGCTGGGCGCCGCTGACGCTCACCGACGCCGGCCGTGCATCGCCGCTGCGCCATCTCGATGGCGCGACGACGTCGATGCTGCACTGGCATGGCGATACGTTCGACCTGCCGGGCGGTGCGATCCATCTCGCGTCGACGCCGGCCTGCCGCCACCAGGCCTTCGCCTGGGGGCAGCACGTGCTGGCGCTGCAATGTCATCCCGAGATCCGCACCGATCGCTTCGAACCGTGGCTGATCGCGAACGCCGGCGAAATCACCGCGACGCCCGGCGTCGACGCGCGCCAGCTGCGTGCCGATACCGCGCAGCACGGGCCCGTGCTCGAGGCGGCCGCACGGCACATGTTCGCGGAGTGGCTCGGCAGCGTCGGGCTCTGACGTCGCGGGCGGCTCCGCCCGCTGCACAGGTTCGGCCCGACCCGCATCCGTTGCGGGCCGGCGCCTCGCCGTACACCGCGCATTCCGCGCACCGCCGGCGCCCGGCCGGCCGTACCTGACCATCCGCTTACTGCCGATCGCGCCATCTGCACGCTTCAGGCGTGCGTGCTACGCTCGTCCGCTCTTCCCCTTTCCTGACGAGCGGCTTCCATGACTGCGCTGTTTTCTCCGTTCACGCTGCGCGGCGTGACCCTTCCGAACCGGATCGTGATTTCCCCGATGTGCCAGTACTCGGCCGAACGCGGCGAAGCGACCGACTGGCACATGATTCACCTCGGCCATCTCGCGCTGTCGGGCGCGGGGCTGCTATGCATCGAGGCGACCGCGGTGGAACCCGACGGGCGCATCACGCATGGCGACCTCGGCCTGTGGGACGACGTGACCGAAGCCGCGCTGAAGCCGGTGCTCGCCGCGATCCGCAAGCATTCGCCGGTCCGTATCGCGATGCAGTTGTCGCATGCGGGGCGCAAGGCGTCGAGCGCGGCGCCCTGGGAGGGTGGCCAGCTCGTGCCGGTCGCCGATGGCGGCTGGTTGCCGCATGGACCGTCGGCCGTGCCGCACAAGGACGGCGAGACGCCGCCTCTCGCGCTCGATGCCGCGGGCCTGAACCGCATCCGCGAAGCCTTCGCGGCGTCGGCGAAGCGTGCCGCGCGGCTCGGCATCGATGCGATCGAAGTACACGCGGCGCACGGCTACCTGCTGCATCAGTTCCTGTCGCCGCTCGCGAATCAGCGCACCGACGAATACGGCGGCTCGCGCGACAACCGGATGCGGTTTCCGCTCGAGATCTTCGAGATCGTGCGCGCGGCGTTTCCGGAAGACCGGCCGGTCGGCGTGCGCGTGTCCGCGACCGACTGGGTCGAAGGCGGCTGGGAGCTCGACGATACGATCGCGTTCGCGCACGAACTGAAGCGCCGCGGCTGCGACTGGATCGACGTGTCGTCCGGCGGCGTGTCGCCGCTGCAGAAGATTCCGCTGTCACCCGGCTACCAGGTGCCGTTCGCGCAGGCCGTGAAGCGCGCGGTCGGCATGCCGACGATCGCGGTCGGGCTGATCAACGAGCCCGCGCACGCGAACCGGCTGATCGAGGCCGGCGATGCCGATTTCGTCGCGATGGCGCGCGCGATGCTGTACGACCCGCGCTGGCCGTGGCACGCGGCGGCCGAGCTCGGCGCGCAGGTGACGGCGCCGCCGCAATACTGGCGCTCGCAGCCGCGCGAGCACAAGGCGCTGTTCGGCGACGTCGCATTCGGCCAGCGCTGAGGACATCGCGCAATATTGCGCGCGATGTTGAACGAAGCAATCTTGAACGTGTAGGATGCGGGTGATTCGCCGCATG
This sequence comes from Burkholderia sp. 28_3, assembly GCF_003253915.1. Classification (NCBI taxonomy): domain Bacteria; kingdom Pseudomonadati; phylum Pseudomonadota; class Betaproteobacteria; order Burkholderiales; family Burkholderiaceae; genus Burkholderia; species Burkholderia sp. 28_3. Next base: position 60,324 of record NZ_QKZF01000025.1, read on the forward strand.
CCCCGACGCGGCACCAACCGGTGCCGCGTTTTCGTTTTGCGCGGCGCCCGGCCGCGATCGCGGCTGCTTCCCTTCAGGTCGTCTTCACAAGGATTGGTTCGATGAGTTCACGCAGGATCGCGGTGCGCCGCTCGGGAGTACACGGCAAGGGCGTGTTCGCCGTGGCGCCGATCAAGGCCGGCGAGCGCGTAGTGGAATACAAGGGCGAGCGAATCTCGTGGAAGGAAGCGCTGCGCCGTCATCCGCACGACCCGAGCGAGCCAAACCATACGTTCTACTTCGCACTGGACGAAGGCGGCGTGATCGACGGCAAGATCGACGGCAACAGCGCGCGCTGGATCAACCATTCGTGCGCGCCGAACTGCGAAGCCGAGGAAGTCAAAGGCCGTGTGTACATCCACGCGCTGCGCGACATTGAACCGGAAGAGGAGCTGTTCTACGACTACGGCCTCGTGATCGACGCGAAGCTGACGAAGAAGCTCAAGCGCGAATACGCGTGCCACTGCGGTGCGGAGTCGTGCCGCGGCACGTTGCTCGCGACGTCCGACGAAGGCGGGAAGAAGAAAAAGAAGAAGGACAAGAAGGACGGCAAGTCGGCGTCCGGTTCGAAGGACAAGAAGCACAAGAAGTGATGCAGGCGGCAGCGCATCGCGCGCTGTCGCTGTCGTTGCAGCCGACGGTTGCCGCATCGTGGCGGCCCGTCATTCGCTTTCCGTCTTTCCGTTCCCGTTCCGGCGGGCTGCCCGGTCGACGGGCACGCGGTTGCCCGCCGAACATCGCGCCGCTCAGTGCGTCGGCGCCGCGGCCGGCGTTTCGCTGGCCGGCTTCTCCGTACGCGCGGCGAGCGGCACCCGCACCACGAAGCGCGAGCCGCCTTCCGATGCATCCTCGTACGACACGGTGCCGCCGTGCATCGCGATGATGTCGTGCACGATCGCGAGTCCGAGCCCGGCGCCCGTCTCGACGCCATTGCCGCTTTGCGCGTCGCCACGGAAGAAGCGCTTGAACAGGTCGGCCTGCTGGTTCGCGGGCACGCCGGGCCCGTTGTCCTCGACGACGATCTCGGCGGCCGGCTGGTTGCCCTCGAGCGCGGCACGCGCGACGTTCACCGTGATCCGCGCGCCGTCCGGCCGCGCGAGCGGCACGTACTTCAGCGCATTGTCGAGCAGGTTCGCGATCACTTCGCGCAGCAGCACCGGGTTGCCGCGCACGATCAGCTTCTCGTCGTCGCCCGGGTCGTCGCTGCGCTGGAAGCCGAGGTCGACATGCGACGCGAGCGCGCGCGGCACCCATTCGGCGCCCGTCTCGAACGCCATCGCCGCGAGGTCGACGTCGACGAAGCGCGCGGTCTGTTCGCCCGGCTCGGCACGCGCGAGCGACAGCAGCTGATTGGACAGCCGCACCGCGCGGTCGGCGGCCGCGCGCAGCTCGCGTACCGCGGCGAAGGTCTGGTGCGGGTCGCGCGCGACGGCCGCCTGCTCGGCATGCAGCTTCACCGCGGTGAGCGGCGTGCGCAACTGGTGCGCGGCGTCGGCGATGAACTTGCGCTGCGCGTCGAGCGCGGTCTTCAGACGGCCGAGCAGCGCGTTCATCGCGCTCGTCAGCGGCCGGATTTCCAGCGGCACGTCGGTTTCGTCGACCGGCTCCAGCGACGTGTGGGTCTGCCGGTTCAGCGAATCCGCGAGATGCGTGAGCGGGCCGAGCTGCTGATTCACGACGCGCCACACGATCCCCCAGCCCGCGAGCAGCAGCAGGAGCAGCGGCATCATGATCGCGACGAGGAATTCGGCCGCGATCCGGTAGCGGTGCCGCACCGGCTGCGCGACTTCGACGACCATCGGCTTGCCGCCCTCGACGTCGTCGACGCGCACCTGCGCGACCCGCACCGCGCGATTGTCGTACTCGGCCTCGAACACGTACGCATGGTGCATGCGGCGCACGTTGATGCCCTGCAGCGGCAGTTTCGGATCGCCGGCGAGTTCCTGTTCGCCGTCGCTGATCCGGTAGATCAGCGCTTCGGCCGGATCGGAGAACATCGCCTGCGCGAGCGGCGGCACCGTGAACGGCGCGTCGGGGCCGGCGATCTGGATCTGTTTGGAGATGGCGGTCGCGAGATCGGCGAGCGAGCGGTCGATCACGTGCTGCGTGTACTGCCACGCGAGCCAGTAGGCGATCAGGCCGCTCATCAGCGCGAGCATCGATAGCGGGGCGGCGAGGCGCCGGAGCAGCGAGCGGCGCAGGCTGGTGGTCACAGCCGGATCAGGAGACATTTCGACGGGCAAATGGATGAGCGCCGCTCACGGGGAGCGGCGCGGTCGTGCGCCGGGCGGCGACGCGCAAGCCGCACGCAGGCGCGCCGCGGCACGCGGCCGGCCGGCGCGCGGCGTCGCTCAGACGCTCGCCGTCTGGCGGATTTCCTGCAGCAGGTAGCCGAAGCCGCGCACGGTGACGATTTCGACCCGGCACTGCTCGAGTTTCTTGCGCACGCGGTGCACGTAGACTTCGATCGCGGTGTCGCCGAGATCGCCGCCGAAGTGCGTGAGGTGATCCTGCAACTGCGCCTTGCTGACGACGCGGCCGTGACGCAGCAGCAGCATTTCGAGCACCGCGAATTCGCGCGGCGACAGTTCGAGCGGCTTGTCGTCGTTGAAGATGCGGCGGTCGACGCCCGACAGGCGGACGCCGCCGAGCGACACTTCCGGACGCGGCATGTCGCTGTGCGGGCCGCTGCGGCGCATCACCGCGCGGATGCGCGCTTCGAGCTCGGCCGGCTCGAACGGCTTGAGCATGTAGTCGTCGGCGCCGGAGTTCAGGCCCTGGATCCGGTCGTTCAGCTCGTCGCGCGCGGTCAGCACGATCACGGGCGTGTGGCGGTTGGTCTGGCGGAAGCGCGTGAGCAGCGTCATTCCGTCGATGCCCGGCAGGCCGAGGTCGAGGATCACGAGTTCGTGGCGGTTCTGTGCCAGCGCCTGTTCGGCAAAGATGCCGTCATGCACCATGTCGACGGTGAAGCCAGCCTGCTCGAGGCTGCTCTGGATACCGCGTGCGATGGGGCGGTCGTCTTCGATCAGAAGGAGTCGCATGAAGTTCGCTCAAGTACAATGGGTTGGCGGTTCAGGCACGCGGACAGCACGACGCCGTTTCCACAGGGGCGCCGCCTCGCCTGACATCAAGCATGGCGGCCAGCGAACGATTAGATCCAATCATGTCCGATATTTCGATCCACGACCTAGAAGCCGCGATCAATTTCTGGCGCGCCCGCTCGCCGTCGAGCGGCGACGAACTCAAACTCTGCGAAGAGGCCAGCGCGCTTTCCAAGCCGTATGCGCTGCTGATTGTACAGCGCGAAAGCGCGCTGCAACTGGAAGGTTTGGACCCCAAGGCACGGAAAGCGTACGAGACTTACGTGCGCCTTAAGGATGGCTTGGAAAGCTGAAGGCTTTCGCTGAGTACATCCTAGAAAACGTTCATCGAAATGAAAAGTTGACGCGCCGCGCACCGAAAGACGCGCGGCGGTAGAGGCGGGACTCAGGCGCCGGGTTGCGCGTGCGTCGCGGCGCCGTCGATGAAACGCGCGAGTTCGATGTCGCGTTCGGTGAGGCCGTCGGCATCGTGGGTCGACAGTGTGACGTCGACACGGTTGTACACGTTGAACCATTCCGGATGGTGGTTCATCTCCTGCGCCTTGATCGCGACGCGCGTCATGAAGCCGAATGCCTCGTTGAAATCGGCGAAGCGCAGGCGGCGCTGAATCGCGTCGCGGCCCGGCACGGCGGTCCAGTGCGGCAGGCCTTCGAGCCGGGTCTTGCGTTCTTCGGATGTGAGCTTGTGGATCATCTTGCACCTCTCGTTCGGTAACGGCGCCCGCACGCGGCTGCACCGCGCGGCGAGGCCGGCATCGTTCATTGTTTCATAGTTGCGGAAAGGGCGACGGGTGGGCGGCGACGGGCCGCTGGCCGCGGGCGGTCGGCGCCGCGGTGTCGCGGCGCCTGGTGCGTCACGCGTCGGCGTCGTCGGGCCAGCCTTCGCCCGTGCCGCGATGCAGCACGCGGTCGGTGTCGAGCACCGCGCCGGCCGCGAATTCGGGCAGCGCCGCGAGCCGGTCGGCCAGCGCGCGGCCGTCGACGTCGGCGAGCGCGAACAGTTGCGCGAAATCGTCGATCACGAAGTAGGTCTTCTGGAACGTGTCGATCCGGTACTTCGTGCGCATCACGCGCTCGAGATCGAACCCGAGGCGGTTCGGCGCCGCGCTTTCCAGGCTGTACAGGCTTTCGCCCTTGCTCGACACGATCCCGGCGCCGTAGATCGACAGCCCGTTGGTCCCGCGCGGGTCGCGGATCAGCCCGAATTCCACCGTATACCAATAGAGGCGCGCGAGCCGCGCCAGCGCCGCTTCGTCGTCGGCGACCGCGAGCGCGGTGCGGCCGTACGCCTGCATGTAGTCGGCGAACACCGGGTCGATCAGCAGCGGCACGTGGCCGAACAGGTCGTGGAAGCAGTCGGGTTCCTGCAGGTAGTCGAGCTGGTCGGGGCGACGCATCCACCAGGTGACGGGGAAACGCCGGTTCGCGAGGTGCTCGAAGAACACGCGGTCGGGCACGAGGCCCGGTACCGCGACGATTTCCCAGCCGGTCGCGGGCTTCAGCTGGCGATTCACGTCGGCGAACGACGGCACGCGATCGGCCGGCAGCTCGATCTTGCTTAGTCCGGCGACGAACGCGTCGCACGCGCGGCCGCGCAGCAAGGCCGACTGGCGCGCATAGAGCTGCTTCCACACCGCGTGGTCGACCTGGCCGTAGCGGTGCAGCGGCTGGTCGATGGTGAAATCGGCGCGGGTTTCGAGGCCCGCATCGAACTGCTCCTGCAGTTTCGCGGTGACGACGGTGGACATGATCAGGCTCTGCACGCTGTGGGTTGGGACCATGCAAGTGTAGAGCGGGCTGCGCGCGGATTGGGCGCATAGTTGGCGTTGATTTGACGAATGATGCGATAATCACGCATCAAATCACGAATCAATGCGGAGAATGCTCATGCTGGAACTCGATCACTTCGATCTCGCGCTGCTGGACGTGCTGCAGCGCTTCGGTCGCGCGACGCATCAGCAGCTGGGTGAGGAGGTGCCGCTGTCGCCGTCGCAGATCGGCCGGCGGCTGCAGCGGCTCGAGGCGGCCGGCGTGATCGAAGGCTACCGCGTGATGCTGCGCCCCGAAAAGCTCGGGCTCGGCGTGACCGCGTTCACGAGCCTGAAGCTCAAGCATCACGGCGATTCGATCATCGAGCAGTTCCAGCAGCAGATCGACGTGCTGCCCGAAGTGCTCGAATGCCATGCGGTGGTGGGCGATGCCGACTATCTGCTGCGGATCGTCGCGCCGGATCTCAACGCGCTGTCGCAGTTCGTGATGAAGAAGCTGATGCGGGTGCCGGGCGTCGACAGCGTGCGCTCGAACATCGTGCTGACGACCTTCAAGCGCAACGGCGCGCTGCCGCTCGCGCACCTGGCGCCCGGCGCCGCGTGACGGGGCGGCGCCAGCGGGGCCGGATCAGGCCGTTTCAGGCTGGGCGTCGGCGTTCAGCAGATCGACGTACGCGACCGCGACGAGATCCTCCTGCGCCACGCCGAGCTTCGCGAATACCTCGTGCGCTTCCGCTTCGCCGCCGGCTTCGTCGTCGTCCGGGCCGAGCACGACTTCGAGTTCGATGAAATCGCCAAGACCGTCGACGCGGTCGAGATGGATACGCGTGCGGCCCGCGAGGTACACGTGCCGCTCCTTCGTCACGATTCCGCGCGTGGTCAGCGCGGTCGCGAGCAGCGAATGCATAGCGTCGGGGTTCGTCACCGGGCTGCGCGTGTAGTACGACGCCTTCGGGCCATCGCGGTCGTCGCGCTGGTAGAAGATCAGCTCCGCCGGCGTGCCGTCCTCGAAGCGGCGCAGCTTCAGCCGGCCGCGCGGCACGTCGTAGAAGAAATCCTGCTGGCGGTAGAACAACGGCGCTTCGGTCGCGAGTTGAGCCGCCTGTTCGCGCAGCCGGTCGAATTCGCGGGCGCGGGCTTTGATCTCGATGTTGCGGGCCATGCGGGTCTCCTTCAATCGGGGTCTCGCGGTGTGCGAACGCACAATCTAGCAAAAAGCCTGCGATGGTGGCGTGACGAGCGGGCGGGGGCGCGGCGACACGACGCGGGGCGGGCGAGGCGGTGATTCGGCCCGCGACGGCGATCCGCGGGATGCATCACGCACCGATACCCGATGCGCAATCGGCCGCATCGACATCAGCAATGCTCATATCGCCCACTGCGCTTCGATCAGCCGCAACGCGGCCGCGATCGCCGGCTCGTCGCGCCGCTCGGCGAGCGTCACAAACGTCAGTTCGGTCGGCACCGTCACGTGCTCGACGATCGTCAGCGCATGCGCGTGCGCTTCGGCCAGCGCGGTCGAATCGCGTGCGAGCGTCAACCCGATCCCCGATTTGACGAGATCGAGCATCGACTGCTCCTGGTCGACCTCGGCGACCTTCACCGGCTGCGCGCCGGCGTCCGCGAAACGCCGCGACAGCAGCCGGTGGTGCGCGGACGCCGGCGGCGTCCAGATCCACGGCAGCGCGGCGAGCGCCCGCCAGTCGTGCGCGCGCTGCACGCGCTCCTTCCAGCCGGCGGGCGCCAGGACGCGATATTCGAAGCGCGTCAGCGTGACGGTGTGGAACAGCGCTTCGTCGCGCGGCGAGTCCTCTTCGGGACGGCCGATGTAGTAGCCGACGTCGAGCGCCCGCGCACGCACCTGTTCGATCACCCAGCCCGACATCCCGTGCCGCAGCGCGGTCTCGATCTGCGGATGGGTCTCGACCAGCGCACGCAGGAAGCCGCCGAGCCGCAGGAACCCCGGATCAAGGATCGTGCCGATCCGCAGCCGGCCGCGCACCTCGTGCCGCAGTGCGGCGGCGGCGCGCTGCACGTCGGCGGCCGCGGCCAGCGCCCGTTCCGCATGCGGCAGCAGCGTCTGGCCGTCGCGCGTGAGCGCGAGCCCGCGCGACGTGCGCGTGAACAGCGCGACGCCGAGCGTTTCCTGCAGATGCTTGATCTGCAGGCTGACGGCCGGCTGCGTCAGGTGCAGCTGCGCGGCGGCGCGCGTCAGGTTGCCTTCGCGCGCGACCGTCGCGAACGCGCGGAGCAGGGTGAGATCCATCGTCGTGATATGAGCGCGGCTTATAACGCAGTTCAGCATAACTCATTGGATCGGCGGCCGCGCGCGGGAGTACGCTTCATCGGGTCGCGGCGCGGCCTTGAGCGCGGCGCGCGACACGACGCACTATGCTGAACATGCGCGCGGCATCGCGCCGCGCGGCGCACAACAAGCAGAAGGGGACACGCCGTGAGTACTCAACGCACGCTCGAGGGCGAATTCGACTACGTGATCGTCGGCGCGGGCACCGCGGGCTGCGTGCTCGCGAACCGCCTGACCGAGGATCCCGACATCAGCGTGCTGCTGCTCGAAGCGGGCGGCAAGGACGACTACCACTGGATCCATATCCCGGTCGGCTATCTGTACTGCATCGGCAACCCGCGCACCGACTGGCTGTACAAGACGCAGCCCGAAGCGGCGCTCAACGGCCGCGCGCTGTCGTATCCGCGCGGCCGCGTGCTCGGCGGCTGCTCGTCGATCAACGGGATGATCTACATGCGCGGCCAGCGCGAGGACTACGACCACTGGGCGCAGGAAACTGGCGACGCCGGCTGGTCGTGGGACAGCGTGCTGCCGATCTTCAAGCGCAGCGAGGATCACCATGCGGGCGCGAGCGACGCGCACGGCGCGGGCGGCTACTGGCGCGTCGAGAAACAGCGGCTGCGCTGGGAGATCCTCGAGTCGTTCGCGCAGGCCGCGCAGCAGACGGGCATTCCCGCGACCGACGATTTCAACCGCGGCGACAATGCCGGGGTCGGCTACTTCGAAGTGAACCAGAAGCGCGGCGTGCGCTGGAATACGTCGAAGGGATTCCTGCGGCCGGCGATGGCGCGCCCGAACCTGACCGTGATCACCGGCGCGCATGCGCAGCGCGTGATTTTCGACGGTCGGCGCGCGGTCGGCGTCGAGTATCGCGGCGGCGGCACCGATTACGTCGCGCGCGCGCGAGCGGAAGTGCTGCTGACATCGGGCGCGGTGAATTCGCCGCAACTGCTCGAACTGTCGGGCATCGGCGATGGCCGGCGGCTGCAGGCGCTCGGCATCGACGTCGTGCAGGATCTGCCCGGCGTCGGAGAAAACCTGCAGGATCACCTGCAATTGCGCATGGCGTTTCGCGTCGACGGCGTGCGTACGCTCAATACGCTGTCCGCGCACTGGTGGGGCAAGCTGATGATCGGCGCCGAATATGCGCTGCTGCAGCGCGGGCCGATGTCGATGGCGCCGTCGCAGTTGGGCGCATTCGCGAAATCGGATCCGGACGATCCCGCACTCACGCGCCCCGATCTCCAGTATCACGTGCAGCCGCTGTCGCTCGAACGCTTCGGCGAACCGCTGCACCGCTTCAACGCCTTTACGGCGTCGGTTTGCCATTTGCGGCCGACGTCGCGCGGCAGCGTGCACGTCACGAGCGCCGATCCGGGCAGCGCACCGGCGATCGCGCCGAACTATCTGTCGACCGACCACGATCGGCACGTCGCCGCGAACGCGCTGCGCCTCACGCGCCGGATCGCGTCCGCACCGGCGCTTGCGCGTTATCGCCCCGAGGAAATCCTGCCGGGCCCGCAATACCGGACCGAGGCCGAACTGGTCGACGCGGCCGGCGCGGTCGGCACGACGATCTTCCACCCGGTCGGCACGTGCCGGATGGGGCGCGCGGACGACGCACGCGCGGTGGTCGACAGCCGGCTGCGCGTGCGCGGCATCGCCGGGTTGCGGATCGTCGATGCGTCGGTGATGCCGTTCATCACATCGGGCAACACCAATTCGCCGACGTTGATGATCGCCGAGCGCGCGAGCGACATGATTCGTGCCGACCGCCGCGCGGCGCGCGAAGCGACGGCGGTGCGAACCGAGGCCGCGGTGACGGCTGCGTGACGACCCGCTGACACGCATGCCAGCGGGCGGTCATGCGAACGCCCGCTGATTCGCTATGCGAAACAAGCTGCCGTCACGTCCGTTCGAACGGCAAGATCCCTGCAAGCCGCGTCGTCGCGCGGCTTTTTTTCGTCGAGCGCGCGCGTGCCGGATCCCGCAGCAGGTCAACGCGTGATGATGCACGTGTCAAAAAAGCGCGGTGCAAAACCGCACGCAGTCGCGGCCGATATGGCGGCCAGCCCTATAAGTGCAAATCCCGATGATTGCACTGCACCAACGGCGCGACAATGTTCTGTAATGTGCATACGCGTCGGCGCGGGAGACCAACCCTCGAGGCGTACCACGGCGCCCGGGGGCAGCCCGCTGATCCGCTGACCTGTTCGCGGCCGCCTGCGCCAGGCATCCCGGTGCTTCGCCTGACTTCGTACGGAAGGGAACATGATTCTCGGCGACACGATTCTGGAAACACGCGGACTGACGAAGGAATTCAGGGGCTTCACCGCCGTGAACGGCGTCAACCTGCGTGTGCGGCGCGGTGCGATCCACGCATTGATCGGGCCGAACGGCGCGGGCAAGACCACCTGTTTCAACCTCCTCACCAAATTTCTGACGCCGACGGCCGGCCAGATCGTCTTCAACGGCATCGACATCACCGACGAGCGGCCCGCGCAGGTCGCGCGGCGCGGCATCATCCGCTCGTTCCAGATCTCGGCCGTGTTCCCGCACCTCACCGCGCTGCAGAACGTGCGCATCGGCCTGCAACGCGCGCTCGGCACCGAATTTCATTTCTGGCGCAGCGAGCGCACGCTGAAGCGGCTCGACGATCGCGCGATGGACCTGCTCACGCAGGTCGGCCTCACCGATTTCGCGCACGTGCCGACCGTCGAGCTGGCCTACGGCCGCAAGCGCGCGCTCGAGATCGCGACGACGCTCGCAATGGAGCCCGAACTGATGCTGCTCGACGAGCCGACGCAGGGGATGGGCCATGAGGACGTCGACCGCGTGACCGCGTTGATCAAGAAGGTCGCGAGCGGGCGCACGATCCTGATGGTGGAGCACAACATGAACGTGATCGCGGGAATCTCCGACACGATCACCGTCCTGCAACGCGGCGAGGTGCTGGCCGAAGGCTCGTATGCGGAAGTGTCGAAGAATCCGCTCGTCATCGAGGCCTACATGGGCAGCGCCGACGCGGCGCTCGCGGGGGCGCACGCATGAAGCACAGCGAACGGGAGGAACGCGAATTGAGCGGCGTCGAGAGCGGTACGCCTGCGCTGGAGATCACGGGCCTCGAGGCCTGGTACGGGGAATCCCACATCTTGCACGGTGTCGACCTGACGGTGCATCGCGGCGAGGTCGTCACGCTGCTCGGCCGCAACGGCGCGGGCCGCACGACGACGCTGCGCGCGATCATGGGCCTCACGGGCCGCCGCAGCGGGTCGATCAAGGTCGCCGGCCACGAGACGATCGGCCTCGCGACGCACCGCATCGCGCATTACGGCATCGGTTACTGCCCGGAGGAGCGCGGGATCTTCTCGAGCCTGTCGTGCGAGGAGAACCTGATGCTGCCGCCGCTGATCGGGTCGCGCGAGCATGCGATGTCGCTCGACGAGATCTACGCGATGTTCCCGAACCTCGCGTCGCGCCGGCAGAGCCAGGGCACGCGGCTGTCCGGTGGCGAGCAGCAGATGCTCGCGGTCGCGCGGATCTTGCGCACCGGCGCGAACCTGCTGCTGCTCGACGAGATTTCCGAGGGCCTCGCGCCGGTGATCGTGCAGGCGCTCGCGCGGATGATCGTCGCGCTGAAGGCGCGCGGCTACACGATCGTGATGGTCGAACAGAATTTCCGCTTCGCCGCGCCGCTTGCCGACCGCTTCTACGTGATGGAGCACGGCAGCATCGTCGAGCATTTCCGCGCGTCCGAACTGGAAGGCAAGATGCCGACGCTGCACGACCTGCTCGGGGTGTGACGCCGCTCCGATTCCCTTGCCGCTGGCCGTGGCGGCCCTCGAACAACCACAACGCATCAGAACAACAGGAGACGTCAATGAAAATGAAGACCCTCGCACAGGCCTGTCTCGCGCTCGCGACCGCCGCGTTCACCGCCGGCGCCGCCCACGCGGCGGATACCGTGAAGATCGGCTTCATCACCGACATGTCGGGGCTTTACGCGGATATCGACGGGCAGGGCGGTCTCGAGGCGATCCGCATGGCGGTCGCGGACTTCGGCGGCAAGGTGCTCGGCAAGCCGATCGAGGTCGTCTATGCCGATCACCAGAACAAGGCCGACATCGCCGCATCGAAGGCCCGCGAATGGATGGACCGCGGCGGCCTCGACCTGCTGGTCGGCGGCACGAACTCGGCCACCGCGCTGTCGATGAACCAGGTCGCGGCCGAGAAGAAGAAGGTCTACATCAACATCGGCGCGGGCGCCGACACGCTGACCAACGAGCAGTGCACGCCGTACACGGTCCACTACGCGTACGACACGATGGCGCTCGCGAAGGGCACCGGGTCGGCGGTGGTGAAGCAGGGCGGCAAGAGCTGGTTCTTCCTGACGGCCGACTACGCGTTCGGCAAGGCGCTCGAGAAGAACACGTCGGACGTCGTGAAGGCGAACGGCGGGCAGGTGCTCGGCGCGGTGCGTCATCCGCTGTCCGCATCGGATTTCTCGTCGTTCCTGCTGCAGGCGCAATCGTCGAAGGCACAGATTCTCGGCCTCGCGAACGCGGGCGGCGACACGATCAACTCGATCAAGGCCGCGAAGGAATTCGGCATCACGAAGACGATGAAGCTCGCCGCGCTGCTGATGTTCATCGACGACGTGCACAGCCTCGGCCTCGAGACGACGCAGGGCCTCGTGCTGACCGACAGCTGGTACTGGAACCGCGACGCGGCGTCGCGCCAGTGGGCGCAGCGCTACTTCGGCAAGATGAAGAAGATGCCGTCGAGCCTGCAGGCGGCCGACTACTCGTCGGTGACGACGTACCTGAAGGCCGTGCAGGCCGCCGGGACGACCGACTCCGACAAGGTGATGGCCGAGCTGAAGAAGATCAAGATCAGCGACTTCTACGCGAAGGGCTACATCCGCCAGGACGGCAGCATGATCCACGACATGTACCTGATGGAAGTGAAGAAGCCGTCTGAATCGAAGGAGCCGTGGGACTACTACAAGGTGCTCGCGACGATTCCGGGCGAACAGGCGTTCGGCACCAAGCAGGAAACGCGCTGCGCGTTGTGGAAGTAAGCGCTGCGTAGCGGCGCGCGCGAGTCGCGCGCCGCGCGGCGGCGGCCGCAGCGACGTGCCTGCTGCGCCGCTCGCGCGCGCAACGGCCGTAAGGTTGCGCACGCAACGAAACTCATTCTGACGGCTAAGTCGATGGAAATCTTTGGCATTCCGTTGCCGGCGATGCTGAGCCAGTTGCTGCTCGGGCTCGTCAACGGCTCGTTCTACGCGATCCTGAGCCTCGGGCTCGCGGTGATCTTCGGGCTGCTCAACGTGATCAACTTCGCGCACGGCGCGCTGTTCATGCTGGGCGCGATGCTCGCGTGGATGGGCCTGTCGTATTTCGGGCTGCCGTACTGGGCGATGCTCGCGCTGGCGCCGCTGATGGTCGGCGCGTTCGGGATCGCGATCGAGCGCTCGATGCTGCGCTGGCTGTACAAGCTCGATCACCTGTACGGGCTGCTGCTCACGTTCGGCCTCACGCTGGTCGTCGAAGGCGTGTTCCGGTCGATCTACGGATCGTCGGGCCAGCCGTACGACGTGCCGTCGCAGCTGTCCGGCGCGACCAACCTCGGCTTCATGTTCCTGCCGAACTATCGCGCCTGGGTCGTCGTCGCGTCGCTCGCGGTGTGCCTCGCGACGTGGTTCGTGATCGAGAAGACGCGGCTCGGCGCGTACCTGCGCGCGGGCACCGAGAACCCGAAGCTCGTCGAGGCGTTCGGCGTGAACGTGCCGATGATGATCACGCTCACCTACGGCTTCGGCGTCGCGCTCGCCGCGTTCGCGGGCGTGCTGGCCGCGCCGGTGATCCAGGTGTCGCCGCTGATGGGCCAGCCGATGATCATCACCGTGTTCGCGGTGGTCGTGATTGGCGGGATGGGCTCGATCCTCGGCTCGATCGTCACGGGCCTGCTGCTCGGCGTGATCGAGGGCTTCACGCGCGTGTTCTATCCCGAAGCGTCGGCCACCGTCGTGTTCGTGATCATGGCGATCGTGCTGCTGTTCCGCCCGGCGGGCCTCTTCGGCAAGGAAAAATGATGCAGAGAAAAGTGCTCTACGGCGTGCTGCTCGCCGCACTGCTCGCCGCGCCGTTCATCGGCGCGTATCCGGTGTTCGTGATGAAGGTGCTCGCGTTCGCGCTGTTCGCGGCCGCGTTCAACCTGCTGATCGGCTATACGGGGCTGCTGTCGTTCGGCCATGCGATGTTCCTCGCGACGGCCGGCTATGCGACCGGCTACTCGATGCAGACGCTCGGTTTCACGCCGGAGCTCGGCGTGCTGGTCGGCACCGTCGCCGCGACGCTGCTCGGGCTCGTCGTCGGGCTGTTCGCGATTCGCCGGCAGGGCATCTACTTCGCGATGATCACGCTCGCGTTCGCGCAGATGGTCTACTTCATCTATCTGCAGGCGCCGTTCACGCACGGCGAGGACGGCCTGCAGGGCGTGCCGCGCGGCCGCCTGTTCGGGCTGCTCGACCTGTCGAACGACGTCGCGCTGTACTACGTCGTGCTGGTGGTGGTCGTGGCCGCGTGCGCGTTCATCGTGCGGGTCGTGCATTCGCCGTTCGGCCAGGTGCTCGTCGCCATCAAGGAGAACGAGGCGCGCGCGATCTCGCTCGGCTACGACACCGACCGCTTCAAGCTGCTCGCGTTCATCCTGTCGGCCGGGCTCGCGGGGCTGGCCGGCTCGCTGAAGGTGCTGGTGCTCGGCTTCGAGACGCTGTCGGACGCGTACTGGACGATGTCGGGCCTCGTCGTGCTGATGACGCTGGTCGGCGGAATGGGCACGCTGTTCGGGCCGCTGCTGGGCGCCGCGCTGATCGTGGCGCTGGAAGACCGGCTCGGCGACATCGGCGAATGGCTCGCGTCGACGACGGGCGTCGCGTGGTTCCATTCGCTCGGCGAATCGGCGACGATCGTCACCGGGCTGATCTTCATCGCGTGCGTGCTGGCATTCCGGCGCGGGATCGTCGGCGAGATGGTCGCGCGGGTCAAGCCGCTCAGGGCCTCGTCATGAGCATGCGGTGCGCGTCGCCGCGCGTTGATGCGAAGCACCATCCGGCACGCCCGGGAAGGGCGTCGCGGCAGGCTCCGGCCGGCGCCGCGCGGCAGGCTGGTGCCCCATTTTCGTGCGGCGATGCACCATAGGGGTAAATGCTAAGTTGTCGTGGTGCTTAAGCCTCTTTAAGATTCACCTTAGTTCTGATGCACCGCGAAACGAATTTGCAGGTGGAGAACGAGGAGACAATCGAGGCACAAAGTGCCCGGACCCCAAAGCGCTGTTGGACGGAATCCAACAGCGCTTTTTCATTTGCGTGCACGGATTCCTTCGATGGTGCATCGGCCCGCGTGACGGCCACTTCCCGCGTTTGCGTTCGCACCGCGTCTTTTCCGCGCTTCGCGCGTCCCCCGTTTTCCGTTTCCGGCGATTCGTTCGCAGACGCTGCGCAGTCCTGCACAGGCGCTTCGGGCTTACCCGGTTGGCGTGCGCGAAATGCGTCCGTTACACTCGGCTTTCGCCGACCGTGCGGTCGGGAAAATGGTCGGCAGTTCTCCTACAAGCACAATGCAGAAGAGGGAGTACGGTTGGATGAGCAGCGCAGCACGGTGGATCGGGGCAGGAGAGGCGGCAGGCGCCGTCCGTTCGTCATGGGGTGCGCGGTGGGTCATCGCGGCGTTCCCGAGCCGTTCCGCGGCCCGTATGCGCGTTCCCGCGCCCTCGCGGGTCGTTGCGCTCGCATCGACATCCGCGTTTGCGTCCGTATTCGCATGAGCGGCCGGTTTTTCGATGTTTCACCCGTCGCGGGCCTGGCCGCAGCAGGCCGGTTCGAGCTGCGCGCCGATCATCGATGCAGCCGCAATGATCACTCGCGCGCTCGCGCATTTCTTCGCTTTCTTCATCCTGACGACACCCCCGCTACGCATCGTGACGGTCGAACGATCGTTTGGGCCGGCATGCGGCGCGCGCCCGGCGTGTCACGGGAAAACGAGCATTGGCGGGGTAGGACGAGATAGTTAATTTATTAACTTGTTTTTGGGGACCGGGAGCCGCCCGAGCGACCCGTGGTTTTTTCGAGCAGCGTTTGGAGACAACGTAAATGAAGATGAATCGATGGATGGAGGCCCTGCTTGCCGCGGGCCTCGTGTGTGCGGCGGCTACGGCGTCGGCGCAGGTCAAGATCGGCGTGACGCTGTCGGCCACCGGCCCGGCCGCTTCGCTCGGGATTCCGGAAAAGAACACGATCGCGCTGCTGCCGAAGGAAATCGCGGGCAAGAGCGTGCAGTACATCGTGCTGGACGACGCCTCCGACACGAGCCGCGCGGTGCAGAACGTGCGCAAGCTGATCGACGAGGACCACGTCGACGCGATCATCGGCTCGTCGGTCACGCCGAACTCGCTCGCGATGCTCGACCCCGTGTCGCAGGGCAAGACGCCGACAATCTCGCTCGCGGCGAGCGCGCAGATCATCGCGCCGATGGACGCGAAGCGCGCGTGGATGTTCAAGGTGCCGCAGAACGACCAGCTGATGGCCGACGCGATCGCCGGTTACATGGCGAAGCACGGCGTGAAGACGGTCGGCTTCATCGGTTTCGCCGACGCGTACGGCGACAGCTGGTACAAGACGTTCGACGCGGCGGCCGCGAAGAACGGGCTGAAGCTCGTATCGAACGAGCGCTACAACCGGACCGACGCGTCGGTGATGGGGCAGGTGCTGAAGCTGCTGGGCTCGAACCCGGATGCGGTGCTGATCGCGGGCTCCGGCACGCCGGCGGCGCTGCCGGCCAAGACGCTGAAGGAGCGCGGCTACAAGGGCAAGGTGTACCAGACGCACGGTGTCGCCAACAACGATTTCCTGCGCGTGTGCGGCAAGGATTGCGAAGGCGAGATCCTGCCGGCCGGCCCCGTGCTCGTGACCGACCAGCTGCCCGACTCGAACCCGGTGAAGAAGCCGGCGCTCGGCTACAAGGCCGCGTACGAGAAGGCCTACGGCGCGGGTTCGCTGTCGACGTTCGGCGGTCATGCGTGGGATGCGGGCCTGCTGCTGCAGCGGGCGATTCCGGAAGCGCTGAAGAAGGGCCAGCCGGGCACCGAGGCGTTCCGCGAAGCGCTGCGCGCGTCGCTCGAAAGCGTGAAGGATCTGCCCGTGTCGCACGGCGTGATCAACATGACGGCGACCGATCACAACGGCTTCGACACGCGTGCGCGCGTGATGGTGCAGATCGTCGACGGCAAGTGGAAGCTGCAGGCCGAGTAAGCGCAAGCATCACGTGAAACCGGCGTGCGCGGCGCGAACGGCGCCGCGTGTGCCGTCGGCAGGGTGCGCGCCTGACGGCCGCACCCGTGCTGCCTGGAACCACCGGGGCCCGCCGCATGGCGCGCGACGTGCCGATCGCGTCGCGCGCGTCCCGGCCGTTTCCGCCTTTCGTTTCTCCGCAGCCTTCTCTCGATACACGAAACGTATGGATCTCTCGATTGCGGCGATCCTCGCGCAAGACGGCATCACGACCGGCGCCATTTATGCATTGTTGTCGCTGGCGCTCGTCCTGGTGTTTTCCGTCACGCGGGTGATCTTCATTCCCCAGGGCGAGTTCGTCGCCTACGGTGCGCTGACGCTGGCCGCGTTGCAGGCGCAGAAATTCCCCGCCACCTGCTGGCTGCTGTTCGCGATGGGCATCGCGTGCTTCCTGCTCGAAGTCGGTAGCCTGATCCGGCATCGTGAACGCCGCCATCAGCTCGGCCGCACGCTCGCGACGCTCGCCAGCCGCTACATCCTGCTGCCGCTCGCGGTGTTCGCGATCACGCGCAGCTTTGCCGCGCAACCGATGCCGATGCTCGCGCAGATCGCACTGACGCTCGCGATCGTCGTGCCGATGGGGCCGTTCGTCTACCGGCTCGTGTACCAGCCGATCGCCGAAGGCACGACGCTGCTGCTGCTGATCGTGTCGGTCGCCGTCCATTTCGCGATGGTCGGTCTCGGCCTCGTGATGTTCGGCGCGGAAGGCTCGCGCACCAACGCGTTCTCGGACGCGTCGCTCGCGATCGGCAGCATGACGGTGTCGGTGCAGAGCATCCTCGTCGTCGTCACGGCGCTCGTGCTGATCGGTGCGCTCTACGTGTACTTCGGCCGCACGATCGCCGGCAAGGCGCTGCGCGCGACGTCGGTGAACCGGCTCGGGGCGCGGCTCGTCGGCATCGGCACCACCGAAGCGGGGCGGCTTGCATTCACGTTCGCGGCGGGGCTCGGCGTGCTGTCCGGGATCCTCGTCGGTCCGCTGACGACGATCTACTACGACTCGGGCTTCCTGATCGGCCTGAAGGGCTTCGTCGGCGCGATCATCGGCGGGCTCGTCAGCTATCCGCTCGCGGCCGCCGGCTCGCTGCTGGTCGGCGTGCTCGAATCCTATTCGTCGTTCTGGGCGAGCGCATACAAGGAGGTGATCGTGTTCACGCTGATCATTCCGGTGCTGCTGTGGCGGAGCTTCGTGACGCCGCATGCGGAAGAGGAAGAGGAGTGACGCGATGAAGACGATGGTACGCAACAAGACCTTCTGGGTGTTTCTCGTGGCGCTGTTCGCGCTGCCGGTGCTGCCCGGCGCGCTGCAGGTGCCCGAGTACTGGATCACGCTGCTGAACTACATCGGCCTGTATGCGATCGTCGCGATCGGGCTCGTGCTGCTGACTGGCGTTGGCGGGATGACGAGCTTCGGGCAGGCCGCGTTCGTCGGCATCGGCGCGTATACGACCGCGTTCCTGACGACGCGGTACGGCGTGTCGCCGTGGCTCGCGCTGATCGTCGGCGTCGTGCTGACGGCGCTGGTCGCGCTCGTGCTGGGCGCCGTGACGATGCGGCTGTCCGGGCACTTCCTGCCGCTCGGCACGATCGCGTGGGGACTCGCGCTGTTCTACCTGTTCGGCAACCTCGAACTGCTCGGCAAGTACGACGGGATCAACGGGATTCCGGCGCTGAACCTGTTCGGCATCGAGCTCGAAAGCGGTCGCAGCCTGTATTTCCTGATCTGGGCCGTGGTGCTGGCCGCGATCGTGTCGGTGCAGAACCTGCTGAACAGCCGTCCGGGTCGCGCGATCCGCGCGCTGCGCGGCGGCGGCGTGATGGCCGAGGCGATGGGCGTGAACACCGCGTGGATGCGCGTCGTGATCTTCGTCTACGCGGCCGTGCTCGCTGCCGTATCGGGCTTTCTGTACGCGCATCTGCAGCGCGCGGTGAACCCGACTCCGTTCGGCCTGAACCACGGGATCGAATTCCTGTTCATGGCCGTGGTGGGCGGCGTGTCGCACGTGTGGGGCGCGGTGCTCGGCGCCGCGATCCTGACCGTGCTGCAGGACTATCTGCAGACACTGCTGCCGAAGCTGCTCGGTTCGGAAGGCAACTTCGAGATCATCGTGTTCGGCGTGCTGATGGTGCTGCTGCTGCAGTACGCGCGCCAGGGCGTATGGCCGTTCGTCGCGAAGCTGTTCCCGCGCGGGCCGCGCGCGCATGTGCCGGAGCAGGCCGACCCGCTGCCACAGCGCGCGAAGCCCGTGGCCGGCGAGCCGCTGCTCGTCGTCGACAACGCACGCAAGCAGTTCGGCGGGCTGGTGGCCGTCAACGACGTCAGCTTCGACGTGAAAGCGGGGCAGATCATCGGGCTGATCGGCCCGAACGGCGCAGGCAAGTCGACCACGTTCAACCTCGTGACCGGCGTGCTGAAGCCGACCGGCGGAGCGATCACGTTCCGTGGCGAACGCATCGACGGGCTGACGTCGCGTCAGATCGTCCGCCGCGGCATCGGCCGCACGTTCCAGCACGTGAAGCTGCTGCCGGCGATGACGGTGCTCGAGAACGTCGCGATCGGCGCCCATCTGCGTGGCCACACGGGCGTGTGGCGCAGCATCGCGCGGCTCAATGCGCACGAGGAAGCGCAGTTGCTGGCCGAAGCCGCGCGCCAGATCCGCCGCGTCGGGCTGGAAAAGCACATGTACGACGAAGCGGGCAGCCTCGCGCTCGGCCAGCAGCGGATCCTCGAAATCGCGCGGGCGCTGTGCTGCGATCCGACGTTGCTGCTGCTCGACGAGCCGGCCGCCGGGCTGCGTTACCAAGAGAAGCAGCAACTCGCCGACCTGCTGCGGCGGCTGAAGGCCGAAGGGATGAGTGTGTTGCTCGTGGAACACGACATGGATTTCGTGATGAACCTCACCGACCGGCTGGTGGTAATGGAATTCGGCACGCGGATCGCGGAAGGGCTGCCGCAGGATGTGCAGCAGGACCCGGCCGTACTCGAAGCGTATCTGGGCGGGGTGGAGTGATGGCGGACACGACGATGCCGATTCTTGAAGTACGCGGATTGGCGGTGCGGTACGGAAAGGTGGAGGCGCTGCACGGCGCGGCCATCAAGGTCGGGGCGGGACAGATCGTCAGCGTGATCGGCCCGAACGGCGCCGGTAAGTCGACGCTGCTGAACGCGATCATGGGGGCGCTGCCGGTAACGGGGCACGCGTCCGGCGCGGTCGTGTATCGCGGCCACGACGTCGGCGCATTGCCCGTCGAGCAGCGCGTCGCACGCGGGATGTGCCTCGTACCGGAGAAACGCGAGCTGTTCAGCACGATGACGGTCGAGGACAACCTCGTATTGGGCGCATATCGGCGCAAGCAGGCGGGAGAAGCGAACTTCCTCGATCAGCTCGATCACGTGTTCGCGCTGTTCCCGCGGCTGAAGGAGCGGCGCCGGCAGGCGGCCGGCACGCTGTCCGGTGGCGAGCGGCAGATGCTGGCGGTCGGCCGTGCGCTGATGGGCAAACCCGATCTGCTGATGCTCGACGAGCCGAGCCTCGGGCTGGCGCCGCTGATCGTGAAAGAGATCTTTCATATCATCAGCGCGTTGCGCGGCACCGGCGTGGCGACGCTGCTGATCGAGCAGAACGCACGGGCGGCGCTGCAGATCTCCGATTACGGTTATGTGCTGGAGACGGGCGAGTTTGCGCTGGAAGGGCCGGCGGCCGAACTCGCGCAGAATCCGCGTGTGATCGAAACGTACCTCGGGCTGGCGAAGAAGACGGCTTGATTGTCGGCTCGGTGGGCAGGAAACGGGCGGCGTGTTTCACGTGAAACACGCCGTTTTTGTTTTGAAGCTGGGCCGGGTTTCGATGCGTCGACGATTCTGGCCCGGCGGATAAGTCGCGCCGGAATAGTGGGAAGCTCTGTGCGGTGCTGCGCTCACTTGTTCCACAGGCCGATGATGCGGCGCGCTTCGGTGGATAAGCACGGGGACGGCCGACAGAAATACTGTGTGGTGATGGGCACAGGATTCGGGTCTGGCGTGTTGCGCTGGTCCACAGGCATTGGCCAGTTAACGAGTTCCACACATGCTGACGCGACTATCAACCAGAGCTTTTGCACAGGCACGACGATGTGCGTTGAATCGCTCGTAGGCATCGCCGAAGTACGCCTACCAAGGCATTTCACCGGTCCTCAGCCAAAAAATCGCCGAAATGCACAGACCCTACCATTCGGACGGCCTTCGGGTGAAAAGCGAACCCGCTATAATTCGGCCCATACATTTCTCTGATAGGTTCGTGCGCAGCTCTGCGTACGGAATCCACCATGCTTTTTCCCACAGAATTTGACGTCATCGTCGTCGGTGGCGGTCATGCCGGCACGGAAGCCGCGCTGGCGTCCGCCCGCATGGGCGCAAAGACACTGCTGCTGACCCACAACATCGAAACGCTTGGGCAGATGAGCTGCAATCCGTCGATCGGCGGCATTGGCAAGGGCCATCTGGTCAAGGAAGTCGACGCACTGGGCGGCGCAATGGCTGCCGCGACGGATGAAAGCGGTATTCAGTTCCGGATCCTCAATTCATCGAAGGGCCCGGCCGTACGCGCGACCCGCGCACAGGCGGATCGCATCCTGTACAAGGCCGCAATCCGCCATCGGCTCGAAAATCAGCCGAACCTATGGCTGTTCCAACAGGCCGTCGACGACCTGATGGTCGAAGGCGACCGCGTGGTCGGCGCCGTCACGCAGATCGGCATCCGCTTTCGCGCGCGCGCGGTCGTGCTGACGGCCGGTACGTTCCTCGACGGCAAGATCCACGTCGGCCTGAACAACTACACGGGCGGCCGCGCGGGTGATCCGGCGGCCGTGTCGCTGTCGTCGCGCCTGAAGGAGCTGAAGCTGCCGCAGGGCCGCCTGAAGACCGGTACGCCGCCGCGTATCGACGGGCGCACGATCGACTTCTCGAAGCTCGACGAGCAGCCGGGCGACCTCGATCCGATCCCCGTGTTCTCGTTCCTGGGCCGCGCGGAGCAGCATCCGCAGCAGCTGCCGTGCTGGGTCACGCATACGAACGAGCGCACGCACGACATCATTCGAGGCGGTCTCGACCGTTCGCCTATGTATACAGGCGTGATCGAAGGTGTCGGGCCGCGCTATTGCCCGTCGATCGAGGACAAAATCCACCGGTTCGCATCGAAGGAATCGCACCAGATCTTCCTGGAACCGGAAGGGCTGACGACCAACGAGTTCTACCCGAACGGGATCTCGACGAGCCTGCCGTTCGATGTCCAGCTCGAGCTCGTGCATTCGATGCGCGGCCTCGAGAACGCGCACATCCTGCGTCCCGGCTACGCGATCGAGTATGACTACTTCGACCCGCGCGCGCTGAAGGCGTCGCTCGAGACGAAGGCGATCAACGGGCTGTTCTTTGCGGGCCAGATCAACGGCACGACCGGCTACGAAGAGGCGGCCGCGCAGGGTCTGCTGGCCGGCCTCAATGCGGGCCGTTACGTGCAGGAGAAGGAGGCATGGTGCCCGCGGCGCGACCAGGCCTATCTGGGCGTGCTGGTCGACGATCTCGTTACGCGCGGTGTGGCCGAGCCGTACCGGATGTTCACGAGTCGCGCCGAGTATCGCCTGAGCCTGCGCGAAGATAATGCCGACATGCGCTTGACCGAAATCGGCCGCGAACTGGGGCTGGTCGACGACGCGCGCTGGGACGCCTTCAGCCGGAAACGCGACGCTGTTTCACGTGAAACCGAACGCCTGAAGTCGACCTGGGTCACGCCGAAGACGCTGCCGGCAGAAGAGGCGACCGCGTTGCTCGGCAAGGCGATCGATCACGAATACAGTCTCGCCGAACTGCTGCGCCGCCCGGGTGTGAGCTACGACGGCGTATGCGGACTGAAGGGCGGCGAGTGCGGCCCCGCGGAGCCGCTGACGGACGATCCGGTGCTGCTCGAACAGATCAAGGAACAGGTCGAGATCGGCATCAAGTATCAGGGCTATATCGAGCGCCAGGCGTCCGAAATCGAGCGCAACGATGCGAACGAGAACACGCGCCTGCCGGACGGTATCGATTACCGTGAAGTCCGCGGCCTGTCGTTCGAGGTGAGCCAGAAGCTCAACGAGTTCCGGCCGGAAACGATCGGGCAAGCGTCGCGTATCTCGGGCGTCACGCCGGCGGCCATCTCGCTGCTGATGGTGCACCTGAAGCGGCGCGGCCTGGGCCGCCGCAACGGCACGGCCGCAGAGGCCGCGGAGCAGGGGGACGGCACCGTCCCGACGCAACAATGACGGCGCGTCGCGCGCCGGCGGTTAATCGGGACGTACTGGAACAGATGCTCGTCGAAGGCACGGCGGCGCTCGACCTCACGCTGACGGATGCACAACGCAACCAGCTGCTCGACTACGTCGCGCTGCTCGGCAAGTGGAACGCGGTCTACAACCTGACCGCGATCCGCGACCCGAAGCAGATGCTGATCCAGCACATCCTCGATTCGCTTTCCATCGTCCCGCATCTGCGTGGTCGTACGTCGGCGCGCGTGCTCGACGTCGGCTCGGGTGGCGGGCTGCCCGGTATCGTGCTGGCGATCGTCGAGCCGGGCTGGCAGGTCACGCTGAACGATATCGTGCAGAAGAAGTCTGCCTTCCAGACGCAGATGCGCGCGGAGCTGAAGCTGGCGAACCTGTCGGTGGTCACCGGGCGGGTCGAATCGCTGCAGCCGGGTGTCGAAGTGCCGGAAAAATTCGACATGATCGTATCCCGCGCTTTCGCGGATCTATCCGACTTCGTTAAACTTGCTCGACATCTGGTCGCGCCGGGTGGTTCGATCTGGGCGATGAAGGGCGTTCACCCGGACGACGAGATTGCGCGGTTGCCGGAAGGCAGCCACGTCAAACAGACGATCCGGCTGGCGGTGCCGATGCTCGATGCGGAGCGGCATCTGTTCGAAGTGGCCGTCGACGACGCGAATTGAAGGCGCGCGGTAGCGCGCCGTTTGTTTGAAGGTAAAGGGAACACACCAACGATGGCAAAGATCTTCTGCGTTGCGAACCAGAAGGGGGGCGTCGGCAAGACGACGACATCGGTCAATCTCGCCGCAAGCCTTGCAGCGCAGGAGCAACGAGTCCTGTTGATCGATCTCGACCCGCAGGGCAACGCGACGATGGGCAGCGGGATCGACAAGGCCGCCTGCGAAGCGACCGTGTATGAAGTGCTGGTCGATGGCGTGTCGGTGACCGACGCGCGCGTGCGTCCGGAAGGCGTCACCTACGACGTGCTTCCCGCGAACCGCGAGCTGTCCGGCGCCGAGATCGAGCTGATCAGCATCGACAATCGCGAGCGCCGGCTGAAGGCCGCGCTCGAGCGCGTGGCCGACGACTACGATTTCGTGCTGATCGATTGCCCGCCGACGCTGTCGCTGCTGACGCTGAACGGCCTGTGCGCGGCGCACGGCGTCGTGATCCCGATGCAGTGCGAGTACTTCGCGCTGGAAGGGCTGTCGGACCTCGTCAATACGATCAAGCAGGTCCACGCGAACATGAATCGCGACCTGAAGATCATCGGCCTGCTGCGCGTGATGTTCGATCCGCGCATCACGCTGCAGCAGCAAGTCTCCGATCAACTGAAAGCGCACTTCGGCGACAAGGTGTTCGACGCGGTGATTCCGCGCAACGTGCGTCTGGCGGAAGCGCCGAGTTACGGGTTGCCGGGCGTCGTGTTCGATCGCAGCTCGCGCGGTGCGCAGGCGTATATCCAGTTCGGTGCCGAGATGATCGAACGCGTGCGCGCGTTCGAGGTGTCGTGATCCGGACATGAGCGAAGCGAGGAAGAAAGACATGAACGCGGTACCAAAGAAGAAGGGCTTGGGACGTGGCCTCGAAGCGCTGCTCGGCGGCAGTGCCGATATCACCGAAGCGGTGAAGATCGAAGGCGCACCGAACACGCTCGCGCTCGGCAAGCTGCAAGCCGGCAAGTACCAGCCGCGTACGCGGATGGACGAAGGCAGCCTGCAGGAGCTCGCGGCCAGCATTCGCGCGCAGGGCGTGATGCAGCCGATCCTGGTACGGCCTATTTCGTCAGACAAATACGAGATCATCGCGGGCGAGCGGCGTTTCCGCGCGGCGCGCCTGGCCGGCCTCGATGAAGTGCCGGTGCTCGTGAAGGACGTATCCGATCAGGCCGCCGCCGCGATGGCGCTGATCGAGAACATCCAGCGCGAGGACCTGAATCCGCTCGAAGAGGCGCACGGCATCCAGCGCCTGCTCGACGAGTTCGGTTTCACGCACGAACAGGCGGCCGAATCGGTCGGCCGTTCGCGCAGCGCGGTGTCGAACCTGCTGCGCCTGCTGAACCTCGCGTCACCCGTGCAGACGATGCTGCTGGCCGGCGATCTCGACATGGGGCACGCACGCGCGCTGCTCGCGGTCGACGCGGCCACGCAGATCACGCTCGCGCATCAGGTGGTCAACAAGCGCATGTCGGTGCGCGAGACCGAGAAGCTCGTCGCACATACGACGAAGGAAGCGCCGGCCGTGAAGGCGCGCGCGAAGGACGACGGCGGCCGCGATACACGTCGTCTCGAAGAGGAGTTGTCAGACCTGCTCGCGTCGACGGTGAAGATCAAGCTGGGCCGCCGCGGGCGCGGGCAGGTGCTGATCGACTTCGGCAACCTCGACGCGCTTGAGGGCATTCTCGCGCGCCTGCGCGGCAACGTCGCGACCGAAGAGTAACGGGCAACCCATGGAGCAAACGGGCGCACCGGCGCCGCGCCGGTGGCTCGGCTGGCTCGCGCAGGAACCGGTACTGTCGGTGCTGGCGCTTGGCCTGATCGTGCTGCAATGGGTGCGTCCGCAACCATTTTCGGTACTGGCCGACCGCGTCGACTGGCAGACGGTCGCGACGCTCGCGGGCCTGCTGATGCTGACCAAGGCGCTCGAGTTGTCCGGCTGCCTGATGTGGCTCGCGCATCGCATCGTGCATCACGTGCATTCCGAGCGAGGGCTCGCGATGCTGCTTGTCGGCTTCGCCGCCGTGCTGTCGATGTGGCTCACCAACGACGTCGCGCTGTTCGTCGTCGTACCGTTGATGGTGTCGCTGCGCGCGCTGACACCGCTGCCGTTCCGGCGGCTCGTGATCGTCGTCGCGCTGGCCGTCAACGCCGGGTCCGTCGCGACCCCGCTCGGCAATCCCCAGAATCTGTTCCTGTGGCAATTGAGCGGCGTGTCGTTCGGCCGTTTCGTGGTCACGCTCGGGCCGCTCGCGCTCGCGCTGATGGCGCTGCTGCTCGTGCTGACCGCATTGATGTTTCGCGCGAAGCCGCTCGACCTGTCCGGCGACGCCGCGTCCTTTCCCGTCCAACGCATGCACGCGTTGATCGCGGCGGTGCTGTTCGCCGCGTTCGTGCTGCTCGCCGATGCGCACCATCCGCTGCCCGGCCTCGTCGGTGTCGCGATCGTGCTGCTCGCCGTCAAACGTGACGCAGTCCTGAAGATCGACTGGCTGCTGCTGCTGATCTTCGTGCTGATGTTCGTCGTGTTGCGCAGCGCGGCTGCGCTGCCCGTCGTGCACGATGCGGTCGCGCATGCGCAACTCGATTCGCCGCTGCGCGTCTACGCCGCCGGCGCGGCGCTGTCGCAGGTGATCAGCAACGTGCCGGCCGCGATTCTGCTGTCGGAGTTCACGCACGACTGGCGCGCGCTGGCATTCGGCGTATCGGTCGGCGGCTTCGGTTTCGCGATCGGCTCGCTCGCGAACCTGATCGCGGTGCGTCTCGCGAAGGAGCCGCGCATGTGGCTGCCGTTCCACCTCGTTTCGATTCCGTTCGCGCTGGTGAGCGCGGCGCTCGGCGCGTGGTTGCTCATGCACGGTTGAGCGAGGCCGATGCGCGCCGCACAGGTGTGCCGTTCGGGCGGCGGACGGGGCGCACAGCGTCCGCAGTGATCAAGGATTGTTGATAAGTGCCGCAGCCCACAGTCGAACTTCTGTGGCGGCGCGACAACTGATTGGACGAATCGATGCGCGAGCAACCGGTCGAGTTTCTCGCGCCGCGCGCGATGGTTTGATCGCGGCGTCTTGCGTGTTCCGGCGTGTCGCGCCGAGTCGTTCCCGGCGACTCCATGGCAGCGGATGCCCGGCGGCGATCGCGCCGCTTCCTGCTGGCCCGCAGCGGGCGTCGTTTCCCCGTCATTTCCGCCGTCACCGGACTTTTTCGCACAAGAAATACCGGTGCAAAAAACCGACCTTACAACTGTCATCGTACGTCGTCGAATCGGGTGTTTTTTCACATCATGAGGCGTCGTTTTATGCAGGTTTTTGTCGCGTCTAAAGCCTTGAATCACTTGCAACTATCGCTTACAATCGCCCGGATTTGTTAGCTAGGCACCCCTGAAAGCTTTCAGAAAGCTTGGGGTCGGGTTCAAGGATTTCAGCGGAAGATTGCGATGGCGGGTCAGGCGCCGGACGACAGGCATGATCAGCGCACGCAACGCACCGCTTCGGCGGCCGGCGCGCGGCGTGAATCCGACGATGACTGGGATGTCGAGCAGCAAGATAACAACATCGTTCCGCTTACACGGGCAGAGGCCGAAAGGCTGTTCGGTCCGAACGTGAGCAAGCCCTCGCGCGTGACCCCCTACAAGGTGGTGTTCGCGCAAGTGGTCCTGTCCCTGGTTGCAACGCTGGCGTGGTGGCTGTTTTCGAAGTCGCCGGGCGCCGCTGCGCAATCCGCGTTTCTGGGCGGAGCGATCGGCTGGGTGCCCAGTGCGGTATTCGTGGCACGACTGAAGGCAGGTGGCTCGGCCACCG
Organism: Burkholderia sp. 28_3; assembly: GCF_003253915.1. Taxonomy (NCBI): domain Bacteria; kingdom Pseudomonadati; phylum Pseudomonadota; class Betaproteobacteria; order Burkholderiales; family Burkholderiaceae; genus Burkholderia; species Burkholderia sp. 28_3. The sequence goes on from NZ_QKZF01000025.1 coordinate 87,682, forward strand.
TGATGAGCTGGGTGATGGGCGAAGCCCTGAAGCTCGCTCTGACGATCGGGATGTTCACCGCGGTGGCGTTCGGCTGGGCCGGCGTGCACTGGGTGCCGTTCCTCGTCACGTACCTCGTCGTGCTGAAGACGTACTGGATCGCGCTGGCCTGGCGGTAAGGAACAAGCAGCGTGCGGTTTCGACAACGAACCGCACCGGCCCGTTCCCGCAATAGCGTGTTGCGGAACGGGCAAAACGATTTTCGACAATTTGGGTGGCATTAACGATATGGCAGCTAGCGAAGGCACGCGCGGTCCGGATCCGTCCGAGTACATTGCGCACCACTTGCAGAATTTCTCCACCTCGCATCAGACGTCGATTTTCGACATTCACGTCTGGAATCTCGACACGTTGTTCTGGTCGATCGTATGCGGCATCGTGACGATCGTCCTGCTGCGTCTGGCCGCCCGCAAGGCGACGTCGGGCGTGCCGGGCCGTTTCCAGTGCGCGATCGAGATGCTCGTCGAAATGGTCGAAGACCAGTCGAAGGCCATCGTCCACGGCAATCGCACCTTCATCGCGCCGCTCGCCCTCACGGTGTTCGTGTGGGTTGCGCTGATGAACTCCCTCGACTTCCTCCCGGTCGACCTGCCGGGCCGCGTGATCGGCCTGCTCGGTCTGTCGGACGTGATTTCCCACCATCGCATCGTCCCGACGGCCGACCTGAACGGCACGCTCGGCATCGCGCTCGGCGTGTTCGTCCTGATGATCTACTACAGCATCAAGATCAAGGGCGCGGGCGGCTTCGTGCACGAGCTGCTGTCGGCACCGTTCGGCGCGCACCCGCTGCTGTGGATCCCGAACCTCGCGCTCAACATTGTCGAATATCTCGCGAAGACCGTCTCGCTCGGTATGCGGCTGTTCGGCAACATGTACGCGGGTGAGCTGTTGTTCCTGTTGATCGCCCTGCTCGGCAGCATGTGGAGCTTCGGTGGCGACGCAACGTTCCTCGGCTTCGTTGGTCATGTGATCGCGGGTAGCGTCTGGGCAATCTTCCACATCCTGATTGTTCTGTTGCAGGCATTCATTTTCATGATGCTGACGCTGGTGTATCTCGGCCAGGCGCACGACAAGCACTAAGCGCGGCGTGCAAGAAAGAGTTTCCGTTTTAGTTTTTTAAATCTCAGTTCCAAGTCTTTTCACAAAGGAGTGATCATGCAAGCTTACATCGCCAACATCCAGGGTCTGACCGCCATCGGTATCGGCATCATCATCGGCCTGGGTGCAATCGGCGCCTGTATCGGTATCGCGCTGATGGGTGGCAAGTACATCGAAGCCTGCGCACGTCAGCCGGAACTCATCAACCCGCTGCAAACGAAGATGTTCCTGCTGGCTGGTCTGATCGACGCTGCATTCCTGATCGGCGTTGGTGTCGCAATGCTGTTCGCGTTCGCGAACCCGCTCCTGTCGAAGCTCGCAGGCTAAGGTTCCTCGGAAATATGCGTCCGGCGTGAGCCGGCGCAGGGCGGAACGGAGACTTGGGGCGCTGATCGAATGCAACTCGATGAGCGCCTTACCGTTTCATTTTTCCGGAATAGCAGATAAGGAAACACCGTGAATCTCAACGCAACTCTGTTTGCGCAAATGGTCGTGTTCCTGGTCCTCGCGTGGTTCACGATGAAATTCGTGTGGCCGCCGTTGATCAACGCCCTCGACGAACGTTCGAAGAAGATCGCCGACGGCCTCGCCGCCGCGGAGAAGGGCAAGGCGGAACTCGACGCAGCGCACAAGCGCGTGGACCAGGAACTCGCGCAGGCCCGCAACGACGGCCAGCAGCGCATCGCCGACGCTGAAAAGCGTGCCCAGGCGGTCGCCGAGGAAATCAAGGCCAACGCCCAGGCTGAAGCCGCCCGCATCGTCGCCCAGGCGAAGGCGGAAGCAGAACAGCAAATCGTGAAGGCGCGCGAAGCGCTGCGTGGCGAAGTCGCCGCGCTGGCCGTGAAGGGCGCCGAGCAGATCCTGAAGCGCGAAGTCGATCAAACGGCCCACGCCCAACTGCTGAATCAACTGAAAGCCGAGCTCTGATCATGGCCGAACTTGCAACCATCGCCCGCCCTTACGCAGAAGCGCTGTTCCGCGTGGCCGAGGGCGGTGACATCGCCGCCTGGTCCACGCTCGTGCAAGAGCTGGCCCAGGTTGCGCGTCTGCCGGAAGTGCTGTCGGTCGCGTCGAGCCCGAAGGTGACGCGCACGCAAGTAGCCGAGTTGCTGCTTGCTGCGGCCAAGTCGCCGCTCGCGGCCGGCGCCGAAGCGAAGAACTTCGTGCAGATGCTGGTCGACAATCATCGCATCGCGCTGCTGCCGGAAATTGCCGAGCAGTTCGAGGCGCTCAAGAACGAACGTGAAGGCGCAGCCGACGCCGAGATCGTGAGCGCGTTCCCGCTGAACGGCGCGGATCTCGACAGTCTCGTCTCGGGCCTCGAACGCAAGTTCAAGCGCAAGCTGAAACCGACGGTCGAAGTCGATTCGTCGCTGATCGGCGGCGTGCGCGTGACGGTCGGCGACGAAGTGCTCGACACCTCGGTTCGCGCGCGCCTCGCATCGATGCAGGCTGCCTTGACCGCCTGAGCGCCACGCCGGCACGCAACAGAATTGACTATCAGGAGCGAATAATGCAACTCAATCCCTCTGAGATCAGCGAGCTGATCAAGAGCCGGATCCAGGGCCTTGAAGCGAGCGCAGACGTTCGCAACCAGGGCACCGTGATCTCCGTGACCGACGGTATCGTGCGTATCCACGGCCTGTCGGACGTGATGCAGGGCGAAATGCTCGAGTTTCCGGGCAACACGTTCGGTCTCGCGCTGAACCTCGAGCGCGACTCGGTCGGCGCGGTGATTCTCGGCGAATACGAACACATCTCGGAAGGCGACATCGTCAAGACGACGGGCCGCATTCTCGAAGTCCCGGTGGGTCCGGAACTCGTCGGCCGCGTGGTCGACGCGCTCGGCAACCCGATCGACGGCAAGGGCCCGGTCAACGCGAAGCTGACCGACGCGATCGAAAAGATCGCCCCGGGCGTGATCTGGCGCAAGTCGGTGTCGCAGCCGGTGCAGACGGGCATCAAGTCGATCGACGCGATGGTGCCGATCGGCCGTGGCCAGCGTGAGCTGATCATCGGCGACCGTCAGTGCGGCAAGACCGCGGTGGCGCTCGACGCGATCATCAACCAGAAGGGCAAGGACCTGATCTGTATCTACGTCGCGATCGGCCAGAAGGCTTCGTCGATCATGAACGTGGTTCGCAAGCTCGAAGAAACGGGCGCGATGGAATACACGATCGTCGTCGCCGCTTCGGCATCGGATTCGGCTGCCATGCAGTACCTGGCGCCGTACGCCGGCTGCACGATGGGCGAATACTTCCGCGACCGTGGCCAAGACGCGCTGATCATCTATGACGACTTGACCAAGCAGGCTTGGGCATACCGTCAGATCTCGCTGCTGCTGCGCCGTCCGCCGGGCCGTGAAGCGTACCCGGGCGACGTGTTCTATCTGCACTCGCGTCTGCTGGAGCGTGCGGCTCGCGTGTCGGAAGAGTACGTCGAGAAGTTCACGAACGGCGAAGTGAAGGGCAAGAGCGGTTCGCTGACGGCACTGCCGGTCATCGAAACGCAGGCTGGCGACGTGACCGCGTTCGTTCCGACGAACGTGATCTCGATTACCGACGGCCAGATCTTCCTGGAAACCGATCTGTTCAACGCAGGCATCCGCCCGGCAATCAACGCCGGCGTGTCGGTGTCGCGCGTCGGTGGCGCTGCTCAGACGAAGGTCGTGAAGAAGCTGTCGGGCGGTATCCGTACCGACCTCGCGCAGTACCGTGAACTGGCCGCATTCGCGCAGTTCGCATCGGACCTCGACGAAGCGACCCGCAAGCAGCTCGAGCGCGGCCGCCGCGTGACGGAACTGCTGAAGCAGCCGCAGTACCAGCCGCTGCAGGTCTGGGAACTGGCCGTGTCGCTGTACGCCGCGAACAACGGCTACCTCGACGACCTCGACGTCAAGCAAGTGCTGTCGTTCGAGAAGGGCCTGCGCGACAACCTGAAGACCAGCCACGCTGACCTCATCAAGCGCATCGAAGACACCAAGGATCTCTCGAAGGACGACGAAGGCGCACTGCGCTCGGCGATCGAAGCCTTCAAGAAGTCCGGTGCCTATTGATCCGCGAGTGACACACTGAGGCCGCGCGGGTGCCGAGCACCCGCGCCGCTTCGGTCAAGGAGCAAGCTATGGCTGGAATGAAGGAAATTCGCGGCAAGATCAAGAGCGTGCAGAACACGCGCAAGATCACGAAGGCGATGGAGATGGTGGCTGCATCGAAGATGCGTCGCGCGCAGGAACGCATGCGCGCCGCTCGTCCGTATGCGGACAAGGTCCGTGCCATCGCCGCGCACATGAGCCGTGCGAACCCCGAGTACCGTCACCCGTTCATGGTGGCGAACGACGGCGCGCAGACGGCCGGCATCATCCTCGTCACGACGGACAAGGGTCTGTGCGGTGGTCTGAACACCAACGTGCTGCGTGCGACGGTGCAGAAGTTCAAGGAGCTGGAAGAGAAGGGCCAGAAGGTCGAAGCCACCGCGATCGGCGGCAAGGGCCTCGGGTTCCTGAACCGCTTCGGCGCGAAGGTGATGTCGCAGGTCGTGCACCTCGGCGACACCCCGCACCTGGACAAGCTGATCGGCGCCGTGAAGACGCAGCTCGATCTGTACTCGGAAGGCAAGCTGTCGGCGGTTTATATCGCTTACACGCGCTTCGTCAACACGATGAAGCAGGAAGCCGTGATCGAGCAGCTGCTGCCGCTGTCGTCGGACCACTTCGAAGCCGATGACGGTACGCCGGCGACGTCGTGGGACTACATCTACGAGCCGGACGCGCAGGCAGTCGTCGACGAACTGCTCGTGCGTTACGTCGAGGCGCTGGTGTACCAGGCCGTCGCGGAAAACATGGCGTCCGAGCAATCGGCGCGCATGGTCGCGATGAAGGCCGCGTCCGACAACGCGAAGACGGTGATCAGCGAACTGCAGCTCGTGTACAACAAGAGCCGTCAGGCCGCGATCACGAAAGAACTGTCGGAGATCGTCGGCGGCGCAGCCGCTGTTTAAGCGCGCGCCCGGGACGACAACTGCGCCTTTGCGCGAGTAAAGAATCAGGTATTTAAAGGAAAAGCGATGAGTACTGCTGCTTTGGTAGAAGGCAAGATCGTACAGTGCATCGGCGCCGTTATCGACGTGGAATTCCCGCGCGACAGCATGCCGAAGATCTACGACGCGCTCATTCTCGATGGCTCGGAACTGACGCTCGAAGTCCAGCAGCAGCTGGGTGACGGCGTGGTCCGTACCATTTGTCTGGGTGCATCCGACGGCCTGCGCCGCGGCCTGACCGTGAAGAACACGGCGAAGCCGATCTCGGTGCCGGTCGGCAAGCCGACCCTCGGCCGAATCATGGACGTGCTCGGCCGTCCGATCGACGAAGCCGGCCCGATCGACAGCGACGTGACGCGTTCGATCCACCAGAAGGCACCGGCGTTCGACGAACTGTCGCCGTCGACCGAACTGCTCGAAACGGGTATCAAGGTCATCGACCTGATCTGCCCGTTCGCAAAGGGCGGCAAGGTTGGCCTGTTCGGTGGTGCAGGCGTGGGCAAGACCGTCAACATGATGGAGCTCATCAACAACATCGCGAAGGAACACGGCGGTTACTCCGTGTTCGCGGGCGTGGGCGAGCGTACCCGTGAAGGGAACGACTTCTACCACGAAATGAAGGACTCGAACGTTCTCGACAAGGTCGCGCTGGTGTACGGCCAGATGAACGAGCCGCCGGGCAACCGTCTGCGCGTCGCGCTGACCGGCCTGACGATGGCCGAGCACTTCCGTGACGAAGGCCTCGACGTGCTGTTCTTCGTCGACAACATCTACCGTTTCACGCTGGCCGGTACCGAAGTGTCGGCACTGCTCGGCCGTATGCCGTCGGCAGTGGGCTATCAGCCGACGCTGGCTGAAGAAATGGGCAAGCTGCAAGAGCGCATCACGTCGACCAAGAAGGGCTCGATTACGTCGGTCCAGGCCGTGTACGTCCCTGCGGACGACTTGACCGACCCGTCGCCGGCGACGACCTTCGGCCACCTGGACGCAACCGTCGTTCTGTCGCGTGACATCGCTTCGCTGGGTATCTACCCGGCGGTCGACCCGCTCGACTCGACGTCGCGCCAGATCGACCCGAACGTGATCGGTGAAGAGCACTACTCGATCACCCGTCGCGTTCAGCAGACGCTGCAGCGCTACAAGGAACTGCGCGACATCATCGCGATTCTGGGCATGGACGAACTGTCGCCGGAAGACAAGCTGTCGGTCGCCCGTGCGCGTAAGATCCAGCGTTTCCTGTCGCAGCCGTTCCACGTCGCTGAAGTGTTCACGGGCTCGCCGGGCAAGTACGTGCCGCTGAAGGAAACGATCCGCGGCTTCAAGATGATCGTCGACGGCGAGTGCGACCACCTGCCGGAACAGGCGTTCTACATGGTCGGCACGATCGACGAAGCCTTCGAAAAGGCCAAGAAGATCCAGTAAGGGCTTGAGTGAGTCGCAAGCCGGCGAGCGCCGGCCGGAACAATAAGTCAGTGACGACTTGTATTCCGGCCGCCTGCGCCGGCCGCAATACGCTCAACCCGTGGATGAGATTGGAGTCGATATGGCAACCATCAAAGTAGACGTCGTCAGCGCGGAAGAGCAGATCTTCTCGGGCGAGGCGAAATTCGTCGCGCTGCCGGGCGAAACGGGTGAGCTGGGCATTCTGCCGGGTCACACGCCGCTCATTACCCGGATTCGTCCGGGTGCGGTGCGCATCGAGGTCGAGGGCGGCAACGACGAATTCGTGTTCGTCGCGGGCGGCATTCTCGAAGTGCAGCCGGGCGCCGTGACGGTGCTCGCCGATACCGCGATCCGCGGCAAGGACCTCGACGCGGCGAAAGCCGAGGAAGCGCGCAAGCGTGCCGAGGAAACGCTGCAGAACGCGAAGTCGGATCTCGACCTCGCGAAAGCGCAATCCGAGCTCGCGACCGCGATGGCGCAGCTCGAGGCGATCCAGCGTCTGGCGAAGATCCGCAGCCGGCACTGAGCCGCGCCGCGTATCCCGCGAAAGAAAGCAGCCTTCGGGCTGCTTTTTTTTCGTCTGGGCTTCGTCCACGCTTCCTCCGTGTTTCGCCCGCATTTCGTCTGCGTTTTTCGGGCCGGATCATTGCGTCCGATCGTGCTATTTCAGTAAGCACCTCGCGACGGCCGTTCGCCACGCGACGCCCGCGCGATGCATGATCGGGAATCGGCTACCCGGATCTCACTGGCTGGCAATCATGCAG